>NZ_JBTLRF010000003.1:0-225941 GCF_054482575.1 Roseivivax sp. CAU 1753 | reverse complement strand
CCGATCACCGGGCGGGGCGAGGGCGCTGCCCTCCCGCTCCCGGTGTATTTCAGGTCCGATCGTGAGGAAGAGATGCAGTGGAAAGCTGGGGAACATTTTAAGAACGCGGCTTTATCTCGGGTGGCATCGGCGCTATCTTGCCCTGCATGAGCGGTTTCGATGACATGGATGCGTTCGAGGCGGCGGCAGCGCCGGGTCTCGCATCGCGCGCGATGCAGGCGCGGGGTGCGCCTTACCTCGACGGGTTGAACCCGGCGCAGCGTGCGGCGGTGGAAACTCTGGACGGTCCGGTGCTGATGCTGGCGGGGGCCGGCACCGGCAAGACCCGCGCCCTGACCGCGCGAATCGTACACCTGATGAACCAGGGCCGGGCGCGCCCGAACGAGATCCTCGCCGTGACCTTCACCAACAAGGCCGCGCGCGAGATGAAGACCCGCGTGGGATCCATGCTTGGCCAAGCGATCGAGGGGATGCCATGGCTTGGCACCTTCCATTCGATCTGCGTCAAGCTGTTGCGGCGGCATGCGGAGCTTGTGGGGCTGAAGTCGAACTTCACCATTCTCGATACCGACGATCAGGTGCGGCTGATGAAGCAGCTGATCGTGGCGCGCGGCATCGACGAGAAACGCTGGCCTGCGCGGCAACTGGCCGGGATCATCGATGGCTGGAAGAACCGCGCGCTGGGCCCGGGCCAGGTGCCCGCCGCCGATGCGGGCGCGTTCAACCATGAAGGGCCCGCGCTTTACGGCGAATACCAGGCGCGGCTCAAAGAGTTGAATGCCGTCGATTTCGGCGATTTGCTGTTGCACGTGGTCACCATCTTCCAGACCCATGCCGATGTGCTGGCGCAGTACCAGCGCTGGTTCTGCTACATCCTCGTGGACGAGTACCAGGACACCAACGTCGCCCAGTACCTGTGGCTGCGGCTTCTGGCGGGCGGGCACCGCAACATCTGCTGCGTCGGCGATGACGACCAATCGATCTATGGCTGGCGCGGCGCGGAAGTGGGCAACATCCTGCGTTTCGAAAAGGATTTCCCCGGCGCGCATGTGGTCCGGCTTGAGCAGAATTACCGCTCGACGCCGCATATCCTGGCTGCGGCCTCGGGCGTGATCTCGGGCAACAAGGGGCGCCTTGGCAAGGAGTTGTGGACCGAGGCCGAGGACGGCGAAAAGCTGCGTCTGATCGGTCATTGGGACGGCGACGAAGAGGCGCGCTGGGTCGGTGACGAGGTCGAGGCGATGCAGCGCGGCACCCGCGGGATGCGCGCCTACACGCTCGACGAGATGGCGATCCTGGTGCGCGCCAGCCACCAGATGCGCGCGTTCGAGGATCGGTTCCTGACCATCGGTCTGCCCTACCGCGTCATCGGCGGCCCGCGTTTCTACGAACGTCTCGAGATTCGCGATGCGATGGCCTATTTCCGGCTTGTGGTGTCGGCCGAGGACGATCTGGCCTTCGAGCGGATCGTCAACACGCCCAAGCGCGGTCTGGGCGACAAGGCCCGGCAGACCATCCAGCAGATCGCGCGGGCCAATGGCGTGACGCTGCTGACCGGCGCGCGCATCGCGGTCGAGGACGGTGCTGTCAAGGGCAAGGGCGGGGCCGCGCTGAAGGTGCTGGTCGAGGATGTGGCGCGCTGGGGCCGGATGGCGGGAGATGCCGATCTGAGTCACATGGAACTGGCCGAGATCATCCTCGACGAATCCGGCTATACCGGCATGTGGCAGAACGAAAAGACGCCGGAAGCGCCGGGGCGGCTCGAGAATCTCAAGGAACTGGTGAAGGCGCTGGAGAATTTCGAGAACCTGCAGGGGTTTCTCGAGCATGTCAGCCTGGTGATGGACAACGAAAGCGACGATGGCGGCGCGAAGATCTCGATCATGACGCTGCACGCGGCCAAGGGGCTGGAGTTTCCGGCGGTGTTCCTGCCGGGCTGGGAAGACGGGCTGTTCCCGTCGCAGCGGTCGATGGACGAACAGGGGCTCAAGGGGCTCGAGGAAGAGCGCCGCCTGGCCTATGTCGGGATCACCCGCGCCGAAGAAGTCTGCACGATTTCGTTCGCGGGCAATCGCCGGGTGTTCGGACAATGGCAAAGTCAGATGCCGTCGCGCTTCATCGACGAGCTGCCCGAGGCGCATGTCGAGGTGCTGACGCCGCCGGGTCTTTACGGCGGCGGCTACGGGGCGGCGGGCATGGCGGCCCAGGCATCGCCCGAGATCATGGCCAGCGCCCAGAGCGACCTGCACGACCGCGCCAGCCGTGCCGATGTCTACAACTCGCCCGGGTGGCGCAGGCTTCAGGAACGGTCGCAGCAGCGTCCGCTGAGCCAGCCCAGAGAAAGCCGCAACCAGGTGATCGACCTCGACGCGGTGTCGTCCTACGTGATGGGCGAACGGGTCTTTCACCAGAAATTCGGCTACGGCGCGATCACCGGGATCGAAGGCGACAAGCTGGAAGTGGCGTTCGACAAGGCGGGCACCAAGAAGGTCGTCTCGCGCTTCATCTGCGCCGCCGACGACGTGCCGTTCTGAGGGTTTTTACTATCGGATAATCCCGTCTTCCTTTGCGTTGCGTAGCGCTGAGAGTAAGCTAGCTTCGATGTCCCTTTTGCTGATGCGGCTGTTCAATTTTTCCTCAATTTCTTTAATTCTATTTTGAAGGTCGGATATTTCCATTTGCTTTTTTCTGAGCTCTTTGGATTGATCGTCATGTCCCAGGATTCTGTCCATGCTTGCCCGGAAGCGTCGAAAGCGGATGGTTTGGTACAGGATGCTGGTCACAAGCGTGACAGTTGCCAGAAAGCACCAGAGAAAAAACCCAAAACCGAAAGATGTATTCGGTTCGATTGCAGGTAGGGTAAAATATGTAAACATCTCGATTAAGAGAATAAATAGGGCTCCAAATCCGGCACTGGAAATTAACAAGTAACGGTAACCCTCTAGAGACTTGAAATATACCATTGTCATATCGCCATCGAGCGGCGATAGGTAATTCAGCCAAGCAATCGAAATCGCATCAATTATATATCCGATGAACCAAGATATTACGGTAAAAACAATTAAGGAAAGGAGCCCAAGCTGAAAGTCAATATTCGCCGGATTAAAACTTTCTGTGGTATTTGTGACTATAATGAGCGCTGCAACTGCACCAATTACAATTCTTGGAATAATGTATGGAACCTCGTTTGACTCGTGGATCCTCTTGAGAACGCTGTCTATAGTATCATCCATCTAATTACCTTTATATGACTTACTGTGAGGCTTAACGGTCGAGGTCGGCGGCATCAATCATACTGCGCGAGCGTAGCTTGACCCCATTTAGGTTACAAGTTAACCGTCTCACGTGGCGATTTGTTTACCGGATTGCGGGCCACGCTAAACATGCCGCTAAAGAGGTCAGCAGAGAGTGCCCTTCCGAGGAGCCCCCTTCGCCTGACCGCGACGGGGGTTTTTTGTGGTCCGAAACGGACCGGAGACGGAGCTTGAGAGATGTCCACACGCAAGACACGCACCAACCTTGTTCACGGCGGCACGCGCCGCAGCCAGTATGGCGAGTTGAGCGAGGCGATCTTCCTGACGCAGGGGTTCGTCTATCCCTCCGCCGAAGCCGCCGAAGAACGCTTCATCGACGCGGGCGAGGACGAGTTTATCTATGCCCGCTACGGCAATCCGACGGTGCGCATGTTCGAGGAGCGCATCGCGCTGCTTGAAGGCACCGAGGACGGGTTTGCCACCGCGTCGGGCATGGCGGCGGTGAACGGCGCGCTGATGGCGATGCTGAAGGCGGGCGATCACATCGTCTCGGCGCGGGCGCTGTTCGGGTCCTGCCTCTATATCGTCGAGGATATCCTGCCGCGCTTCGGGGTCGAGGTGACGTTGGTCGACGGGGCGGATCTGGACCAGTGGCGCGACGCGGTGCGCGACGACACCAGGGCGGTGTTCTTCGAATCGATGTCGAACCCGACGCTGGAGCTGGTCGATATCGAAGCCGTCGCCGCCATCGCCCATGCCAAGGGGGCAGCTGTCGTCGTCGACAACGTGTTCTCGACGCCGGTCTATTCCGATGCGGTGGCGCAGGGCGCGGATGTGGTGATCTATTCCGCGACCAAGCATGTGGACGGGCAGGGGCGCACGCTGGGTGGCGTGATTCTGGGCACGAAGGCGTATATCCGCAAGGTGGTCGAGCCCTACATGAAGCACACCGGCGGCTCGATGAGCCCGTTCACCGCCTGGGTGCTGCTCAAGGGGCTCGAGACGATCGACCTGCGGGTGCGCGCCCAGACCGCGAGTGCGACCGAGATCGCGACCGCGCTTTCGGGCAACGCACATCTGTCCCGCGTGTTGTATCCGGGGCTCGACAGTCATCCCCAGCACGCGCTTGCGGCGCGGCAGATGGGGGCCGGGGGCACGATGATCGCCTTCGAGATCAAGGGCGGCAAGTCGGCCGCGTTTCGCTTCATGAATGCGCTCGACATCATCCTGATCTCCAACAACCTCGGCGATGCCAAGACCATCGCGACCCATCCCGCCACCACCACTCACCAGCGTCTGAGCGACGAGATCAAGGCGCAGCTCGGCATTTCGGACGGTCTGATCCGGCTGTCGGTCGGGCTGGAGGATCCCGGCGATCTGATCGACGATATCGAGCGCGCGCTCACGGCCATGTGAGCACGCGCCGCGCGCCCAAGATTTCATGGGCGGAAACATTTGATCTGTCTTGGCCGTGGTTTCGTAATACCCTGTGACATGGGAAAGCGGAGCGGCGCACCCTATCTCTATCCACAAGGATGCGGAGAGACTGACATGAACGTCTATGACCCTGAATTTGATCGCAAGCCCAGCCGCGCGGAAGCGGCAGCGGCCCTGAGCCTGTTGCGGGACTGGGCCGATCGTGCCCACGAGGACGAGATCGAAGCGCTGGATCCCGCGGTGCAGACGCTGCTGGCAGGGGGCAGCGCCTATCCGGCGCTTGCGCGGGACTACGACACCACGTTCGGTGTCGATACCGCCTACAAGGACACGCTGCCCGATCTGCAGAACGGACCGTCCTCGCTGATCCGGGGCGCGCACCGGCCGATCCAGCACGTGGGGATTTCGAATTTCCGGCTGCCGATCAGCTACCACACCCGCGACAACGGCGATCTCACCCTCGAGACCAGCGTCACCGGCACGGTCAGCCTCGATGCGGACAAGAAGGGCATCAACATGTCCCGCATCATGCGGTCCTTCTACAAGCATGCCGAAAAGACATTTTCCTTCGGGGTGATCGAGGCCGCGCTGGATGACTACAAGTCCGACCTCGAAAGCTTTGACGCGCGCATCAACATGCGCCTGCGCTTTCCGGTCAAGGTTCCCAGCCTGCGGTCCGGCCTGTCGGGGTTCCAGTATTACGATATTGCGCTGGAACTGGTCGAAACCGACGGCGTGCGCCGCAAGATCATGCATCTCGACTATGTCTATTCCTCGACCTGTCCGTGTTCGCTGGAACTGTCCGAGCATGCCCGCCGCGAGCGCGGCGTGCTGGCGACGCCGCATTCGCAGCGGTCGGTCGCGCGCATCTCGGTCGAACTGGCGGGCGATGACGTGCTGTGGTTCGAGGACCTCATCGACCTCTGCCGCATGGCGGTGCCGACCGAAACGCAGGTGATGGTCAAGCGCGAGGACGAGCAGGCCTTCGCCGAGTTGAACGCCGCCAACCCGATCTTCGTCGAGGACGCGGCGCGGCTGTTTGCCCAGCGGTTGCAGGACGAGCCCCGTATCGGCGATTACCGCGTGCTGGCCAGCCACCAGGAAAGCCTGCACAGCCACGATGCGGTGTCGGTCTTGACCGAGGGCGATCTCTTTGCGCAGGAAAGCCTTGATCCGCAGCTGTTCTCGACGCTGTTCCACACCGGCTGAGCCGGGGTCGACGGCGGCAGGGGCCTCACCGACCCGGTGGGGCCTTTTGTCATGGCGGTGCGGGAAACGAGGGCCCGGCGCGGGGGCCGGGCCGGTGTGGCGGCGTCCCGTGCCACCCCGGCGCGGCGCTGCCGGATCGGTTCGGCATGCGTTTTTTCGGAAAGGTGAAACGGGCGGGGGGTTCGGGGTGCCCGGGCGCCGCGCGGGGGGATTGCGACGTGATACAGCGTTCTGCCGCGCGGGGGGATGCGTTGCGCATGCATTTTTCCGGATCAGTGAAGATCGGGCCGCGCCGTTTGCCGCGTGTCGCATCGCCTGACGCGGCGGCGGAGGTGCGCGCGCAGGGGGGGCGGCAGCCCGCTGCGGCGGTGCTGTGGCTTGACTTGGGCGCGGGCGCGGTCCAACGCTCGCCCTCATGTTCGATCTGCGCCCCGTGGCCTATGTCATTGGCCTTCTTGTGATGTGTCTCGGCCTGACCATGGTCTTGCCGATGCTTGTCGATATTGCCGAGGGGCGCGGCCAGTGGCCGGTCTTCGCCGAGAGCGCGATCATCACGACGCTGTCGGGCGGGCTGATTTCGCTGGCGACGCAGAACGCGGTCAAGGACCGGCTGTCGCTGCAGCAGACCTTCCTGATGACCACAGCGGTCTGGGCCGTGTTGCCGTTGTTCGGCGCGATTCCCTTCGTTCTGGGGGCGACCGATGCGCGGCTGGTCGATGCCTATTTCGAGGCGATGTCCGGGCTGACGACCACCGGGTCGACGGTGTTCGCCGGGCTCGACGGCATGCCCAAGGGGATCCTGCTGTGGCGCGGATTGCTGCAATGGCTGGGCGGGATCGGCATCATCGTCGTGGCGATGGTGTTCTTGCCCGAGTTGCGCGTCGGCGGCATGCAGATCTTCCGCTCGGAGGGCTTCGACACCATGGGAAAGGTGCTGCCCCGCGCCGCCGAGATCGCGTCCTCGATCTCGTCGATCTATATCACCATCACCATGGCCTGCGCGCTGGCCTACCTTGGCACCGGCATGAATGTGTTCGACGCCACTGTGCATGCGCTGACCACCGTCGCCACGGGGGGCTTTGCGAATTACGACGCCTCTTTCGCGACCTTCACCGGACCGGCGGAATATGTCGCGTCGATCTTCATGATCCTCGCGGCGCTGCCCTTCGTGCGCTACGTGCAGTTTCTCAACGGCAACCAGGGCGCGATCCTGCGCGACAGCCAGATCCGGGCGTTCCTGATAATCATCGCGTTGATATCGGTGGTGACGGTCTTCGTGCTGTCGAGCCTGTTTCCCTACGCGCCCGACCGCGCCGCCCGCGAGGCGCTGTTCAACATCGTCTCGATCATGACGGGCACCGGCTATGCCTCGGTCGATTACATGCTCTGGGGGCCGTTCTTTGTCGCGCTGTTCTTCTTTATCGGCCTGATCGGGGGGTGCGCGGGCTCGACCGCCTGTTCGATCAAGGTGTTTCGCTGGCAATTGATGTTCGTGTCGGTGCGCTCGCAGCTACGCCGCATCCGTGCGCCGCACGGCATCTTCACCCCGCGCTTCGAGGGGCGCCCGCTGGGCGAGGATGTGTTGTCGTCGGTGATGACGTTCTTTCTGTTCTTCATCGTCACGCTGGGGCTTTTTGCGGTGGCGCTGGGGATGACCGGGCTCGATTTCATCACCTCGGTGTCGGGGGCCGCGACGGCGCTGGCCAATATCGGGCCCGGGCTGGGGCCGATCATCGGGCCCACGGGCAATTTCGCGCCGCTCAACGATATGGCGAAATGGCTGCTGATCCTCGCGATGCTGATGGGGCGGTTGGAATTGATGGCGGTGTTTGTGCTGTTCACAGTCCGCTTCTGGCGGGCCTGACCTTGCGTCGGGCGGAAAAACGACAAGAGTGGCGGCACCCATGACCGAAGCCCTGACCCTTGCTGTCGAGACCACGCCCGAGCAGCATATCCTGCGGCTGTCGGGGACGTTTAGCGTGCGCCAGTTGCCGCGCTACGGATCGAAACTGACGGCGATTCCCGCCGACCGGCCGGTCGTGGTCGAGATGCAGGACCTGCAGCACCTCGATACCGCCGGGGCCTGGGCGCTGGACCGGCTGCGGCTGCGGCTCGGCGCGGCCGGGCACGATCTGCGCTATGACGCTGCCGCACCCCATCTGGCCACGCTGCTGGACCGCGTCGCCGAGGCCATGCCGGTGCCCGATCCGGATCTCGATGGCGGACCCAAGTCGCTGGTCGACCGGGTCGCACTGGTCGGCGAGGCGGTGGTTCGTTCGGCCAAGCGGGGCGGCGTCTTTCTGAACATGCTGGGGATGTTCCTGACGCGGCTGGGCTTCACCCTGCGGCGTCCAAGCGAGTTTCGCTTTACCGCGCTGGTCGCCCATTGCGAGGACGTGGGCCTGCGCGCGGTGCCCATCGTCAGCCTGCTGTCGTTTCTCATCGGGGTTGTGCTGGCCTTCCAGGGCGCGACCCAGTTGCGGCAATTCGGCGCAGAGGTCTTCGTCGTCGACCTGATCGCGATCTCGATCCTGCGCGAACTGGGCATCCTGCTGACCTCGATCATCGTCGCCGGGCGCACCGCGTCGGCCTTCACCGCCGCCATCGGGTCGATGAAGATGCGCGAAGAGATCGACGCGATGCGCACGCTGGGCATCGACCCGGCACTGGCGCTGTTCGTGCCGCGCATCCTGGCGCTGATCCTGATGCTGCCGATCCTCGGGCTGGTGTCGAACGTGATGGGCCTCTTGGGCGGCGGCATCATGTCCTATCTGGTGCTCGACATTTCGCCGGGGATCTTCCTGACCCGGCTGATCGAGGGCACGGACGTCTCCAACGTCTTCGTCGGTCTGGTGAAAGCGCCGGTCTTCGCGGTCATCATCGGCGTGGTGGGCTGCAACGCGGGCATGCAGGTCGGCTCGAACGCTGAAAGCCTCGGGCGGCAGACCTCGAGCGCGGTGGTGCAGGCGATCTTCGCGGTCATCGTGGCGGATGCGGTCTTTTCGGTCTTCTTCGCGGAGATCGGGCTATGACCGATGCGCGGCGCGACGGCGACGACAACGTGGTGATCCGCCTGCGCGGCATACACAACCAGTTCGGACGGCAGGTGGTGCATCACGACCTCGATCTCGATGTCTATCGCGGCGAGATTCTGGGCGTCGTCGGCGGTTCGGGCACGGGCAAGTCGGTGCTGCTCAAGACCATCGTCGGGCTGCAGGTGCCCCAGAAGGGCGAGATCGAGGTGCTGGGCGTCGATCTGACCCGGGGCGGCGATGAAGCCTTCGACAAGGTCAGCGACCGGTGGGGCGTGATGTTCCAGGACGGCGCGCTGTTCTCGTCGCTGACCGTGCGCGAAAACGTGGAAGTGCCGCTGAAACACGTGCCAAACCTCGATCCCGCGACGCGCAGCGCGCTGGCCGATCTGAAGATCTCGATGGTGGGGCTGTCCTGGTCGGCGGGCGACAAGTACCCGTCCGAGTTGTCGGGCGGCATGCGCAAGCGCGCCGGTCTGGCCCGCGCGTTGGCCCTCGATCCCGATATCGTCTTCCTCGACGAGCCGACCGCCGGGCTCGACCCGATCGGGGCGGCGGCATTTGACCGGCTGATCCATGGACTTAGCCGGTCACTGGGTCTAACGGTGTTTCTGGTTACCCACGATCTCGACACGCTGTATGCAGTCTGCGACCGGGTCGCGGTGCTGGCCGAACAACGCGTTCTGGTGAGCGGAACGATTGAGGAGATGGGCCAGGTGGATCATCCTTGGGTGCACGACTACTTCCACGGGCCGCGCGCCCGGGCGGCGATTGCCGCCCACGACGAGGCGTAGGGCGACGGGATGGAAACACGCGCCAACTTCATCATCATCGGTGCCTTCACCGTGGCCGGGTTCGTCGGAATCCTGGGGTTTTTCCTGTGGTTCGCCGGGGTCGAGCTGGACAATCGGTATGCGTATTATGACGTGAAATTCAGCTCTGTCTCGGGGTTGTCGAACGCGTCGGACGTGCGCTTTGCGGGCTTCCCGGTGGGGCAGGTCGTCAATATCGGCCTGTCGCCGGAACGCGATGGCACGGTGCAGGTGCGGCTCGAGATCGACGCCGAGACGCCGGTGCGGATAAATTCGGAAGCGACCATCGAAAGCCAGGGTGTGACCGGCGTGTCCTATGTCGGAATCAGCGCCGGCACCCCCGATGCGCCGCTGCTCGTCTACGTGTCGGAAGACAACGTTCCGGTCATTCCGGCGGGCCGGTCGGTGCTGCAATCGCTGAGCGAGGACGCGCCGGAACTGCTGGCAGAGGCGCTGGGAGTGGTGCAGGACCTCAACTCCCTGATGAGCGACGAGAACCGGGACCGGGTGGATGCGATCCTGGGGAATGTGGCCGAAGCCTCCGAGAGCTTTTCCACCGTACTGCAGGACTTTTCGGCCGTGACGTCCGAGATCTCGAACTTTTCGTCCCAGATCGACCGGTTCAATACCACGCTCGAGACCCTGTCTGACGATCTGTCGGTGGTGCTGGGAACCGCCGACACGACGCTGATCTCGATCAATGAACTGGCCCAGGACGGTCAGTCGCTGTTGCAACGCGGCCAGGGGACGCTGGATGCGACGACCCGGACCATCGACAGCGCGCAGGGGTTCCTGTCGAACGACCTGCCCGCGCTCAGCATCGAGTTGCAGGGGGCGATTGCCGATCTCAGGCGCGAATTGCTGGTGCTGACCGAGGAAGCGTCGGTCACGCTGACGGCACTGACGGACGCGGGCGGCGTGGCGCAGCAGCGCTTCGAGGAGGCCGGTCCGCTGATCGCCGAAACCTCAGCGCTGATCGAAAGCTTCGAGGAGGCGTCGGATTCCATCTACGAAACCTCCGAGAATATCGACCTGCTGTTCGAGGAAGACGGCCAGTGGCTGATCGACGAGATGCGGATCGTGGCCGCCGACACCGCCGAGGTGGTCGCAATTATCGCCGAGGCGGCGCGCAACGATTTGCCCATTGTGCTCGAGGATGTGCGCGCGGCCTCGGCAACGACGCGCCGCGTGATCGAGGACGTGGGCGCGAACGTGACCGACGCGTCGGGCAAGGTCGTCGGCCTGACCGACGAGGCAGAGGCGGCGCTGGTCGCCGCGACAACCACCTTCGAGACCGCGAATGGCACGCTTGAGGCGGTAAACGAGGCGCTTGTGACCGGCAACCGGACGCTGCTCGCGGCAGAGCGGGCCTTCGACGGCGCGGACCGGGTGATCAACTCCGAAGTGGCCGCCATCACCGCCGATCTGCGCAGCGCCATCACCAGTTTCGACACCGCCGTCGGCGAGGTGTCGGAAGACATCCCCGCGCTTAGCCAGGACCTGCGCGAAGCGGCATCGGCGGCCCAGGCCACCTTCGTGGAGTTGCAGCGCGTCGTGGTGGCAACCGGCACGCCGGTCGCGACCTTCGCCCGCGACGGGTTGCCGCAATACTCCGCCCTTGCCTCCGAGACGCGTCGCCTGATCCAGAATCTCGACCAGTTGACGCGGCAGCTTGCCCGCGATCCCACGCGGCTTCTGCTTGACCGCAA
This sequence comes from Roseivivax sp. CAU 1753, assembly GCF_054482575.1. Taxonomy (NCBI): domain Bacteria; kingdom Pseudomonadati; phylum Pseudomonadota; class Alphaproteobacteria; order Rhodobacterales; family Roseobacteraceae; genus Roseivivax; species Roseivivax sp. CAU 1753. The sequence continues at coordinate 214,488 of NZ_JBTLRF010000003.1, read as the reverse complement.
CACGCCGGAATTCCGAAGATGAGACCTGCCATGCCCCTGATCCGCCTGTTGCCCGTTCTTGCCCTGCTTGTCCTGCCCGGCTGCTCGGCGCTGTCGGCGCTGTCGGACGCGACCAGCGTGCTTGATGTGTACGAACTGCGCGCGCCCGACGACATCGCCAAGGCCCCGCGCCAGCGCAACTACAACGTCACCGTCGAGGAACCGACGACGACCGGGGCGCTGCTGACCGACCGGATCATGATCCGGCCGTCGGAATTGCAGGCGCAATACCTGCCCGACGCGCGCTGGGGCGAAGAGGTGCCGGTGATGGTGCAATCGCTGCTTCTGCGGTCGTTGCAGGCGACCGACGGGCTAGCCTATGTGGGGCGCGAACCGCTTGGCCTGTCGGGCGACATCGCCATCGTCACCGACATCATCGACTTCCAGGCCCGCGACCTGCCCGAGGCCGACGCCGCCATCGTCACCCTGCGCATCGCGGTGCAACTGGTGCGCGAAAAGGATATATCGATCCTGGCCAGCCGCACCTTCACCGCAGAGGCGCGATCGGCCTCGCGCGACAATGCCGCGATCATCGCCGCCTTCGACCAGGCCTCGGACGCGCTGATGCGGGACTTCGCCGATTGGGTGGTGACCGGGCTGCGCTGACGGGGCGGATCAGAAGAAGCTTTGCGGGTCGATATCGATCGAGACGCGCAGATCCCCTTTGAGCCGGAACTGCCCGACCCAGTCCGCAAGCGCGGGTTGCAGGGCCGTGCCCTTCGGCGCCTTCACCAGCAGCCGCACCCGGTGCCGCCCGCGCACCTTGGCGACCGGCGCCGGGGCCGGGCCATAGACCTCGGCCCCCACCGCGCGCAGCATCTGCGACTGCCGCGCCAGCGCATTGCCCAGATCGAATACCTTCTGCACGTCCTCTGACGACAGGATGATCCCGGCCATGCGCCCGTAAGGCGGCACGCCCGCCGCTTCCCGTTCGCGTGCCTCGGCGCGCCAGAAGCCTTCCTCGTCCCCTGACAGGATCGCGCGGATCACCGGATGCTCGGGTTGATAGGTCTGCAACATCGCAACGCCCGGCTTTTCCGCCCGACCGGCGCGGCCCGCCACCTGCCGCATCAGCTGAAACGTCCGCTCGGCGGCGCGCAGGTCCGAGCCCTGCAGGCCCAGGTCCGCGTCGATCACGCCGACCAGCGTCAGCAGCGGAAAATTGTGCCCCTTGGCGACAAGCTGCGTGCCGACGATGATGTCCGCCGCCCCCGCCGCGATGCCCGCGATTTCCGCCTTGAGCTGCCGCGCGGTGGTGTACATGTCCGACGACAGCACCGCGACGCGCGCCTCGGGAAACCGCGCGCGGGCCTCTTCGGCCAGCCGTTCGACACCGGGGCCGACTGCGGCCAGCTTGCCCTCGACCGCGCAGGACGGGCAGACCTCGGGCTTTGGCTCGGTCTCGCCGCACTGGTGGCAGACCAGGCGCTTGAGAAAGCGGTGCTCGACCATGCGCGCGTCGCAATGCTTGCAGCCGATCTGGTGCCCGCAGGCCCGGCAGATGGTCACCGGCGCATAGCCACGCCGGTTGAGAAACAGCAGCGCCTGTTCGCCCTTCTCGATGCGGCTGCCGACCGCCTGCGCCAGCGTCTCGGAAATCCACCGGTCCGACGGCAGATCCTCGCCGCGCATGTCGAGGCTCTTCATGTCCGGCAGCGCCGCGGTGCCGAAGCGCGCGCTCAGCGTCAGGCGCTCGTATTTGCCGGCCTCGGCATTGGCCCAGCTTTCCAGCGACGGCGTGGCCGAGGCCAGCACCACCCTTGCCGCGTTGATCGACGCGCGCAACACCGCCATGTCGCGGGCATTGTAAAGCGCGCCCTCCTCCTGCTTGTAGGCGGTATCGTGTTCCTCATCGACGACGATCAGACCCAGATCCTGGAACGGCAGGAACAGTGACGACCGCGCCCCCACCACAAGCTGCGCGCCGTTCTGCGCCACCATGTGCCAGACGCGGCGGCGCTCGGTCTGGGTGACGCCGGAATGCCATTCGGCGGGGCGCGCGCCAAACCGGGCCTCGACGCGGGTCAGAAACTCCGCCGACAAGGCGATCTCGGGCAAGAGCACCAGCGCCTGCCGACCGGCGCGCAAGCACGCGGCGACCGCCTCGAGATACACCTCGGTCTTGCCCGACCCGGTCACACCCTTCAGAAGCGTTGTACCATAGCCGCCACATGCGATGCCCGCGCACAGCGCCTCGGCGGCGGCGCCCTGATCTTTCGCCAGGGGCTTGCCCGGCAGCGTCGGGTCAAGTCGCGGGAAAGGCGTGTCCCGGGGGCTTTCCTCTTCCAGAACCACGCCTTGCTTGACAAGTCCCTTGACCACTGACGACGTGACGCCTGCCATCTGCGACAGCTCCGACAGGGTCAGCGCCAGGCCGCCCATCTCGGACAGGGCGGCCATCACCCGGTCCCGCGCCGCGGTCGCGAGCTCGGGCCGTCCGGTGCCCTGCCGGTAGACCTTGCGCTTCGACGGCGGCTGGCCCAGTCCCGGCGCGCGGGTCGCAAGCCGCAGCATCTGCGGCAGCGGCGTCAGCGTGTAGCCGCCCGCCCGGGTCAGGAACGCACGCATTTCGTCGCGCATCGGCGGGATATCGAGGACCGCGCCGACAGAGCGCAGCCTCGCCGCGTCGAATTGGCCGTCTCCGGGCCCCCAGACCACGCCCATCACGCGCCGCGGCCCAAGCGGAACCTCGACGAATGCGCCCAGCATGACACCGCCCTCGGGCGCACGATAATCCAGCGCGCCGCCCAGAGGTTGCGTCGTCAGCACGGCGATCCGGTCGCCTTCTGCGAAGAATGAGGGTGTGTCCGTCAACATCCGAGGTTTTGCCTTGATCGCGTCTGGGGTAAAGACTCCGACAGGGAACGCCAAGCCATCCGGGAGGAGCGCCACATGAAATTCTTCGTCGACACTGCAGATATCGACGCGATCCGCGAACTGAACGACCTCGGCATGGTCGACGGGGTCACCACCAACCCCTCGATCATCATGAAATCAGGACGCGACATCCTCGAGGTCACCAAAGAGATCTGCGGCATGGTCTCGGGCCCGGTCTCGGCCGAGGTGGTCGCGCTCGAGGCCGACGACATGATCGCGGAAGGCCGCAAACTGGCCGAAATCGCTGAAAACATCGCCGTAAAGGTGCCGCTGACCTGGGCCGGGCTCAAGGCCTGCAAGACGCTGACGGACGAGGGCCGGATGGTCAATGTCACGCTCTGCTTCTCGCCCAACCAGGCGCTTCTGGCGGCCAAGGCCGGGGCGACCTTCATCTCGCCCTTCATCGGGCGCCTCGACGACCTGAACCAGGACGGGCTCGACCTGATCGCGGATATTCGCCAGATCTACGACAATTACGGCTTCGAGACCCAGGTGCTGGCCGCGTCGATCCGATCCGCCAACCACATGTCCGAATGCGCCAAGATCGGCGCGGATGTGGCGACCGCCCCGCCGGGCGTGATCAAGGCGATGGCAAATCACCTTCTTACGGACAAGGGGCTGGACCAGTTCGTGGCTGATTCGAAAAAGGCCGGGATCAAGATTCTCTGATCCTTTCCATTTTCCAAATACGCCTGCAGACCCTCTGAAAACGCGAAACGGCGCCCGTGATCGGGGCGCCGTTTTCCGTTGGGATCGCGCGGCAATCAGCCCGCGGCGCGCTTCGGGGGCTGGAACCCGATCTCCTGCGATGCGGCAAAGCGCCCGCCGTCGAGCTTTGCAATCTTGCCCTCCCGCAGCAGCTTGCCGAAGATGCGCAGCCGATCCTCGCGGCTGCTTTCGGAATCCTCGGCCTCGCGAAGTTTGGTCATCAGCTGCGGGCGCGAGAACTCGGGGCGGCCTTCGACATAGGCCATGTAGGCCGCTGCCGCCTCGAGCAGGTCGCCCAGTTCGCGGGCACCGACCTTTGCGGCGTATTCTGCAAAGCTCTCGGCATCGGATGGCGTTTTGCCTTGCGTCGCCTCCTCGACCAGCGCGACGCGGCGCGGCTGGACCGGGCGGCGTTCCGGGGCGGCGGCATCTACCCGCTGCTCGGCGACAAGCTTCAGCGGGGCGGGGCGCACCGGCGCGGGGCGCTCGGACCGATCGGTCTCGGTGCGGGTCGCCGGGCGGCGCGGGCGGACGACGTTGGCAAGATCCTCGCGGTAAGGCTCGGTCTTTTCGCTTTCGTCGGCCTTGCGGCCCAGAAGGCGGTCCGCGCGGGTTGCCGCAACTGCGGCACGCAGATGCTGGATCGCGGAACGGCGGCCCTTGGATTCCGGTTCGTTCATCTCGCGGTCGGTTTCGTCGAGCAGGCGGTTCACCGCGCGGTCGCCATCCTCGATCGGGCTTTCGGTCAGCATGGCGCGCGCCGGGGATGACATCTTGACGGCCCTGCGCGCCCCATCGGCGGCGGCGCGGATGGCGGCAACCTGATCCTTGGTCTCGGCCTCCGGTTCCGATGTGTCCTCGTCGGTCAGTTCTTCCGCGCCGATCTCGGCTTCCATGGCCTGGGCGGTGGCGCGCAGGTCAGTGGCCTCATCATCGGCGAAGGCCTCGTCCAGCTCGCTGGCAAAGGCATCCTCGAGGTCGAGATCGTCCGTAACGTCCGCCTGCACCGTGTCGGTGCGGCGCAGTTTTTCGGCGGGCTGCAGTTCATCGGTGGCCGCGTCGTCCGCGATGTCGGTATTGGCGTCGAGGTCATCCTCGAAATCATCGTCGAAATCGGTCTCTGCAGTCCCGGCGGTCGGGCTCGTCGGGGCGGCATGGGCGGCGGTCAACTTGAACGGTGCCGCGCCAGAGGATGCCTCTGCGGTCTGTTCCGCGACCTCCTCATCGTCCAATTCGTCGAAATCATCGAGGTCGTCGAGATCATCGAGCCCGACCGATCCATCGGATCCGGCATTGTCTCCGGCCAGTTCCTCGGCCTCGAAGGCGGCCAGTTCACGGGCGAGGTCTGCCTCTTCCTCGTCTGACAGGCTGCTGTCGGCGCGCGCGCCGCTTGGCGCCGCATGCAGGTCGGCCGCCGCGCTGGCATCGTCCTCGACCGGCTCAAGCGTGCCTTCGGACAGGGCACGGTCGAAGTCGGCGCGCTTGACCTTCATGATTCTCAGCTGGGACTTGGCAGGCGCATCGGACACCGCCGCGGCCTCGGCGTCGGCCTCGGTCGCGTCCGTCTCCGGGCGTTGCGGCAGGTCCGCCGTATCCGTGATGACGGCATCGGCACTTGTCGCGTCGTCGCTTTCGGCATCGTCCGTCGCGATCGCGGCGGTGGTCGGCATCTCTTCGTCATCCGTCGCGACATCTTCGGCATCGCGCGTGTCGGCCTCGGCATCCGGCGCGAGATCTTCCTCGGCGGCGACCTCGAGCTCGTGCTGTGCCGTAACTTCGGGTTCTTCCTCCGCTGCCTCTGCCGGCACAGCCGCGACGGCAAGCTCGGCCTTTGGTTCTGCGGCACGCCGGGCGTCGGCATCCGCGGCGCTTTCGGCAAGCATCCCGGCGATGGTGTCACCCAGCGCCGAATCCTCCATTTCGATTTTCGCGTCCGCTGGGGCGTCGTCGGCCTCCTGCGTGTCGGTCCCGACGGCCTCGGAGACCTCTTCCACTGTGGGGGCGGGGTCATGTTCGGGTGCGTCATCGGTCAGGAGCGCGGCCCGCATGGCCGCGGCAAGCGCGGCGGCATCGAAGGGGTCGTCTTCTTCCTGGGTGTCATCGTCTGCCGCGTCTGCCGCGTCGGCTGTGTCCACAGCGTCGGACGTGGCGACAGGTGCGTCGGCTTGCGGCGCGTCGGCTTGCCGCGCGTCGATATCGGTTGCCGCTGTCTCGTCTGGGGTCAGGTCTGCGGACCGCTCGGGGGTCGCATCCTCTGCGACGGGGGCCGCTTCTTTTGCGTCCGTGCTTGCATCCACCGGCTCGCTAGCGACCTGGTCTTGCGGTTCTTCACCATCGACCGCTTCGGTTCCGTTGGCCTCGGTCAGATCACCGGTGGCGCCGAGCATGTCATCGGCATGCTCGTCTTCGCTGAAGCCGTTGGTCAGCAGCGGTGCGGTAGGCGCGGTTGTGGCGCTGCCGCGCTGCGACGAGACCACGGCGCGAATCCGCGCCAGCTTTGCGGCGACGCTGCTGTCGGGTGCGGCGGTGAACGCCGGGTAAGTCGCGTCCGTGTCATCTTCGGGGTTCGGGGCAAGCCCGACGTTTTCCGCAGCTTTTTCGACCGGTGCATCCGGTGCGTCGAGCGAATCCGTTGCAATCGCATCGGCGAGGGGCTCGGCGGGCTTTGCGGAAATCGGTGTATCGGCGACGGCGTCGCCCTGCTGCGCGGTCGCGATGTCGGTGACATCGGCCATCGTGGCCCGCGGCGTGTCCTGCACAGGCTGCGCGGCGGCGTCGTGCGACGTCTCTTCGGCCACTCGGTTATCGACTGCCGCTGCAATGGCGTCTTCACCTGGCGCAACTTTCGTATCGTCCGGTTGTGCGTCGCTGACAGTCGGGGTCGGCATCGCGGTCAGGTTGTTTTGCGTAATTTCCCGATCAGAGTCGTCGCTGTCCTTGCCCAGGCGGGCACGCAAGACGACCGCGCCGTTTTCCTCGAACCGGGCTTCCACCCGACGAGAGATTTCGCGCTCGGCGATCCGGGCCAGCATTTCGGCGTCCGGGGTCGGCGGCTCTGCGCCGAAGTATCGATCGTCCTGCGCCAGATCGCGAAAATACTCCGCAATCGCCTTCATCGTATCGAACGACTCGTCGAATCCTTCGAGTGTGCAGGAGAAGGTCCCATAAGAGACCGTTAGGATCTTGCTTGAACTCACCATGTCTGCTCACTTTCAGTCTATACGCAACAAACTGTTTAGCATCTGGACAGGGACCAAAGCTGACCGAATCTGCGTCCTACAGCGTATCATTTCATGTCTGTATTGTGGTGCATGGCTTAAATTGAGATGAATTCGCCATGATTAATGCAATTGTTTCCACATCGGACCCAATCCTTCTGGTGGGGGGCGGTGAGGTCGATCAGGCGCTATTGACACAGGCCATGACGCGTTTCGGGCATGTTGTCGCAGCCGACGGGGGCGCGGACGCCGTGCTGGGTGCCGGGGGGCTGCCCGACGCGGTGATCGGCGATCTGGATTCGCTGTCGGAAGCCGCAAGGGCCCGATTGTCCGGTGATATTCTGCACCGGATCGACGAACAGGACAGCACGGATTTCGACAAGTGTCTGCGCAACCTCGATGCGCCGATGGTTGTCGCGATGGGGTTTCTGGGGCGGCGTGTGGATCACCAGTTGGCGGCCTTCACCGTGCTGGCGCGGTACGCGTCGCGGCCCTGCCTGCTGATCGGAGCGGTCGACGTGGTGGCGCTTTGCCCGCCGCGGCTGTCGCTCGCGCTGGCTGCCGGGACACGGGTGTCGCTCTGGCCGGTGGCGTCGGTGTCGGGACGGTCGCAAGGGCTGCACTGGCCGATCGAGGGGACCACATTCGCGCCCTGGGACGTGGTCGGCACGTCGAACCGGGCGCATGGGCCCGTGACGCTCGAGATGGACGCGGCGGGGATGTTGCTGGTGCTTCCGGTGGATCAGGCCGAGGTGCTGCAGGCGGCGATCATGGCGGCCCCGCGCTGGCCCGCATGAGCGACCGCGCCGTGACCCTTTCGCGATGGATGGCGTAAAGACCCGCGGCGCAGATCACCGCAATCCCCAGCGCCGCCTGCGGGCCGGGCAGATCGCCAAAGATCAGCAGGCCGAAGGCCGTGGCCACGGGGATCTCGATGTATTGCATCGGAGCCAGCGTCGTCGACGGGGCGAATTTCAGCGACCAGGACATCAGAAGATGCGCATAGGTCCCAAGCACTCCAAGCGCCAGCAGCAGCAGCGCATCCTGCGCCGTGGGCACGACCCACAGGCCGAGAAGGGCGGTGGCGGGCAACAGCATCAGTGTCGCCATGCCGCCCGACACCGCCTGCATCGAGATCGGGTCGACGTGGCGCGAAAGGCTGCGCGTCACCAGCATGAAGAGCGCGAATGTGACCGCCACGCCCAGCGGCAGAAGCGCGGGCCAGCCGATGTCGGCAAAGGCCGGTTGCAGCACCAGAAGCGTGCCCGCAAAGCCCGCAAGACAGGCAAGCAGGCGGCGCAGGCCGACATCTTCGTCCAGCCAGAGCCAGCCCAGCAGCAACAGGATGAACGGCATCACGAAGGCGATCGAGACAGCATCGGCCAGCGGCATGTGCTGCAGCGCCGTGAACATCATGCCAATGCCCGCGATATGCAGCAGGGCACGCTGCCCGATCAGGGTCAGTGCCCGGCGCGACAGGTGCGGGCGGCGGCGCAGCGCCGTGGGGGCCATCAGCAGACCCTGGGCCGCGAATCGCACCAGCAGAAGTTGCATCACCGGAATCGTCGGGCCCAGCAGCTTTGCGATGCTGTCACCCAGGGGGGCGAGCACGCAAAAACCCGTCATCAGGGCGATGCCCAGCAGCGGGCGGTCGATGTGGCCGGGTGCACTCATGCGCCGACCCTGCCGCCCGGCGACGGTGAAGTCGAGGGCTGGCGCGGCTCGCGATAACGAGGGGGCAGGACACGTGCAAACGAAAACCGCCCCGCGCTTGTCAGCGGCGGGGCGGTTCTGTCAGTCGCGACCGGGCGCGGGGCCCAAGGTCGAAAAACCGTTATGCGAGGGCGAGGTTGGTCGCGCTCTCGCGGCCATCGCGGCCGGTCTCGAGGTCAAAGGTGACCTTCTGGTCGTCGCTGAGGCCGGTGAGGCCCGAACGCTCGACTGCGGAGATGTGTACGAACACGTCCTTGCCGCCAGTCTCGGGTGCGATGAAGCCGAAGCCTTTTGTGGTGTTGAACCACTTCACAGTGCCAGTTGCCATGTGAGTATTCCTTACTGTTTCCTGCCCGCGGAAGTGCGGCAGATCGGCGAAGTCACGTCTTGATCGATAGACCTGAGTGCCGATGGTCGGAGAACAGCAGGGTCGAAAGAGAAGATCGTCAGCGAGATTGCATATGACATATTCCAGGGCATGTGACAAGGAAAATCGAAATGCGGCCGGATCGGGCATGCGGGGATCGGCGCGCTTCACGGCTTGTTAACATTCGATGAGGCAAGCTGGCCGGGTCATGCCGTTTTGCCACCCACACATACGTGGAACGACCCTGTTCCTGACCGCCAGGCTGGCACGGCGGGGCACGTCCTTGCTGACCGACGAGGTGGGCCACCTGCGGGCCGCGGTGCGCGACGTGCTTCGCAAGCGGTGGTTTCACATCGACGCCTTCGTGATTCTGCCGGATCATCTGCACGCGGTCTGGACCTTGCCAGAGGATGAACCGGATGCCGCCGAACGCTGGGGCGATCTTCAGGCACAGTTCACCCGCCGTCTGCGACGCGCCGGGCCGGCGCGCGGTTTGTCCCAAGGGGCGACGCAGGGATTGAGGCAGGGGATGACGCAGGGGGCGATGCGGGCGACGCCGGCGCAGGCGCTGCTGCGCGCGCTGGGCCGCGCCCGCGAGGGGATGTCGGCCAAGGCCATGCGGCAGGGCACGAACGGGATCTGGTCACGACGGATCGAACGCCGGGTCGTGGCGGATGCGGATGACTACGCCGCGCTGTTGCGGACCTGCTGGCAGGACCCGGTCAAACACGGGCTCGCATCCTGCGCAGAGGACTGGCCCTTTTCCTCGATCCATCGGGACATCAAGCTGGCGGGCGGGCGACCGTGCCATGCGCTGGCGGACGGCGGCAAGGCCACCCGTGATGCCCGGTCGGCAGGCACCGCCGCGTCGGATGCGCTATCGCTCGCGGCCCGCGTGCCGACATCCGCCGCAGGTGCCGGGGCCGTGCGCCCGACCGGCGCCAAGGGCCCTCCGCCCGGGGGCGAAGGGCACCGCTGCCGTGCAACGCGCGATGTCTAGCGCGCGAACTTCTTGTGCTTGATCCGCTTGGGTTCCAGCGCATCGGCCCCGAGCCTGCGCTTCTTGTCTTCCTCGTAATCCTCGAAGTTGCCCTCGAACCATTCCACATGCGCCTCGCCCTCGAAGGCCAGCATGTGCGTGCAGATCCGGTCGAGGAAGAAGCGATCGTGCGAGATGACCACCGCGCAGCCGGCAAATTCGGTCAGCGCATCTTCCAGCGCGCGCAGGGTTTCGACGTCCAGATCGTTGGTCGGTTCGTCAAGCAGCAGCACGTTGCCGCCCGATTTCAGCAGCCGCGCCATGTGGACCCGGTTGCGCTCACCGCCTGACAGCTGGCCCACGACCTTCTGCTGGTCGCCGCCCTTGAAGTTGAAGGCGCCGCAATACTTGCGCGAATTGATCTCGGCATCGCCCAGCTTGATCACCTCGGCCCCGCCCGAGATCGCCTGCCAGACCGTGTCGGTCGGGTTCAGATCGTCGCGGCTCTGGTCGACATAGGACAGATCGACCGTTTCGCCCAACTCGATCGAGCCGCCATCCGGGGCTTCGTGCCCGGTCAGCATCTTGAACAGCGTCGACTTGCCCGCGCCGTTCGGGCCGATCACGCCGACGATGCCGCCCGGCGGCAGTGAGAAGGTCAGATCCTCGATCAACAGCTTGTCGCCCATCGCCTTGTTGAGGTTGGCGACCTCGATCACCTTGGAGCCGAGCCGCTGGCCGTTCGGGATGACGATCTGGGCCTTGCCGACGCGCTCGCGCTCGGACTGGCTGGCCATCTTCTCGTAGGACTGGATGCGGGCCTTCGACTTGGCCTGCCGCGCCTTCTGGCCCTGCCGCATCCATTCCAGTTCGCGCGACAGCGTGCGCTGCTTGGCCTTGTCCTCGCGCGCTTCCTGCGCCAGCCGCTTGGCCTTCTGCTCGATCCAGGCCGAGTAGTTGCCCTCGTAGGGCAGCCCGCGTCCGCGGTCGAGTTCGAGGATCCAGCTGGTGATGCTGTCGAGGAAATACCGATCGTGCGTGACGATCAGGATGGTGCCCTTGTAGTCGATCAGGTGTTGCTGCAGCCAGGCGATGGTTTCGGCGTCGAGATGGTTGGTCGGCTCGTCGAGCAGCAGCATTTCAGGCGCTTCGAGCAACAGCTTGCACAGGGCGACCCGGCGTTTTTCGCCGCCCGACAGGGTGGTGACGTCGGCATCGTCGGCGGGGCAGCGCAGCGCCTCGAGCGCGACGTCGATCTGGCTGTCGAGATCCCAGAGGTTCTCGGCGTCGATCTCGTCCTGCAGTTGCGCCATCTCGTCGGCGGTCTCGTCGGAATAGTTCATCGCCAGTTCGTTGAAGCGGTCGAGCTTGGCCTTCTTCGGCGCGACGCCCAGCATCACGTTGCCGCGCACGTCAAGCGCGGGGTCAAGCTCGGGTTCCTGCGGCAGGTAGCCGACCTTGACGCCCTCGGCGGCCCAGGCCTCGCCCGAGTAGTCCTTGTCGATGCCGGCCATGATCTTGAGCAGGGTCGACTTACCCGCGCCGTTGACGCCAACGACGCCGATCTTGACCCCGGGCAGGAAGTTCAGCTTGACGTTCTCGAAGCAGGTCTTGCCACCGGGATAGGTCTTGGAGACGCCATCCATGTGATAGACGTATTGATAGGCTGCCATTGCAGGCCCCCCTTGCGGATGTGTGACGTGTTGGCCGCTCTCTACGGGATTTGGCATCGCACTGGAAGAGGGGGCCGGGCACACCGTCTTCTGGGGGTGACGGACGCGACCGGCGCGGGGTTGCCACAAGGATCGCGTCGTCCCGCGCGGAAGACCGGGCAGCCGAGACGCCGCGCTGTTGCATCGCGTGGCGATATCCGCGCACCGAACCGGAGACCGGCGATTGCCTTCGCGCCCGATCCGGTGTTTCAACCGAAGCATGTCGATCATTCGCAGCGATATCGGACTGACCTTGCCGCCGGGCCTACGCGTCGGGCTGCTGGGCGGCTCGTTCGATCCTGCCCATGCCGGTCATGTCGCGATCAGCCAGGCCGCGTTGCACCGGTTCGGGCTTGACCGCGTGGTCTGGCTTGTTTCGCCCGGAAATCCGCTGAAGGCGCATGGTCCCGCGCCGATGCCCGACCGGCTGCGCGCGGCAAGGGCGCTGGTCGCGCGGCCGCGCGTGGTGGTCTCGGATATCGAGGCCCGGATCGGCACGCGCTATACCGCGGATACCATCGGCGTCATTCAGCGACTGTTTCCGCAGGTCCGCTTTACCTGGCTGATGGGGGCCGACAACCTGGCGCAGCTGCATCTCTGGCAGGACTGGCAGGCGATCATGGCCCGCGTGCCGGTGGGGGTTCTGGCCCGACCCGGCGCGCGCATGGCGGCGCGTCGCTCGGTCGCGGCGCGGCGGTTTGCCCGGGCGCGTATCCCGGCGTCGCAGGCGCGCCTTTTGCCGTGGGCCTCGGCCCCGGCGTGGTGTTTCGTGAACATGCCGATGAGCGATCTCAGCTCGACCGCGATCAGGGCAAGGCATGCGGGGCAGGGCGCATAGGCCGCCACCGTCGCCTTTGTCCGCGTTCGCCAATGACAATCGCGCTATCACCGGCCCCGGGTCGCGGAATTGCAATGCGCTGTCCTTGTTCTGCCCGGACAGCCTGTATTATGTCGGTGGCATGAAGACAGATAAAGCTCGACGCAGGTTCCTGACAGGGATGGTCGCTGGTCTGCTGGCGGGCCCGGCCCTTGCGCGCGCGCCAGAGGCATCGCTGCGCCCGATCGCACGTGCCCCCGATCTGCTGGTCAAGTCGATCCCGTCGGTCCAGACGCTGGTCGCCGAGGCCCGGCTTGGCGGTGCCACAAGCGTCGCCGTGGCGCATGTGGGATCGGGGCAGGTGCTCGAGGAATATGCCGGGACCCTGAACCTGCCGCCCGCGAGCGTGGCGAAGGCATTGACTGCGGCCTATGCGCTCGAGGCGCTGGGGGCGGATCACCGCTTTGCCACCAGGGTGCTCGCGACCGCGCCGATCAGCGCGGAAGGCGTGCTCGAGGGGGATCTCATCCTGGCGGGCGGCGGCGATCCGACGCTTGACACCGACCGGCTGGCCGAGCTTGGCGCAGCGATCAAGGCAGCGGGCCTGCGCGAGGTCCGGGGCCGGTTCCTCGTCTGGGGCGGGGCGCTGCCGAAGATCGCGGGCATCGACCCGCAGCAACCGGACCACGTGGGGTACAATCCGGCGATCTCGGGGCTGAACCTCAACTACAACCGCGTGCATTTCGAGTGGCGCAAGGCCGGGGCCGACTATGCCGTCACGATGGATGGCCGGTCTGCCAAGTACCGGCCCGAAGTGACCATGGCGCGCATGGTCGTGGTGGCGCGCAGCACGCCGATCTACACCTATCGCGACACCGGCGGGCGCGACGACTGGACCGTGGCCAGATCCGCGCTGGGCAATGGCGGGGCGCGCTGGCTGCCGGTGCGCCAGCCCGAGCTTTACGCGGGCGAGGTGTTTCAGACCCTCGCGGGCGCGCAGGGCATAAGGCTCAAGGCGCCCGAAAATATCGACACCCTGCCAGAGGACACCGGTGTCGTGGCAACGGTCGAAAGCGACCCGCTGGAGCGGATCCTGCGCGACATGCTGCGCTATTCGACCAATCTGACCGCCGAACTGGTCGGGCTTGCGGCCAGCATTGCCATGGGGGCGGCGCCCACGAGTCTGCTGGCGTCCGCCGAAAGCATGAACCGCTGGGCGACAACCACGCTGGGACTCGAGAGGATTGCGTTTGTCGATCACTCGGGGCTTGGCGACGCCAGCCGCATCTCGGCGGTGGACATGGTGCGCGGGCTGATCGCGCTGCGGGGCCGAAAGACCCTCAGGCCCCTGCTCAAGGATATCCCGTTGCAGGACGACGACCGCAACGCGATCCCGAATTCCGGCGTCGAGATTCGCGCCAAGACCGGAACGCTGAATTTCGTCTCCGGGCTGGCCGGGTTCCAGACGCTGCCGGACGGCACCGAACTGGCCTTCGCGGTGTTCTCGGCCGATCTGGGCCGCCGCGCGGAAATCTCGCGCGAAGAACGCGAACGCCCCCCCGGCGGACGCAGCTGGAACGGCAAGGCCAAGCGGTTGCAGCAGGCGCTGTTGCGGCGCTGGAGCGTCGTCTATGCGCCGATCTGAGCCGGTCCGCGACGCCCCGCGGGCCCGCCTGACAGCCCGGCGATGCGCGCCATGACCGTCAGGATCGACGACACGCTGCGGCTGGCCAACCGGGCGGGCCTGCCCGAGGCGCTGCGCGTGCTGGTCGCCGACTACCCCAAGACCGGCTGGCAGGCGCATCCGAACTTTACCGGGCTGGTGGAATTCTGGCTGGGCCGCCACAGCATGTTCCGCCAGATCTGCGCGGTCCTGCGCGCGGATGCAGAGGCCGAGATGGACGGCAAGATGGACACCGCGGCGCGCGATCCGCGGCTGTCACGCTATGGCGGCATGTTGCTGAACGAATTGCATGGCCATCACCGGATCGAGGATCGCCACTATTTTCCGAAGCTTGTCGGGCTTGAGCCGCGGGTGGCCAGGGGGTTCGACATCCTCGAATCCGATCACCACGACATGGACGGGTTGCTCGATCGCTTTGCCACGTCGGCCAACGCGGTCCTGAACGGCACGGCTGAGACCGGACGTTTCCGAGACGAACTGCTGTCCTTCGAGGGGCTGCTGAACCGGCACCTGACCGACGAGGAAGAGTTGATCGTGCCGGTGATCCTCAGGACCGGACCGGGCGGGCTGCAATAGGCCCGCCGGTCCGCCCGGATCGCGATCAGCCCTTGTCGGTGATGGTCACGGCGTTGATCGCAGACCAGCCGTTATCGCCGTTCGACGTGTAGGTGATGGTGACGCGCTGACCGGCGGACAGATCCGCGGGCACCTCTTTCAGGGTCTCGAGCGACCAGACCGACTTGTCGCCAAGCACGAGGATATTGGCAACGCGGTCATAGGCGAGGACGGTGCCCGAGGTCTCGTCGGCGAAAGCCGCCAGCGGCGTCAGGGCGATGAGGGCGGCGATGAAGGGGGTGCGCATGCGCGTGGTTCCTTGGGAACGGGGTTTCGATATCGCGAAAATGGGGGGGCGCGAAGGCCGCACAAGGCCCGGGCGAAAATAATTATCCGGGGGCCGCGAAATGCAGCGTCGCGCGCAGCCCCGGGGCGTTATCGGCAAGGCGCAGGTCGGCCCGATGCGCCTGTGCAATTGCCGCGACCAGGGCAAGCCCAAGGCCGTTTCCGGGCGTCGTGCGACTGCGTTCGAGCCGGTAGAGGCGGCGGGTGACATGGCCGCGCTCGTCCTCGGGGATGCCCGGCCCGCGATCGGCCACCGACAGGCTGGGACCGGTGGGGCCATCTGTCACCGACAGCGTGATGGGCGTGCCGTCACCGTGGCGCAGGGCGTTCTCGATCAGGTTGGCCAGCGCCTGCCCCAGAAGCGCGCGGTCGCCGCTGACACATACCGGATCGGGCGGCAGATCGGCGGTCAGGGTCACGCCTGCCTCATCTGCGGCAGGCTCGTATAGTTCGACCATCTCGCGGGCGATCCCGGACAGGTCGACCGGGGCCACGTCGGCGCGCTGACCCGCGCCCTCGATCTGCGCGATCTGCAGCAGCGACCGGAACACCTGTACCGCGCGCTCGACCTCGGCGCGGGCACGGTCGGCCAAGGGTGCGCGGGGGTCGTCCGGTTCGGTTTTGGCCTGCAATTCGTCGAGCAGTACCGCGATGCGTTGCAGCGGCGTGCGCAGGTCGTGGGCAATGTCGGCGCTGACCTGCCGCAGCGCTTCGGTCGCCTCTTCCTGCCGCGCGGCCATGCGGTTGACGCCGCGTCCGATCCGCGTGAGGTCATCCTCGCCCGCCGCCCCCGGATCGTAGCGCGCCGACAGGTCCCCGGCCGCGATCTTGCCCAGCGTCGCCTCGATCCGGGCCACGCGCCGGGCCGAGCGGCGGGCGATCAGCGTGCCGAGGCCCAGCGAGAGAACGAAGGTCGGCAGGAGAGACAGCGCCAGCAACCACAGGAAGGTGCGGCGCAGATCCTCGATGCGTTCAAGGCTCTGGGCGATCACCAGAAGACCCGATGACAGGCGGCGGACCTCTTGCAGATAGCCCGCACCCGACAGCCTGTCGCCCGGTGCCGCGCTCAGGATCACCTGCCCGTCGGCAAGGCGCGCATCGGCATTTCCGGCGCGGCGGCCATCGTCGCCGAGAAACAGGTAGACCCGTTCGCGCGGATCGGCGGCACTGGCGCGGGCCTGCACCAGCGTGCGCAGCGCATTGGGCGTGGCGGTGATGTCGAGCCCCGCCATCTCGGCGACCAGGTCGGTGCGGATCGACGCCTCTGCCTGTGCCTTCAGGGTCAGATATGCGCCGCCCAGCGTCACCAGGTTGACCGCCGCGAAAACCAGCACGAGCCAGAGCGCGATCCGCACCGGGGTGGAGCGGACGATGTTCGACAGGCTGGCGCGCGGGGCATTCATTCGGTGATCTTGTAGCCCGCCCCGCGCACGGTGAAGATGAGATCGCGCGCGAACGGCTTGTCGACCTTGGCGCGCAGCCGCGAGATATGCGTCTCGACCACGTTGGTCTGCGGATCGAAATGGATGTTCCACACCGCCTCGAGCAGCATGGTGCGGGTCTGCACCCGACCCTTGCGGCGCAAGAGATGTTCAAGCAGCGCGAACTCGCGCGGCAAGAGGTCCAGCGACTGGCCCGCGCGGGTGACGGTGCGGCGAACAACGTCCATCTCGAGATCGCCCGCCCGCAGCACGGTCTCGGCGGCGTCCGACATCGGCAGACGGCGGCCAAGCGCGGCGATCCGCGCGGAGAGTTCCCCGAAGGCGAAAGGTTTCACGAGGTAGTCGTCGCCGCCCGCCGACAGCCCCTCGATTCGGTCGTCGAGCCCGCCCATGGCGGTCAGGAAGATCGCGGGCGTGGTGACCTTGGCAGACCGCAGCGCCTTGATCAGCGACAGCCCGTCCAGATCCGGCAGCATCCGGTCGACGACCAGCACATCAAAGGGCTGCGACATCGCAAGGCTCAGCGCGTCGCGGCCAGAGGACAGATGATCGACCGCGTGGCCTTCCTCGGTCAGGCCACGGGTGATGAAACCTGCGGTGGTGGCATCGTCTTCGACGACGAGGATCTTCATGTGCAAGCGCCGTTCGCTGGGGGCGGGTCACCGCAACAAGGGGTGCGGGACGCGCAAGTTCAAGGGGTTGACCCCGATCTGCCGCGCATGTGCCGCCCCTGTGAGAAACCTTGCACAGTTGTAATGCACGCGGGTGCGTCCCTGCAATCTTGATGACCGATGTTGGGATCAACCCCGGGTCATCCACCCCGGGCGGCGATCCCAGATTGAACCATCCCAGACTGTCCGAAGACACCGAAAACGGAGACCAGACCATGATGAAAACCGCAAGCAGACCGCAAAGCTTGTTTACCGGTGTGGCACTGGCCGCGCTAATCGCCACCGGCGGCGCGCTGAGCCTCGGTGCCACCCCAACCCCCGCGACCGCCGCCCCTAGCATGGGCGTCGATTACGTTGATCTCGTGGCCGAACTGTCGCCCGCGGTGGTGACCATCGAGGTGACCAAGCGCGCGCAGACCGCCGCAGCCGAGATGCCGCGTGAACAGCGCGACTTCATGGAGGAATTCCAGAAGCGCTTCGGGATGCCGATGCCCGGCCAGCCCGGCGGCCCGCGCGGTCCCGGCGGCGACATCACCGGTGCGGGCACCGGCTTCATCGTTTCGAAGGACGGGCGCATCGTGACCAACGCGCATGTGGTCGAAGGTGCCGACGAGGTCACCGTGACCTTCGAGGACGGCTCCGAGCATCTGGCGACGATCATCGGCATGGACCCGGCGACGGATATCGCGGTGCTGGACATCGAGGGTGACGATCTGCCCTTCGTCGGCTTTGGCGACAGCACGTCGCTCAAGGTTGGCCAGAACGTGATCGCCATCGGCAACCCGTTCGGCCTTGGCAACACCGTGACCACGGGCATCGTTTCGGCGCTGGGCCGCAACATCAACGCGGGCCCGTTCGACGATTTCATCCAGACCGATGCCGCGATCAACCGGGGCAATTCCGGTGGGCCGCTGTTCAACGAGCAGGGCCAGGTTGTGGGCGTGAACACCGCGATCATCTCGCCCACGGGCGGCTCTGTCGGGATCGGCTTCTCGGTGCCGTCGGATCTTGCGGCGGATATCGTGGCCGATCTGGCGGATGACGGCTCGGTCGAGCGCGGCTGGCTTGGCGTGCGCATCCAGCCGGTCAGCGACGAGGTGGCGATGGCGCTGGGCTTTGACGACGGCAAGGGCGTGATGATCGCCGACGTGACCGCCGACACCCCGGCAGAGGACGCGGGGCTGAAGCAGGGCGACATCGTGCTGTCGGTGAACGGCACGGCGGTCGAGACCCCGCGCGATCTGACCCGCGCGATCGCCACCGAACGTCCGGGTGCCGAGGTCGAGATCACCTATCTGCGCCGCGGCAACGAGACCTCCGTCACCGTGACGCTGGGCGACCGCGCCAACCTTGACGCGTAAGCCCGGACCCGGATCCGGGCGGGCCAGTCCCCAAGGCATCGCCGGCCCGGACGGCGGGGAAGGCGCGGAGGCACAAGGCTTCCGCGCCTTTTCCGTGCCGCTCAGGAGGCCTTGCGCTTTGTGGTCCTGGTGGTCCTTGTGGTCTTGGGGCGGCTTGCAGCCTTCTTTTTGGGCATGGCGGTGGCCGCCTCTTGCGCGGCCGGGGCCGCGATGCGTGCGAAGGTGGCGGGCAGTCGGAACGGCAGTTTGCCACCCGTGCGCGGGGCCCCGACGCCGCGCCCGCGTCCGCGAAACCCTTCGCGGATCATCGCGTAGAAGGCCAGGTAGCTTTCCTCGTATCCCGGGATGTCAGCGTCGGCATCGGCAATGGCGATGTCGCGCTCGACTCCGGGCTTCCAGTGGTTGGTGAAACGCGCCCGGTCCGGCCAGTGGGCGGCAACTTCCGTGTGGGTGTCGCGCCGGGCTTTCAGCTGGCGGCTGTCGGCGTAGTGGATATGCGCCAGATGCAGCCCCGGCGCGAGGTAGTAGGGCACATCGAGCGCCCGGTGCGCCCCGGGCCGGTACGCGACCGGCTGGAAAGTCACCGCCGGTTTCGAATAGCCCGACGACCAGAGCCCGTAGCGGCGCTGCGACCAGAGCGGTCTGGCGTCGTCATACGGCGCCTCCATGCCCGGATGCTCGACAAGGTCGAACCCCATCGCAAAGACGCAAGGTCGGTCGCGCCACTGGCCCAGCACCGACGCCAGCGGGCGGTCCACATCGCTGCCGAAGACCAGTTCGTCGACATCGCCGGTGATGACGCAGTCATGGGTGTCGTGCAGTTCAGCCTGCCGGTCATTCAGGAACAGCCAGCGCGCATCGTCGAAATTGGCCAGATCCTCGCGCGGAAACGGGATGATGCGTGCGCCCTTGGCGATCTCGCGGATCTCGGGGGCATCGCCGTGGCTGACCACCACGCAATTCTCGCGTCCGATCAGGGCATCGTAATGGCGCAGCCATTGGCGAAGATACCAGTGGTCCTGATAGACCATGGTCAGCGCTGCAATCTTCATCGGGCCTCACCGCTCGGTTTTCGGCCACGATAGGGCGGCGTGGCGCGGTCCGTAAAGAGGCCGGGGGCAAGGGGCCGGGCGACTGTGGCCGCTACTCCACCCCGGCAAGCGCAACCCGGCACTGCGCCGAGGCCGCGTCCGCCCCCGGGCGCAGGGCGGCGATCTGGGCATTCAGCGCATCGGCGCGGCGGCGCACCGCGACAAGGTCGACGGCCACCTGCCGCGTGGTGGTCCGGGTGACATCGTGAAAGCAGGGAACGCGGCTTTGCGTGCCCGAGTCGTAGCAGGTCGCGAAGAACGGGATCGTGCTTTCCCGGGTTTCCAGCGCGTAGCCGCGGGCCAGCGTCGCTTCCAGTTCGGCCAGTTCCGCCTCTGCCGCCCAGAGACTGCGATTGGCCTGTTCGACGCATCGCTCGAGCGGGCTGAGGCAGGCCGACAGCAGCAGAAGCGCGGGCAGGGCGATGAGCGGTCGCATCGGGACGTCCTTTGGTTCTTCGCGTTGCCGGGCACATGGCCGGGGCCGGTGACGCCGGCCGAGCTTGGCAACCGGCCGTTGTAATGGCTACCCTGCCGCAAACGGTTCGGGAAAGGAAATGCCATGTCGCGATTCCATGCGCTTGCCCTGGGGGTCGCACTGACCGCATGTGTCGAGGCGGGCGGCACCCCGCCGGACAGCAAGGGGGAGGATCCGTGCGGCGCGTCGGAATATGCGGGCAGCATCGGACAGCCCGCGTCGAGCCTGACGTTCCCGCCGGACCGGTCCGTGCGGGTGCTTGCGCCGGACAGCATGATGACGATGGATTACCGCATCGACCGGCTGAATGTGCTGACCGACGACACGGGGCTCGTGATCGAGTTTCGCTGCGGGTGATCCAGATCAAGGCCCGATGCCCTCGGCCGTGCCAAATGTGATTTCAAGGAGATTTGCCAATGTACAAGAACATCCTCATTCCCGTCGCCCCGGATCATCCCGAACGTCTGGCCGAGCAATTGACCGTGGCCCGGGCGCTGGCCGACAAGGACACCAAGATCGCGGTGATTGCCGTGATCGAGGCGGTGCCACTCTATATCGCCGCCGAAGTCCCGGCCCTGATTTTCGAGCAGGCGCAGGGTGAGGCGGAAAAGTCATTGAAAGCTGCGCTGGCGGATGCGCCGGACATCGCGCTCGAGGTGATCCACGGGCACGCGCCGACGCTGATCCTGGACCGGATCAAGGACCTCAAGGTCGATCTGGTGATCATCCGGTCGCACAAGCCCGAACTGGCCGACTGGGTGCTGGGGTCGACCGCGGGGCGCGTTGTCCGGCACGCGGACTGCTCGGTGCATGTCATTCGCTGAACAGGCGACGATCCGGGGCCGTCCAGGCGGTCCGGGCCGTTCAGGTCGGGCGCGATCCGAACGCAACAGGGCCGGGGCACCCATGTGCCCCGGCCCCGATCTGCAGGGTTGGGTCTGACCCGCGCGGGCAGCGTCACACGTGGACGTCTGCGCCTTTCGGACCCGCCACGAGCCAGGCGATGAAGCCCAGGATCGGCAGGATGAGGATCGCCAGCGTCCACAAAACCTTGGCCAGCGTCGATGCGCCGGAGGTGATGGTCTTGTAGATGGCGTAGAGGTCCAGAACGAGGATGATCAGGCCGAAAAGTCCATATTCCATGAGATGTCTCCGTAGATTGCGGATATTTGCATTTGATATACTTGTTAACGACCGGTGACGGATCGGGTTCCAAGGCCGGTGCATCAATTTCGGCGCAGATCCGGACATGTGGCCGGAAAAGGGAGAACGAAAATGCTGAGAACGATCCTTTGTCTTTGCCTGTTCGCGGGTGCCGCGCAGGCCAACGACGTGGTGAACATCACCCGCGATACCGCCTCGGTGACGGTCGAGACGGCCAGCGGCCCGGTCGAGATTTCGCGCATCCAGGACACCGGACACATGCTGACCGGCGATTTCGCGCAGACCTCGCGGCCTTGCCCCGACTTCTGCATCCAGCCGATGCAGCCCGCGCCGGGTGTCACCACCATTGGCGAACTTGAACTGCTGGCGGCGCTTCAGGACCCCGACGTGACCGTGATCGACAGCCGCGTGCGTCCCGATTGGGAAACCGGCACCATCCCCGGCGCGATCTCGATGCCCTACACGGAGATGGCCGACCGCCTGCACGAGTTGGGCTGCGCGCCGGATTTCGAGGGCTTCGAATGCGGCCCCGACGTGGGCGCGATCGTGCTGTTCTGCAACGGCCCGTGGTGCGGCCAGTCGCCCACCGCGATCCGGCGCATCGTCGAGGCGGGGTTTCCGGCCGAGAAGATCAGCTATTACCGCTGGGGCATGCAGGGCTGGCGGATGCTGGGTCTGACCGTCGCGGGCGGAAGCTGAGCGTCGGCCTTGCCCGCGGGCGTTTTTCGATCCGAGGCCCCGGCGCGGGGCCGGGGCGGGGTTGCGGGGGGTGGCGGGCGCGCGGCAAGCTGCCGGAACCTGCAAGGAGGTGAAGATGGAAGCGTTTCTTGATGTGCTGGGGGCGGTGTCACTGACCCTGCTGGTGCTGGTCGGTCTGTTGTCCGGCTTTATCGCCAGCGTCATCGCGGGCGGGCACCGCCTGCGCTACATGGTGCTGGGTGTAGCGGGGGCCGTCGCCCTGCCGTTCATTCTGGCGGCGCTGGGCGTGGGGATCCTGGCCGCCGGGGGATTGCTGGTGATCCTCGCCGTTGCGCTGGTCGGAGCGGTCATCGTGCTGGCGATCGCGCGGAAGCTGGAGCGCTGAGGGCGCATGGACCACGGTGTCTGAGAAACCGAGGCGCGGAGCAAGGCTGCCTGCAGCCGCCGCGCCAGCGCCTGCCCGCTCCGGTGGGCTGGCGCTTTGATGCCGTGTGTACCTCTTTCGATCTTCGCGCGGGCGTGGCTGGGATAAAGCGCCCGCGTTCGACCGTTGTAGCGCCATCCCGCGGGCCGACGTACCGAGCGTTTTGAATGGGGCTCAAGAGAGGCCCCGGATCGGGTCCGGGGCAGGGTGCGCGCCGGGGGGCGGGTCGGACTGGCCCCGGCCTAGCGCTTCTTTCTGCGTTGCACGTTGCCGCCGCGCATCCCGCCGCGTCCGGCGGTTGACCGGCCCGACCGCTTGGTGGCCTCTTCGGAGGCTCGCGCGACCGCCTGTTGGCGCGCCATCGGGTCGTCGGCGATGGCCAGATCGACCGCTTCCAGCCGCTTGACCTCGTCGCGCAGCCGCGCGGCTTCCTCGAATTCGAGGTTTTCGGCGGCCTTGCGCATGTCCTGACGCAGCCCGTCCAGAACCGCCTGCATGTTCGAACCCTGCATCTTCGGGTCGATCTGCGCGGTGACGCGGTTCATGTCCACGTCGCCCTTGTAGAACCCGGCCAGAATATCCTCGACGTTTTTCTTGATCGTCGCGGGGGTGATGCCGTGCTCTTCGTTATAGGCGATCTGCTTGTCGCGGCGGCGGTTGGTTTCGCCGATGGCGCGCTCCATCGACCCGGTCATGCGGTCGGCATACATGATGACGCGACCGTCGGCGTTGCGTGCCGCCCGCCCGATGGTCTGGATGAGCGATGTTTCGGAGCGCAGGAAACCTTCCTTGTCCGCATCCAGGATGGCCACCAGTCCGCATTCGGGAATATCCAGCCCCTCGCGCAACAGGTTGATGCCGATCAGCACGTCGAACGCACCAAGCCGCAGGTCGCGCAGGATCTCGATCCGCTCGATGGTGTCGATGTCGGAATGCATGTAGCGCACGCGGATGCCCTGTTCGTGCATGTATTCGGTCAGATCCTCGGCCATGCGCTTGGTCAGCACGGTGCAGAGCGTGCGGAACCCCGCCGCGCTGACCTGCCGGATCTCGTCGAGAAGATCGTCGACCTGGGTTTCGACGGGCCGGATCTCGACCTGTGGATCGAGCAGGCCGGTGGGGCGGATGATCTGTTCGGTGAAGACGCCGCCGGTCTGCTCCAGCTCCCACGCGGCGGGCGTGGCCGAGACAAAGACCGATTGCGGGCGCATGGCATCCCATTCCTCGAACTTGAGGGGGCGGTTGTCCATGCAGGAGGGCAGGCGGAAGCCGTGCTCGGCCAGCGTGAACTTGCGCCGGTAGTCGCCTTTGTACATGCCGCCGATCTGCGGCACCGACACGTGGCTTTCGTCGGCGAAGACGATGGCGTTGTCGGGAATGAACTCGAACAGGGTCGGCGGCGGCTCTCCGGGGGCGCGGCCCGTGAGGTAGCGGGAATAGTTTTCGATGCCGTTGCAGACGCCGGTGGCCTCCAGCATCTCGATGTCGAAATTCGTCCGCTGCTCCAGCCGCTGGGCTTCCAGCAACTTGCCTTCGCTGACCAGTTGATCGAGCCGCATGCGCAGCTCTTTCTTGATCTCGACCACCGCCTGTTTCATCGTCGGGCGCGGCGTGACGTAGTGCGAATTGGCGTAGATGCGGATGCGGTCGAAGGTGCCGGTCTTCTGCCCGGTCAGGGGGTCGAATTCGGTGATCGCCTCAAGCTCTTCGCCGAAAAAGGAAAACCGCCAGGCGCGGTCTTCAAGGTGGGCGGGCCATACCTCCAGCACGTCACCCCGCACCCGGAACGACCCGCGCTGAAACGCCTGGTCGTTGCGGCGGTATTGCTGGGCCACAAGATCCGCCATGACCTTGCGCTGGTCGTATTCCTTGCCGGTGAACAGATCGACGGTCATCGCGCCATAGGTCTCGACCGAACCGATACCGTAGATGCACGACACCGAGGCCACGATAATCACGTCGTCGCGTTCCAGCAGCGCCCGGGTGGCCGAGTGGCGCATGCGGTCGATCTGTTCGTTGATCTGGGATTCCTTCTCGATATAGGTGTCCGACCGCGCGACATAGGCCTCGGGCTGGTAGTAGTCGTAGTAGCTGACGAAATATTCGACCGCGTTTTCCGGGAAGAACTGCTTGAACTCGCCGTAAAGCTGCGCTGCCAGCGTCTTGTTCGGGGCGAGGATGATGGCGGGGCGCTGGGTTTCCTCGATCACGCGGGCCATGGTGAAGGTCTTGCCGGTGCCGGTCGCCCCCAGCAGCACCTGGTCGCGTTCGCCGCTTCGCACCGCTTCGCTGATCTCTTCGATGGCATTGGGCTGATCGCCCGCGGCGCTGTATTCCGTGTGCATGACAAAGCGCCGACCGCCTTCCAGCTTTTCGCGCGCGGCCACATCCGGGGCAGAGGTATGCAGCAGCATCGGCATGCTGTCGGGGCGATTGTTGTGCATCGTTCGGCTCCTTGTCAGAGGTGAGACTTGCGCGCTGCGGCGCGGTATTCAAGGGGCCGCAGCAGATGACCGGCGCGCGCCGCCTCGACCGGTTGCGAGATGGCGCTGCGGGCGCGGGTTGCGCTTGCTTAAAAAAGGGGCATCGTGCGAAGCTGATCGCGGGGGGAAAGCGCATGGAGGATACGGTCGAAAAGGAGCGCAAGACACTGAACGCGGCGGAAATCGGGGCCATTGCGCACCTTTACCGCGGCGAGGTCTACCGCTCGACGATCTGGCGCACGCGGCTTGATACCACGACCAACTGGGCGGTGGTGACGCTGGGGATCGCGCTGTCGATCTCGTATTCGTCGCCCGCGGCCTCGGCGCTGCCGCTGATCCTCGTCGGTATCCTGATCTGTTTCTTCCTGACGCTCGAGGCCCGGCGCTACCGGTATTTCAACGTCTGGCGGGCGCGGTGCCGCTGGATGGAGACGCATTTCTTCGCGCCGATGCTGCATGACGGCAATCTGCACATGGAGCAGGGCTGGCAGAAGACCCTGGCCGAGGATTACTGGACGCCGCGCCATCATGTCTCGATGGGGGTGGCGCTGGGGCGGCGTATCCGGCGCAGCTATTTCTGGATCCTGCTGATCCAGACTTCGGCCTATGTCGGCAAGCTGGTGGTGCATCCGACTCCGGTGCCGGACGTCGCGACCATGGTCGAGCGGGCGACGATCGGGCCGCTGAGCGGCGTGTTCGTTCTGGCGGTCGGGGCGCTCTATTGCCTGATCTGGGCCGCCGCCGCGTTCTGGAGCTGGAACGACGACCGCAAGCGTGCGGCGCGGCGGCAGGTCATGACCAGCATGGGCTGAGATCCGGGCTCAACGCGCGACGTAGCCCGCCGCGACCTCGGCCAGCCGGTGCCCCGACAGGATCGGCGGCAGCAACGTCAGTAAGCTGCCTTTGCCGTCGAGCAGATAGATGTGGCTGCCATGCGCATAGACCGGTTGGCCCGACGGTTCGATGAACAGCACCTCATGGGGGACCGCGAACAGGTCATAGACCGTCTGCAGGGCAGCGGCGCTGCCGGTCAGCCCCTCGAAGGCCGGGTGAAACGCGGCCAGCGGCGCGCCGATGGTGTCGACCCGGTCCTGTTCTGGATCGACGGTGATCATCACCGGGCGCGCGTCGACGCCCGCCGCTTCAAGCTGGTGGGTGGCTTCGGCCATCAAGGGCAGGGCCACGGCGCAGATCGACCGGCAATTGGCATAGCCGAAAAACAGCAGTTGAAGATCGCTGCCCGGGGCCGCCTCGGTGCGCGGGGCACCGTCCTGATCGGTCAGCGTGAAGGCCCCGCCCAGCTCGATCGGGAAGGGCGCGGCGCTGGACGGCGCGCCCGCCGCAAGGGCCGGTGCGGAAAGCCCCAGCAGGATCAGGACGGCAGCGCGGATCATTCGACGCCGAGCCAGTCCCTGACGAAGGCCTCCTCTGCCGCGACGCCAAGCCCGGTCCAGCCCTGTGCGGCGATGCGGGCCTTCACCCGTGGATCGCGGCGAAACCATGGCCCGTCGCCCGCCGCGTCCGGGTTGGCCTTGGCCCAGTCGCGGGTAAAGCGGTCGGCGGGCATCCAGTCGCCCCCCGGCAAGGTGCGGATGCGTTGCACCTGATAGACGCGGGTCGCGCCGTTTTCGGGGTTCTCGATCATCAACCCGTCGACCTCGACCGACTGGCCGCAAAACGGGGCCAGATCCGCTGCCGCACCGGAAAACACCGGCTGGCCGTTTTTCAGCGGCATCACCAGAACGTCGTCGGCGGATCGCAGCAGCGCCGACTGGCGACCGGGCGCGCAGGCGTCGTCACAGGCCCCGGTCAGGATGCAGATCGGGTCCACGACCTCGGCCTCGAAGCGGGCCTTCTGTTCACCGTAGAGGTTCCAGGACTGGGCTTCCGAGCCTTCCGAGAAGTCCTGCGCGAAGGCCGGGGCCGCGATCAGGCCGAGCAGACTTGCGACAAGGGCAATGATGCGCATCTCAGTTCTCCAGTGCATCGTCGGGGATCGCGAAGCCGGGGACGACGCCGTAGTCTTCGTGGTTGCGATTGGTGATGCCGTGATCGGTCACCACGGTCTCGACCAGGATGTAATTGAGCCCGTCGCGTTCGTAGAACATGCCGTCCGCCGTGACGCTGTGCGACGCCAGGGTCAGCGCCGTGTCGCCCCCCGCAAGCTGATCGGTGCCGGGCAGTGTCAGCACCATGTAGACGGTGCCGTCGGGGGCCAGCAGGCCGACCGGAATGCCGCCCGCAGAACACCACAGCGCGCAGGTGTGATGCGCCGCGCCCACGACCGCATCGGTGCCGCCCATGACGCCCGAGAAGTAGCACCAGGTGTCGATGAACTCTCCCTCGACGGTGATGCGCCTGCCTTCCCCGGACGATCCCGGCGTGGCGAGGCAGATCAGGGCCGCGGCCCAGAGGATGCGTTTCATGGCCTGCTCCCATTGCGACCGGATGTCGCGCTTTACCGGGTCAGACTACGCTCATGCGGCCTGAGCGGGGTCACAATGGTGTGCGCGCATCGTGCGGTGCCGGGCGCAAGACGCGGCGCGCGGGTTTGGCGGTCGATACCCGTGGTGGCGATCTGCGGGCAATCGGGCGCGCGGGACGCAGCCATCGCCCAAGGATGATCCGCCGCCTTGCGCAAGGCGCGGAATTTGCCGATAAGTATCGCGCATCGTTCGGAGGATTCCATGCGCGCCCGTATCTATCAGCCCGCCAAGACCGCCATGTCGTCTGGATACGCCAAAACCCGAGGCTGGGTTCTGGAATTCGTCGCCGAGACGCCGCGCACGGTCGACCCGCTGATGGGGTGGACATCGTCCTCGGACACGCAGGCGCAGGTGAGAATACCGTTCGAGACCAAGGAAGCGGCGGTGGACTATGCCCGCGACCACGGCATCGACGCGCAGGTTTTCGACCCCAAGCGCCGCAAGCACAACGTGCGCCCCAAGGGCTATTCCGAGAATTTCGCCTATGACCGCCGGTCGGCCTGGACGCACTGAGCCTGCGCGTTCCGGCAGCGCATCGATTGCCGGGCCCCCGACCGCGCCACATGGGATTGCCCGTCTGTCCGTGCTGCGCTAGGACGCGATGGCCCGGCCACGTTGACCGGGGTCAGAGCGGTCCCTTAGCTCAACTGGATAGAGCAGCTGACTTCTAATCAGCAGGTTGAGGGTTCGAGTCCTTCAGGGATCGCCATTGCATCTTCCGCGCCACGCCCGGCAAAGGCACCGGCGGTGCGGCAGCGATGGCCGCGACACGCGTACGGTTTGATCGAGCGCAAGGAATCGCACCGCCATCTGCGCCATTGAGAGTGCATGACACATCTCGACAAGCTTCGGGCCTTTGGCCTCTTCGATGCGCGGGTGCCGCGCTATACCTCGTATCCGACGGCGGCGGTCTTCTCGCCCGGGACGGGGGCGGCGTTTCAGGCGGCGTCGCTGGCCGCGCTCGATCCGGGCGTGCCGGTGTCGGTCTATCTGCACATCCCGTTTTGCGAACGTCTGTGCTGGTTCTGCGCGTGTCACACGCAGGGCACGCAGACACTCAGCCCGGTGGAGGCCTATATCGGCACGCTCGAGGCCGAGCTGGCGCTCATGCGCGAAATCCTGCCAAGGGGGCTGCGGATGGGGCGGTTGCATTGGGGCGGCGGCACGCCGACAATCCTGCCGCCCGCGCTGATCCACCGGCTTGCGGGCGCGGTGCGCGAGGTCTTTGCCCCGGCAGAGGATTTCGAGTTCTCGGTCGAGATCGACCCGACCATGGTCAACCGCGCCAAGATCGACGCGCTGGCGACCGAGGGCATGACGCGCGCCTCGATCGGCATCCAGGACTTCGACCCCGAGGTGCAGGCCGCCATCGGGCGCGCACAGCCCTTCGACGTGACCCGCGCCTGCGTCGCCGATCTGCGCGCGGCGGGGATTACCTCGCTCAACACCGATCTGGTTTACGGCTTGCCGCACCAGACCGAGGCGCGGATCGCCGACACCGTCGAGAAGGTGCTGAGCTTCGCGCCCGACCGGGTGGCGCTGTTCGGCTATGCGCATGTGCCCTGGGTGTCCAAGCGTCAGAAACTGATCGACGAGGACGCCTTGCCGGACGACGAGGCGCGGTTGCGTCTGGCGCAGCTGGCGGCAGCGCGGTTCGAGGCGGCGGGGCTGGCCCCGGTGGGCATCGACCATTTCGCGCGGCCCGGCGATGCGCTGGACACCGCGCGGCGCACCGGCATGCTCAGACGCAACTTCCAGGGCTATACCGCCGATACCTGCCAGACGCTGATCGGGCTCGGGGCCTCGTCCATCTCGCGGTTGCCCGGTGGCTACGTGCAGAACGCCGCCGCCACGGCAGCCTATATCCAGCGCATCGAGGCCGGGCAGCTGGCCGGGATCCGCGGCCACGAGATGGCCGGAGAGGACGACCTGCGCGCCCGCGCCATCGAGCGGCTGATGTGCGATTTCCGGCTGGATCCGGCCGATCTGCGCGCCGAGTTCGGCGAAGCCGCGCGCGTCCTCGCGCCGCTGCTGGCGGGCATCGCGGCGCGGTTCGGCGATCTGGTCGAGCAGACCGGCGACGTGATCGAGATCCGGCCCGAGGGACGCCCCCTGACGCGGATCATCGCCAGCGCCTTCGACGCCCATGTGCCGGACGGTGTGCGCTATTCGCGCGCGTCGTGAACGGTGCGGCATCCTAGGTCATCCTGGCTCGGTGCACGCGGCGTGCCACAGGACCGGCCCGCACGTGTCGAGACAGTCTGAACTTTGCGCTTGCTCAACGTCTGTAGCGGAAAGCCGGGGATCATGGTGCAAAAGGAATGCCGATGCCCCGACCGGACCGCCTTGATGATCCCGACCTGCCGGTGTCCGATCTGATGGCGCGCTGGCCGCAGGCGTCTGTGGTGTTCCTGCGGCATGACATGCTGTGTGTGGGTTGCCTGATCGGACCGTTCCACACCGTCTCGGATGCCTGCTTCGAGTACCGCCTCGACAGGGATGCGTTTGTTGCGGAACTGCGCGGGGCGATCGACAGGGGGCGCTGACAGGGCGATGCGCCGATGGCAGGCGGTCGGCGATGCGCGACGGGTTCAGGCCTGGCTCAGCACCACCAGGGCATGCGGGTCGCAGACCTTGATGCGCTTGCGCTTGCTTTGCACCAGCCCCTGCTTTTCCCAGGCGCTCAGGATGCGGCTGACCGTGTGCAGGGTGGTTGCCGTCATCTCGGACAGGTCCTGCCGGGTGATCGGGAAATCGATCTCTATGCCGTCGTCGACCTTGCGCCCGCTCTGGTTGGCCAGCCGCAGGACCGCGTTGGCGACGCGCTGCTCGACCTGCTGGGTGGCCAGTTCCATGATGCGGGTGTTCATTTCGCCAAGCCGGTTGCCGATGGTCTTGTAGGTCTCGGTCGCGAAGCCGTCATAGTCGGCCACAAAGCTGTCCCACAGTCGCATGGGCCAGCTCAGCGCGATGGAGTCCGATGCCGCCACCGCCGTCGCGGGATAGGTGTCGCGCCCGACGGCCTTGGCAAAGCCCAGAAGCTGGCCCGAGGGGATGTGCAGCGCGGTGACCTGGTCGCCGTTCGGCGTGACCCGCACAACCCGCACATATCCGTCGAGCAGGATGAAGAAGCGGTCCGCCGCGGCACCTTCGTCGAAGATATGCGCGCCGGTCTCGTAGCGGCGCACCAGCGCCAGGTCGAGAATGGTCCGGATCTGACGCCGATCGAGCCGAGAAAACGGCGGGATATGCGTCAGCAGGCTCTCATCGAGCCGGGGCAGGGATTTGCGGGGCGTGTCCAGAACCATGCCGGATGCTTGCCACAGGCGCGCCGCGCATTCCAGATCAAAGCCGGTCCGCACACGTCTTCGCAGGCGGGCGGGGCCGCAGGGTGCCGCAGGCTATGCCCGGTACCGATATCGACTGGGGGTCCGCTCGAGCGCACGGCGTCACCCCCGCATCAGCAGCAGCGCCGTGGTGACCAGCAATGCCAGGAACACCGTCTCGGCCAGCAGAAGTGCGGCGGCGGCGCGACCGACCTTGAGGATCTCGCCCGGCCGGGTCTTGAGCCCGACCGCGCTGATGGCCATCAGCAACAGCCAGGACGACGCGGTCTGCGCGCCGGTGGTGACGATCTGCGGCAGGGCCACCAGCGAATTGAGCGCCGCCAGCAGCACAAAGCCCAGCACGAAGCCCGGCACCAGCGGGGGTCGCGGGGCGGTCGCATCGGCGTCGGCGCGGCTGCGGATCACCAACGCCGCGATGACCACCACGGGGGCCAGCATCGCCACCCGCAGCATCTTGACCAGCGTCGCCGTTTCGCCCGCCGTCTCGGAGATCGAGAAGCCCGCGCCAACCACCTGGGCCACGTCATGAACGGTCGCCCCGAGGTAGATGCCGGCGGTCACATCGTCAAATGCCATGAGCTGGCCGAAGATCGGATAGAGCACCATCGCGATGGTCGACAGGACGGTCACGCCGACCACGGTGAACACCAGCCGCTGTTCGGATTTTTCGTCCCGGGGCAGCACGGCGGCGATGGCAAGGGCCGCCGAGGCTCCGCAGATCGCCACCGCCCCCGCAGACAGGAACGCGAACCGGTAGCGGAAGCCGAACAGCCGCGACACCGCGAGGCCGAAACCGATGGTCGCCGCGACGGCCCCGTTGATCAGCAGCACGACGGGCAGGCCGAGGGCGGTGACCATGTCGAAGCTGATCCGCAGGCCAAGCAGGGCCACCCCCAGCCGCAACACGGTCCGCGCGCCGACGGCAATGCCGTGGGTGCAGCGTTCGTTGTCGCTGAGAAAGTTCAGAGCGATGCCGAACAGCAGGGCCAGCAGCATGGCGGGCGCGCCGTAATGCTGGGATACGAACTTGCTGGCCAGCGCGATGACGGCGGCGACAGCAAGGCCCGGCGTGGCCCTGCCGACCGCTTCGGCGATGCGTCCGACGGACAGCCCCTGAGCGCGTTTGTCGTTCAAGCGGCGACCCCGTTCCGGTCCGTCGCCCCGATCATGCGCCACCGGTGACACCCCTGCCACGACATCAGACGGACCCGGCCGCAAGATCGCGCAGGCCCTTGATCAAGGAGGCTTCCATCACCCAGTGCCTGTGCCGGGCGGCATCGTCGGCATCGGCACGCAGCGCGTCGATGGTCGCCTTGCGGTCCTCGGGCGTGCGGGCTTCGATGCGGGCCTTGTTCCGCATCGACTGGGCCTGCACATACCCGGTGGCGATGCCGCGCCGTTCGCGCGTATAGGCGTCGAAAAACGCGTCCGCGTCTTCGGGCCGGTCGCGCGCGGCGACCAGTTTCTCGGTCAGGTTGATCGCGTCATGGATGCCGGAGTTCATCCCCAGCCCGCCCAGCGGATTGTTCACATGCGCCGAATCCCCGGCCAGAAAGACCCGTCCCTTGTGGAAACGCGCGGCAACGCGCTGGTTTACCGAATAGATGTTGCGGTGATGGATGTCGGTCAGGCGCAGGGCGGAGTCGATGCCGCCGATCTGGTCGGCGACATAGGCGTCGGTGGTGACATCCACATCCACCGGCGGCGCGGGCAGGACGATGCGCCAGAGCCCCGGCGGACCCTTGTGCGGCACCTTGTAGAGGGCGCACCACCGATCGGGATCAAGCACATTGTTGCGGGTCCGGTAGCCATGCCGGTAGAAGTCATGGGGGGTCGACAGCACGAGGAAGCGGTTCGCATAGGTAAAGCCCTCGAACGCGATGCCGAGCATCTTGCGGGTGGCGCTTCGATTGCCATCGCAGCCGATGAGATAGTCGAACCGGTGGGTGTCATCGCCGCCCGGTCCGCGCGCCGACACGGTTACCCCATTGGCATCCTGCGCGAAGCCGATGATCGTGGTCGCGAATTGCACCGTTCCGGGAGCCAGCGTCTCGATCAGCTGCACGTTGGCGTCGGCGACCTTGAATTGCTCGCATTGCAACGCGAAGGGAAAGTCGGTCTCGGACGCAAGCCGCCCGTAGTCGTATTCGGCGATGACCGTATCGCTCTGGCGATCGCGGAACTGGAAGACCGGGGCCTGGAGACCCTGTTCGACGATGGCCGCGCCGCTGCCCAGAGCGGTCAGCATCTCGAGCGTCGGGGGTTGCAGCGTGGCCGCGCGGGGGTCGGCGGGCAGATGAGCCTCGCGCTCGAACAGCGTCACCTCGAAGCCCGCGCGCAGCAGGGCGAGCGCCTGACTGGTGCCCACGGGACCCGCGCCGATGATGCCGACCGAGGTCATGGCGATCCTCCCTGTTGGCCGGACGCATCGCGGATGGTCTGCCAGATGCGGTAGCGGGTGGATGGCACCGGTCTGCCATGCACGCCCAGATATGCGCATGCATCATGGCGCGCGCCGATGCCGACGGCAAGCGATCCGGTGCCGCCCGCTTCGTCGCGCGCCTCGCCGCCCGTGCCGCCGCCGTGCCGCCGCGATGCCGCCGCCGCGCATTTCGACAGTTGTCATCCGACCGTCCAAGGTCATACCGTCGTCGCAAGCCTGACGAAGGAGCGTGCCGTGATCCGTAACCTGCTGCCTTTGGGGGCGCTCTTGCTGGGCTCCGCGCTGTTGCTTTTTGCAGGCGGCATGAACGGGCTGATCCTGCCCATCCGGGGGGAAATCGAGGGCTTTTCCGCCGCCTCGCTGGGTCTTCTGGGCACAGGCTGGGCGGTTGGCTATGTCGGTGGGTGCATGTTCACGCCGGTGCTTGTGGCGCGTGTCGGGCATATCCGCGCCTTCGGTGCGATGTGCGCGCTGGCGGCGATCACGGTGCTGGCTTCGCTTATCTTCCTGACGCCGTGGGTATGGATTCCGCTCCGGGGGCTTTCGGGTTTCTGCTTTGCCGGGGCCGCGATGGTGGTCGAGAGCTGGCTCAACGACAAGGCCGATCATGGCTCTCGGGGGCGCATCTTCGGGGTCTACACGATGGTCAACCTGTCGGCGACGACGGCGGGCCAGCTGGTGCTGACGCTGGGCGATCCGGCCGGGTACATGTTCTTCGTTCTGGCGGCGATGTTCTATTGCCTGGCGCTGCTGCCCACCGCCGTGTCGGCGACCACGACGCCGACGGCGCTGGTCAGCGTCAAGCTCGAGCTTGGGAACCTCTGGCGCAACTCGCCCATCGCGGTGTTCTCGGTGCTGATGGTCGGCGTCTCGAACGCGGCTTTCGGGGCGCTGTCGGCGGTTTACGCGGCGCGGATCGGATTATCGCTGACCGATGTCGCGCTGTTCGCGAGCGTGCCGGTGCTGGCGGGGGCGCTGGCGCAGGTGCCGGTGGGCGCGATGTCGGACCGGCTGGACCGGCGCGTCGTGCTGGTCGGGGTGGCGGCACTGGGTCTGATGGCGGATGCCACCTTCATCTTCACGGACCTCGATACGGTCTGGGCGAACCTGACCGTGTCGGCCATTTTCGGTGCGTCGGTCTTTTCGCTGTATCCGCTGATCGTGGCCCATGCGAACGACCACGCCGCCCCGGGCACGTCGTTGCAGGTCAGTGGCGGTCTGTTGCTGGTCTATGGCGTGGGCTCGATCGTCGGCCCTACGGTCGCGGGCTTTGCCATGACCGAGGTCGGCACCAGCAGCCTGTTCTTCACGACCGCATCGGCGCATGTGCTGCTGATTCTGTTCGCGCTGTTGCGGATTTCGAAGCGGGCGGCCGTGGCACCCCGCGACAAGACCGCCTTCAAGGTATCGCCCTCGGCGCGCGCGATCACGCCCGAGACCGCCGTGCTGGCGGGGGAGGACGATCCGGAGGCGCAACCCGCGATCCGCGACTAGGCGGCTTGCCCTATTCGGACAGCGGATCGCCGGGGTTTTCCGGTCCGGCCTCGCCAAGGCGCACCTTGGACTGGCTCGCGGTGACGTCGGCGGCGGAAAAGCCCCAGGCGTTCAGTCCGAACCAGGCGGCGACCGAGATGACGGCGATGGCGATGAATCCCAGCAGCATGGCTTTCATTCGGTTTCCTCCTTGGGCGCGGTTTCCCGGCGCAGATAAGCGATCAGATCGGCGCGATCCTGTTCCCCGGCGATGCGTTGCATCGGCATCTTGGTGCCGGGGATGTAGTGCTCTGGCCCGATGTCGAA
Organism: Roseivivax sp. CAU 1753; assembly: GCF_054482575.1. Classification (NCBI taxonomy): domain Bacteria; kingdom Pseudomonadati; phylum Pseudomonadota; class Alphaproteobacteria; order Rhodobacterales; family Roseobacteraceae; genus Roseivivax; species Roseivivax sp. CAU 1753. Next base: position 179,588 of record NZ_JBTLRF010000003.1, on the reverse strand, counting down.
CAGGGCATCGATGGTGTCGGCGGTCCAGACCAGGTCGCGCCCGTCCAGCGCGTCCGAATAGATGTAGTCCGGTTCGGTGCCCGCGACGCGTCCGAACAGCCCGTAAAGCGACGGCCCGGCGCGACGGCCGGACCCGGGCGTCAGCGTGTGGCAGATCGAGCATTTGCGTTTGAACTGCCGTTCGCCATTGGGCATCTCGTCGGGATCGGCAAGAAAGGCGGCCCCCTCGGTCTGCATCCGCGCGTCTTCGCCAAGGCGCGCCACGGGCCAGGAATGCACCCGGCTGTCGAGCCCCGCGGCGTGCACGTTTTCGCCCGAGGGCGAGAAGGCCAGCGCCCAGATCGGCCCGTGGGTGGTGGCGCGGAAATCCCGTTCGATGCGCCAGTCGTCGGTGTCGATGACCGAGATATAGCCCTCTCCGTCGCCGATCGCGATGCGGCGGCCATCGTCGGACCGGGCCAGCGCCAGGATCGGGCGGCGATCCAGCGTCAGGTCGGCGCGGGGGGTGCCGGTGGCGATGTCGATGACGCGGGTGACACCATCGACGGCCCCGTATGCCAGCCACCCCGCGTTCTCGTCGAGGATCAGCTCATTGAGACCGAAGCCATGTTCCACCACCTCTTCGATCAACGCGCCCGAGGCCACGTCCCAGAGGCGCAGGGTGCCATCGGCAGAGGCGGAATAAAGCCGCGTGCCGCCGGCCGCGAAGGCCACATCATTGACCGGCCCGGCATGCCCGTCGAGAAAGCGCGCCGCGCCGCCATCGCGGGTCCAGAGCCCGATGCGCCCGTCCCAACTGGCGCTGGCGATCACCCGGTCGGTGGCGGCCAGCGCCATGACCTTGCCCTGGTGGCCCGGCAGGCGCGTCGCCTGCCCAGAGGCGAGGTCCCAGTGGATCAGGTCGAAATCGTCGGCGCCCGAAATGGCCTCGGTGTCGGACAGGATCAGCACCGTGTTCACTGCCGCCGCGTGACCGTCGAGCCAACGCGGCGCGCCGTCTGTCCAGACACCCACGGCATTGTCGAAACTGGCCGTTGCGATCCGGCCATCGGGCCCGACGGCGATGTCCATGACCGGCCCGCCATGGCCGTCGAAAACCACGTAGTCCTGTGCGGTCACGGGCAGCCCGGGCAGCCCGGACAGCGCGAGGCAGGCGACAAGGGCGGCGCAGCGCATGGCGCTATTCCGCGGGCGTGGCCGCCGCAGTGGTGGCGTTCTGCGGGCCATCGTCGCGTGCTGCGATGGCCTTTTCGGCCCAGATCGAATGGTGCTCTACCGCCCATTGCTCTTCGACATCGCCAGAGCCCATGGCATCGAACGCGCCCTCCATGCCGATTGTGCCAATATAGATATGCGCCAGGATCACCGCCATCATCACGAAGGCCAGGATGGCGTGCCAGAGCTGGGCGAACTGCATCTCTTCCTGCGGTTCGAGGTTGGTCGGAAACGCCTCGAGCCCGAACAGCGACGGCACGCCCCAGCCGTTCAGCGCCTCGAAGGTCGGCTCGAACAGGGTGATCTGGAACGGGAACAGAAGCGCCACGCCAGAGGCCGCGACCGAGGTGCCGAACAGGATCACAACCCAGAAGATCATCTTTTGACCGGCATTGAATTTCTTCGCGGGTGGGTGGCCCTTGATCAGAAGGCCGCCGCCCTTGAGGATCCAGTTGAGGTCGGTGCGGTCGGGGATATTGTGGGCAACCCACATGACGAACACCATCACGAGGCCCAGGATGAAGGCCCAGGCAACGTTGTTGTGCAACCATTTCGACGCCACCGCCATGGTCGCGAAGGCCTCGTGCCCGAAGGCCGGAATCAGGAACTTGCGGCCCATCAGCGTGATCAGCCCGGTCAAGGCGAGGATGATGAAGGAGCCCGCGATCAGCCAGTGGCCGAAACGCTCGATGCCCTTGAACCGTTCGATGGTGCGTCCGGTCTTTTCGCCGTCGATGCGGATGCGCCCCTTGATCAGGTAGAACAGGGCCAGCAGCGCGATGGTGCCGAGCAACAGGTAGCCGCCCCAATGCAGCACCGGACCTTCGCGCAGTTCAAGCCACCATTGCCCGCCGCCCTGGATGATGACCGCCGACGCGGGGCCGCGCGCCTGGGTCGTGATCTCGCGCTCGTCGAAGCGGAGGGCGCGCCAGAGATCGGCATCGGACGAACCGCCAAGGGTGCCCAGCGGGCCGGTGTCGGCGCTGGCGGTGGGGGCGCTTTGCCCGACCAGCCCGCGGCGCGCCTCGGTGTCGTCCGCGCTGAGCCCGCGCTGGCGGCGCAGGATGTCCTCAAGCGTCGTGGTCGCCTCGTTGGGCACCGCTTGCTGCACGTCCGGATCGACCGCCTGCGCCTTCAGTGCGGCAGGCAGGCCCGCGCCCAGCAGCGCGAGCGTCAGGACAAGGTATCTGAGGATGGTCATAATGCGGCCTCCATGACCCGATGCAGGACAACTTTACTGCTTGGCAGATAGACCGAAACGGTCCGCGATCAAACGGGCCGTTCGGGTCTGTCCGCTGGCCCATGCGCCGGGTCGTGCCGGGCCGGGATAAAAAACGGGGACCGGCCGGATCGGCCAGCCCCCGCCTTGGGTGTCAAAGGCTCACTGGCCCTTCTGGTCGTAGGCCGTGCCCCAGCCCCATGCGCCCGAGCCGAAGCCACGGGCGACGACGCGTTCACGATAGATGCCCGAGACGACATCGCCGTCACCGGCCAGAAGCGCCTTGGTCGAACACATCTCGGCGCAAATCGGCAGCTTGCCTTCGGCGATCCGGTTGCGACCGTACTTCTGGAACTCGGCTTGGGAATTGTCTTCCTCGGGTCCGCCGGCGCAGAAGGTGCACTTGTCCATCTTGCCACGGCTGCCGAAGTTGCCCGCCTGGGGATATTGCGGCGCGCCGAAGGGGCAGGCGTAGAAGCAATAGCCACAGCCGATGCAGAGGTCCTTGGAGTGCAGGACCACGCCATCGTTGGTCTGGTAGAAACAGTCCACCGGGCAGACCGCCATGCAGGGCGCGTCAGAGCAGTGCATGCAGGCCACCGAGATCGAGCGTTCGCCCGGCTGGCCGTCCTGGATCGTCACCACCCGGCGGCGGTTGATACCCCAGGGCACCTCGTGCTCGTTTTTACAGGCCGTCACACATGCATTGCATTCGATGCAGCGTTCGGCGTCGCAGAGAAATTTAGCGCGTGCCATTTAAGTGTTCCTCCTTACGCGGCTTCGATGCGGCAGAGTGTTGCCTTGGTTTCCTGCATCTGGGTGACCGAGTCGTAACCGTAGGTCTGTGCAGTGTTGGCGCTTTCGCCGAGGACATAGGGGTCCGCGCCGTCTGGATAGTGACTGCGGCGATCCTCGCCCTGCCAGAATCCGCCGAAGTGGAAGGGCATGAAGGCGACACCTTCGGCAACCCGCTGGGTCACCATCGCCATCACCTTCACCTTGCCGCCGCTGGGGCTGTAGAGCCACACGTCGGACCCGTCGCGGATGCCCAGATCGTTGGCGTTGCGCGGATTGATCTCGACGAACATGTCCTGCTGAAGTTCCGCAAGCCAGGGGTTCGACCGGGTTTCCTCGCCGCCGCCCTCGTATTCGACCAGTCGGCCCGAGGTCAGCGTGATCGGGAAGTCCTTCGAGTAGTCGTCCTTCTGGATCGAGGCATAGAGGGTCGGCAGACGCCAGAACTTCTTGTCCTCGTAGGTCGGGTAATCGGCGACCAGATCGTAGCGCGGCGTATAGAGCGGCTCGCGGTGGATCGGCACCGGGTCGGGGAAGGTCCAGACCACGGCGCGGGCCTTGGCATTGCCGTAGGGCGCGCAGCCATGGGCGATCGCGACACGCTGGATACCGCCCGACAGGTCGGTCTTCCAGTTGATCCCACCGACCTGCTTGGCGTAATCCGACGACATCGGGCCGGTCTGGCTTTGCTCGCCGACCTCTTCCTGGCCGTCGCCCGCGTCTTCGGGGGCCTGGTAGCCCGCGACCTTCTCGATCGAGGCGCGTTCCTCGGCGGTCAGGTCGCCGTCCCAACCCAGATCGATCAGCATCTGCATGGTGAACTCTGGATAACCATCCATGATTTCCGAGCCAACAGGCGCCACACCTTCCGCCAGAAGGTTGTCGCCGTCCCGTTCCACGCCGAAGCGCGCGCGGAAACCCATGCCGCCATCGGCGACGGGCTTGGAGATGTCATAGAGGTTCGGCGAGCCCGGGTGGTTCATCTCGGGCGTGCCCCAGCTGGGCCACGGCAGACCGTAGTAATCGCCATCGGCAGGCCCCCCGAGCGCCTTCAGGGTGGTGCGGTCGAAGGTGTGCTGGTTCTGCATGTGCATCCGCATGCGTTCGGGCGACTGGCCGGTATAGCCGATCGTCCACATGCCGCGGTTGAACTCGCGGGTGATGTCCTCGATCAGCGGCTCGTCGCCGTTCACCTCGATGTTGCGGAACATCTGCTCGGAGAAGCCGAACTTGTCCGCGAACAGCTTCATGATGGTGTGATCGGGCTTTGATTCGAAGATCGGGTCAGTGACCTTTTCACGCCATTGCAGCGACCGGTTCGATGCGGTGACCGAGCCATAGGTTTCGAACTGCGTGGCCGCGGGCAGCAGGTACACGCCGTCGGTGCGGTCCTGCATGATCGCCGAGACGGTGGGGTAGGGATCGATCACGACCAGCAGGTCGAGCTTCTCCATCGCCGTCTTCATCTCGGGCAGGCGGGTCTGCGAGTTGGGTGCGTGGCCCCAGAACACCATCGCCTTGGTGTTGTCGGGCTGTTCGATATCGGCCGCGTCCTCCAGAACGCCGTCGATCCAGCGCGACACCGGGATGCCGGTGACGTTCATCATCGGCACATCGTCGCTGCCCTTGTCGGACGCCGTCTGCTGGCTGAAGCGGCCCTTGAGCCAGTCCAGATCCTCTTCCCAGACGCGCGCCCAGTGGGCCCAGGCCCCTGCGGACAGGCCGTAATAGCCCGGCAGCGTATCGGCCAGAACGCCGAGATCCGTGGCCCCCTGCACGTTGTCGTGGCCGCGGAAGATGTTGGTACCGCCACCGGCGGCGCCCATGTTGCCAAGCGCCAGCTGCAACACGCAATAGGCGCGGGTGTTGTTGTTGCCGTTGGTGTGCTGGGTGCCGCCCATGCACCAGATCAGGGTGCCGGGACGGTTGTTGGCCATGGTCCGCGCGACGCGCTCGAGTTGCGATCCGGGGGTGCCGGTGATCCGCTCGACCTCTTCGGGGGTGTACTTGGCCACTTCTTCCTTGATCTGGTCCATGCCCCAGACACGGGTGCGGATGAACTCCTCATCCTCCCACTTGTTCTGGAAGATGTGCCACAGGATGCCCCAGACCAGCGCCACGTCGGTGCCGGGACGGAAACGGACATATTCGTCCGCATGCGCCGCGGTGCGGGTGAAGCGCGGATCGCAGACGATCAACGGCGCGTTGTTCTGCTCCTTGGCCTTCAGCAGGTGCAAGAGCGAGACCGGGTGCGCCTCGGCGGGGTTGCCGCCGATGACGAAGATCGCCTTCGAGTTGTGGATGTCGTTGTAGGAATTGGTCATGGCGCCGTAGCCCCATGTGTTCGCAACACCCGCGACCGTGGTCGAGTGGCAGATCCGCGCCTGGTGGTCGACGTTGTTGGTGCCCCAGTAGGCGGCGAACTTGCGGAACAGGTAGGCCTGTTCGTTGTTGTGCTTGGCAGAGCCCAGCCAATAGACCGAGTCCGGGCCGCTTTCGTCGCGGATGCGCAGCATCTCGTCGCCGATCTCGTTGATCGCCTGTTCCCAGGAAATCCGGGTCCATTCGCCACCGACCTTCTTCATCGGGTACTTCAGGCGACGCTCGCCATGGGTGTGCTCGCGGACCGAGGCGCCCTTGGCGCAATGCGCCCCGAGGTTGAACGGGCTGTCCCAGCCCGGCTCCTGGCCGGTCCAGACGCCGTCGCGCACTTCGGCGATCACGGTGCAGCCGACCGAGCAATGGGTGCAGACCGACTTGACCGTCTTGACCGCGTCGCTGACCGCCTGCTGGGCCGAGGCCTGGGTGACCGATCCCGCGGTCGCGCTGATGGCGGCAAGACCGCCGATGGCAAGCCCGGAGCCGCGCAGGAACGCGCGGCGATCGACGGATTTGCCTGCGATGTCGGACAGAAGTCCGGTGTTCTGGGATCGCCGCGCGACCCCGCTTGTCTTTTTCCTGAGCATAGTTCCCTCCGCTATGTGCCCCGAGAGGATCATCTCGACGGGCCAGGTCCGGGCGTTCGGGGCGCGTCTTGCCCTGCTGCCGGGTATCGGGTGAAGACGTCCGTCAGAAACGGGCGCTGTCGAAATAGGCGCGGGTATGCGCGGTGTCCTGCATTCCGGACTTACCGGCATCGGTCGGCGCCGACGCTTCGGCCTCGGTGCCGGCGACGGCGACCGCTGCAAGTGCGGCCGGAGCCGTGGTGCCTGCGAGCTTCAGGAAGTCCCGGCGGCTCGCGCCCGCCTGTTGCTTGTTCTCCGACATCAAGATGCCTCCCTTTTTCGGCTATGGGCCGGCCGCTGCCTGCCCGATCGTGTGATCCCCTTGACGTGCCCCCGGGACCGGTTGGAGCCTGCGCCGGACTAGTCCGACGACAATCTGAAAGCCTCGCGCTCGATCTCGACGAAGGCGCGCCCGACGGAACCGACTGCGGCATAGAGCATCGCGGCCTTGGCGCCTTCGAGATCGGCAAAGAAATGACCGGCCCAGGGGCCGATGTGACGGTTGAAGAAGGTCTTCTGATCCTCAAGCGACGCGGGTGCGCCGAAGCGGCCCACGATCAGCGAGGCCATGACCTCCATCAGGGATGCGATGTTGTCTTCGGGCTCGAAGACGTTGGGCGCGCGGGTGATCTGGCGCGCGCGCAGATCCTGCCGCAGCGTCGCCAGCGGTTTCTCGTTCAGAAAACCGGTCAGGTAATAGCTGGCATAGGGCAGCAATTCGCCGCGTCCGAGCCCGATGAACAGCGCGTTGAATTCGCGTTCGAGATCCCGGGGCGTCGAGGTTTGCGCGCAGTCCGCCAGCCGGGTGATCGCCCGCCCGAGATCGCTGTCATCGCCCGAGAGCGAGGCAACCTGCGCGATCAGCATCTCGTCGGGGGGGGCGGCCAGCAGCAGCCCGAGGAAATTGTAGAGATCCGCGCGCAGGCGGTCCTCGTCGCTTACCTGGATTTCTGCCACGGCGGCACGGGTCATGTCGTCTCCTCGAAACGGAATCGCATCCGGCGTGGACGCGGCATCGTTTCGTCAAGTGTATACAAAGGTGTTCCCGACGTCTCGTCAATCACATCTGCGACCTTGGTCGTAGCTGTGCCTTCGGGCGCGTCCTGCCGCCGCTCATCGATCGGCGTGGCGGCATGGTCGCCGCCACCGATGTCGTCGAAGCGGTCGTCCACGCTGTCCGCCACACGGTCACCGGGCGACACCTCTGCGGTCGCGGCCTCCGGGGGCAGGGCCGCTGCGGCATCGTCATCGACCGGCGCCAGCGCCGCCTCGGTCTTGCGCTTTTCGGCGGCCAAAGCCTCGACATGGGCTTTCATGCCCTTGCCGACCTGGTAGGCGGTCCTGACGCCCGGCATGTCGGTCACGGCGTTGGAGTAATCGTCGTCGTAGTCGTTCAGACCGTCGACGCAGGCCAGCACCGGGTTCGACCGCCAGAGTTTGCGCATCGCGCGGCGGCGCAGACGATCGGGGATCTCGCGGCGCATGAAGCCCGCGATGCCGTCGCCCGGCATCAGGCTGTCGGGATCGGGCAGGCCGTATTGCGCGAGGATGTCCGCGTCGGATTGCTCGGCGAGTATCTGCGCCCGGGCGTCGCGCTGCACCTCGTCCGCCCTGCGGGCGTCCTCGGCGGCTTCTGCCTCGACCTGCGCCTTGCGGCGGGACCAGAAATCGCGCGGGCGGCTCATGACGTATCGCCATGACGCCGCGCGGTGGGAGCGCGGTAGATGTCGGTTGCCTTGTCGATGCGCGGATCCCCCAGCCGGGTTTCGGCCTCGGGCCCCTCGGCGGGGCGGCGCTTGCGCTTGATGAAGGGTTCGTCGTGGTAATGCGCCGCGATCCAGCGCCCGGTCCAGCCGACGAGTTCTGGCGGAAGCGCCACCTTTTCGACCAGCTCGTCGCCCGATTGCTCGAACAGCGCGGCCTCGTGCGGCGACACGGTCACCAGGTGAACGTACCAGGGGAAATCCTCGCGGACGGACGGGCGCAGCACCACATAGGCCGCCGGCACCGGTTCGCTCAGCGCGACGCGGTACGCCTCGGCCTCGCCGCGATAGAGGGTCAGCGGCACGGTCGCGGCGTGATACTCGACGCGGTCGCCATCGCGGCGCAGCACGCGCCAGTCGGCGTCCGGCGCATGCGGCAACAGCGCCCGGGGTTGCCAGATCTCGCGCACCCAACGGGTCACGCCCGGTCGGCGTTCGATGATCACGCCGACAGGAATGCTGGCCGCCATTTGGTCGGCAATGGTGATTTCGGTCTCTCCCATGGCTCTTGGCTTTGTAACATTTCGAGCCTCATTCTTGTTTATACGCCAATACCCCGGTATCCAAAATCACAATTTCCCAACATGTCCGCCAAGGCGCGGCACGTTTGCGGGACATCTCACATCATCCGGGGAGAGCATGGTGAAACGGTTACTGATCTGTGACTGCCTGGGATCGCAATCCCTGGATCCCGCCGCGCTGGCAAAGGCCACCGGGCTAGAGGTGAGCCGCACCCATACCGCGCTTTGCCAACACGAGGCAGAGGCCGCCGCAAGGGCGCTTGCCAAGGGCGATACGCTGGTGGCCTGCGGGCAGGAGACCGCGTTTTTCACCATGCTGGCCGAGGAACTGGGTGTCGAGACCCCGGGGTTCGTCGATCTGCGCGACCGGGCGGGATGGTCCGACGAGGCGCGCGGGGCGGGGCCGAAACAGGCCGCGCTGGCCGCCGAGGCGCTGGTCGAGGTGCCCGCCCCGCGCAGCCGCGACATCGTGTCCGAGGGCACCTGTTTCGTGCTGGGCGCGGGGGACAGGGTGTTCGAAACCGCCGCGGCGCTGGCCGATCAGCTGGCCGTCACCGTGCTGCAATCGGACATGGGCGATCCGCCTGTCGACCGCCGCTTCGACGTGGTGCGCGGGACCGTGGTGCGGGCCGAGGGCGCGCTGGGCGGCTTTGCGGTGCAGATCGACGGGTTCCGGCAGATGCTGCCCGCGGGGCGCGGAACCTTCGGCTTTTCCGAGCCGAAGGACGGCGCGCGGGCGCGATGCGACATCATCCTCGATCTGCGGGGCGGGACGCCGCTGTTCCCGGCGCCGGAGAAGCGCGAAGGCTATCTGCGCGCCGATCCCGGACGGCCCGCGCTGGTGGCCGAGACCGCCGCGCTTGCGGCGCAGTTGGTGGGCACCTTCGAAAAACCGCTTTACGTGCGCACCGAGCCTGCGCTGTGCGCCCATTCGCGCGCCGGACAGGTCGGTTGTTCGAAATGCCTCGATATCTGTCCCACCGGCGCGATTCTGCCCGACGGCGATCACGTCACCATCGACGCGATGGTCTGCGCGGGCTGTGGCGCCTGTTCGGCGCTCTGCCCGTCGGGGGCGATCACCTATGACGCGCCGCCCGTGGCCGCCGTGTTCCGCCGTCTCGATGTGCTGGCGCGGAGCTATCGCGGGGCGGGCGGCGCGGCACCCCGGTTGCTGGTGCACGATGCCGACCACGGCGGCGGGATGATCCGGCTCGTGGCGCGATTCGGACGCGGCCTGCCCGCCGACGTGATCCCGTTCGAGATCGACAGCATCGCCAGTTTCGGCCATGCGGAGATGGTGGCGGCGCTGGCGGCGGGTTTTTCCCGCGTCGATGTGCTGCTGGCCCCCCGGACAGAGCGCGACACGCCCGAGCACGAGATGCGGCTGGCCAATGCGCTGACCGGGCAGGCGGCGGTGCGGCTGCTGGATCTGGCCGACCCCGACGCGCTGCCCGAGGCGCTCTATGGCGGCGCGGCCGACGCGCTCTGCGCGCCGACCCTGCCGATCGGGACACGGCGTCAGGTTACACGGGTGGCGACGAAGGCCCTGCGGCCCGGGGCGGGGATCATCGATCTGCCCCAGGGCGCGCCCTACGGCGCGGTGCTGGTCGACCAGGAGGCCTGTACGCTGTGCCTGTCCTGCGTGTCGCTCTGCCCGTCGGGCGCGCTGGGCGACAACCCGGACATGCCGCAACTGCTGTTTCAGGAAGATGCCTGCCTGCAATGCGGTCTCTGTGCGACGATCTGTCCCGAGGCCGCGATCACCCTTGCCCCGCGCATGAACACCACCGACGCGGCATTGTCGCAGGTGGTGCTGAACGAGGAAGAACCTTTCGCCTGCGTCGAATGCGGGGCGCTGTTCGGGGTGAAATCGACCATCGACCGGATCATCGATAAGCTGGCGGGCAATCATGCGATGTTTGCCAATCCCGATGCGACACGGATGATCCAGATGTGCGACAATTGCCGGGTCAACGCGCAGTTCCACATGCAGAACAACCCGTTTGCAGGGGCCGAGCGGCCGCGTGTACGCCGCACGGAAGACTATCTCGAGGACGGCCCTTCGAAGCGGCGCGATCACTGACGGCACCGGGGCGTCGGTTTTTCTCGGGCGTCCCCTTGCAAGGGGACGCGTTGGAGGCGCTGCCTCCAAACCTCCGGAGTATTTCGGGTCCGATCGTGAGAAAAGGCCGGAAGAGGGGGTCGTGCAGGAGCGTGGGGCCGGGGCGGGTCAGGTCATTTCGACGCGACCGGCGCGCCGAGATCGGCAGGCGCGATCCCGGAGACGAAGGCCAGGATGTCGTCGAGATCGTCAAGCGTCATCTCGACCGGCACGATGGGCGAGGGGCGCATCGGGTCGAAGGCGGGTGTCACCTCGGCGATCTGGGTGAAGGCGGGATGCGGGTTCAGCGCATAGAAGCCCTCGAAGCGCGCGGACCAGTCGGGCAGGGTGCGCAGCATCGCGAAGGAGGGCGTCGAGCCGATGGCCTTCATGCGGTTGATCGCGCCGACCACGTGGCAGCGCCCGCAGAGCTTCAGCGACAGGTCGGCCCCGTCCCGCGCGTCGCCATCGAAGGTCGGCGTCGCGACCGTGGCCTGGCGCGGGATCTCGGGCGAGAAGGGGGCGGTGCCGTCGACGCGGAAGGCCGCGATGGTGCCGCGCCCGATGTCGGAGGTGAGCCAGTCCGCGAAGGCCTGCGCGTCCGGGTCGTCGCGCACCACCAGCGACCAGGTGCGGGACGGGCCCTGGAACATGGCCCGCCCGTGGTCGCCGAAGATGGCATCGGCTGTCGCGGGGTCGGCCCCGCGCGCGATCCGCGTCGCGGTCTTCAGCGCGAACCGCGGCACCAGATAGTCGAGCAGGCCGCTGTCCTCGAGCGCGGCGGGGGCGGCAAGGCTGAACCGCTTGTCGGCCTCGGCCAGAACAGGAGCCGCGGCGCAGAGGGCAGCGATCGCGACGCCGAGATAACGCAGCATGGGCGTACCTTCCCGAGATGGTCTGTGGCTTGCAAGGCTAGTGGCCCTATCCTAGAGAGGTCAACGGTTTGATAGGGAGGGACCACCCATGAACGAAGAACTGAACATGTCGCTGCGCAAGTTCCTGAAGCAGGTCGGGGTGACGTCGCAGAAGGCGATCGAGGATGCGGTCGCGGCCAAGGGGGGCATCGACGGGCAGAGCTTCGAGGCGAAGGTCGTGCTGACCGTCGAGGGGCTGGATCTCGAGCATGTCGTGACCGGCACAATCAAGGGATAATTACAGCTGTGGCACTGACACGCGATGCGGTTCTGACCGCGCTCAAGGGCATTTCCGATCCCGCAGGGGGCGACATCGTCGCGGCCAACCGGGTCAAGGCCCTCAACGTCGAGGGCGGCGCGGTGCGCTTCGTGCTGGAAGTGCCCGCCGACAGGGGAGAGGCCTTCAAGCCGGTCCGCGACCAAGCCGAGGCTGCGGTGAAGGCGCTGGAGGGGGCGGGGCAGGTGTCCGTGGTGATGACCGCGCATGCCGCCCCGAAGCCGCCGCCGGACCTGAAGGGCGCGGGCGCGGGCAAGCCCAAGGTGCAGGGACCGCAGAAGGTGCCCGGGATCGACCGCATTCTGGCGGTGGCGTCGGGCAAGGGCGGCGTCGGCAAGTCGACCGTGGCCTCGAACCTGGCCTGTGCGCTGGTTGCCGAGGGGCGGCGCGTCGGGCTGCTGGACGCGGATGTCTACGGGCCGTCGCAGCCGCGCATGCTGGGCGTGTCGGGCAGGCCCGCGAGCCCAGATGGCAAGACCATCCTGCCGTTGCGCAATTTCGGCGTCACCATGATGTCGATCGGTCTGATGATGAACGAAGGCCAGGCGGTGATCTGGCGCGGTCCGATGTTGATGGGCGCGCTGCAACAGATGATGACCCAGGTGCAATGGGGGGCGCTCGATGTGCTGATCGTCGATCTGCCGCCGGGCACCGGCGATGTGCAGATGACCCTGAGCCAGAAGTTCCAGGTCGACGGCGCGGTGATCGTGTCGACGCCGCAGGACGTGGCCCTTCTGGACGCGCGCAAGGGCATCGACATGTTCACCCAGCTCAAGGTGCCGATCGTCGGCCTGATCGAGAACATGTCGACGCATATCTGCTCGAACTGCGGCCATGAGGAGCATATCTTCGGCCATGGCGGCGTCGCTGCCGAGGCCGAAAAGATGGGGGCGCCGCTGTTGGCCGAGATCCCGCTGCATCTCGATATCCGCACCGCCTCTGACGGCGGCGCGCCGATTGTCGTCTCCAAGCCCGACAGCCCGCAGGCGCAGGCGTTCCGCGACGTGGCCCGCGCGCTGGTCAAGACCGGTCACGCGTGATGGCGTCATGAGTACCGGACCGGTCTTTCCCCCGCTGCTGTCGGGCCGGGCCGTGGCGGGTGACGCGCCCGGCGCGGCGGCGGTCCGGGCCGCGATGGCGGGGGCGGAGCCGGGGCTGGTGCTTTTTGATCCGGTGTCGGACGATCTGCACGCGGCCATGGTTCTTGCGCCCGATGTCGCGCGCAGCGATGCGGCGGTGATGCTGCCGCTGGCCGGGGTTGCCCTGCAGAACGCGCTGGGCACTATCGCGCCGCCCGAGGTGGCGGTGCATCTGGACTGGGATGGCGGCATCAGGGTCAATGGCGGTCTGGCCGGACAATTGCGGTTGATCGCCCCCGAGGGCCCGGACGACGCGGTGCCCGACTGGCTGGTGGTCACGCTTGATCTGCGTTTTGCCGCCCGCGACGGGGATGGCGGCGACACCCCCGGAGAGACGGCGCTTCATGCCGAGGGCTGCGGCGATCTTGCGCCGATGCCGCTTCTGGAAAGCTGGACGCGCCACCTCATGCACTGGTTGCACGACTGGGAAACCGAGGGTCTTGGCCATCTGCACCGGGACTTTGCGGGGCTGGTCTGGCAATTGGGCGAACCCATCACGCTTGCCGGGCATGAGGGGCATTTCCTCGGCCTTGACGAACGGCTCGGCGCACTTGTGAAATCCGGCGGTACGACGCATCTTCTGCCCCTGTCCCTGTTGTTGGAGACGCCCTGATGAACCTTGCCCGCGCCATTCATTTCGATGAAAGCGACACCCGCGTCTTCGCCGCTCCGGCGCGCACCGGAGAATGGTGCATCGCGGGTGGCTTCGAGTTTTCGAACTGGGGCGAGGGCGATCTTGAAGGCAAGGCGCGGCAGGCCTTCGCCAATGGCTGGCTGGGGCTCGAGACCTTCGGGCGCGTGACCTTCGTCGCCGTCACCCGCATCGAAGCCGCCGAGCGCGCCGCGCTGGTCGACGCGCTGGCGGCGCATTTCGTGGCGATCTATGGCGCGCCGTCGCAGGACGATGCCCGCGCCGTGGCCGAGGCCGAGATTGCGGAGATGCAGGACATGTGCGCCGATTTTGCGCCGAACACCGTTTTGACCGTGGCGCGCGAATTGACCGAGGCGGGCGTCCGCGAGTCGTTCCGGGCGATCGAGGGGCAGGATGCCGAGCTCGAGGCCTTTGCGGTGCACGGAGAACTGGACGACTAGCGCGGGATCGCGCGCCCCCTGCGCCGCACCCGACCGGAACCGCTTGCCGACCGGCACGTGACCTTCGGCGCGCGATCGGACGGTGTCTTGAGGCACCGGGGTGCACCGCGCCCGATGCTGCCTCTGGCGCATGACCGACACCCGCGCGGACCCCGGGGCTTGCGCCACACCCGGGGCGACCGGGTCGGTGACGTCCGCGTGGGCTCTCTGCCCGCCCCTGAATGATCGGGCGTGGCGTTCGTGACCGCGATGCGGCCCGCGACGATGGTTCGACGCCGCCCGATTTTTTCTGCCCGCACGATGGAACATCTGGCCGAGGCTCAGGGTTTCTTTCCCAGAACTGCACAGGAGAGACGCTATGAATACCGACGAATTGAAAGGCCGCTGGACCGAGTTCAAAGGCAAGGTTCGCGAAGAATGGGGCGATCTGACCGATGACGAGGTTGCCGAAACCCAAGGCGAGCGCGAGCAGCTGATCGGCAAGATCCAGGCCAAGTACGGCAAGACCCGCGAACAGGCCGAGCGCGAGTTCGACAAGTGGGTCTCGCGGCTCTGATCATCCGCATGCCTGACGTTGCCGGGCGGTCCCCAGGGGCCGCCCGTTTTCATGCGCACATCGCGGGGCGGTTGATCCTTAAGGTTGATTGGGATCAAGGCGCGCGCGGCACCGATGTGAGAGCCTAGCGGAATGCATATCGCGAGGTTCCCCATGCGCATCCTGCCCCTGCTCGTCGTCACAATCGTCTGTATCGCGCCCTCGGTGGAGGCGCAGGACGTCGAATCGGGGGCGGCGCTTTATGCCAAGCACTGCGCGACCTGCCACGGCGCGACGGCGGAAGGGGGCGGGCCGATGGCATCGGTCCTGCTGTTGCAGCCGCCCGACCTGACGGATCTTTCCGAGCGCGGCGGCGGGTCCTTTCCCCTGATGCGCGTCGTCACCCGCATCGATGGGCGCGAACCGCTGGTCAGCCACGGCTCTCCGATGCCGGTCTACGGCGACTTTTTCGAGGGTGTGCAATCGGTCGCCATGAAGGCCGGGTCCGGCCAGCCGATCCTGATGTCGGAGGCGGTGGCGGACCTCGTGGTCTATCTTCAATCGTTGCAACAGTGACCGGGGCGCGCTGACAGGAACCGGTTACCGGAGTGCTGCGGGTGCGATCAGGAGCAAGCGGGCACGGGATCCGAGGCCCCGGGTCAGGCCCGGGGCGTTTCCGGGATGTTCGGGGGCCTGATGGGTCGCACGGACCGGGCAGCGGCGCTTACTCGGCGCGACAGATGCCGTCGGTTTCGGCCCCTGACCAGGGAATGCGGATGTCCGGACCCGCGAGCGCGCTGTCGAGGCGCGAGATGTCCATTGCGGCCCCGATCATCGCACCCAGCCGCGCGGTGCGGGGGGCGTCGGGGTCGAGCAGACGACAGCAGACATATTCCTCGACGATGGAGCCTTGCTGCTCAAACCCGTACTCCAGGAAATCGCCCTGGTCGGCCTCGAACAGGTAGGGATCGGCGCTGGCCGTGTGCTCAAGCGCGGCGCGGATCGGGTGAAATCCGGTGCGGTCCCTGTTCTGCCATTGCCAGACATGGGTCATCTCATGCGCGAAGAGCATGGCGCTATAGAGGTCGATCACCTTGGGCAGCTCGGCAAGGAAGTCGTCGCGATAGAGGTCCTCGCGGTAGAGAACGTGATTGAAAAGGGTCGTCGCCCCGGGAGAGACCGTCACCATCTTTTCGTCCCGGGGCGGAAGGA
The DNA here is from genome assembly GCF_054482575.1 of Roseivivax sp. CAU 1753. NCBI lineage: Bacteria > Pseudomonadati > Pseudomonadota > Alphaproteobacteria > Rhodobacterales > Roseobacteraceae > Roseivivax > Roseivivax sp. CAU 1753. The sequence goes on along the minus strand of NZ_JBTLRF010000003.1, from coordinate 163,800 downwards.
TACGTTCCTGACAAGTGACGCGCGGGCGGGCCGGGCGTAGGTAGGTGACCGCGCTGGCGAAGTGGCCATCGTAAAAACGCACGCGGGCGGGATCGATCCCCGCGCCGTGCAGCGCATGGGCGAATTGGGTCTCGTTCTCGGTCAGGGGGCGACCGCAGGACGCCAGCAGGACAAGGGTGAGGGGAAGGACAACGCGCATGCGCGGAGGGAAGCGGAAAAGACGCGGCTCGGCAAGCCCCGGTCGGGGGATGGGATATCAACGGATCGCGATCCATGGCACGCGCGCCCCGCTGGGGCGCAACGGCCACCCGACCGCAGGGCATGTGCGCCGGTTCCGGAAGTCCGCGAGTCACGGCGTCGCGCAGGCGCGTGCCCAGACACACCGCCGACGACCGCTGCGCCGGGCAGGCGAAACGTGCGCGCCGCGTTTCGTGGGGGCACCCCGCCCGGCTGGGCGTCAGGCCTACTTGACGGATTTTCCGGCAATGGTGGTGACGGTCTTGCCCGCACCGCTGTTGGCCGTCGCGGACACCTTGGGCTTTTCCTTCTTGGGTTTTTTGACTTCGCGGTTGCCGCGGTTCTTGCTCTTGGACATGGGGGTCTCCCTTAAGGCTCCGCCGGACCCAATGCCCGCCGGATCAGCGCTCAGAGGGGCAGGGTTGCCTGAGGGATCAGGGCGATGTCACCGGTGAGGCAGAACGACGCGCGATCTGCCTTTCAAAGATGGGGTGTCCCGGGGGTGCGGCGCAAGTGTTTTCCGGGATGATATTTTCCGACTGACACGGGGTCATGATCAGGACGCGTTCGAACCAAGCACCCGGCCAGGAACAAGGCTGCCATCGGCAGCCACCGGGCCAGCGCCGGTCCGGCCCCACCGGAGGGACGCTTTGGTGCCGTGGGCGCGCGGTTCGGGCGACGCGATGAGACGGCGGGAAAAAGTGCCGACCCCAGCCGTTGCAGCGCCCGCCCACCAGACCGGCGCTGGCCCGGTGGCGACCTGCCGCGCCGATCACTCAGTCAATGGCTCGGGAACTGCGCGCGCGCGCTCACACATCCAGCTCTTCTACGAACCGCGCGTTTTCCTGGATGTACTGAAACCGAAGCTCCGGCTTCTTGCCCATCAGGCGTTCGACCAGATCGCCGGTCTCTCCCGGTTCGTCCTCGTCGATGGTGACGCGGATCAATTTGCGGGTGGCGGGGTCCATCGTGGTTTCCTTCAGGTCCTTTGCGTCCATTTCGCCCAGACCCTTGAAGCGTTGCAGGTCGATCTTGCCCTTGCCGCCGAGCCCCTTTTCCAGCCACAGCTCCTTTTCGGCCTCGTCGGCGACGTAAAGCCGCCGCGCACCCTGGGTCAGCCGATAGAGCGGCGGGCAGGCAAGGTAGAGGTGGCCGTTGTCGATCAGGGGCCGCATTTGCGAGAAGAAGAACGTCATCAGCAATGACGCGATATGTGCGCCGTCGACATCGGCGTCGGTCATGATGATGATCTTCTCGTAGCGCAGATCGTCGAGGTTGAATCTGGTGCCCATGCCCACGCCCAGTGCCTCGCAAAGGTCGCTGATCTCGGCGTTGGAGCCCAGTTTCGACGAGGCTGCGCCCAGCACGTTCAGGATCTTGCCTTTCAGCGGCAAGAGCGCCTGCGTCTCGCGGAAGCGCGCGCCCTTGGCCGACCCGCCCGCCGAGTCGCCCTCGACGATGAACAGTTCGGTGCCCTCGCGGGTCTTCGATGAACAGTCGGTCAGCTTGCCGGGCAGGCGCAGCTTCTTGGTCGCGGTCTTGCGCGCGGTCTCTTTTTCCTTGCGGCGGCGCATCCGTTCCTCGGCGCGCAGCACCAGGAAATCGAGGATGGCCCCGGCGCTTTTGGTATCCGACGCCAGCCAGTTGTCGAAGTGGTCGCGCACCGCGCCTTCGACCAGCTTCGCCGCCTCGACCGTAGCCAGCCGGTCCTTGGTCTGGCCGACGAATTCCGGCTCGCGGATGAAGCACGACACCAGCGCGCAACCGCCGGTGATCAGATCTTCGCGGGTGATGTTGGAGGCCTTCTTGTTGCCCGCAAGCTCGCCATAGGCCCGGATGCCCTTGAGGATCGCGGCCCAGAAGCCCTGTTCGTGGGTGCCGCCTTCGGGGGTGGGCACGGTGTTGCAATAGCTTTGCAGAAAGCCGTCGCGTGACGGTGTCCAGTTGATCGCCCATTCGACCTTGCCGGGCCGGCCAAAGCGTTCACGGAACCCGACCGTGCCCGCGAAGGGCGCGGCCGCATAGGTCGATGCGGTGCCCAGCGTTTCGGTCAGGTAGTCCGACAGCCCGCCGGGAAAGTGGAACGTCGCCTCGGTCGGCGTGGTACCGTCGTCGATGGCCGATTTCCAGCGGATCTCGACGCCCGAGAACAGGTACGCCTTCGACCGGACCATGCCAAAGAGCCGCGCGGGCTTGAGCTTGTGGTGACCGAAGATCTCGGGGTCCGCATGGAACGTGATGGTGGTGCCGCGCCGGTTCGGGGTCTGCCCGATCTTGGCGACGGGGCCCAGCGGCACGCCGCGCGAAAAGCGCTGCTCGAAAAGTTCGCGATTGCGCGCCACTTCGACCACCATGGAATCCGACAGCGCGTTGACCACCGAGGCACCGACGCCGTGCAGGCCGCCCGAGGTCTCGTAGGCCTTGCCGCCGAACTTGCCGCCCGCGTGCAGCGTGCACAGGATCACCTCGAGCGCGGATTTGTCGGGAAACTTCGGGTGCGGGTCGATGGGGATGCCGCGCCCGTTGTCGCGGATCGTGCAGGACCCGTCGGCCAGCAACTCGACCTCGATGCGGTTGGCGTGGCCGGCCACCGCCTCGTCCATCGAGTTGTCGAGGATCTCGGCCACCAGGTGATGCAGCGCGCGTTCGTCGGTGCCGCCGATATACATGCCGGGGCGTTTGCGGACGGGCTCGAGCCCCTCCAGCACCTCGATGGAGGAGGCGTCGTAGTCGGTGGGCTCTTGGCCCGAGAGAAGGTCTTCGGCCATACGCTGCTCGGTCCCGGATTCTATGGTTGGGTTGGACCCGGATTAGACCATCTGGCGGCAGGCGGGGCAAGCGCCGCAATATCTGGCGTGGCATGCCGTCGGGTGACAGGGGCATGGGCCGCACGGCAAGGTCTGCCCGATAGAGCATCGGTGTCTTTGCAGGTTGGCGCGATTGGCCGATGTCAGCGCGGTGTCGACGTTTCGCCGCACCGGTCTGCTTTGGGCGTCGATCCTCGGCCCTGTCGTCTTTGGGTGTCGCCCTGGGTGACCGGGCCCGAGCCGCCGACCTTTGCGGCGGCGGGGCTTTTCAGCCCCGGGCCGGAACAGCGGTTCGGGCCGTGCCACCGAAGACCTGCCGGACGTGGTCCGCATCGACGTTGAACAGGCGCTTCATCTCGGCCTCGCCCGCCGCATCGAGCCGGGGCAGGGGGTGTGGCTTGACATGTTTCTTCTGCCGCGAGTCGTTGAAGCCGTTATGGCCCCGCAGATACATCGCGGGCGCGTTGAAGGTCACCGTCGGCATGTGCAGGTTGATTTTCTGATGCCCGAAGTTCATCACCGTCTGCCGCACGCCACCCTGCGCCGCGACCGCCTGCGCCACGCCCCAGTAAGGGTGCACCACCGGCTCGGCGCACAGGCCGTTGGCGTCGGCGCTGACAAGATACCCCCGGTTCCAGTCAAAGCCGACAAGGCGGTGCTCGGCACACAGGGGGGCGCAATCGGCGGCGGCCTTGCGCAGCGATGCCACGAAATTCACCGCGACGGCGTCGTCGTCGTCATGGCGAAACTGCAGGCAGGGCGCGGTGATGTCGTCACGGGTGGCGTTGATCACGTCCTGACAGACCTGCCGGTGCGGGCCGGGGGGCTGTGCTTCGATCACCACCTGCGGAAGATCCGCGACCATCGCGTCAAGGCGGGCGCGGGCATCGGCGGGCAGGCTGTCGCCGACCAGCACGACGAAGGTGAAGTCCGGGTCGCTCTGGGCGCGCAGGGACGGCAGGCAGACGGTCTCGAACAGGCGCAGCCGCTCGTCCAGGCGCTCTGGCGCATAGAGATAGGCGATGCGGCTGGCGAGGTCGTCATGCTCGACCTGGAAACCGCCCTCGGCGGGATAGGAAAAGCGGCAGAAACCGATTACCTGCATCTTGCGGGGCACCTTGCGCATTGGGGACGATCACAGGCAGCGTGGCAGGGTGTCGGCGACGCGGCAAGGCTTTCGCCGGGCAAAAAAATCCGGGTGTCGGAGAGCAGCCCGAAGACCGGCCTGAACACGGGGCCGAACACGCGCCCGAACATGTCGGTGCGCAGGGGCCGAAACCCGGCCCGGGCGGCTGTTGACAAGCTATCCGACTCCCCATATACGCCGCCCATCCTGACCGGACCCGCGCCATGCGGACGGTCTGAAATACAGACGAGTTGCGGTCATGATCCGGGCATCAGCCCCGATCCTCTGGTATCTCCCGCGTCGTTCCCGAAATCGGGGAACGAATGCGGCTTTTTGCGTCGGTCTCACGTGGATCGACGGGGACCAGACCGGCAAAGGCGGCGCGACCAGTTTTGGCGCCCCCGGAGGCCCGCGAAAGAGATACCGGTGCTGTCGCGGACGCGCGAACACCAGACCAAAAGAACCTGCGTCGGGCATTTGGCCTGTCGCACTTTATATGTGAGCTACACGGGGAAACCGGAATGCCAACGATCCAGCAGCTGATCCGCAAGCCGCGGCAGCCCAAAGTCAAGCGCTCGAAATCACAGCACCTCGAGCAGTGCCCGCAAAAGCGGGGCGTGTGCACGCGCGTCTACACCACCACTCCGAAGAAGCCGAACTCGGCGATGCGGAAAGTGGCCAAGGTGCGTCTGACCAACGGCTACGAAGTCATCAGCTACATTCCGGGCGAAAGCCACAACCTGCAGGAGCACTCGGTCGTGCTTATCCGGGGCGGTCGTGTGAAAGACCTTCCCGGCGTGCGCTACCACATCCTGCGCGGTGTGCTTGACACCCAGGGCGTCAAGGACCGCAAGCAGCGTCGTTCGAAATACGGCGCCAAGCGTCCGAAGTAAGAGGATTACACCATGTCCCGTCGTCACTCCGCCGAGAAGCGCGATATCCTGCCCGACGCCAAATATGGCGATACGGTCCTGACCAAGTTCATGAACAACCTGATGATCGACGGCAAGAAGTCGGTCGCGGAACGGATCGTCTACAACGCGCTGGACCGCGTCGAGAGCAAGATCAAGCGCGCCCCGATCGAGGTCTTTCACGAGGCGCTCGAGAACATCAAGCCGGCCGTCGAGGTCCGTTCCCGCCGGGTTGGCGGTGCGACCTACCAGGTGCCCGTCGAAGTCCGCATCGAACGTCGCGAAGCACTGGCCATCCGCTGGCTGATCACCGCGTCGCGCGGTCGCAACGAGAACACCATGGAAGAGCGCCTTGCCGGTGAACTTCTGGATGCTGTTCAGTCGCGCGGCTCTGCCGTGAAGAAGCGCGAAGACACGCACAAGATGGCCGATGCCAACAAGGCATTCAGCCACTACCGCTGGTAATTGAAATTTAGCCTGAGGACACCTCCCAATGGCACGCGAATATCCGCTCGAGCGCTACCGCAACTTCGGAATCATGGCGCATATCGACGCTGGCAAGACCACGATGACCGAGCGCATCCTGTTCTACACCGGCAAGAACCACAAGATGGGCGAAACCCACGAGGGCGCCTCCACCATGGATTGGATGGAGCAGGAAGCCGAGCGCGGGATCACCATCACGTCGGCGGCGACCACGACCTTCTGGCAGCGCCAGGAAGATCCGACGCCGGAAGGCACCTCGGACACCAAGACGCGGTTCAACATCATCGACACCCCCGGACACGTCGACTTCACCATCGAAGTCGAGCGTTCGCTGGCGGTTCTGGACGGCGCCGTGGCGCTGCTGGACGGCAATGCCGGTGTCGAGCCGCAGACTGAAACGGTGTGGCGTCAGGCCGACCGCTACAAGGTTCCGCGGCTTGTCTTCGTCAACAAGATGGACAAGATCGGTGCCGACTTCTTCAACTGCGTGAAGATGGTCAAGGAACGCACCGGCGGCACCCCGATGCCGATCGCCCTGCCGATCGGATCCGAGGATTCGCTGGAAGGCATCGTCGACCTGATCAAGATGGAAGAATGGGTCTGGATCGGTGAGGATCTGGGCGCGTCCTGGGAACGCCGTCCGATCCGTGACGAGCTTCAGGATCTGGCCGCCGAATGGCGCGACAACATGATCGAGCTCGCCGTCGAGATGGACGACGACGCGATGGAAGCGTATCTCGAAGGCGAAATGCCCGACGAGGCATCGCTGCGCAAGCTGATCCGGAAGGGCACGCTGTCGCTGTCGTTCTTCCCGATGCTGGCCGGTTCCGCGTTCAAGAACAAGGGTGTCCAGCCGCTGCTCAACGCCGTGGTCGACTTCCTGCCGGGTCCGCTCGACGTGCCGACGCTGATGGGTTTCTCGCCCGACGACGAGACCGAGACGCGCAACATTCCGCGCCCGGCCTCTGACGAAGAGCCGTTCTCGGCGCTGGCGTTCAAGATCATGAACGACCCCTTCGTGGGTTCCCTGACCTTCACCCGGATCTACTCCGGCGTGATCCGCAAGGGCGACGCGATCATGAACTCGACCAAGGGCAAGCGCGAGCGCATCGGCCGGATGATGGTGATGCACGCGATCGACCGCCAGGAGATCGAGGAAGGCTTTGCAGGCGACATCATCGCGCTGGCCGGTCTGAAGGACACGACCACCGGCGACACGCTCTGCGATGCGCAGAAGCAGGTGGTTCTGGAAACCATGACTTTCCCCGACCCGGTCATCGAGATCGCGGTCGAGCCCAAGACCAAGGGCGACCAAGAGAAGATGTCGGCCGGTCTTGCACGACTGGCGGCGGAAGATCCGTCCTTCCGGGTCGAAACCGATCTCGAATCGGGTCAGACCATCATGAAGGGCATGGGCGAACTGCATCTCGACATCCTGGTCGACCGTCTCAAGCGGGAGTTCAAGGTCGAAGCCAACATCGGCGCGCCCCAGGTGGCCTACCGCGAGACCATCGGTCACGAGGTCGAGCATACCTACACCCACAAGAAGCAGTCGGGTGGTTCGGGTCAGTTCGCCGAGGTCAAGCTGGTCATCTCGCCAACAGAACCGGGCGAAGGCTATTCGTTCGAGTCGAAGATCGTTGGCGGTTCGGTGCCGAAGGAATACATCCCCGGTGTCGAAAAGGGCATCAAGTCGGTGATGGACTCCGGTCCGCTGGCGGGCTTCCCGGTGATCGACTTCAAGGTGTCGCTGATCGACGGCAAGTTCCACGACGTGGACTCCTCGGTTCTCGCCTTCGAGATCGCGGCACGGATGGGCATGCGTGAAGGTCTTCGCAAGGCCGGCGCGAAACTGCTCGAGCCGATGATGCGCGTCGAAGTGGTGGGTCCGGAAGAATACACCGGAAACATCATCGGGGACCTGACATCCCGTCGGGGTCAGGTGACCGGTCAGGAACCGCGCGGCAATGCCGTCGCGATCCACGCCATGGTGCCGCTTGCCAACATGTTCGGCTACATCAACACCCTGCGCTCGATGTCCTCGGGCCGTGCGCAGTTCACGATGCAGTTCGATCATTACAATCCGGTTCCGCAGAATATCTCGGACGAGATTCAGGCGAAATACGCATAACCCGGGTGGCGGGGACAACCCCGCCCTACCCACCACCGTAGGGTGAGCCCAGGCTCACCATCCGAAAGAGAAAAAGGAGCCTTTCGCATGGCAAAGGAAAAGTTTGATCGCTCGAAGCCGCATTGCAACATCGGCACGATCGGTCACGTCGACCACGGCAAGACCACGCTGACGGCGGCGATCACCAAGTATTTCGGCGACTTCCAGGCGTATGACCAGATCGACGGCGCGCCCGAGGAGAAGGCCCGCGGCATCACCATCTCGACCGCGCATGTGGAATACGAGACCGACGCGCGCCACTACGCTCACGTCGACTGCCCCGGCCACGCCGACTACGTCAAGAACATGATCACCGGTGCGGCGCAGATGGACGGCGCGATCCTCGTGGTGAACGCCGCCGACGGCCCGATGCCCCAGACGCGCGAGCACATCCTGCTCGGTCGTCAGGTCGGCATTCCCGCCATGGTTGTGTTCATGAACAAGGTCGACCAGGTCGACGACGAAGAGCTGCTCGAGCTGGTCGAGATGGAAATCCGCGAACTGCTGAGCGCCTACGACTACCCGGGCGACGACATTCCGATCATCGCGGGCTCGGCGCTTGCGGCGATGGAAGGCCGCGATCCCGAGATCGGCGAGAACAAGATCCGCGAACTGATGGCGGCGGTGGACGCGTACATCCCGCAGCCCGCGCGCGCCGTGGACCAGCCGTTCCTGATGCCGATCGAGGACGTGTTCTCGATCTCCGGTCGCGGCACGGTTGTGACCGGCCGGATCGAGCGTGGCGTGGTCAATGTCGGCGACGAGCTTGAGATCGTCGGCATCCGCGACACCAAGAAGACGACCTGCACCGGCGTCGAGATGTTCCGCAAGCTGCTCGATCGCGGCGAGGCGGGCGACAATGTCGGCGTGCTGCTGCGCGGCATCGACCGTGAAGGCGTCGAGCGCGGCCAGGTGCTGTGCAAGCCCAAGTCGGTGAACCCGCACACCAAGTTCGAGGCCGAGGTCTACATCCTGACCAAGGAAGAGGGTGGCCGTCACACGCCGTTCTTCGCCAACTACCGTCCCCAGTTCTACTTCCGTACGACGGACGTCACCGGCACCGTGACCCTGCCCGAGGGCACCGAGATGGTCATGCCCGGCGACAACCTGAAGTTCGGCGTCGAGCTGATCGCGCCGATCGCGATGGAAGACGGCCTGCGCTTCGCCATCCGTGAAGGCGGTCGTACCGTCGGCTCCGGCGTCGTGTCGAAGATCGTCGAGTAAGCCAAGTGCCTGCAGGTCCCGGACGTGATCCGGGACCTCGGGCAAACGGTGCGCCAAGCGCGCATCCCGCATCTCCAGGCTTCCGGCTCGACGTGGCCCCGGATCAGGTCCGGGGCGCGTCGTTCCCGGGGCCGAAACGGGTTCGATGAAGCGGCAGGGTGGTCTTGCCTCTTCCTCTCAACTCTGACGCGCCAAGATAAGGCCAGACCTATGCAAAGCCAGAACATTCGCATTCGGCTCAAGGCGTTTGACTACCGCGTGCTGGACGCCAGCACCCAGGAAATCGTCAACACCGCGAAACGGACCGGCGCCGATGTGCGCGGGCCCATTCCGCTGCCGAACAAGATCGAGCGCTTCACCGTTCTGCGTGGTCCCCACGTGAACAAGAAGTCCCGTGACCAGTTCGAGATCCGCACCCACAAGCGGCTTCTCGACATCGTCGATCCGACCCCGCAGACCGTGGACGCGCTGATGAAGCTCGATCTCGCGGCGGGTGTCGACGTCGAGATCAAGGTATAAGGAGGGCAGATCATGATGCGCTCTGGAGTGATCGCAAAGAAGGTCGGCATGACCCGGCTCTTCATGGACGACGGCAAGCAGATTCCCGTCACCGTTCTGCAGCTGGACAAGCTGCAGGTGGTGGCGCAGCGCACCGTCGAAGACCACGGCTATTCCGCAGTCCAGCTGGGCTGTGGCACCGCCAAGGTCAAGAACGTCTCGAAGCCGATGCGGGGCCATTTCGCCGCCGCCAAGGTCGAGCCCAAGCGCAAGATCGCGGAATTCCGCGTTGCGCCCGAGAACCTCATCGACGTGGGCGAAGAGATCACCGCTGACCACTACTTCGAAGGCCAGTTCGTGGACATCTCGGGCACGTCCATCGGTAAGGGTTTTGCCGGTGCGATGAAGCGTCACAACTTCGGCGGTCTTCGCGCCTCGCACGGTGTTTCGATCTCGCACCGGTCGCACGGCTCGACGGGCCAGTGTCAGGATCCGGGCAAGGTCTTCAAGGGCAAGAAGATGGCCGGTCACATGGGCGCTGTCCGCGTGACCACGCAGAACCTGCAGGTCATCCGCACCGACGCCGACCGTGGTCTCATCATGGTCAAGGGCGCCGTGCCCGGGGCCAAGGGTGGCTGGGTCACCGTCAAGGACGCCGTCAAGAAGGCCACGCCGGAGAATGTCATTCTTCCCGCGGCGCTGAAGTCGGCTGGCGAAGAAGCCAAGCGTCTTGCCGAAGAGGCTGCCAAGCAGGCCGAAGCAGAGGCGCAAGCCGCTGAAGAAGCCCGTCTGGCGGAAGAAGCCGCGCAGCAGGAAGAGGCCTTGAAAGCGGCTGAATCCGACATCGCGGCCGATGAGGACACCGAGAAGAAGGACGGTGAGGCATGAAACTCGACGTGATCAAACTCGACGGCGGCTCTGCCGGCTCGGTCGAGCTCGGTGACGAGATCTTCGGTCTCGAACCCCGCGCCGACATCCTGCACCGCGTGGTCCGCTGGCAGCGCAACAAGGCGCAGGCCGGTACCCACTCGACGCTGGGCCGCTCGGAAGTCAGCTACTCGACCAAGAAGATCTATCGCCAGAAGGGCACCGGCGGCGCACGCCACGGGTCCCGCAAGGCACCGATCTTCCGCAAGGGTGGTGTCTACAAGGGCCCGACGCCCCGCAGCCACGCCCATGACCTGCCCAAGAAGGTCCGCGCGCTTGGTCTCAAGCACGCATTGTCGGCCAAGGCCCGCGACGGCCAGCTGGTGGTGATCGACACCGCCGATGCGGACGGCAAGACCAAGTCACTCGCCAAGATGGTGCGTGACCTGGGCTGGAAGCGCGCGCTTGTGATCGACGGCACCGAGGTGAACGAGAACTTCGCCAAGGCCGCGGCCAACATTGTTGGTCTCGACGTGCTGCCGTCCATGGGTGCAAACGTCTATGACATCCTCAAGCGTGACACCCTGGTGATCACGAAGGCGGGTGTCGAAGCACTGGAGGCTCGTCTGAAATGAGCGCGAAAGCAGAACATTACGACGTGATCCGCAAGCCGATCATCACCGAGAAGACCACCATGGCGTCCGAAAACAACGCCGTTGTCTTCGAAGTGGCCATCGACAGCAACAAGCCGCAGATCAAGGATGCGGTCGAGGCGTTGTTCGGTGTCAAGGTCAAGGCGGTCAACACGACGATCACCAAGGGCAAGACCAAGCGGTTCAAGGGTCGTCCCGGTCGCCGCTCGGACGTCAAAAAGGCCTATGTGACGCTCGAAGAGGGCAACACGATCGACGTGACCACCGGGCTGTAAGCCTGAGCCGGGACGCACGCCCGAATTGCACAGTTTCAAAGGCCCCGCCCGATGGTGGGGCCTTTGCCGTTTTTCACGCAGCCCTGTGACCGCGGGCGGTGGCCCGCCTCGTGCGGGGCATGGTGGACCCCGGCTGCGCAAGTTGCCGGGGTTTTTCGGGGCGGAGACTTGGCGGCGCAGGCGGCTTGGCGTATGGCAGGTCCAATCGGCGAATGGGGGCGGAATGACGGGTGCAGGTGATATGATCAGAAGGCTGTTCGCCCCCATGCTGGCGGCTTTTTTTCTGGCCGGTCTCGCGGGATGCACCGCACAGCCGGATGCCTCCGCCCGCGATGTCGATGCGCTGGCGCTGGCCATTGCGGCGCTTGGGCCGGAGGTCGACCCCGCAGAGGCGGACCTTGCCGCCCGCATCGCCATCGACTACCCGCTGCAACTGGCCGAGGACTGGCGGGTGACGGATGCGCCCCTGGTGCACAATGCCAAGGTTTTGCACAATTTGCGCGACAAGGGCCTTTGCAACCACTGGGCCGAGGCGATGCTGGCGCGGTTGAGGCAAGAAGACTTCCAGACGCTGAGCCTGCACTGGTCGACATCGCCGCCCGAGGGGTTCCGGGTCATCCACCATTCCGCCGTCATCAGCGCGCGGGGCGGGGACATCGACGACGGGCTCGTGCTTGATCCGTGGCGCCATGGCGGAACGCTTTACTGGTCCCGTCCCGAGGAAGACCCGCGCTACGAGTGGGGTCCGGCGCTCTAGGCATCTGGCCATCCAGAGGCGATCGGTCTCGCCGATGGCCACTCGCCCAGATGTGAATGGGTCGGCAAGGGTGCGGCGTGGACAAGCCGCGCCGGATGACCGACACGTTCTGGATGCGCTGTGTCCAAACCCTGCTTCTGGTCGTGATAACCGTGATGCTGCTGCCCTGGGGCGCGTACGCGGCGGATACCGCGCGCGCGGCGTCCGGCGCGGTTGCAGCGGTCGATACGCCCGATCAGGGCGACGCCCTGAACGACGACCAGCCCGAAAGCGTGAGACCGACGGTTGCACCCGTCAGAAAGGCCTGCCGCATGGCGATGTTGCCGGGCGCGTCCTGCGCCCCGGACCGGGCGCTGCCCGAAACGGTGACGACGCGCCGGGACGCGCCATGGCAGGCGGTCGTTCTGGCCATACCAGATCTCGCTCTTGAAGGGCGCATGACCGCGCCCCCCCGAGAGCCTCCTCGTTTCGTCTGAACCGGATCCGGCGGTCGCCGCCAAAACCGTTCAGACTGAAAACAGGAAATCCTCATGCTAACGCGACGCAGCTTTACCGCCCTTGGGGCGATGGCCGGGCTTGTGGCCTGCGCCACCCCGCAACCCGAAATCGAGACCGAAACCGAGACCGTGACCCGGCAGATACCGGAGCCGATCCTGCCACCGATGCCGGACTTCTACGGTGCGATCACCGATGAACCCTACCCGGTTCCCGCCCTCGAGGCGGGCAGCGTACCACCCGAGATGTGGCGGCGAGAGGTTGCCAACCCCTGGACGGGACATGCGCGCGGCACCATCGTCATCGACCCGAACGCCGCCGTTCTGCATTTTGTCGAGTCGCCCGACCGGGCCATGCGCTATGGCGTCAGCGTCGGCGCGGTCGGTTTTTCGTGGGAGGGCACGGCGCGGCTTCAGTTCTGCCGCAAGTGGCCGCGCTGGAAGGTGCCCGCGACCATGATCGAACGCCAGCCCAAGCTTGCGCCCTATTCGGTTGCCAATGGCGGCATGGATCCCGGTCCGGGCAATCCCATGGGCGCGCGGGCGCTCTATCTGTTCCAGAACGGCGAGGACACGCTCTATCGTGTCCATGGCGATGCCAAGCCGTGGGAACTGGGCAAGGCGGTTTCGTCGGGCTGTATCCGGATGCTGAACCACGATGTCATCGATCTTCATCAACGGGCGGTCCACGGCGCGACGGTGATCGTGATGCCGTCGATGACGCCCGGAACGTTCGCCCAGATCTACTAGGGGCGCGGCTTTTCACACCGTGGGCATCGGAGGGGGATGGTGGGACCGGTGGTCCGCGTGCCTGCAACAGGCAGTGGCCAATTGGCTGCCCGAGGGGCGGGGTCCGCGTGCCATCGCGGTGCAGGTCGCGGTGCCCGGGCGCCGGTCCCGCCGACGGCGGAAAAACTGCGGCTTTCCTGCGGATGACGGGTTCCACGGCGGCACCGCTTGACCTTCCAGCCAGCCGTGACTAAACGACCCCATCGGCATGGCCCCGGATTCGTCCGGGGCTTCGCTTTTGTTTCGGCGGACCTGCCGCCGGGATTGACATACCACCGGGCACCTACGGGGGCCTTTATCCGAAGGACGGTCCAGCCGTCCTTTAAAACATAGGCGGACCGCGCCCGATCGGGGCAAGATCCGCCGTCTGCTATACGGAAGACAGAAAGCATGGCACTCAAGTCGTACAAGCCGACGACGCCGGGCCAGCGCGGGCTGGTGCTGATCGACCGTTCGGAACTGTGGAAAGGACGCCCCGTCAAGGCCCTCACCGAGGGTTTGACGAAATCGGGTGGCCGGAACAATACCGGACGTATCACGGCACGTCGCCGCGGTGGCGGGGCAAAACGCCTCTACCGGATCGTTGATTTCAAGCGGAACAAGTTTGACGTGGGCGCGACCGTCGCGCGCATCGAATATGACCCCAACCGCACCGCCTTCATCGCGCTCGTCCAGTATGACGATGGCGAAAAGGCCTATATCCTGGCGCCGCAGCGCCTGGCCATCGGGGACCGCGTCATCGCGTCCGCCAAGGCCGACATCAAGCCCGGCAACGCGATGCCGTTCTCGGGCATGCCGATCGGGACGATCATCCACAACATCGAGCTGAAGCCCGGCAAGGGCGGCCAGATCGCGCGCGCCGCGGGCACCTATGCCCAGTTCGTCGGTCGTGACGGTGGTTACGCGCAGATCCGCCTGTCCTCGGGTGAACTTCGCCTCGTGCGGCAGGAATGCCTCGCGACGGTCGGTGCGGTGTCGAACCCCGACAACTCGAACCAGAACCTCGGCAAGGCCGGTCGCGTGCGCCACATGGGCAAGCGTCCGTCGGTCCGCGGCGTCGTGATGAACCCGATCGACCACCCGCATGGTGGTGGTGAGGGCCGCACCTCTGGTGGTCGCCACCCTGTCACACCGTGGGGCAAGCCCACCAAGGGCGCGCGCACCCGCAACACCAACAAGGCGTCGCAGAAACTGATCCTGCGCTCGCGCCACGCTCGGAAGAAGAGGCGCTAAACCATGACACGTTCCGTATGGAAAGGCCCCTTTGTGGATGCCTACGTCCTCAAGAAGGCCGAGGCATCGCGCGAATCCGGGCGCAATGAAGTGATCAAGATCTGGTCGCGCCGCTCGACGATCCTGCCCCAGTTCGTGGGTCTGACGTTTGGCGTCTACAACGGTCGCAAGCATGTGCCCGTCAATGTGTCCGAGGACATGATCGGCCAGAAATTCGGGGAATACTCCCCGACCCGCACCTATACCGGGCATGCGGCCGACAAGAAAGCCAAGAGGAAGTAAGCCATGGGCAAGGATAAGAATCCCCGCCGCGTGGCGGACAACGAGGCGATGGCGAAGCTGCGCATGTTGCGCACCAGCCCGCAGAAACTGAACCTCGTCGCTGCCATGATCCGCGGCAAGAAGGTCGAGAAGGCGCTGACCGATCTGACCTTCTCGAACAAGCGCGTGGCGATTGACGTCAAGAAGTGCCTGCAATCGGCCATCGCCAATGCCGAGAACAACCACGGGCTCGATGTCGACGAACTGGTCGTCGCGGAAGCCTGGGTCGGCAAGAACCTCATCATGAAGCGTGGCCGTCCGCGCGCCCGTGGCCGGTTCGGCAAGATCCTGAAGCCGTTCTCGGAAATCACCATCAAGGTGCGTCAGGTCGAGGAGCAAGCCTAATGGGTAACAAGACCAATCCGATCGGCATGCGCCTTCAGGTCAACCGCACTTGGGACAGCCGCTGGTACGCCGATACCAAGGACTACGGCGATCTTTTGCTGGAAGACATCGCAATGCGCGATTTCATCCACAAGGAAGCCAAGCAGGCCGGTGTGGCCCGCATCATCATCGAGCGTCCGCACAAGAAGTGCCGTGTCACGATCCATGCCGCCCGTCCGGGTGTCATCATCGGCAAGAAGGGCGCGGATATCGAGGTGTTGCGCAAGAAGCTGGCGGCGATGACCGACAGCGAATTGCACCTCAACATCGTCGAGGTGCGCAAGCCCGAGCTTGACGCGCGTCTGGTGGGTGAAAACATCGCCCAGCAGCTCGAGCGCCGTGTCTCGTTCCGTCGCGCCATGAAGCGCGCGGTGCAGAACGCCATGCGCATGGGTGCGCTCGGCATCCGGGTCAACGTCGCGGGCCGCCTTGGCGGTGCCGAGATCGCCCGGACCGAGTGGTATCGCGAGGGTCGGGTGCCGCTGCACACGCTTCGCGCCGATATCGACCACGCCATCGTCGAGGCGGAGACGCCCTATGGCATCATCGGGATCAAGGTCTGGATCTTCAAAGGCGAGATCATGGAGCACGATCCCCAGGCGCGTGACCGCAAGGCGCAGGAGCTGCAAGACGGCCCCGCACCCCGCGGCCCGCGGCGCTGAGGAGGTTTGACAGATGCTTCAACCCAAAAGAACGAAGTACCGCAAGCAGCACAAGGGCCGGATCAAGGGCGTCGCCAAGGGCGGCTCCGATCTGAACTTCGGCACCTTCGGACTGAAATCGCTTGAGCCCGAGCGGGTGACAGCGCGCCAGATCGAAGCTGCCCGTCGTGCCATGACGCGCCACATGAAGCGTCAGGGCCGGGTCTGGATCCGGATCTTCCCGGATGTGCCGGTAACCTCCAAGCCCACCGAAGTGCGGATGGGTAAAGGTAAGGGTTCGGTCGATTTCTGGGCCTGCAAGGTCAAGCCCGGACGCGTGATGTTCGAGATCGACGGCGTCGCCGAGGACATCGCCCGCGAAGCGCTGCGCCTCGCGTCGATGAAGCTGCCGGTCAAGACCCGTGTCGTGGTGCGCGAAGACTGGTAAGCGATGGTGGGCGCATAGCCCGCGTGAATGAATTGGCCCCTGTCGAGCGATCGGCAGGGGCTTTTCATTTGCCGGGCCTGTGCCAGTCGATGCGCCCGGCCAGTCGATGCGCCCGCTGCCTTTCGGTGGCGTGGATCGTGTTCACGGACCGCTGAATTTTGCGGATCATCCTTTGCGCCAGTGGCGGCGAGGCACCATCGCACGGCCGATCATGCCGATCATCCCGGGAAAATCGCACCCACGCGCGCGCGAAACTCGTTCCATGTCATCGTGGCCTTGTTCCCCGCATATCCGGCGTAATAGCTGCGTCCGGTCGAGGTCGGCAGCCCGGCCCAGATCTTGGCCAGATTGTGCATGAAGTCCTCAAGCGGCAGGTCACCGCGTTCCAGCGCGGGCAATCCCGCCTCTCGCAGAAGCTGATCGGCCAACCGGTCTTGCAACGCCGGGGAAAACCGTGCCGTCCGGTCGATGCCGGTCACCCGCACCAGTCGACGAAGGGTCGGCGGGATGAACTGGTATCGCCCGATGGCGTGCGGCTGTCCGGGGGTGCGGTCGATCCAGTCGTCGATATCCGCGATCGTCATTTGCGTGGGGGCACGTGCGGGGCGAACGCGCGCACCGAGTTGCACGGCGTCGTAGCCTTTTGGCCCGGCTTCCGCCTCGGCGATCAGGTGCCGGATCCGGGTGGCCGTGTCGCTGCTTTGAGGGCCTTGTCTGAACACATCGAGAGGCGCTCGGCTGAGCAGGCTTTGCCCGGCCTGACCGGAAAACAGGCTGCCAGAGCGGCGCGCGTCCGCTGTTGCATCCGACGCTGTTGCATCCGACCCGGTGCCCGGGAACAGCGGCTGTCGCGCGGCAAGGAAGCCCTCCGCCCGGGCGGAGACCGCCGCGAACAACAGGGCTGTGGCAAGGAAAAGAACGTGGATGCGGCGGATGGTGCGGCCCTTCTGCAAAGATGTCGATGGGACGCTACCTAGCATCGGTCTGGTTTCGATTTCCTTTATGCGTATTGCTTCATCGCCATGGATGACGAGGTCGGGCGGATTGGTGCGAGGTCAACGGCGCCCCCTCGAACGGATGAACGATCAGCCCCCGACGGTCTATCGGCGGGGGCTTTTTCGTGTCCGGATGAAGGGGGCGCGATGCCGCGCGCTTCAGTCCTTCGAGATCCAGCGCTTCGCAGCGTCGAAATCGTCGGCGTCGAAGTAACGCGTCTCGGCGTTGACGAAGGAATGCGCCAGGGTTTCGGCGGCTTTCGCCATGGCGCTGTCGCCGATGATGGCGAAGCGGTCGATCAGCTTGCGGTGATCGCGCACCAGCGACAGGTGCTGGCCCAATGCCCCCATGCCCTGCCAGCCGTCGAATTCGCGCAGGTCCAGCAGCAGCTTGAAGCGGTCATGCGTCCGGATGAAGGCGTCGATGTCGCGCTCTTCCTCTTCGTAGACGGCGGCATCCAGCTTGCCCAGAAGCTGCACGTGCAGCACGTCCCCGCCAAGGTCTGTCTGATGGATCGCGCCGAGCGATTCCGACAGCCAGCGCCGGGCCTCGTCTTCCTGGGACGGCTCAAAGATCATCACGGGGCATGGGTATAGCACGCTGAAGGCGCGCATGGCGGTGGTCATCCACCCCGGCTCGGCGACGATTGCCACGCGGTCGAAACCGTTCCAGTGCTTCAGCCCCATCTTGGCGTCCTGCATCATGGCACCAAAGGTGAAGTCCTTGAACTCGCTATCAAGCCGGACCAGCAGGCGGACGCGGTCGCGGGCCTGTATCGCCGCTTCCAGCGCGGGCACCAGCACGGTCTTGTAATCGTCGTCCGAGATTGCGCCGGAGAAGCGCAATTCAAGCCGGTTTTCCGTCGTTCCGGGCATTTTTTCGATCATGTCGGGCCTCCTGGGCTGAGAGATATCCACGGGTTCGGCCCGGATCATACGCCGACGCGCGCGCCCGTCCTTGATCCCGCGCAATCCCGCGCGGCCCCTCGCCACGCCACGCGGCCTGCGCTAGAAGGCGCGCATGACCCAGATCACATCGCTGTTCGCGACCCGCCTTTATCATGCCCCCCTGTCCGATCACGCGCCCGCGGTCGACGCGCGGGAGCTTGAGGCGTCGTGCCATTCCATCGCCGAGGATGACGAGGCCGGACAGAACTGGTGCGCGGCCAACGACTACCCCGGCTATACGTCATATGCGTCGCTGACCGACCTGCCGTGGCGGTTTCCGATCTTTAAGGATCTGGTGGCGGCGCTCGATGCGCATGTGGCGACCTTCGCCGAGGATCTGGCCTTCGATCTGGGCGAGGGCAAGCTGGTGCTTGAGGATCTGTGGATCAACATTCTGCCCGAGGGCGGCTTTCACGCCAGTCACATCCATCCGCATTCGGTGATTTCCGGCACCACCTACGTGGCGATGCCCGAGGGCACCTCGGCGCTCAAGCTCGAGGACCCGCGCCTGCCGATGATGATGGCGGCCCCGGTGCGCCGCAAGGATGCGCGGCAGGAACTGAAAAGCTTTGTCTATGTATCGCCGAAGGCCGGCGACGTGCTGCTGTGGGAATCGTGGCTGCGCCACGAGGTGCCGATGAACCCGGCGGAGGATGAACGCATTTCGGTCAGCTTCAACTACAAGTGGGTGTGAGGCGGCTGTCCGCCCGGTCTTGACACCCGGTCCCGATCCGCATCGACAAGGCGGGCTCGCGTCTGCCTGCCACGCCCGTGCAGTGCCGTGAACCGAACGCCGCAGGCCTGCCGGAAAGAAAGGGTTGCACCAAAATCCGTTCCCTAGTATGCGGCGCATTCATCCACGGACTCCACCGGAATCAGGGTGACCCTCGCATAGTGGGAGGGGCTCTCCGGTGATGTTGAAGAAAGGGGCGACATGAACGCCAGCGATCTCCGTGACAAGACCCCGGACGAACTCCGGGACCAGCTTGTCCAGCTCAAGAAAGAGGCCTTCAACCTGCGCTTTCAGCAGGCCACCGGGCAGATGGAAAACACCGCACGCATGCGCATCGTGCGTCGTGACGTGGCACGGGTCAAGACCGTGCTGAACCAGAAGGCCGCCGCTGCGGCCTCCGCAGAATAAGAGGGGACGGACCTTATGCCCAAGCGTATCCTTTCAGGCACCGTGACCTCGACGGCGAACGCCCAGACCGTGACGGTCTCGGTCGAACGTCGCTTCAAGCACCCCGTGCTGCAGAAGACCATCCGGAAGTCGAAGAAGTACCGTGCTCATGACGAGGCGGAAAAATTCACCGTCGGCGACAGCGTGCGCATCATCGAATGCGCGCCGAGATCGAAAACCAAACGCTGGGAGGTTATTGCCGAGTAGGCGATAACACCCGGTTTTATCGAAACCCTGGGGGAGCTAACGAGAACAGCCCCCATAGGTCGGGAGAAACCACATGATCCAGATGCAGACCAATCTGGATGTCGCTGACAACTCCGGCGCACGCCGAGTTCAGTGCATCAAGGTCCTGGGTGGTTCCAAGCGTAGATACGCCTCCGTCGGCGACATCATTGTCGTCTCGGTGAAGGAAGCCATCCCGCGCGGTCGCGTGAAGAAAGGGGACGTCCGCAAGGCCGTCGTCGTGCGCACCGCCAAGGAAGTCCGTCGTGACGACGGCACCGCCATCCGCTTTGACCGCAACGCCGCCGTCATCCTGAACAACGCGGGCGAGCCTGTCGGCACCCGTATCTTCGGGCCGGTCGTGCGCGAGCTGCGGGCGAAGAACTTCATGAAGATCATCTCGCTTGCTCCGGAGGTGCTGTAATGGCTGCCAAACTCCGCAAAGGTGACAATGTCATCGTGCTCACAGGCAAGGACAAGGGCAAGACCGGTGAAATCACCTCGGTCGATCCCAAGGCCGGCAAGGCCGTCATCGACGGCGTGAACATGGCGATCCGCCACGTCAAGCAAAGCCAGTCCAACCAGGGTGGCCGCCAGCCGAAGGCGATGCCGGTCGATCTGTCGAACCTCGCCGTGGTCGACAAGAACGGCAAGCCGACCCGCGTCGGCTTCCGCGAGGAAGACGGCAAGAAGGTGCGCTTTGCCAAGACCACGGGGGACGTGATCTGATGCTTGATACCGCGAATTACACCCCGCGCCTGAAGGCGCAGTTCAATGACACGATCAAGGCCGCGATGAAGGAAGAGTTCGGGTACACGAACGACCTCCAGATTCCGCGCCTCGACAAGATCACTCTGAACATCGGTTGCGGCGCCGAGGCGGTCCGCGACAGCAAGAAGGCGAAATCGGCTCAGGAAGACCTGACCAAGATCGCCGGTCAGCTGGCCGTGATCACCAAGGCGAAAAAGTCCATCGCGGGCTTCCGCGTCCGTGAGGAAATGCCGCTCGGGACGAAAGTCACCCTGCGCCAGGCCCGCATGTACGAGTTTCTCGATCGCCTCGTGACGATCGCGATGCCCCGCATCCGCGACTTCCGCGGTCTGAAGTCCAGCTTTGACGGCCGTGGCAACTTTGCCATGGGCATCAAGGAACACATCGTCTTCCCCGAGATCGACTTCGACAAGGTCGACGAGGTTTGGGGCATGGACATCAACATCACCACGACCGCGAAGACCGACGCGGAAGCCAAGGCATTGTTGAAGCTCTTCAACCTGCCGTTCAGCGCGTAAGGAGATTTAACCAATGGCGAAGAAATCCATGGTTGAACGCGAAAAGAAGCGCCAGCGCCTGGTGGCCAAGTACGCCGAGAAGCGCGCCGCGCTGAAGGAAATCGCGAACGACCAATCGAAGCCCATGGAAGAGCGTTTCAAAGCGCGGCTCAAGCTCGCAGAGCTTCCGCGCAACAGCTCGGCCACCCGGCTTCACAACCGCTGTCAGCTGACGGGGCGTCCGCACGCCTATTACCGCAAGCTGAAGATCAGCCGGATCATGCTGCGCGAGCTGGGCTCGCAAGGCCTGCTTCCCGGTATGGTCAAGTCGAGCTGGTAAGGAGGGCATCAGATGAACGATCCTATCGGCGATATGCTGACCCGCATCCGCAACGCGCAGATGCGTGGCAAGTCCACCGTCTCGACGCCAGCGTCCAAGCTGCGCGCCTGGGTTCTCGACGTCCTCAGCGATGAGGGCTACATCCGCGGCTACGAGACCGGCACGGATGCAAAGGGCCACGGCACGCTCGAGATCAGCCTGAAATACTACGAAGGCACGCCCGTGATCCGCGAACTGACACGGGTCTCCAAGCCCGGTCGCCGCGTTTACATGGCGGTTTCGGACATCCCGCAGGTCCGCCAGGGCCTTGGTGTGTCGATCGTCTCCACGCCCAAGGGTGTGATGTCGGATGCAAATGCACGCGCAGCCAATGTCGGCGGCGAAGTGCTTTGCACCGTATTCTAAGGAGGGCTGAGCATGTCTCGTATTGGTAAGACTCCGGTCGATCTGCCCTCGGGGGTTTCGGCCTCCCTGTCGGGCCAGACGATCGAAGTGAAAGGCCCCAAGGGCACGCAAAGCTTCACCGCGACCGACGACGTCACGCTGACCATCGCCGATGACAGCGTCACCGTGTCGCCGCGCGGCAAGTCCAAGCGCGCGCGCCAGCAGTGGGGGATGACCCGCACCATCGTGGCCAATCTGGTCCACGGTGTGCAGCAGACCTTCAAGAAAGAGCTGGAAATCCAGGGCGTGGGTTACCGCGCGCAGGTTCAGGGCAATGTCCTGAAGCTGAACCTGGGTCTCAGCCACGACGTCAACTTCCCCATTCCGGACGGTGTGACCGTCACTGCGGCCAAGCCCACGGAGATCACGGTCGAAGGCCATGATCTGCAGCAGGTCGGCCAGGTGGCAGCCAACATTCGCGACTGGCGGCGGCCCGAGCCCTACAAGGGCAAAGGCATCCGCTACAAGGGCGAATACATCTTCCAGAAGGAAGGCAAGAAGAAGTAAGGATCGCAGGAAATGGCAAACAGCAAACGGGAACTGTTCCAGAAGCGCCGCCTGCGCGTCCGGAGCAAGCTTCGCAAGTCGAACGCCGGACGGGCACGGCTTTCGGTGCATCGTTCGAACAAGAACATCAGCGCCCAGCTCATTGACGACGTCAATGGCGTGACCCTCGCCGCCGCCTCCTCGATGGAGAAGGATCTCGGCGTGGTCGGCAAGAACGATGTCGCGGCGGCCCAGAAGGTCGGTGCGGCGATTGCCGAGCGGGCCAAGAAGGCCGGCGTCGATGCGGCCTATTTCGACCGTGGGGGCTTTCTGTTCCACGGTCGCGTCAAGGCGCTGGCGGATGCCGCACGCGAAGCGGGTCTGAAGATCTGATCAGAAAGGGTGCGCGGGCGACCGCGCGCCGTTTCGTCGACTACGCAGGCGGGCCCGGGTGTCCGCCTCGATGATCGGGGCTCCCGGCCGCGCCGGGGCACTTCGATTGGAACACCGCGCTGTGGCGCATGAGAGAATGGGAATGCCATATGGCAGAACGTGATAACCGCCGGGGCAACCGTCGCGACCGCGACGAAACGCCGGAATTCGCAGATCGCCTGGTCGCGATCAACCGCGTGTCGAAGACCGTCAAGGGCGGCAAGCGCTTCGGCTTCGCGGCACTTGTCGTTGTCGGCGACCAGAAGGGTCGTGTCGGCTTTGGCAAGGGCAAGGCCAAGGAGGTCCCCGAGGCCATCCGCAAGGCAACCGAGCAGGCCAAGCGCAACATGATGCGCGTGCCGCTGCGCGAAGGCCGCACCCTGCACCACGACGTCGAAGGCCGTCACGGCGCCGGTCGCGTTGTGATGCGCACCGCCCCGCAAGGTACCGGGATCATCGCAGGTGGCCCTATGCGTGCCGTTTTCGAGATGCTGGGCGTGCAGGATGTGGTCGCCAAGTCGACTGGTTCGCAGAACCCCTACAACATGATTCGCGCAACGCTCGATGGCCTGACACGCGGCTCCAGCCCGCGTCAGATCGCCCAGCGTCGCGGCAAGAAAGTGGCCGATATCCTGCCCAAGCGCGACGATGCGCCGGCAGAATCGAGCCAAGTGGCTGAGGAGGCCTGATCATCATGGCAAAGACCATCGTCGTGAAGCAGATCGGCAGCCCGATCCGCCGCCCCGAGAAGCAGCGCCAGACGCTGATCGGTCTCGGTCTGAACAAGATGCACAAGACCCGCGAGCTTGAGGATACCCCCTCGGTGCGCGGCATGATCAACAAGATCCCGCATCTGGTCGAGATCGTCGAAGAACGCGACTGAGCCGTCCGCATCCGGACTTGAATGGCGCCCTCCGGAGATTCCCGGGGGGCGTTTTCGTTTGCCGCCGCCGCCATCCCGCGACGATGTCGCCGGAAAAATCCGAAGACGGATTTTTTGCCGCCCTTTGACGGCCGCTGGGCAAAGGGTTCAGGCGGACAACGGTGGCCACGATGCGCGATTTCCGTCTTCGGAAATCGGTAAAACTCCGCATCCGGAGTTTTGTGTCGCGACCGCTTGATCCTCAAACCAACCCCGTCTATACGCCCCCGGGTGATCCCAGGGGATCGCACTGACATCAACATGCCGCGTTCGGTCCATTTCGCTTCGGGGACCGTATCCGGCCAGAGGAGAAGCGAAATGAAACTGCATGAATTGCGCGACAACGACGGCGCCACCAAGCGCAAGAAGCGCGTCGGCCGCGGCCCCGGTTCGGGCCTCGGCAAGATGGGTGGCCGTGGTATCAAGGGTCAGAAGTCCCGTTCGGGTGTGGCCATCAACGGCTACGAGGGCGGCCAGATGCCGCTTTACCAGCGTCTGCCCAAGCGCGGCTTCAACAAGCCCAACCGCAAGGCCTTCGCCGTCGTCAACCTGGGCCTGATCGAGAAGTTCATCGCCGCGGGCAAGCTCGACGCGTCGGCGACCATCGACGAGGATGCGCTGGTCGCGTCCGGCCTCGTGCGTCGCAAGCTGGACGGTGTCCGGGTATTGGCCAAGGGCGACATCACCTCGAAGGTGACGCTTGCCGTCACCGGTGCGTCGAAGTCCGCTGTCGACGCGGTCGAGAAGGCCGGCGGATCGCTCACCACGGCGCAGGCGGCCGAATAAGGTTGTAGGCGGCGCGCCTGCCGCTTACATCACCTCAAGAGTTTTCCGACGCCGCCTCAAGCCGGACATGGCTCGGGGCGGCGTTCGTCTGAAAAGAGAGACCGCTTCATGGCATCTGCTGTCGAACAAATGGCCGCGAATACGAGCTGGTCCGCGCTCGCCTCGGCCACCGATCTTCGCAAACGCATCGTCTACACGCTGGCGTTGCTTTGTATTTTCCGACTGGGCACCTTCATCCCGGTGCCCGGCATCGACGGACTGGCGCTGCGCGAGTTCATGGAGGGGGCGCAGGCCGGTATCGGCGGCATCCTGACCATGTTCACCGGCGGTGCGCTGGGACGCATGGGCATCTTCGCCCTCGGCATCATGCCCTATATCTCGGCCTCGATCATCGTTCAGCTGCTGGCCTCGATGGTGCCCGCGCTTGAGCAGATCAAGAAAGAGGGCGATGTCGGCCGCAAGAAGATCAACCAGTACACGCGCTACGGCACGGTGATCCTGGCGACCTTCCAGGCCTACGGGCTTGCCGTCAGCCTGGAAGCGGGCGACCTGGTCACCAATCCGGGGCTCTATTTCCAGGCCTCCACGGTCATCACCCTTGTGGGCGGCACCATGTTCCTGATGTGGGTCGGCGAACAGATTACCGCGCGTGGCATCGGCAACGGCATTTCGCTGATCATCTTCGTCGGCATCATCGCCGAGGTTCCGGCGGCGCTGGCGCAGTTCTTTGCCTCGGGTCGGTCGGGCGCCATCAGCCCGGCGGTCATCCTCGGCGTGATTGTCATGGTCATCGCCGTGATCACCTTTGTGGTGTTCATGGAGCGCGCGCTGCGCAAGATCACCATCCAGTATCCGCGCCGCCAGGTCGGCATGAAGATGACCGAGGCGCAGAACAGCCACCTGCCGGTCAAGGTCAACCCCGCGGGCGTGATCCCGGCGATCTTCGCCTCGTCGCTGCTGCTGCTGCCGGTGACGATCTCGACCTTCTCAGGGTCGGATACCGGGCCGATCATGTCGACGGTGCTGGCCTATTTCGGGCCCGGCCAGCCGCTCTACCTGTTGTTCTTCGCCGCGATGATCGTGTTCTTCGCCTATTTCTACACCTTCAACGTGTCTTTCAAACCCGACGAGGTGGCCGATAACCTGAAGAACCAGAACGGCTTCGTGCCCGGCATCCGTCCCGGCAAGCGGACGGCGGAATACCTCGAATACGTGGTCAACCGCATCCTGGTGATGGGCTCTGCCTACCTGGCCTTCGTCTGCCTCCTGCCCGAGATCATCCGCAACCAGTTCGCCATCCCGTTCTATTTCGGCGGGACGTCGGTACTGATCGTGGTCAGCGTCACGATGGACACGATCCAGCAGGTGCAGAGCCATCTGCTTGCACATCAGTATGAAGGCCTGATCCAGAAGTCGCAGTTGCGCGGTCGGGGCAAGGGTCGCAAGAACAGAGGTCCGCAGCGTCGATGAACATCATTCTTCTGGGACCGCCGGGCGCCGGTAAAGGCACGCAGGCCCGCCATCTTGTCGACACCCGGGGCATGACCCAGCTGTCCACCGGCGACATGCTGCGCGAGGCCAAGGACTCGGGCACCGAGATGGGCCGTGTGGTGGCGGATGTCATGGCCAAGGGCGAACTTGTCACCGACGAGATCGTCATCGGCCTGATCCGCGAGAAGCTGAAAGGCGAAAAGACCGAAGGGTTCATTTTCGACGGCTTCCCGCGCACGCTGGCCCAGGCTGACGCATTGGCCGAATTGCTGACCGAAGAAGGCGAAACGCTGGATGCGGTGATCGAGATGGCGGTGGACGACAGCGCCCTTGTCGCGCGTATCACCGCGCGGTCGACCTGCGGCAATTGCGGCGAGGTTTACAACGACATCACCAAGCCGATCCCGGAAGACGGCGTGTGCACAAATTGCGGCCAGAAGGCCGAGTTCAAGCGCCGCGCCGACGATAACGCCGACAGCCTGAAGCAGCGGCTGATGGAATATTACAAGAAGACCTCGCCGTTGATCGGCTACTACCACGCCAAGGGTCAGCTTTCGACCGTGGACGGCCTGGGCGAAATCGAAGCCGTGCAAGCCGAGATCGCGGGCGTTCTCGACGCGTGACGCGACCCGGTCTTCCGACAGGGTCGGGGGGCTGCCATGGTGTCCAGCCGACGCGCCGGGGGCCGTATCGGGCGCGGCCGGGCATTGCGACCGGTGCCGTCCATACCGTACCGCCGACACGGATCAGTCGTCGCCGCCTCTTGCCGGTGCGGCGCGGGGCAGGGCGGGCAAACGCCCAGGCTGGGCTGCCTGTCGCAACGGCATCCCGCGCTTTCGGGGGTGGTGGCAGAACATCGCCCACGCACCCCTTGACGCTTGTGTAAAATCCCCCTACGCACCCCCATCTCCATCGGAGAATCGTCTCCTGCGGGGCGCATTTCTAGGCTCCCGCAAGATCACCTGATCGACCTATGGCCCGCGGCACCGCGCTTCGGGCCTTGTGTTGTGAAAAAAGGTTCTGGGGCTACGGAACCGCAACGAAGAGGAACAGACATTTGGCACGTATTGCCGGCGTCAATATCCCGACCCACAAGCGAGTGCCGATTGCACTCACCTATATTCACGGCATCGGCGCGACCGCTGCCAAGGAAATCTGCGCTGCCGTCAACATCGACGAGAGCCGCCGCATCAACGAGCTGAGCGACACCGAAGTCGTCGCCATGCGCGAGCATATCGACGCGAACTACACCGTCGAAGGCGACCTGCGTCGTGAAGTGCAGATCAACATCAAGCGCCTGATGGACCTCGGCTGCTACCGCGGCCTGCGTCATCGTCGCAACCTGCCCGTGCGCGGTCAGCGTACCCACACCAATGCGC
Organism: Roseivivax sp. CAU 1753; assembly: GCF_054482575.1. Classification (NCBI taxonomy): domain Bacteria; kingdom Pseudomonadati; phylum Pseudomonadota; class Alphaproteobacteria; order Rhodobacterales; family Roseobacteraceae; genus Roseivivax; species Roseivivax sp. CAU 1753. The sequence continues at coordinate 136,583 of NZ_JBTLRF010000003.1, read as the reverse complement.
GCACGCGCAAAGGTCCGGCGAAAGCTATCGCCGGCAAGAAGAAATAAGGGAGGGCACGCGCAATGGCACGAGATACCCGTCGCGGAGGCAAGAAGAAGGTCTCCAAGAACATCGCAGCTGGCGTCGCTCATGTGAACTCCAGCTTCAACAACACCAAGATCCTGATTTCGGACGTGCAGGGCAACGCGATTGCCTGGTCGTCCGCCGGGACCATGGGCTTCAAGGGATCGCGGAAATCCACGCCCTACGCCGCCCAGCTGGCCGCCGAGGACGCGGGCAAGAAAGCCCAGGAGCACGGCGTCAAGACCCTCGAGGTCGAGGTGCAGGGCCCGGGTTCGGGCCGCGAGTCCGCGCTGCGTGCGCTGGCTGCCGCAGGCTTCAACATCACGTCCATCCGCGACGTGACACCGATCGCCCATAACGGCTGCCGCCCGCCCAAGCGTCGCCGCGTCTGAGGCCTGATCTTTCTGTCCGGGGCTGTGCCATGCGCACGGCCCCGGACCGCCGTTTTATTTCACCTCGGGCGTCCTGGACCTTTCGGACATGGGGCCAGGACAGGAATGGAGGTCACACATGATCCATAAGAATTGGGCAGAGCTCATCAAGCCGACCCAGCTTGACGTGCGTCCCGGCAACGATCCCGCCAAGACCGCAACGCTGGTGGCAGAGCCGCTCGAGCGGGGTTTCGGCCTGACGCTTGGCAACGCGCTGCGCCGCATCCTGCTGTCGTCGCTGCAGGGGGCCGCCATCACCAGCGTCCAGATCGACAACGTGCTGCACGAGTTCTCGTCGGTGTCGGGCGTGCGCGAGGACGTCACCGATATCGTGCTGAACCTCAAGGCGGTTGCGCTGAAGATGGAAGTCGAGGGCCCCAAGCGGCTGTCGATCTCCAAGAAGGGTCCGGGCGTCGTCACCGCGGGCGATATTTCGGAATCGAACGGCATCGAGGTCCTGAACAAGGAGCACGTCATCTGTCACCTCGACGATGGCGCGGATCTGTACATGGAACTGACGGTCAACACCGGCAAGGGCTACGTCTCGGCGGACAAGAACAAGCCCGAGGACGCCCCCATCGGCCTGATCCCGATCGACGCGATCTATTCGCCGGTCAAGCGCGCCTCGTATGACGTGCAGCCGACCCGCGAAGGCCAGGTTCTGGATTATGACAAGCTGACCATGAAGGTCGATACCGACGGTTCTGTGACGCCCGAGGACGCCATCGCCTATGCCGCGCGCATCCTGCAGGACCAGCTGTCGATCTTCGTCAATTTCGACGAGCCGGAAAGCGCCCAGCGTCAGGACGACGACGACGGTCTCGAGTTCAACCCGTTGCTGCTGAAGAAGGTGGACGAACTGGAGCTGTCGGTGCGGTCCGCCAACTGCCTGAAGAACGACAACATCGTCTATATCGGCGATCTCATTCAGAAGACCGAGGCAGAGATGCTGCGCACGCCGAACTTCGGCCGCAAATCGCTGAACGAGATCAAGGAAGTGCTGTCCGGCATGGGCCTGCATCTCGGCATGGATGTCGAGGATTGGCCGCCCGACAACATCGAGGATCTGTCGAAGAAGATGGAAGACCAGTTCTGAGGTCGCCCGTCGCATGAACACCGCCCGGCAGGTCTGACCGCCAGCCGGGCATCGACCCGGGCCAAAAGCCCCAAGGAGAGCGGTTTCACCACGCATGGGCCGCCGGACAAAGCAAAAGAGTACTTAGGAGAACGACAATGCGTCACGCAAGAGGCTACCGCCGCCTGAACCGCACCCATGAACACCGCAAGGCGCTGTTCGCGAACATGGCCGGTTCGCTCATCGAACATGAGCAGATCAAGACCACCCTGCCCAAGGCCAAGGAACTGCGCCCGGTGATCGAAAAGCTGATCACGCTGGGCAAGCGCGGCGATCTGCACGCGCGCCGTCAGGCCGCTGCACAGCTCAAGCAGGACATGCACGTCGCCAAGCTGTTCGAGATCCTCGGGCCGCGCTACGCCGAGCGTCAGGGCGGCTATGTGCGCGTGCTGAAGGCCGGCTTCCGGTATGGCGACATGGCGCCGATGGCGATCATCGAGCTGGTGGACCGCGATCCGGATGCCAAGGGCGCCGCCGACAAGGCCCGCCTCGCCGAGGAAGACGCGACGGCAGACGCCGACTAATCGATTTTTCTGCATGCCCTGTGCAGAGTGGACCCCGCCGGACCTCCGGCGGGGTTTCTTGGTGTCGCGGTCGGGCGGGGGCGCTGCCCCCTCTTCGGCCCGAGGGCCGAATTCACCCCCGGCGGTATTTGGAAAATGGAAAGGACAGGGTCGCGCGCTTGCATTCGAGGGGTCAGCCGGACATATCCCTGTCATGTCGTCCGGGAGGGTCTTCGAGATGCGCCTGATTGCCGTGGTCTTGTGTTTTCTTGCCATGCCGCTTGCCGCCGAGGAGCGGGTGCCGCAACGCCCTGCCGAGATCACGCTGACCTTTGCACCGCTGGTGCGCGCGGCGGCCCCGGCTGTGGTCAACATCTATGCGCGCCGGGTGGTCGAGCGTCGGTCGCCCTTTGCGGACGATCCGATATTCGGCGAGTTTTTTAGGGAATTGGCGCCGTCGCGCCCGCATGTGCAGAATTCGCTGGGCTCGGGGGTCATCCTGTCGGCGGACGGCATCGTGGTGTCGAATTATCATGTGGTCGGCGATGCCGAGGACATCCGCGTCGTGCTGAACGACCGGCGCGAATTTGTTGCACGCGTCCTTCTGGGGGACGAGGAAGCCGATCTTGCGATCCTCAAGCTCGAGGACGCGACCGACATGCCATATCTGCCACTGCGCGAAGGGTCCGAGGTGGAGGTTGGCGAACTGGTGCTGGCGATCGGCAATCCGTTCGGCGTCGGCCAGACCGTGTCATCGGGGATCGTGTCGGGGCTGGCGCGCTCGGGTACCGCGACGGGCAATGCGCGCGGCTATTTCATCCAGACCGACGCGCCGATCAACCCGGGCAATTCGGGTGGCGCATTGGTCGATGTGGCCGGGCGGCTGATCGGGGTCAACACATCGATCCTGACCCGCTCGGGCGGATCGAACGGCATCGGCTTTGCGATTCCGGCAGCGCTGGTAAAGCAGTTCGTCGTGCAGGCGGAAGCAGGCCGGACGTCCTTCACCCGGCCCTGGGCGGGGATGAGCGGGCAGCCGGTCGGTCAGGATCTGTCCGATACCCTGGGTCAGACACGGCCTGGCGGCATCCTGATTTCGGATATTCATCCCCTGAGCCCGTTTGCCGCCGCAGGTCTCGGGATCGGCGATGTCATCGAGGCGGTGGATGGCGCGCCGGTCAACACGCCGCCCGAGATGATCTACCGCATGTCGGTCAGGGGCATCGGGGCTCGTGTCCCGGTGCGCATATGGCGTGACGGCGCGACCCGGGAGCTGAGCGTGCTGTTGATCGCGGCGCCCGAGATCCCCGAGCGTGGGACCGTTTCGCTTGGCGAGCGAAGCGTGCTGCCGGGGCTGGTCGTGTCGCGAATCAATCCGGCGGTGGCCGACGAGATGGGGCTGGGACTGCGCAGCAGCGGGCTCTTGGTGCGGGATCCCGGGCCCTGGGGCGCGCGGATCGGCCTGCGCAGCGGCGACGTGATCCTGCGGATCAACGGAAAGACGCCTGCAGATCCCGCTGACATAGCGTCCGCGTTGCGCGCCGCCGCTCCGCGGATCCGGATCGATGTGAACCGGAACGGGCAGCGCGTCGCGCTCAGGTTCCGGACCTGATGGCAGATCTCTTCGATACCGGTGCCGCGGTGCCCGACGGTTCTGCGCCGCGGCCTCTGGCGGACAGGCTTCGACCGCAATCGCTGGGCGATGTGATCGGTCAGGCGCAGCTCCTCGGCCCTGACGGGCCTCTTCGCGTCATGCTCGATGCCGGTGCGTTGGGCTCGATCATCTTCTGGGGGCCGCCCGGGGTTGGCAAGACCACCATCGCACGCCTGCTGGCGCATGAGACCGACCTCGCTTTCGTGCAGATATCGGCGATTTTCTCGGGTGTGGCCGAATTGAAGGCGGTCTTCGAGACTGCCCGGCTGCGCCGCCAGAGGGGCCAGGGCACATTGCTGTTCGTCGACGAAATACATCGCTTCAACAAGGCCCAGCAGGACAGCTTTCTGCCCCATATGGAAGACGGCACGTTGCTTCTGGTGGGGGCCACCACCGAGAACCCCAGCTTCGAGATGAACGCGGCCCTTCTGTCGCGGGCGCAGGTCATGGTCCTCAAACGGCTGTCAGAGGCAGACCTCGAGGCGCTGACGGTCCGGGCCGAAAACGACCTCGGTCGGGCCCTGCCGCTCGACGCCGATGCGCGGCGCGCACTATGGGAGATGGCCGATGGCGACGGGCGGGCGCTGTTGAACCTCATCGAGCAGGTGTCGGCCTGGTCGGTGGCGACACCGCTGGCACCGGCGCAACTGTCGGCACGCTTGATGCGCCGGGCGGCGCAATACGACAAATCGGGCGACGGCCATTACAACCTGATCTCGGCGTTGCACAAATCGGTGCGGGGCTCTGATCCGGATGCCGCGCTCTACTGGTTCGCCCGCATGCTCGAAGGCGGCGAAGACCCCCGCTTCCTGGCGCGGCGGATCACCCGAATGGCGGTCGAGGATATCGGACTTGCGGACCCCGAGGCGCGGGCCCGATGTCTCGAGGCATGGCAGATCTACGAACGGCTGGGCTCGCCCGAGGGTGAGCTGGCCCTGGCGCAGGCGGTGATCTACCTGGCGCTGGCACCCAAATCGAACGCGGGCTACGCGGCCTACAAGGGGGCGCGGAAATCCGCGAAGAGGACCGGCTCTGCCCCGCCGCCGAAACACATCCTGAATGCACCTACCAAGCTGATGCAGGCACAGGGATACGGCACCGGCTACGCCTATGATCACGATCAGGACGATGCCTTTTCGGGCCAGAACTATTTTCCGGACGGCATGGCACGTCCCGACTTCTATCAACCGGTCGAACGCGGCTTCGAACGCGACCTGAAGAAGCGGATGGCGTATTTCGCGCGGCTCCGCAAAGACCGCAACAGCTGACGGCAGGCGCGGCGCCTGTCACGATCGGACCGGATATACTCCGGGGGTCTGGGGGCAGAGCCCCCAGCCACGCAGTGCCTACAACCCGATCTTCTCGGCTTGGCGCACGATTACCTCGGCCTGCTTGATCGACGCGATGTCGACAAGGCGGCCCTTGTAGACCGTGGCACCTTCCCCGCGAGCGGTGGCCTCTTCCATCGCCGCCAGAATCTCGCGGGCTTCGGTGACGGCATCGTCCGACGGAGTGAAAACCTCGTTCGACAGGGCCACCTGCTTGGGATGGATCGCCCATTTGCCGACCATGCCAAGCGTCGCCGACCGGCGGGCCTGGGCGCGGAAGCCTTCGTCGTCCGAGAAATCGCCGAACGGTCCGTCCACCGGCAATACACCGTGGGAGCGACAGGCGGCGACGATGGCGGTCTGGGCCCAGTGCCAGGGATCCGACCAGTACTTCTGCCCGTCGCGGTGCATGTAGTACCATTCCTGCGTGCCGCCGATGCCGGTGGTGGCCATGCCCATGGAGGCGGCAAAATCGGCCGCACCGAGGCTCATCGCCTGAAGGCGGGGCGTGGCGGCGGCAATGTCCTCGACATGGCTGATGCCCGCGGCGCTCTCGATGATGACCTCGAAGCCGATCTTCTTCTTGCGGCCTTTCGCGGCCTCGATCGCCGTCACCAGGGCATCGACCGCATAGAGATCGGCGGCATTGCCCACTTTCGGAATCATGATCTGGTCGAGCCGTTCGGACGCCTGTTCAAGCAGGTCGACCACGTCGCGATACCAATAGGGCGTATCCAGCCCGTTGATCCGGACCGAAAGCGTCTTGTCGCCCCAGTCGACGTCACCGATAGCGGCGATGACGTTCTGCCGTGCGCTGTCCTTGTCGCCCGGCGATACCGAATCTTCCAGATCGAGATTAATGACATCCGCCGCCGAGGCGGCCATCTTCTCAAAGATCGCGGGCCGCGAGCCGGGGCCGAAAAGCTGGCAGCGGTTGAGACGCGCGACGGGTGTGGGTTGGATACGGAAGGACATGCGGCCTCCTCTCGGGCTAAGGAAATTACCAAACGGATCGCGCAATCGGTATAATCTTGCTGGCGCGCGCGCAACCCGATTTTGCAGGTGCAGCATGACGCCTCTGCGGTGGGCATGCAGGGTGTCCTTTTCGCGGACCGGGAGTCCTTTCGCGGGCAAGGATGCGCGCGCGCAGGCAAAATGTCCGGGTATCCCTTGCAATCGGGCGGTATGACGAAGAACAGTCCATCGCGCGCCGCCTGCCTGCCGATCCGACAACCGGAGCTTCTGACATGATCGAGACCCCCTATCTTCTGTTCCTGGGCGACGCGCCCGATCCGCTGGCGGCCAAGGTGGCGCAGGGCATCAGGGACTGGCGCCCCGAGACCTGCGTCGGCCAGCTGCGTCTGGCGGGGTGCAACGCGGATATGGGGCTGGCCGACATGACGCTGGCCGAGGCGCGCGCCGCCGGGGCCCGGACGCTGGTCATCGGCGTGGCCAATCGCGGCGGCAAGATCTCGTCGGCGTGGAAAGAGGTGCTGCTCGAGGCGCTGGACCAGGGGTTCGATATCGCCAGTGGATTGCACAACCTTTTGCGCAACGAGGCCGATCTTGCCGCAAAAGCGACCGAGAAGGGCAGAATTCTGCATGACGTGCGGGTGCCGACGGTCGACTATCCGATCGCGGATGGCCGCAAGCGCAGCGGCAAGCGGGTCCTGCCGGTGGGCACCGATTGCTCGATCGGCAAGATGTACACGGCGCTGGCGATCGATGCAGAGATGAGGCGGCGCGGCATGGCCGCGACGTTCCGCGCCACCGGCCAGACCGGCATCCTGATCACCGGCGAGGGTGTGCCGCTTGATGCGGTGGTGGCGGACTTCATGTCCGGTGCCGTGGAATGGCTGACGCCGGACAACGACCCGGACCATTGGGATGTGATCGAGGGTCAGGGCAGCCTGTTCCACGTGTCCTATTCCGGGGTGACGCTGGCATTGATCCATGGCGGCCAGCCCGATGCGCTGATCCTGTGCCACGAGCCGGTGCGCACGCATATGCGCGGTCTGCCGGACCACGCCCTGCCGTCGCTGGAGGCGCTGCGCGATCTTGCGCTGACCCTGGCGCGGGTGGCCAACCCGGCGTGCCGGGTGGTGGGAATCGCGGTGAACACCAAGGCGTTGGCCGAGCGCGAGGCCGAAGCCTATCTGGCGGATCTCGAGGACCGGCTGGGTCTGCCCGCGGTCGATCCGTACCGGCACGGCGCGGGCAGGCTCGTGGACGCGCTGGTCGCGCTCTGACCGCGGTGCCGCGCGGGGCGGCAGGGTGCGGATGCGTATTTGGAAAATGGAAAGACAGGACCGTCGATTTGACCATCACCGTGACACCGGATGTCTTCCAGCTGGCCGAGGCTTTCACCATCTCGCGCGGGTCGCGCACCGAGGCGCAGGTGCTGACCGTGCGGGTGACGCGGGGCGGCGTGACCGGCTGGGGCGAATGCGTGCCATACGGGCACTACGCAGAAACGTCGGCGTCGGTGACCGACCAGATCACGGCGCTGCCGGAGGATGTGGACCGCGCGGCGCTGCAAAGGCTGTTGCCCGCGGGTGCGGCGCGCAACGCGGTCGATTGCGCGCTTTGGGATCTCGAGGCCAAGCAAACCGGACGGCGGGTCTGGCAATTGGCCGGGCTTGCCGCGCCCGGACCCGAGATCACCGCCTATACCCTGTCGCTCGACAGCGCCGGGAAGATGGAGGCGGCGGCGCGCAAGCATGCGCATCGCCCGCTGTTGAAGATCAAGCTCGGGACGCCGGACGACATGCCGAGGCTCGAGGCGGTACGGCGCGGCGCGCCCGGGGCGCGGATCATCGTCGATGCCAATGAGGGCTGGAGTGCCGCGATCTACGCCGAACTGGCGCCGCATCTGGTCAGGCTGGGGGTGTCGCTGGTCGAGCAGCCGCTGCCCGCGGGGGCGGATGAGGCGCTGATCGGGATCGACCGGCCGGTGCCGCTTTGTGCCGACGAATCCTGCCATGACCGGGCGTCGCTGGCAGCACTCGGGGGCAAGTATGACGTGGTCAACATCAAGCTCGACAAGACCGGAGGTCTGACCGAGGCGCTGGGTTTGAAAGCGGCGGCGCGGGACGCGGGGCTCGGGGTGATGGTCGGCTGCATGGTCGGCTCGTCGCTGGCCATGGCGCCCGCGGTCCTGGTGGCGCAGGGGGCGCGCGTGACCGACCTTGACGGGCCGTTGCTTCTGGCCGAAGACCGCGCCGTGCCCCTGGTCTACGATGATCAGGGGGTGCATCCCCCCAAGCCCGACCTCTGGGGCTGACCGATACGACCGAGGAGCGACAGACATGACCCGGACCGTCTATGTAAACGGTGACTACCTGCCCGAGACCGAAGCGCGCGTGTCGATCTTCGACCGCGCCTTCCTGATGGCGGATGGCGTCTACGAGGTGACCAGCGTTCTGGATGGCAAGCTTATCGACTTTGCGGGCCATGCGGCGCGGCTGGAACGGTCGCTGGCCGAACTGGAGATGCGCAACCCGGTGACCATGGAGGCGCTGCTGGAGATCCATCGCGAACTGGTGGCGCGGAACGCCATCACCGAAGGTCTGGTCTATCTTCAGATCACCCGAGGCGCGCCGGATGACCGGGATTTTGTCTTTCCCGATCCCGACGTCACGCCATCGACCATCGTGCTGTTCACCCAGGCCAAGCCGGGTCTGGCCGACAGCGCCGCGGCGAAGACCGGCATGCGCGTCATCTCGGTCGAGGATCAGCGCTGGGGACGGCGCGACATCAAGACGGTGCAGCTGTTGTATCCGTCGATGGGCAAGATGATGGCCAGGAAGGCGGGCGCGGACGATGCCTGGATGGTCGAGGACGGGTTCGTCACCGAGGGCACCTCGAACAACGCCTATATCATCAAGGGCAACACCATCGTCACACGGGCGCTGTCGCATGACATCCTGCACGGGATCACCAGAGCCGCGGTGCTGCGCTATGCCGCCGAGGCGCAGATGAAGGTGGAAGAGCGCAACTTCTCGATCGACGAGGCGCAACAGGCCGACGAGGCCTTCGTCACCTCGGCCTCGGCCTTCGTGATGCCGGTGGTCGAGATCGACGGTGTGCGTCTTGGCGATGGCACGCCGGGCGCAAGAACGACCCGTCTGCGCGAGATCTACCTCGAGGAAAGCCGCAAGGCGGCGGTCTAGCGATCTGTCGTCCGTCGCCCGACGTCAGTCAAAAGTGATCTGCTGGTAGAGGCAGCCGGTCTGAGGATCGAAGCTCTGGGCGCGCCGCGCCAGTCGTTCTGGCGCATCAAAAGTTGCACAGAGGCGGTATTCGTTGGGGCCGACGACGGCGTAGCGATAGGGTTCTCCGCTATAGGGGTCCACGCGGCGGACGTCGTAGTAGCAGCTTTCGCTCGCGTCGAGGGTCTGGGGCAGCACGTTGCCTTCGGTCGTGGCCTTGCAGGTCACCACCGAGGTCAGCGACAGCAGGTCCGAAAAGCGGGTCTCGTCACGGGCTTCCATCCGGCCGGTGGCGGGGCCGCCGACTTGCCAGAAGGCCAGCGCGACCAGGCCCAGGGTCAGGGCCGTGATGCCCCCGACGGCGATGCGATCCGGGCTCATGCGGCCTCCTCGGGGGTCATGACGCCCCGGATATAGAGAAAGACGAGGCCCGCGGCGACGGCCACCAGCGCGGCCTTGGCAATGAAGCGCGCCGTCAGGTCCCCCGACAGGAAGGCATAGAGCACCGCCACCGCATCGCAGATCAGCGCCGCGGCGGCGAGAAACAGCAACAGGTGGCCGAACATCGCGCGCATGGGGGATCGCCCGCCCGCCGGATCGGCGATGCGGTTCTTCACCATGCGCCGGTCGAGAAGCAGAAAGATCGGCAGGAAAATCACCAGATTGGCGATGGACCAGCGCATCGCGCCGTTGAACCCGAAGGAGCGTCGGTCCCCCGGATCGGGCAGCCAGGCGTCGATCAGGTTGAAGCCAAGGGTCACCGCATAGCCGATGATCGCGCCGAGAGAGACGAACATCAGCCCGTAGAGAAAGGCATCGCGCGCCCCGAGGGCGGCACGGGGCCGAGGCACCGGCAGCGGGCCGTCGCCGTCGGCCCATCGCGCCATCGCGCCGCGGGTCTCGGCCTCGGACCATCCGGCAGCCTTAATCTGGCGGGCAATGGCGTCGCGCGCCTGACCGGCGGCAAGCGCGTCACCAACAAAGGCATCCAGACGGTCTTCGGGGCGCATGCGGGTCAGTCCTTCTTGCCGACGTTCTCGGCGAAGGCGGTTTCGAAATTTGCCTGCTTCTCGCGGGATGCCTCGGTCTGGAAGTTGGCTTTCCACTCGGCCATCGGCATGCCGTAGAAAATCTCGCGGGCGGTGTCCTTGTCCATCTCGATGCCGCGATCGTTGGCGGCTTCCTGATACCAGCGCGACAGGCAGTTCCGGCAGAACCCCGCAAGGTTCATCATGTCGATGTTCTGAACATCCGTGCGGTCCTGCATCAGGTGCTGGCGCAGGCGGCGAAACGCGGCGGCCTCAAGCTCTAGGCGGGTCTGATCTTCCATGGCTCTCTCCCTCTTTGGGCCATAGGTCGTGCGTCCGGCCCTGAAACGCAAGAGGCGGCGCAAAAAGGCACCGGTTGGCCTCGCGCCCTTTGACATTCATCGCATTCACCGGTTTCAGTTGAGAACGCGAACGAAACGCGCCATAAGGTGCGCGAATGGTAGCGGTAACATCGCTGCGTCTCCCTTTGGAAGAAACGAACAGGACCTTGTCATGAAACGGATGCGAAACGTAAAGATCGTGGCGACGCTGGGCCCGGCATCATCGACCTACGAGATGATACGCGCCCTGCACGAGGCTGGCGCCGATGTGTTTCGTCTCAACATGAGCCATGGCAGCCACGCGGAAATCGCCGAACGTCACAAGATTATCCGGCAGGTCGAGGAAGACCTCGATTCGACCATCGGCATCCTGGCCGACCTGCAGGGCCCCAAGCTGCGCGTCGGTGCCTTTGCCAACGGCGAGGAAGAGCTTGAGGTGGGGCAGGCGTTCCGCCTCGATCTTGATCCGGCCGAGGGGGACGCCACCCGCGTGACCCTGCCGCATCCCGAGATTTTCCAGGTGATGGAAGTGGGCGCGTCGCTGCTCGTCAATGACGGCAAGATCCGGCTCAAGGTCGAGGAATGCGGTGCCGATTTCGCCAATTGCACGGTGGTGGTGGGGGGCACCATTTCGAATCGCAAGGGTGTGAACGTGCCCGACGTGGTGTTGCCCCTGGCGGCACTGTCGGACAAGGACCGCAAGGATCTGGAATTTGTTGCCGACCTCGGGGTCGACTGGCTGGCGCTGTCTTTCGTGCAGCGCCCCGCCGACGTCGAAGAGGCACGCACGCTGACCCGGGGCCGCGCCGCGATCCTGTCGAAGATCGAAAAGCCCGCCGCGGTGACGGCCTTCGAGGAAATTCTGGCGGTGTCGGACGGCATCATGGTCGCGCGCGGCGATCTGGGTGTCGAACTGCCGGTGCAGAACGTGCCGCCGATCCAGAAGCGTCTGATCCGGAAGTGTCGCGCCGCTGCCAAGCCGGTGATCGTGGCGACGCAGATGCTCGAATCGATGATCGAAAGCCCGATGCCGACCCGTGCCGAGGTTTCGGACGTGGCCACCGCGATCTACGAAGGCTCTGACGCGATCATGCTGTCGGCGGAGTCGGCGGCGGGCGATTATCCGATCGAGGCGGTGACGACGATGGATAACGTCGCCAGGGAGGTGGAAAGCGACCCCACCTATACCGACATCATCGAGGCGTCGCGCATCGCCAGCAAGAAATCCGTCGCGGACGGTATCGTCGCCGCCGCGCGCGAGATCGCCGAAAGCGCGCAGGTCAAAGCCATCTGCTGCTATACGCAATCGGGAACCACGGCGCTTCTGGTGGCACGCGAACGGCCCCGCGTGCCGATCCTTGCGCTGTCGTCGTCCAAGGGCACGGCGCGCAGGCTGGCGCTGACCTGGGGCACCCAATGTGTGACCACCGGCCCGCTCGATCGCTTCAAGATGGCGGTGGTCGATGCGGCCAAGGCCGCCCGGGCGATGGGATACGCCAACGAGAATGACCTCATCGTGGTCACTGCCGGCGTGCCGTTCAACACGCCCGGCACCACCAACATCCTGCGTGTGGCCCCCTGCGACGAACGTTTGATCTACGCCACCGACCCGGAGTAGGCTTCCCGCACGCCGGGAAGGGGTCTGTCATGTCACCTGATATCGCGCTGGCGCTGGGACTGTTTGTCCTGGCGCTGTCGGTCACATCCGCGCTGGCGGCTTTCGCCGACGGGCGTCGACCGATCTTGGCGCTGGTGCTGGTCGGCGGGGCCGGAGCGGCGATTCTCTATGCCTGGGACGCGTCGGGGGGCGGATACCGGCTGGCCGATATCCCGATGGTTTTCTACGAATTGGTGGCGGCATTGCGCGCGCTCTGATCTGCGCTTGCAATCCGGGGGCCGCCGTTCTAATGGGGCGGCTCCGCCGTCGCGCGGCCGGCCAAGTGGCATTGCCGAGTCGCGTGTAACCGACGCTCAAGCAGATGGAGATGGAAATGCCCAAGATGAAGACGAAGTCGAGCGCCAAGAAGCGCTTCAAGGTCACCGCCGGCGGGAAAGTCCTCGCGGCGCAGGCCGGCAAGCGCCATGGCATGATCAAGCGCAGCAAGAAGTTCATCCGGGATGCACGTGGCACGACGACCCTGTCGGACCCCGATGCAAAGATCATCAAGGGCTTCATGCCCTACGACCGCTGATCCCACCCAGATATACAGAATTCAAGGAGCTAGATCATGGCGCGAGTCAAAGGTGGGACCGTTACCCACGCCCGTCACAAGAAAATCACCAAGGCAGCCAAAGGCTACTATGGTCGCCGCAAGAACACCTTCAAGGTCGCCACCCAGGCGGTCGACAAGGCCAACCAATACGCCACGCGCGACCGCAAGAACCGTAAGCGGAACTTCCGGGCGCTGTGGATCCAGCGGATCAACGCCGCCGTGCGCATGCACGATGACGCGCTGACATATTCGCGCTTCATCAACGGCCTGTCGCTGGCCGGGATCGAGGTCGACCGCAAGGTTCTGGCCGATCTCGCCGTGCACGAGCCCGAAGCCTTCGGTGCCATCGTCGATCAGGCGAAAGGCGCGCTGGCCGCGTAACGCGCCCCGGCACCGCTCTACGGAAAAGACCCCGGATCGCAGGCGCGACCGGGGTCTTTTTCCATCTCGGCCAATATGTTTCGGCCGACATGCCCTGGCCCGCGTGTCCTGGCTGACCTGTCTTGCGCCCGAGCCGGGGCGCGACCTAGCGCGCCAGCCCGGGATCCGCCGCCCGCAGGGCGTCCGCGACCAATCCGGCGATGCGATCCGATCCCTGCGCCGAGGGATGGACCCGGTCGCCCGCAAAAAGCCCGAGGTTCGACGCCGGCACCACGGCGCCCATGTCGACGAAGACGATGCCCGAATCCCGTGCGGCCATCCGCGACGTGCGCGCGCCCATCTGGTCGTAGATCTGTCCGCAGAGCGTCCCGGCGTATTTCGGCGAGGTGTAGTAATCCGCCCAAAGCACCAGCACGCCGCGCGCCCTCAGCCCCGACACCATGCGCGGGATCGCGCCGCTTGTGCCGTCAGCGGATACGAGCCGGTCGAGGATGGCGCCCGTCTCCGAACCCGAGCAGCCGACGCCCAGATCATTGGCACCACCATTCATCACCACCCAGCGCGGCGACAGATCGGCCACCTGCCGAGAGATGTTCAGCGCGGCCACCCCGGACGATCCGGTCACGCTGGCCCCGGGCAGGGACACATCGCCCACGGTCTGACCGAGGCGTTGCGACACACCGTCCGCGACCGACGCACCCTGCACGCGGTTCCAGGCCATGACCGAATCGCCCGCGACGACGATCTGCGCGCCCTCGGGCACCCCGCGCCCGCAAGCGGCCGTCAGAGAGATAAGAAGAAAGGCAAGGCGCAGTCGCATCCGGTATCCTCTCGTCGATGGCCCGGTCCCAAGGTGGGAGCGCGGGCGTTTCCGGGCAAGCGCGCAACCCGGTGCCACGCGACAAACCCGCCGGACCAGACCGCCGGAAAGCTGGCATGTCCCGTCCCGTCCCGTCCTGTCTCGCCGCGCCCTGCAACCCTATACGCCACCGGCCCCGGCGCAAGCCGCGGTGCCCGCCGCACCCATCCCAAAGGCCCCGGGCGGGCAAGGGATGGAAGTGCCGCGTCTATCCCCGGACCTTTCGAACCGGCCTCGCCGCTGGTCCCACGACGCATGCAAGTGACCGGCGCGCGACATGCGCGATCCGGACCTCTCGCGCGCGCTTTGACGTCGGCGGCGTTCGCGGGTAAGCGGAAGCAATCTTGCAGCATGGCGGAGGCCGGCCTTGAAATACCGCCGCGACATCGATGGACTTCGCGCCGTGGCGGTACTGCCCGTCGTACTGGACCATGCTCATGTGCCGGGTTTCGGCGGGGGTTATGTGGGTGTCGATATCTTCTTCGTCATCTCGGGGTTCCTGATCACCCGCATCCTCGCGGAAGAGATCGCGGCGGGCCGGTTCAGTCTGGTCTCGTTCTACGAACGCCGGGCGCGCCGCATCCTGCCTGCACTGTTCGCCATGATCCTGCTGGTGCTGGTGGCGGGCTGGTGGATGCTGGTGCCGGGGCAATACGAGGCGATGGCCGAAAGCGTCATTGCCACGACGTTTTTCTTTTCCAACTATCACTTCCTGTGGATCGCCTCTGACTACTTCGCGCCGGGTGCCGAGTTCATGCCCCTGCTGCATACCTGGTCGCTGGCGGTGGAAGAGCAGTTCTACATCGTGTTCCCGCTGTTGTTGCTGGGGGCGACTGCGCTGATGCGGCACCAAGCCTGGATGCTTGTGGCGCTTCTGTCGGCCGTGTCGCTGGCCTATGCCACCACCCTGGTCGCGACCGACCCGGTTGCGGGGTTTTATGCCACGCCCGGGCGCGCGTGGGAGTTGGGGGCAGGGGCCCTGGTGGCGATGCTTGGCGCCCGCGTGGTGCCGTCAAGACCCGTGGCCAATGCGCTGTCGCTGGGCGCGCTGGGTGCGATTGCCGCCTCGGTGGTGCTCTATTCCGCGACGACACCGTTCCCCGGTCTCGCCGCGCTTCCGGCGGTGCTGGGGGCGGCATGTCTGATCTGGACCGGCGCGACGCATGACACCGTTGCCGCGCGGATTTTGGGCTGGGCGCCGCTGGTGGGGGTCGGGCTGGTGTCCTATTCGCTCTACCTCTGGCATTGGCCGGTTCTGGTCGCGGCGCGCCTCTGGGTCGGTGACGGGGTGCTGTCGCCCGGCCTGACAGCGCTTGCCATCGCCGCAGCGCTGATCCTTGCGGTGCTGAGCTGGCGTTTTGTCGAGCGCCCATTCCGCCGTCCGGCCAAGGCGGGCGGTCTGCGCCGTCGCACCATCTTTGCCGCCAGTGCGGTGGGGGCCGCGCTGCTGTATACTGCGGGCAGCACCATCGACACGGAAGACGGCTATGCAGCGCGGATGCCTGCCGCGCTGACGCCGATCCTGGCCATCTCGGACGAAAAGACGCTGCCGGTGGCGCGCTGTGGCAAGCGCTCCGAGGCCGTGCCCTGCCCGCTGGGGCTGGCGCATTCGGGCGGGGCGGCTGCCCCGGATGTCGCGCCCGACGTGCTGGTCTTCGGGGATTCGCACGCGGGCGCGCTTGCCTATGGCTTCGATGCGCTGATGCGGGACGAAGGCCTTGGGGGGGCGTTGCTCTATGCCTCGGCCTGCACGCCGCTTGCCGGGGTACGCAGAACCGACGAGGAAGCCGAATGCACCGACGCCAAGGCGGAATTGCTGCGCCTGCTCGACACCGAGGATTACGACACCATCGTTCTGGTGGCGCGCTGGGCGCTGGCGGTCGAAGGTGTGCGCGCGCCGGGGGAAGCGCCGGGCATCGCGACCTTCGAGGTCACGCCGGGTGGCGATGTGGCCGCTGCGGGCATGGGCGACATCACGGGCAATCCGGCACTCATTGCGGCGGGGCTCGACGCGCTGATCGCACGCATTACCGCGACCGGACGGCGCGTGGTGCTGCTGGAAGGGGTGCCCGAGATCGGCTTCGACGTGCCGCAGGCCTTTGCGTCCGCAACGCTGTTCGGCGCCTCCTTGCGCCATCCGCCCAGCCGTGCGGAAACCCAGGCGCGCAACGCCCGGGCCTCGGCCTTGTTGGCGCGGCTTGCGGAGGGCAGGGAGGATGTCACCTTCGTGCCCCTGATCGAGACGTGGTGCGCCGAATTCTGTCCGATCGCTGACGGCGAAGAAATTTTCTACCGCGACGACGATCACCTCAGCCGGATCGGGGCCGAACGTCTGATCGCGGCGCATCTGCGCGCGCCGCTGGCGCAGTCGCTGTCATGGTCCGCGCCGCGGTAAATGGACGTCCTGCGGGAGTTGCGCCCACCCGCGCGGCGCGGTAGCTAGGCGCCCGATGAGGCAGCGCCGAGGGCGACATGGACGATCTGCGCGACAAGTATATCGAAGCGATTGCCGGGGCCGGTGACGAAACCGCCCTCGAGGCATTGCGCGTCGAGGCCCTTGGCAAGAAGGGCGAGATCAGCCTGAAGATGCGCGAGTTGGGCAAGATGAGCGCCGAGGAGCGCCAGGTCGCGGGCCCGGCGCTCAATGCGCTCAAGGACGAAATTAACTCTGCCCTGAGCGCCAAGAAAGCCGCGCTGTCGGATGCCGCGCTCGATGCGCGCCTGAAGGACGAATGGCTCGACGTGACGCTGCCCGGGCGCGACCGCCGTGCGGGCACGATCCATCCGATCAGCCAGGTGATGGAGGAGGTCGGCGCGATCTTCGCCGATCTGGGGTTCGCGGTGGCCGAAGGGCCGCAGATCGACACCGACTGGTACAATTTCGACGCGCTCAACATCCCCGGTCACCACCCCGCACGGGCTGAGATGGATACCTTCTACATGCACCGCGACGCGGGCGATAACCGCCCGCCGCATGTGCTGCGCACGCATACCTCGCCGGTGCAGATCCGGCACATGGAAAAGCACGGCGCGCCCTGCCGCATCATCGCGCCGGGGCGGGTCTACCGCGCCGATTACGACCAGACGCATACGCCGATGTTCCATCAGGTCGAGGGGCTTGCCATCGACCGCGACATCTCGATGGCGCACCTGAAATGGGTGCTTGAGGAGTTCTTTGCCGCCTTCTTCGAGGTCAAGGGCATCAAGACCCGCTTCCGCGCGTCGCATTTCCCGTTCACGGAGCCGTCCGCCGAGGTGGACATCCAGTGTTCGTGGGAAAATGGCCAGCTGAAGATCGGCGAGGGCGATGGCTGGCTCGAGGTGCTGGGGTCGGGCATGGTGCATCCCAAGGTTTTGCAGGCCGCAGGGGTCGATCCGGACGAATGGCAGGGCTTTGCCTTCGGCATGGGAATCGACCGGATCGCGATGCTGAAATACGGCATGCCGGACCTGCGGGCGTTTTTCGACTCGGACCTGCGGTGGCTGCGGCACTACGGTTTTTCAAGCCTGGACGTGCCGACGCTGCATGGGGGCTTGTCGCGGTGAAGCGAGATCAGGAGCTACTGCGCAGCTTACTTTTTGAGTTCGAAGCGAACGAAGACTGGTTGCTTATAGTGGCCGATACGCTCGGAAGTAACACGCAAGATCGCGTCAAAAGCGGGCACGTTCGATTGCTGGTGGATGCAGGTTTTGTCGCGCCTGTGGCAAATAGCACGTATCGTTTGACAAACGATGGGTATGATTACTTGGACGCTATTCGAAGTGACACGATTTGGAATAAAACTCGTGAGGGTGCTAAAAGCGTTGGTGGAGTGACCCTCTCGATGATGCGAGAGATTGCCGTTACCTACTTAAAGCAAGAAGTTGCAGAGAAGTTGGGCGTGAGCATATAAACATTTTTAAATTTATTGATTTCATTGGGGATTCTGGCCTGAGCAAAGCTGCCTTTGGCAGCCGCCGGGCCAGCGAACATGCCAAAGGCATGCGTCACACATGACCCGACCGGAACGGTCTGGCGCTTTGGGGACGCCAGTGCGCCGCTCGGGCGGGGCGATGACCTGACGAGATAAACCGCTGAGCACATTCGGTGCTGCACCAGCCCGCCGGTCCGGCGCTGGCCCGGCCCCTCGCGGCTGGGCTGGTGGACAGCCGGAGAGTGGCGGCTAGGCTTTTCGCAAGCATCTTCGAAGGACCCCCGCCATGCCCCTCTTCCACCACGAGAACCGCGACCGCAACGATCGCACCCGCGCCCTCTACGCGCTTTACGAGATCGCGCATACCGCCGTCGATTTTACCGCCGCGATGCTGTTCCTCGTGGGCTCTGTCCTGTTCTTCTGGAAGGCCTACGAGACCCCGGCGATCTGGTGTTTCGTGCTGGGGTCGGTGTTCTTCGCGACCAAGCCCACGCTGCGGCTGGCGCGCGAAATCCATCTTTATCGCGCGGGCAGGCTCGAGCCGCTGGTGCAGCGCGAAACCCGCTGAAACCGGCTGCCCCTTCCCCCCCGGACGCCGATCCGCTAACACGCGGCCCAAGACCGCACCAAAGGGCCGCACGCGATGAAATTCACCCTCTCCTGGCTGAAAAGCCATCTCGACACGCAAGCCTCCGTCGATGAGATCGCCGAGACGCTGACCGATCTGGGCCTCGAGGTGGAAGGCGTTGAAAATCCCGCGGAAAAGCTGCGCGACTTTACCGTCGGGCGGGTCATCGCCGCCGAAAAGCACCCCGACGCCGACAAGCTCAAGGTCTGCCGGGTCGAAACGGATACCGGCGAGAGCCAGATCATCTGCGGCGCGCCAAATGCCCGCGACGGCATCTTCGTCGTCGTCGCCAAGCCCGGAACCTATGTGCCCGGCATCGACACCACCATCCAGGTCGGCAAGATTCGCGGCATCGAGAGCCATGGCATGATGTGTTCCGAGCGCGAGATGGAGCTTTCCGAGGAGCATGCCGGGATCATCGAGTTGCCCGAGGGCAAAATCGGCCAGAGCTACGCCGACTGGCTGGCGCAACACGACCCCGCGAAGGTCGATCCGGTGATCGAGATCGCCATCACCCCCAACCGCCCCGATGCGCTGGGGGTACGCGGCATCGCCCGCGATCTTGCGGCGCGGGGCCTCGGCACGATGATCGCCCGCGATACCGATGCCATTCCCGGCGCTTTCGCCAGCCCGATCAATGTCACCATCGACGACGATACGCGTGCGGCCTGTCCGGTTTTTTTCGGCCGCCTGATCCGGGGCGTGAAGAACGGCCCGTCGCCCGACTGGCTGCAACAGCAGCTCAAGGCGATCGGCCTGCGCCCGATCTCGTTCCTGGTGGATGTGACCAACTTCTTCACCGTCGACCGCAACCGCCCGCTGCACGTGTTTGACGCCGACAGGCTTTCGGGCGATCTGCGCGTGCACAGGTCCGAGGGCGGCGAAGAGCTGCTGGCGCTGGACGACAAGACCTATCGGCTCGATGCGGACATGACGGTGATCTCGGACGATACCGGCATCCAGAGCCTTGGCGGCATCATGGGCGGCGCTTTGTCGGGTGTGACAGAGGCGACCGTCAACGTGTTCCTCGAGGCGGCCTTCTTCGAGCCTGTCCGCACCGCCTATACCGGGCGCGCGCTGCGGATCAATTCCGATGCGCGCTACCGGTTCGAGCGGGGCATCGACCCCGAATGGACACCGCACGGCATCGAACACGCCACCCGCATGATCCTTGATCACGCCGGTGGCGAGGCGTCGAACGTGGTGCAGGCAGGTGCCATCCCCGACCATTCCCGCGCCTACAAGCTGGACCCGGCACGCGTACAGTCGCTGGTCGGCATGGACATTCCCGAGGCCGAACAGCGCGAGACCCTGACCGCATTGGGGTTCCGGCTCGAGGGCGACATGGCGCATGTGCCAAGCTGGCGCCCCGATGTCACGGGATCCGCCGATCTGGTCGAAGAGGTGGCCCGCGTCGCGTCTTTGACCCGGCTGCAGGGCAAGCCGCTGCCGCGCGCGCCCGGCGTTCCGAAACCGACGATGACCCCGATGCAGCGGCGCGAACAGGCGGCGCGGCGGACGGCGGCGTCGCTGGGCTACAGCGAATGCGTGACCTACAGCTTTATCGACGCCAAGTCGGCGGCCCTGTTCAACGGCGGCCATGACTCGACCATGCTGGCAAATCCGATCAGCAGCGAGATGTCGCACATGCGACCGGCCTTGCTGCCCGGCCTGCTGTTGGCGGCGGCGCGGAACCAGGCCCGCGGGCAGAATGATTTCGCGCTGTTCGAGATCGGAGCAGCCTTTCACGGCGGCGAGCCGGGGGAGCAGCATCTGCTCATCTCGGGGCTCCTGGTCGGACGTACCGGCCCCAAGGATGTGCATGGGGCCGCGCGCGCCGTGGACCTCTATGATGCCAAGGCCGATGCCGAGGCGGTGCTGGCGGCGATGAACGCGCCCGCCAGGATGCAGATCCTGCGCGGTGCGTCGGACTGGTGGCATCCCGGGCGTCACGGCAAACTGTGTCTCGGGCCGAAAAAGGTGCTGGGGATCTTCGGAGAGCTGAACCCGCGCGTTCTGCGCGAGATGGATGTGAAGGGGCCCGCCGTGGCCTTTACCCTCTGGCCGGCCGAGATCCCGATGCCGAAATCCCGCAGCACGACCCGGCCCGCACTGGCATTGAACGACCTGCAACCGGTCGAACGCGACTTCGCCTTCGTCGTCGATGCCGGGGTGCAGGCACTGGATCTGGTCAACGCCGCGGCAGGGGCCGACAAGGCGCTGATCGAAGAGGTCCGCGTGTTCGACGAATTCATCGGCGGCAGTCTCGGCGAGGGCAAGAAGTCGCTGGCCATCACCGTGCGTCTGCAGCCCACCGAGGCGACGTTGAAGGAAAAGGACATCGAGGCGGTCGGTGCCAGGATCGTCGAGAAGGTGCAGCGGGCCACGGGCGGCGTGCTCAGGGGGTGACACCCTGCATGCGCGCGGTGTCAAAGTAACACGCGAGAGGCGGGTGAAAACGCGCGCCAATTCCTCAGACCGGACCAGAACGGGAGAATATGCCATGGGTCTCAACGTATATCTTGCCGGAGAAATCCACACCGACTGGCGGGATCAGATCATCGACGGGGCCAAGGGGCTCGACGTGACCTTTTCGGGGCCGGTGACCGATCACGCGGCGTCGGACGATTGCGGCGTGGCGATCCTCGGCGCCGAAGAGCGGAAGTTCTGGCATGACCGCAAGGGCGCGCTGGTCAACGGTATCCGCACGCGCAAGGCGATCGGTGACGCGGACGTTGTCGTCGTGCGCTTTGGCGACAAGTACAAGCAATGGAATGCGGCCTTCGACGCGGGCTATGCGGCGGCGCTGGGCAAGAGCCTGGTAGTTCTGCAGTCCGAGGACCACGACCACCCGCTGAAAGAGGTCGATGCAGCTGCCGACGCGGTCGCCAGAAGCCCCGAAGAAGTCGTCGCCGTGCTGCGCTACGTCCTGACCGGGCAGATCCCGGGCTGAACGCGGCGTCTTTGCCATGTCGGGCAATACTCGGATTTTTTTCAAAAAAATCCGGGGCGCACGCGGTGGCGGCAGGGGACTCTGGCGATTGCCGGATTTGCCGTGTGTCGGCAAGGAAAGAATTTGAAAAATTTTTCGGACCCTGGCTTGCGTTTCGCGATGTCCGGGCCGAAACGGGCACGGCTTCAGTGGCACTTTCAAGGCATGACGCCTCAAGGATTGGGAACATGATCAACGAATTCAAGGATTTTATCGCCAAGGGCAATGTCATGGACATGGCTGTCGGCATCATCGTCGGCGCAGCGTTCACCGCCATCGTCACCTCGCTGGTGGGCGATCTGATCAATCCGATCATCGCGCTGTTCACCGGCGGCATCGACTTTTCGGGGTGGTTCTACACGCTTGACGGGTCCGACCAGACATCGCTCGAGGCCGCCCGGGAGGCGGGCGTGCCGGTCTTCGCGATCGGGTCGTTCCTGATGGCCGTTATCAACTTCCTGATCGTGGCCTTCGTGGTCTTCGTGCTGGTCAAGATGGTCAACCGCATCAAATCCGCCGCCGAAAAGCCCGATGAGATCGCCCCCGAGGTCAAGACCGGTCCGTCCGAGTTGGACATCCTCATCCAGATCCGCGACTCGCTGCAGAAATAGGTCTCCATCCGATTGTCATGCGGGCGGCCTGTTTCCGATCGGAACAGGCCGGTTTCATGCGCGAGGTTGAGGAACCGCGCCGGCTCTTTTATGACCCGCCGGAGAACGCGCAGAACGGGGTCTTCGGCACATGAGCAAAACCGCACGGATTGCCGCGTTTTCGGTTCTGGTGGGTGTGCTGGTGCTGGCCATCAAGACCTTCGCCTGGGCAATCACCGGTTCTGTGGCGCTGTTGTCGGATGCGCTCGAGAGCATCGTGAACGTGGCCACCGCGCTGGCGGCATTGCTCGCCGTGCGCATCGCCGACCGTCCGCCCGACGCCGAACATCCCTATGGCCACCACAAGGCCGAACTGTTCTCGGCCATCTTCGAGGGCGTTCTGATCATCCTCGCCGCGCTGTTCATCCTGCGCGAGGCCTGGGGGGCATTGCTCGAGCCGCGCGTGATCACGGCCCCCTGGCAGGGACTCGCGGTGAACCTGGGGGCGAGCGTGATCAACGGTGTCTGGGCCTTCGTGCTGATCCGGCAAGGACGGGCGCTGCGGTCGCCGGCGCTGTCGGCGGATGGCCGCCATCTGGTCACCGATATCGTGTCGTCCCTGGGGGTGGCGGCAGGGATCGCCGCGGCCACGCTGACCGGGTGGATGTGGCTCGACCCGGCGCTGGCGGGGTTCGTGGCGCTGAACATCCTGTGGTCTGGCTATCGCGTCATCATGGCCTCGGTCGGCGGGCTGATGGATGAGGCGGTGCCCGACGCGGACCTTTCGGCGCTGCGCGATCTGATCTCGGAACACGCCGAGGGCGCCATCGAGGCGCATGATCTGCGCACCCGGTCCGCCGGTCGCGCGACCTTTGTGGAGTTCCATCTGATCGTTCCGGGAGAGATGAGCGTGCACGATGCCCACGGCATTTGCGACCGGATCGAGGCCGCATTGAAGGCCACCCTGTCGGAATGCACGGTGACGATCCATGTGGAGCCAGAGCACAAGGCCAAGCATAACGGCATAGTCGTGCTCTAGCGCGGCGATCGCAGCGAGGGGGCTGTCTGCCCCCTCACACTCCCCCGAGAGTATTTCCGGTCCGTTCGTGAAAAAAAAGTGGCGGGTAGCCGCTGTCGGGGCTCAGGCGCGGGGGATGTGGTCGAGGTCGGTTTGCGTTGCGGTCTTGACGTTACGAAAGCGGTCGCCGCCCAGACACGTACCGCCAAACCATCGTGTCACGATCACCAGGTGGCCGGTCAGCCCGGCACCGGTGAGGCGCTTGAGAATGACCATTCCAGCGCCGCCTTCGCCGTTGTCCTGTTTGATCGGGCCATCGGGCAGCAGGATCGCCCAACTGTCATGTGTCGCCCGGGCGAATGTCTTGCGCCGCTTGAGATCGCTTGCCAACGCTCGTGCCGCGCCGCGGCTGCCGACCGGGCCGCCCGAGACCGCGTATTTCGAACCGCGGTCGGTGAGCACGTCGGTCAGGACGGTCAACCGGGTCATGGCAGCGGCGCCGGGGATCGTTCGGGTGGCTTACGTTGCATCATGCAAGACCCGCTGTGGCGCGGTCACGTCGATGCCGAGCGCGCGACCGACCGCCTCATAGGTCAGCTTTCCGGCATGCACGTTGAGACCGTTCAGCAGGTTCGGATCGTCAGCGCAGGCCTGTTTCCAGCCCTTGTCGGCCAGCGCCAGCATGAAGGGCATCGTGGCGTTGCCGAGGGCGATGGTTGCAGAGCGCGCCACGGCACCCGGCATGTTGGCGACGCAATAGTGCATGATGCCGTCCACCTCGAAGATGGGGTCCTGATGGGTCGTGGCCTTCGAGGTCTCGAAGCAGCCGCCCTGGTCGATGGCCACGTCCACCAGCACCGCGCCGGGCTTCATCGTGGACAGTTGGTCGCGGCTGATCAGCTTGGGCGCGGCGTCACCGGGGACCAGCACCGCACCGATCACCATATCGGCCTCGGTCACCAGTTCGGCGGTTGCGGCCTGGCTTGCATAGACCGTCTTGAACGCCCCCTTGAAGAGCTCGTCGAGATGGCGCAGGCGCGGCAGCGACCGATCAAGCACGGCGACATCCGCGCCCATCCCGGCGGCGACCCGCGCCGCATTGGTGCCCACGATGCCGCCGCCGATCACCACCACGCGGGCCGGAAAGACGCCGGGCACGCCGCCCATCAGCACACCGCGCCCGCCATTGGATTTCTGCAAGGTCCAGGCCCCCATCTGCGGTGCCAGCTTGCCGGCCACTTCCGACATCGGCGCCAGCAGCGGCAGCCCGCCGCGGTTATCGGTCACCGTTTCGTAGGCGATGCAGGTGGCCCCCGAGGCGATCAGGTCGCGGGTCTGCTCGGGGTCGGGCGCCAAATGGAGGTAGGTGAACAGGATCTGTCCCGCGCGCAGCATCTTGCGTTCGGAAGCCTGCGGCTCTTTTACCTTCACGATCATGTCGGCCTGGGCAAAGATGTCGTCCGCGGCCTCGACCAGTTGCGCGCCGCGCCCGGCATAGTCGTCATCGGTGAAACCGGCGCCGTCACCGGCCCCCTTCTGGATCAGAACCTGGTGACCGTGGGCGATCGCCTCGGCGGCGGCTTCGGGTGTGATGCCGACGCGGAATTCCTGCGCCTTGATCTCTGTGGGGCAGCCGATCTTCATTCTGTCCTCCTCGTTCTGTCGGTCCAGGTTCCAGGCAGGACTGCCAGTGCATGCCCGTCACTCCTTGGTGTTGCGCCGCGCATCGGGTCGATGTCGCGGGCGATCCCGACCTTGGGTAACGGACGCCCGCCATATGTCAATCGGTGTGAGCGGACCGCCTGGCCACGGACTTGTCAATCGCGCCGCCAGGAGCGACGGTCCTGTCCCGAGGGAGGGACACGCCATGCAGATCGAGGCAGATTACGTCGTTGTCGGCGCGGGCAGTGCAGGCTGCGTCGTTGCGCGCCGCCTGTCCGATGCGGGCCACCGGGTTGTGCTGCTCGAGGCTGGCGGGCGCGACAATTACCACTGGGTCCATATCCCGATGGGGTATCTCTATTGCATCGGCAATCCGCGCACCGACTGGATGTTCAGGACCGGCGCCGAGCCCGGTCTGAACGGACGATCGCTGCTTTACCCCCGCGGGCGCATCCTGGGCGGGTGTTCGTCGATCAACGGCATGCTCTACCTGCGCGGGCAGGCCGCCGACTACGACGGCTGGCGTCAGATGGGCCTGACCGGCTGGGGGTGGGACGACGTGCTGCCCTATTTCAAGCGCAGCGAGGATTACGTCGAGGGCGAAAGCGCGCATCACGGGGCGGGCGGGCCCTGGCGGATCGAAAACCAGCGCCTGTCCTGGGCGGTTCTGGATGACTGGATGGCCGCGGCCTCCGAGGCCGGCATTCCCAGAGTCGATGACTTCAATACCGGCGACAACGCCGGTGTGGGCTATTTCCGGGTCAGCCAGAAAGGCGGCTGGCGGGTGTCGATGGCCAAGGCGTTTCTCCGCAAGGCCGATCCCGACGCCCTGCGCATCGAGACCGGCGCTCAGGTCAAGCGGCTGGACATCGAGGGGGGGCGCGCGGTGGGCGTGCAGTTCGACCGGGACGGCGTCGCGGGCACCGCACGCGCCCGGGCCGAGGTGATCCTGTGCGCCGGTGCGATCGGATCGCCCCATATCCTGCAATTGTCGGGCTACGGCCCGGCAGATCTTCTGGCCGGACAGGGCATCGCGGTACGGCGTGACATGGCGGAAGTCGGGGGCAATCTGCAGGATCATCTTCAGCTGCGGTGCTCCTGGCGGCTGACCGGAGCCAAGACGTTGAACACCTTGGCGAACGCGCTCTGGGGCAAGGCCCTGATCGGGCTGGAATACGCGCTGAGGCGGACCGGGCCGATGTCGATGGCCCCGTCGCAACTGGGCGCGTTCGCCAGGTCGCGCCCGGATCTGGCGACGCCGGATCTGGAATACCACGTTCAGCCGCTGTCACTCGGGGCCTTCGGAGAGCCGCTGCATCCCTATCCCGCGATCACCGCGAGCGTGTGCAACCTGCGGCCCGAATCGCGCGGCACGGTCCGGCTGACCTCGACCGATTTCCGTGCGGCACCCGCGATCTCTCCGAATTACCTGTCGACCGAGGGCGACCGCAGGGTCGCCGCCGATGCTATTCGCCTGACCCGCCGGATCATGGCGCAAGGCCCTATGGCCCGTTACAGCCCTTGCGAGGTGACGCCCGGCGATGCGGCGCAGTCGGATGCGGAACTGGTGCGCGCCGCGGGCGACATCGGCACCACGATCTTTCACCCTGTCGGCACCCTGCGCATGGGCATCGACGCCGCCGCACCGGTCGATGGCGCCTTGCGCCTGCGGGGCATCGCGGGATTGCGGGTCGTGGATGCCAGCGTGATGCCGACGATCACCTCGGGCAACACCAACGCGCCGACGGTGATGATCGCGGAAAAGGCATCCGACATGATCCTTGCCGACGCCAGCGGCTGATCGCGAGGCCCCGCATCAGGTGCGGGGCGCGGCGCGCTGATCGGCGGGCGCACGGGCCCCTGTCACGATCGGACCGGAAATACTCCGGGGGTCTGGGGGCAGCGCCCCCAGCGGGTCGGCGCGGGCTTGCCCGCGTCGATCCAACGGCGCGCGCCGCTTCTCAAAAACGACAAACCCCCGACCGGGCGAGCCGACGGGGGCCGTCTGACGAAGCGACGCAACCGCGCCGCCTTCGTGTCCGGGGCTGCTTACATCATGCCCTCGCGC
Source organism: Roseivivax sp. CAU 1753 (assembly GCF_054482575.1). NCBI lineage: Bacteria > Pseudomonadati > Pseudomonadota > Alphaproteobacteria > Rhodobacterales > Roseobacteraceae > Roseivivax > Roseivivax sp. CAU 1753. The sequence goes on along the minus strand of NZ_JBTLRF010000003.1, from coordinate 109,564 downwards.
TGCGCCTTCTTGCGCGCCAGCTTGCGCGCACGGCGGATCGCCTCGGCTTTCTCGCGTGCTTTTTTCTCGGACGGTTTCTCGAAATGTTGCCGAAGCTTCATTTCGCGGAACACGCCTTCGCGCTGCAGCTTTTTCTTCAGGGCACGGAGCGCCTGATCGACGTTGTTGTCGCGAACACTTACCTGCATGTGGTTGTCACCACCTTCCTAGGTTGAATTGCAATGATTTGCAGGAAGTGGCCCTATAGCAAAGGTCCCCTAGCTTGTCTAGGGTATAGAGACCGACAGGAAAGCCCGGATGATGACCGACACTACCGCCGAAGACACTGCCGACACAACCACCGACAAGACCACCGACACAACCACCGACGCTATCACCGACGCGAATACCGCGCACGCGTCGGATGGCGTGGACGGCACCACGGATGACACCGCCGGCGACGACACGCTGGACAGGCTGATCGACGCCGCGTTGATGCACGTGCCCTTCGATGGCTGGACCGAGGCGAGTTTCCGCGCCGCCATCGCCGATTCCGGGGTCGACCCGACGGTCGCCAGGGCGCTGATGCCGCGCGGGGCGGTCGATCTGGCGCTGGCCTATCACCGGCGCGGCGATGCGAAGATGGTGGCGCGGCTTGCCGCCACGGATCTTGCCAGCCTGCGCTTTCGTGACAAGGTCACGCGGGCGGTCCGCTACCGCATCGCGGCCACCGAAGACCGCGAAGTGGTGCGGCGTGGCACCACGCTCTTTGCGTTGCCGCCCTATGCGCCCGACGGTGCCCGCGCGATCTGGGGCACGGCGGATGCGATCTGGACGGCGCTCGGCGATACCTCGACCGATGTGAACTGGTACACCAAGCGGGCGACGCTGTCGGGGGTCTACTCCGCAACCGTCCTGTTCTGGCTCGGGGACGATTCGGTCGACAACCAGGCGACCTGGGATTTCCTCGATCGGCGGATCGAGGACGTCATGCGGATCGAGCAGGCCAAGGCGACCCTGCGCAAGAACCCGCTGTTGTCGCGTCTGATGGCGGGACCCGAACGGCTGGCCGCCGCGATCAGGCCGCCGCGCCGTCGCACCGATGTTCCCGGCCAGACCGGCGGACGCGGACTCTAGCCTGCGTGCACGACCGTCCCGGGCGTCTATCCAGTTGTCACCGGCCTGCGGTCAGGTCACTCTCGGCTCCGAAGCGACAGGAGGCAAGAGATGGCAGAGACGATGCGCGCGGTCGAGATATCCCAACATGGCGGGCCGGACGTCCTGGTGCCGGTCAAGCGCGACGTGCCGCAGCCGGGGCATGGCCAGGTGCTGCTCCAGATCGCCTATGCCGGGGTCAACCGGCCCGACGCGCTGCAACGCGCGGGCATGTACGCGCCGCCGCCCGATGCCTCGGACCTGCCGGGGCTCGAAGCCTCTGGCACGGTGGTGGCGGTCGGGCCGGGGGCCGACGGGGTCGCGGTCGGCGACACGGTCTGCGCTCTGCTGCCCGGTGGCGGCTATGCCGAATACGCCGTGACCCCCGCCGCGCATTGCCTGCCAGTGCCCGACGGCATGGGGCTGGACGCCGCCGCCTGCCTGCCCGAGACGTTCTTCACCGTCTGGTCCAACGTGTTCCAGCGCGGTCGCCTGACGGGCGGTGAGCGTTTTCTTGTCCACGGCGGCTCGTCCGGCATCGGCACCACCGCGATCCAGCTGGCCCGGCATTTCGGCGCGCGGGTCTTCGCGACCGCCGGATCGGCCAAGAAATGCGCCGCCTGCACCGCCCTGGGGGCCGAGCGCGCGATCAACTACCGCGACGAGGATTTCGTCGACATCCTGCGCGCCGAGGGCGGCGCCGACCTGATCCTCGACATGGTTGGTGGCGATTACATCCCGCGCAACATCAAGGCGCTGGCCGATGACGGGCGGCTGGTCCAGATTGCCTTTCTGGGCGGGCCCAAAGTGACGCTGAATTTCGCGCCGGTGATGACCCGGCGGCTGACGATCACCGGCTCGACCTTGCGACCGCAATCGGATCACGCCAAGGCGCTGATCGCCGAGGCCCTGCGCGCCGAGGTCTGGCCGCTGCTCGATGCCGGGCGCATCAAACCGGTCATGGACTCCGAGTTCACGCTGGACAACGCGGCGGCGGCACATGCGCGGATGGAAAGCTCGGGCCATATCGGCAAGATCGTGCTCAAGGTCGGCGGCTGAGATGGGCGACGACATTCCCAAGCGCACGCCGCTCGACCTGCTGGGCGAATGGGCCATCGAGGACAGCTTCGAGACCTTCCGGGACGAGATGTCGGGCGCGATGCTGTTTCCCGAAAAGCGCCAGATCCGGAAATACTGCCTGGCGCAGGCGGTGGACCGGCTGGACACCGATGGTCTGTTCGCCGAATTCGGCGTCTGGCGCGGGCACGGCGTGAACCTGTTCGCCAAGCAGTTGCCCCAGGTTCCGATCTGGGGTTTCGACTCCTTCGAGGGGCTGGAAGAGGACTGGACCGGGCATGCCAAGGGCGGGCAGGCGGGGCGCTTCACGCTCGGCGGCGTGATGCCCGACGTGGCGCAGAACGTGACGCTGGTGAAGGGCTGGGTGCAGGACACCGTGCCGGACTGGCTTGACGATCAGGCGGGCCAGCGCGTCGTCTTTGCCCATCTCGACCTCGACACCTACACGCCCACGCGCTTCGTCCTCGAGGCGCTGCGCCCGCGTCTTGACGTAGGCTCGGTGCTGCTGTTCGACGAGCTTTACGGCTATCCGGGCTGGCGGCATCACGAATGGAAGGCGTTGCAGGAAACCCTGCCGCGCGAGGCCTACCGGTACCTTGCGTTTTCAGAGCAGGCTGTCGGCATAGAGATCGTCCACACCGGCAGGGAGGAGTGACATGGCCCGCACAATGATCATCGAAACGCATGGCGGCCCCGAGGTCTTCAAGCTGGTCGACCGCGAGGTCGGCACACCCGGCGCGGGCGAGATCCGCATCCGGCACGCGGTGGCGGGGCTTAATTTCATCGACGTCTACCAGCGCACCGGCCTTTACAAGATGACCCTGCCACACGCGCTGGGCATGGAGGCCGCAGGCACCGTCGAGGCGGTGGGCGCGGGCGTCACGCATCTGAAAGCCGGTGACCGCGCGGCTTATGCGGCGCAGCCACCGGGGGCCTATACCGAGGCGCGGGTGATGCCCGCGGCGCAGGTCTGTCCGCTGCCCGACGCCATTTCCTTCGAGGAAGGGGCCGCGATGATGCTGAAGGGGTTGACTGCGCAATACCTGTTCCACCGCACGACGCCGATCGCCCGGGGGGACACGGTGCTGTTTCACGCCGCCGCCGGCGGGGTCGGCCTGATCGCCTGCCAATGGGCCCGGTCCGAGGGGATCCGCCTGATCGGCACGGCGGGCACCGACGAAAAGTGCCAGCTGGCCCGCGACCACGGCGCGGATGCCTGCATCAACTACCGGCAGGGCGACTGGGCCGATGAGGTCCGCGCGCTGACCGGCGGCAAGGGCGTGGACGTGGTCATGGACGCGGTCGGCAAGGACACCTTCGACGGCTCGCTCGGCGTGCTGCGCCCGCTGGGCATGATGATCTCGTTCGGCAATGCCTCGGGCCCGGTGCCGCCCTTCAATATCGCCGAACTGGGCGCGAAAGGGTCGCTCAAGATCACCCGCCCGACCCTGTTCACCCATATCGCCGATCACGAAACCTGCCAGCGGATGGCATCGATGTTGTTCGGCAAGGTGGTCGCCGGCGATGTGCGCATCCGCATCGATCAGCGCTTTCCGCTGGAAGAGGTGGCCGAAGCACACCGGACGCTGGAGGCGCGCAAGACCACAGGCTCCACGGTTTTGACGATGTGATCCGGAGGGGCGGGGCCTTCGGGCCCCGCGCATGTCTGGCCCGCTGATCCGGTGGATCATCGGGCGGCATGGGGGCCTTGCCCCCAAACCCCCGCGCGTTTTTTTGGAAAGATGAAGGCAGAAGCCGCGCTTCGGGATGGAATTGCCGCGGGGTCAGTCGCCAAGCGCGCGCCAGCCGATATCGCGGCGGCAGAAGCCTTGCGGCCAGTCGATCGCATCGACCAGCGCATAGGCGCGTTGCCGGGCCTCTTGCAGGGTTGCGCCGCGCGCCGTGGCATTCAGCACCCGACCGCCCGACGCGGTGATGCGACCATCGGTCAGGGACGTGCCCGCATGGAACGTCATGTGGAAGCTGTCTTCGGGCAGCGCGTCGAGCCCGCCGATCACCGATCCCTTTTCGTAACTGCCGGGATAGCCCCTGGCCGCCAGCACCACCGTCATCGCGTGATCGTCGGCCCAGCTTACCTGTGCCCCGGCAAGGCGGTGCTCGGCACAGGCGTGGATAAGGTCGAGCGCCTGCGCCCCGAGCCGCAGCATCAGGACCTGGCATTCCGGATCGCCGAAGCGGGCGTTGTATTCGACCAGCCGGGGCTGTCCGTCCTCGATCATCAGGCCGACATAGAGAACGCCGTGATAGGGATGCCCGCGCCGTGCCATTTCGGCCATGGTCGGTCGGACAATCTCGTTCAGGGCCCTTTCGGTCACTGCCGGGGTCATCACCGGCGCGGGCGAATAGGCCCCCATGCCGCCGGTGTTCGGGCCGGTATCGCCTTCGCCCACACGCTTGTGGTCCTGTGCGGTGCCGATGGGCAGCACGTCGGTGCCGTCACAGAGCACGAAGAACGAGGCTTCCTCTCCGGTCATGAACTCTTCGATCACCACTTCCGCGCCCGCAGCGCCGAAAGCCCCGCCGAACATGTGATCAAGCGCCGCCTCGGCCTCGGCCAAAGTTTCGGCGATTACCACGCCCTTGCCTGCCGCCAGACCATCGGCCTTGATGACAATGGGGGCACCTTCGCGTTGCACATAGGCGCGCGCCGCGGTCTGGTCGGTGAAATGCGCATAACCCGCGGTGGGGGCGTCGCAGGCCGCGCAGATCGCCTTGGTGAAGGCCTTCGATGCCTCGAGCTGCGCGGCGGCCTGGTTCGGTCCGAAGACCAGGATGCCCGCGTCGCGCAACATGTCCGCGACCCCGGCGGCCAACGGGCCCTCGGGGCCGATGATCACCAGGTCGATCGCATTCTCTCCGGCAAACTCCGTCACCGCGCCGCCATCCTCGATGTCGAGGCTGGCGCAGGTGGCGATCTGGGCGATCCCGGCATTGCCCGGCGCCACGATCAGCTTGTCGCATTTGGGGTTCTGCATCACCGCCCAGGCCAGTGCGTGTTCGCGCCCGCCGCCGCCCAGTATGAGGATGTTCATGGTCTGGCCTTCCCGTTGTCCCGCGCCCGTGGGCGTTCTAAGGTCGCTGTCGGCAAAGAACAAGCGCGGGACAGGCATGGACCTTATCGAGGAAGACGACACCGGCAATATTCCCGAATTTTCGGTCTCGGAAATTTCCGGCGCGGTGAAGCGGACCATCGAGGGCGCCTTCGCCCATGTCCGCATCCGGGGCGAGGTCGGGCGCGTGTCGCGACCTCGGTCGGGTCACATCTACCTCGACCTGAAGGATGACCGGTCGGTGATCTCGGGTGTGATGTGGAAGGGCGTGGCGGCGCGCCAGGAGACACAGGTGGAAGAGGGCATGGAGGTCATTGCCACCGGCCGTCTCACCACCTTTCCGGGCCAGTCCAAGTACCAGATCGTGATCGAGGACATCCGCCCCGCCGGGATGGGCGCGCTGATGGCGATGCTTGAAAAGCGCCGGGCGATGCTGGCGGGCGAGGGGCTGTTCGATGCCGCCCGCAAACGCGATCTGCCCTTCCTACCGGATGTCATCGGGGTGGTGACATCGCCGTCCGGCGCGGTGATCCGCGATATCCTGCACCGGCTGCGCGACCGCTTTCCGCGCCGGGTGCTGATCTGGCCGGTGGCGGTTCAGGGCAAGGCCTGCGCCCCCGAGGTGGCCCGCGCCATCCAGGGTTTCAACGCCATGACACCGGGCGGCGCATTGCCCCGGCCCGACCTGCTGATCGTGGCGCGCGGCGGCGGTTCGATCGAGGATCTTTGGGGCTTCAACGAAGAGGCGGTGGTACGGGCTGCCGCAGCCTCGGACATCCCGCTGATCTCGGCGGTGGGCCACGAAACGGACACGACGCTGATCGACCATGCCGCCGACCGGCGCGCGCCGACGCCAAGCGCCGCCGCCGAAATGGCGGTGCCGGTGCGGCGTGACCTGCTGATCTGGAGCGGCGAGATGCAAGCGCGGCTGACCCGGGCGGTCAGTCTGAAACTCGACCATCGCAGCCAGCGGGTGGGTGATCTGGCCCGCGCGCTGCCACGTCCGGAAACCTTGCTGGAACCGGCGCGCCAACGGCTCGACGGGGCGACCGACCGGTTGCCCGCGGCCCTGCTGCGGGGCGTCCAGATCCGCCGCGTGACGCTGTCTGACATCGGTGGCAGCCTGCGTCCGGCGATGCTGCGCAGCAAGCTGAGCGAGGCAGGCCGCATGCTGGCCCAGTGGACGCCGCGGCTCGACCCGGCGCTGGCGCGGCTTGCGCGGGGCAAGCGCGATGCGCTGGACAGGCAGACCGACCGCCTGTCCATCCGGCCCATCGCGCGCGACGTGGCGACCAAGCGCGATGCGCTCGACACGCTCGCCGCACGCCTGACCACGGCCCAGACACTGCGGGTCGCGACCGAACGCGACCGGCTCTCGGGCCTGGATCGGCTGCGTGAGACGCTGAGCTACAAGGCGACGCTGGCGCGCGGCTATGCGGTGATACACGGGGATGGCCATGTGGTGACCACCAGGCGCGCGGCCGAGGCGGCGGGCGGGCTCGAAATCGAGTTCAGCGACGGACGCCTGCGCATCGGAGGCGCGGCTGCGAAAGCCAGGGCCAAACCGAAACCACCAGAACAGGGCAGTCTGTTCTGATCGGCCTCGCGGCGCCGAGGTCGCGGGGCATGGCACGACACGGTCTTTCCATTTTCCAAATACGCAAAAAACAGCCCGGTGATCCAACGGATCACCGGGCCAGACCTGCGCAGCCAAAGGCTGCACATTGCTTTCACAGGCGCATCAGGCCGCGGCTTGTTCCGGGGCGAAACGACCGTAAAAGCTCTGGTTCTTCGCCGCCATCTCGCGCAGGAGCGGCGGGCAGGAAAAGCGCTCGCCGAAGGCTTCCGTGAGGCTGTCGCAGCGCTCGGCGGCATAGGGTGCGCCCAGAATATCCAGCCAGGACAGCGGCCCCCCCGACCAGGGCGCAAAGCCCCAGCCCAGGATCGCGCCGACATCGCCTTCCCGGATATCCATCAGCACGCCTTCCTCCAGCGCGCGCACGGCCTCCAGCGCCTGCGCAAAGAGCATGCGGTGCTGCACGTCGACCAGTTCGGGCTGTGTCTCTGCCTGCGGATAGCGCGCGGCCAGCCCGTCCCACAGGCCCTGACGCTTGCCCTTCTCGTCATAGCTGTAAAAGCCCGCGTTGGCCTTGCGCCCAAGGCGGCCTTCCTCTTCCATCCAGAAGATCACCTCGTCGACCGCCTCGTCAGCGTAATCCGACCCCATCGCCGCCTTGGTGGCCCGCGCGATCTTCGCGCCAAGGTCGATCGATGTCTCGTCCACCAGCTGCAAGGGCCCCAGCGGCATGCCGACCATCTTGGCGGCATTCTCGATCAGGGCCGGTGCCACACCTTCCGACACCATGCGGATGCCTTCGTTGATATAAGGAATGATGCAGCGATTGGCATAGAAGAACCGCGCGTCGTTCACCACGATCGGCGTCTTGCGGATCTGGCGCACGAAATCGAGCGCCTTGGCCACCGCGCGATCGCCGGTTTCCTTGCCCTTGATGATCTCCACCAGCGCCATCTTCTCGACCGGCGAGAAGAAATGGATGCCGATGAACTGCTCGGGCCGCCGGCTGGCCTTGGCCAGATCGCTGATCGGCAGGGTCGAGGTATTGGTGGCGAAGATGCAGTCTTCGCCGATCACCTCTTCGACCCTCGCGGTCACCTCGGCCTTGATCTTCGGGTCTTCGAAGACCGCCTCGATGATCAGGTCGCAGCCGTCGAGGGCCGCGTAATCGGTCGTGGCGGTGATCAGCCCGAGGATGGCGTCCTTCTTCTCCTCGGTCACCTTCTTCTTCTTGATGCCCTGATCGAGATAGGCCTCCGTATAGGCGCGGCCCTTGTCGGCGGCCTCCTGCTTCTGGTCGATCAGCACCACCTCGATCCCGGCCATGGCCGACACCAGCGTGATGCCCGCGCCCATCATGCCCGCGCCCAGCACGCCGACCTTGCGCACCGACTGGTCGTCGATGCCCCTTGGCCGCACGGCGCCCTTTTCCAGCGCGCCCTTGTTGATGAACAGCGACCGGATCATCGCGGATGACGACGGGTTCATCAGTACATTGGTGAACCAGCGCGCCTCGATCTTCAGGGCGGTGTCGAAGGGCACCAGCGCCCCCTCGTAAACCGCCGACAACAGCGCCTTGGCCGCCGGGTAGACGCCCTTGGTCTTGCCGTGCACCATCGCCGAGGCCCCGACGAAGGTCATGAAGCCCGCCGGATGATAGGGCGCGCCGCCGGGCATCTTGTAGCCTTTCTGGTCCCAGGGTTTGACGATATCCGCGTCGCCCGCCTGCAAAACCCATTCCGTCGCCGCCGCAACCGGATCGGCCACCACCTCGTCCACGAGACCCGCCGCCTTGGCCTTCATCGGGTCGCTGAGCTTGCCTTCCAGCAGGAACGGCGAGGCCGCCATCGCGCCCATCTTGCGCACCAGCCGCGTGGTGCCGCCCGCGCCGGGGAAGATGCCGACCATGATCTCGGGCAGGCCGATCTTGGCCTTGGGATCGGGGGTCACAAAGATGCGGTGGCACGCCAGCGGCAGTTCCAGCCCGATGCCAAGGGCTGTGCCGGGCAGGGCCGCCGCGATCGGCTTGCCGCCTTTCAGGGTCTTGGGGTCCATGCCCGCCAGTTCGATCTTCCGCAGCGCCTTGTGCAGCGACATGATGCCGTTGAACAATCCCTCGGCGGCATTGTCGCCCGCCTCGGCCTTCATCCTGGCGATGACGTTCAGATCCATCCCCGCGGCAAAGCTGTCCTTTCCGCTGGTGATGACGATCCCCTTGACGGCGTCGTCCGCCAGCGCGTCGTCGATAAGCGTTTCCAGATGCAGGGCGGCATCGATGGACAGCACGTTCATCGACTTGCCTTCGCAGTCCCAGGTGATCAGGGCGACGCCGTCGGCGCCTTTTTCCATGGTGAAATCAGTCATGTCTTCTGTCTCCTCTGCCTCTGTCTCACACGCGCTCGATGATCGTGGCGGCACCCATGCCCGACGCGATGCACAGCGTGGCAAGGCCGGTTTCGCGGTCGGACCGCTCCATCTCATCAAGCAGCGTGCCGATGATGATGGCGCCGGTGGCACCCAGCGGGTGACCCATGGCGATAGAGCCGCCATTGACGTTGAGCCTGGCGTGATCGACGTCGAAGGCCTGCATGAAGCGCAGCACCACCGACGAAAACGCCTCGTTCACTTCGAAAAGATCGATATCGCCGATCTCCATTCCGTGATCGCGCAGGATCTTCTCGGTCACCGGGACGGGGCCGGTCAGCATGATCGTGGGATCGGTGCCGATCTTGGCGGTGGCGCGGATGCGCGCGCGCGGCTTGATCCCGTGCTTCTCGCCCCAGTCCTTCGATCCGATCAGGACACCCGCCGCACCGTCCACGATGCCGGACGAGTTGCCCGCGTGGTGGATGTGGTTGATCCGCTCGAGATGGGGGTATTTCAGCAATGCAACCTTGTCGAAACCGGGCATCATCTCGCCCATGTCCTTGAAGGACGGCTTGAGCCCGCCCAGCGACTGCATGTCGGTGCCGGGGCGCATGTATTCATCGTGATCGAGGATCGGCAGACCGTTCTGGTCGCGCACGGTCACAACGGACCTGGCAAATCGCCCGTCTTTCCAGGCCGCCGCCGCGCGCTTCTGGCTTTCCACCGCGAAGGCGTCGGCGTCGTCGCGTGAAAAACCGTACTCGGTGGCGATGATATCGGCCGAGATGCCTTGCGGCACGAAATAGGTGTCCATCGCGATCGCGGGATCGACGGCGATCGCCGCCCCGTCCGACCCCATGGCGACGCGTCCCATCATCTCGACCCCGCCGGCGATATAGGCCTCACCGGCGCCGCCCCGGATCTGGTTGGCCGCAAGGTTCACCGCCTCCATGCCCGACGCGCAGAACCGGTTGATCGCGAGTCCCGGGATCGACTGGTCAAGCTCCGATGCCAGCACGGCGGTGCGCGCCAGGCAGCCGCCCTGTTCACCCACCTGGGTGACGTTGCCCCAGATCACATCCTCGACCGCGTGGCCTTCGAGGTTGTTGCGGTCCTTGAGGGTGTTCAGGACCTGCGCGGAGAGCCGCGCCGATGTCACCTCGTGCAGACTCCCATCCTTGCGGCCCTTGCCGCGCGGGGTGCGGATCGCGTCGTAAATATAGGCGTCAGTCATCCTTGATCTCCTTCATTCTGCCCGATCCGACGGATTGCCGGGCATCAGCGCGTAGGGGTGTTTCCAGCCGGGCTGCTGCGACAGGCGCGTGAGCCAGGCATCGATATGGGGCCAGTCCTTGCGGTCGAAACCGAAAGGTTCGGGATAATAGAGATAACCGCAGCACGACAGATCCGCATTGGTGACGTCCCGTCTGACGATCCAGTCGCGGTCGGCAAGATGGGTGTTCAACACGTCATACGCGGTCTTGAGGCGGCTTTGCATGAAGTCGATGACAGGCGCGGGGCGCTTGTCCTCTGGCACGAAGTTCATCAGGAACCGCGTCATGCCGGCCTGACTTGACAGCTTGTGATTGTCCCAGAACACCCAGCGCATCACTTCGCGGGCCTCCTCCGGACTGGCCCCGCCGAACTTGCCGCTTTTCTCGGTCACGTACATCTGGATGACACCGGACTGCGTCAGGGTCAGATCACCGTCAACCAGCACCGGCACCTCACCCATGGGGTTGATGTCGCGGCGGTAGTCGGTGCTGCGGGTGGCACCGTTGAAGAAGTCGACATAAACCGGGGCCCAGTCGAGACCCGACAATTCGAGCGCCAGGGCGGCCTTGTAGGCGTTGCCGGATTCCCCGAAGCAGTGCAGTTGAATGGTCATGAGCTTTCTCCCGAATGAATGGCGTGTGTCGCGGTCATGCATGCGTATTTGGAAAATGGAAAAGCCGATATTAACCGCGCTTTAACTGCAGGGCGTGCAGGCTGGCTCTGCGGTACAGGCTGGCGAGCCGATGACCGCAAATGGAAAGGTCGACTGCTCTCCGATACAGGGTCAATCCCGTGAAATCCGGGATGCGGCATGGCTGAACAGGACAGGGGGCGCGGACCGTCGGTTCGGCGCGCTGAGCCCCCTGTCTTTCCATTTCTCAAATACGCAATTCCGACGCCGGACACGCTGCGTGCAGCCGTCATTCCTGGAACCCCCGTGCAATCAGTTCCTTCATGATCTCGTTGGTGCCGCCGTAGATGCGCTGGACGCGGGCATCGGCCCACATCTCGGTCACCGCATAGTCCATCATGTAGCCGTAGCCGCCGTGGATCTGGACGCAGTCGTCGAGCACCGCGCCCTGGGTGTCCGTCAGCCAGTATTTCGCCATCGCCGCGCGTTCGACGGTCAGCGCCCCGGCCAGATGTTCGGAAATGCACTGATCGAGGAAGGTGCGGGCGACGACCGTCCTGGTCTGGCATTCCGCCAGTTTGAACCGGGTGTTCTGAAACTGCAGAAGATTGCCGCCGAAGGCTTCGCGGTCCTTCGCATAGGCAATGGTGCGGGACACGGCCCCCTCCATCGCGCCCACGGCGCCGCAGCCGATGATCAGGCGTTCTTGGGCCAGTTGGCGCATCATCTGGTAGAAGCCCTGGCCTTCCGCACCGCCGAGGCAGGCCTCGGCGGGCAGGGCCACGTCGTCGAAGAACAGCTCGGACGTGTCGGCGGCGTGCAGCCCTGCCTTCTCGAGGTTGCGGCCGCGAGTGAAGCCCTGTGCGCCGTCGGTTTCGACCGCCATCAGCGAAATGCCCCGGGACTTCGCATCGGGGTCGGTCTTGGCCGCGACGAGGATCAGGTTTGCGTGCTGGCCATTGGTGATGAAGGTCTTCTGGCCGGACAGGCGGTAGCCGTTGCCCGAGGGCAGGGCCCTGGTCCTGATCGCCTGCAGGTCCGAGCCGGTGGACGGTTCGGTCATCGCCAGCGCGCCGACCAGCTCGCCGGTGGCCATCCGGGGCAGCCAGCGCCGTTTCTGGTCTTCGGTGCCGTAGGACAGGATGTAATGCGCCACGATGCCGGAATGGATGCCGTGACCCCAAGAGGCGAGATTGGCGCGCGCCGCTTCCATCAGGATCACCGCTTCGTGGCCAAAATCGCCGCCCGCGCCGCCATATGCCTCGGGGATCGAGGGGCAGAGCAGGCCAAGCGCGCCGGCCTGACGCCAGGTCGCCGGATCCATCTGGCCCGCGCGCCGCCAATCAGCGAAATGCGGCGACCATTCCCGCGCGATGAACTGGGCGGTCATGTCGGCGAGCATCCGGTGCTCGTCGGTCATCCAGGTCGATGTCATGGCAAGGTCCCCTCCCGGACGTTGCGGCCGGTTCAGCGTTTGCGCGCCTCGAGCTCGGCGTTGAACAGCCGCAGCCTGTGCCCGAGCGCGTCGTGGTCGGTCACGCTGTCGAAATTCTCGAAGAGGAAGCTCAGCGCTTCGCCTTCGTCGAGGCCCGCCTCGGATGCGAAACCTTTCAACCTGCGATAGCCGTCTTCGGTCATGGCGACGGGAAAGCGGCGGGTCAGTCGGAAACGCTTGGGCATGGGGCCTCCGGGCGGTGTGAGGGTGGGCGTTGCCGCCCACCGTCGCCTCAGAAGTTCGCCGCGTCCAGTTCCATTACCGTGTCCGCGCCGCTCTCGATGCGCTTGAGGTGCATCGACGTGGCGGGCAGCTGGCGGGCCATGTAGTAGCGCCCGGTCGCAAGCTTGGTCTGGTAGAACTCCGCGTCCGACGTGCCCGCCGCGAGGGCGGTCCGGGCGACAAGGCCCATTTTCGCCCACATCAGGCCCAGGCAGACATGGCCGAAGAGGTGCAGAAAGTCATACGACCCCGCCAGCGCGTTGTTAGGGTTCTTCATGCCGTTCTGCATGAAATACATGCCCGCTTGCTGCAGGTCCTTCGAGGCCAGCTTCAACGGCTCGAGATAATCGCGGTCGAAGGCGTCGTCCTGGCCCTTGTTGTCCTTGATGAAGTCCTTGACCATCTCGAAGAAGGCCATGACGTGCTTGCCGCCATCGGCCCCCAGCTTGCGCCCCACGAGGTCAAGCGACTGGATGCCGTTGGTGCCTTCGTAGATCATCGTGATGCGGGCATCGCGGACGAATTGTTCAAGCCCCCATTCGCGGGTAAAGCCGGACCCGCCCAGCGTCTGCTGCGCCAGCACCGTGGTGTCGAAGCCCTTGTCGGTCAAAAAGCCCTTGATGACGGGGGTCAGCAGCGAAATCATCCCCTCGGCCGCCGCATCGTCGTTGCGATGGGCGCGGTCGATCATCTGCGCGCCCCAGAGGGTGAACAGTCGCGCGCCCTCGATGAAGCTTTTCTGGTGCAGAAGGTTCCGGCGCACGTCGGGGTGCACGATGATCGGATCGGCGGGCTTGTCGGGGGCTTCGGCACCGGTCACGGCGCGGCCCTGCAGGCGGTCCTTGGCGAAGGCCAGGGCGTTCTGGTAGGCCACGACACCCTGCGCATAGCCTTGCAGGCCGACGCCCAGCCGGGCCTCGTTCATCATCGTGAACATGGCGCGCATGCCCTTGTGCATCTCGCCGATCAGGAAGCCCTTGGCCCCGTCGTAGTTCATCACGCAGGTGGCGTTGCCGTGAATGCCCATCTTCTCTTCGAGGCCGCCGCAGGACAGCGCATTCCGCGCGCCCAGGCTGCCGTCCTCGTTGACCAGAAACTTCGGCACGATGAAGAGCGAGATGCCCTTGACGCCATCCGGACCGCCGGGGATCTTGGCCAGCACCAGGTGAACGATGTTCTCGGACAGGTCATGTTCGCCCGCCGAGATCCAGATCTTCTGGCCGGTGATGGCATAGCTGCCGTCGTCCTGAGGTTCGGCCTTGGTGCGGATCAGGCCCAGATCGGTGCCGCAATGCGGCTCTGTCAGGTTCATCGTGCCGGACCATTCGCCGTCGATCATCCTGGGCAGGTAGGTGGCCTTCTGCGCGTCGGTACCATGCACGTGGATCGCCGAATAGGCCCCATGGGTCAGGCCCTGGTACATGTTGAACGCCATGTTGGACGACACGAACATCTCGCCCACGGCGCAGTTGAGCACGTAGGGCATGCCCTGGCCGCCGAACTCGGGGTCCGCATCGAGCCCCATCCAGCCGCCTTCGCGCATCTGTCTGTAGGCATCCTTGAAGCCGGTGGGCGTGCGCACAACGCCATTCTCCAGCGTGCAGCCTTCCTCGTCGCCGACGCGGTTCAGCGGGGCCAGCACGTTTTCGCTCAGCTTGCCGGCCTCTTCGAGGATGGCCTGCACCGTCTCGCGGTCGAGGTCCTCGTAGCCGGGGATGTCGGCCTCGGCGATCTTCAGGACTTCGTCGAGAACGAAGATCAGGTCTTTGGTCGGTGCGGTATAGACGGGCATGGTGCCTCCCTCGTCGTCTGGTCTTATTCGGCGGCTTTTGTAGATTGCGCCATCGAGGCGAGCATCTTCTCGCCCCAGCGCATCTGGTCTTCGAGTTCGCCGATGGCCTCGTTCAGTTCGTCGCGCTGTGCGATCATGTCGTTGAGGCGGTCTTGCGCGATGTCATAGGTCCGGGCGAGCTGCGTGCGCTGCTGGTCGCCCATGTCGTAAAGGTCGAGAAGCTGGCGGATCTCCTCGAGGCTGAAGCCGAAGCGCTTGCCCCGCAGGATCAGTTTCAGCCGGGCCCGGTCGCGTCGGGTGAAAAGCCGCTTCTGGCCCTCGCGGATCGGGAAGAGAAGCTCTTTCGCCTCGTAAAAGCGCAGGGTCCGCGGAGTCACGTCAAAGGCGTCGCACATCTCCCGGATGGTCATGGTTCGGTCTTGGGTCATGGTCGATTTGTCATTCCTGCCGGTTCTGATGCGGCTGGACTAAAGGTCTTGGACCGATTCCTACAATACTGGCTTACGTTGACGTAACCTGTACGTCACGTCACTTTGGCGCTGACGTAAGATCAGCCAAGGCGGACGTAGCGTCAGGGTAATTATCGAAAGCACGGTCGAAGACGCGGCATCGCCGCCGGATCAGGTTTTCAGCGACGTCGCGGTCTCGTCGCGCAGCGTTTTCAGCTCTGCCATGGCTGCGTCCAGCTGGTCGCGTTGCTCGGCCAGTTCGGCCAGCTGGCGGTCCGCCAACTCGATCCAGTGCCGCATCTGCGCCTCGGTGCCTTCCTTGTCGTACATCATCAGCCATTGCCGGATGTCCTCGAGCTGGAAGCCGAACTTGCGACCGCGCAGGATCAGCGTCATCCGCGCGACTTCCTTGGGTCCGTAGAACCGCGCCCGGCCTTCGCGCTCGGGGGTCAGCAGCTCGATGTATTCGTAGTAGCGCAAGGTGCGCGGCGTCACATCGAACCTGGCGCACATGTCTTTGAATGTGAGACGTTGATCGACCATGTATCTCTCCCTGCGTGACATCCTAGGGGAGGTGAATGGCCCCTGCAAACGGGAACCCGCCACGGCGGGTCACGAAACGCGGCGGGGGTTGCGGGGCCGCGGCAATCGGGGCCGGTGCAGACGGGGCGCGGGCCGGCCCCCGGGCGAACGCCTTTGCGGCCCCGACCGTTTTTCCTGGCCTGCGGGCCTTGTCCCGGCGTGGCATAGCCCCGATAACAGCCCCGAACCCCCCGCCTCGAAAGGCCGACCCCTTGGCTGCAGACACCGCGAAGATCGCCCGCCAGTTCATCGCCAGCATACCGCACGCCCGGATGCTGGGCATGGAGATCGAAGAGATCGGCGACGGCTATGCCCGGATCATCATGCCCTATCATGCCCGCATCGTCGGCGACGCGCAGACCGGCGTGATCCACGGCGGCGCGGTCTCGGCCTTGATGGACACCTGCGGCGGTGCGGCGGTCATGAGCCACCCGGCGGCACCGGCCTCCACCGCCACCATCGATCTGCGCATAGACTACATGCGCGCCGCGACCCCCGGCGAGACCATCATCGCCGAGGCGCGATGCACCCACATCACCCGCAACGTGGCCTTCATCCGGGCCACCGCGGTCGATACCGACAGCGAAAATCTTGTCGCCACCGCCACCGGTGCCTTCACCGTGGAGGGCGCGTGATGGCCGGACGTCCCCCCCCCGAACCGGTCCTGAAGGTCAAGCAACGGCGCGATGCCGCGCTGAACGCGCTTGCCGACGGGGTGCCCTATATCCGGACGCTCGGCATCGTCTTCGACCGCCGCGGCGACGAGTTGACGGCGGTGCTGCCGTTCAAGGAAGAGCTGATCGGCAACCCGTTCCTTCCGGCCATCCACGGCGGCGTGACGGCGGCCTTCCTCGAGGTCACGGCAATCATCACGCTCAGCTATCAATGGCTCTGGGAAGACGTGGAATCCGGCTCGATCCGTCTGGACGAGCTGGAAAAGGGCGAGTTGCCGCGCCTGCCCAAGACCATCGACTTCACCGTCGACTACCTGCGCTCGGGCCTGCCGCGCGACGCCTATGCCCGGGCCCGGGTGACCCGTTCGGGGCGGCGCTACGGATCTGTCATGGCCGAGGCGTGGCAGGACAATCGCGACCGGCCCTTCGCCATGGCGACGTCGCATTTCCTGATGCCCCGCAGCGATGGCTGACACGGCCGCCATTCCGCGTCCGCAAGCTGTCACTCATGCCCGCGTGCTGAAGATCGCGGTGCCGATCGTGCTGTCGAACGCCACGATCCCGATCCTCGGCGCGGTCGATACCGGCGTGGTCGGTCAACTGGGTGCCGCGGCGCCGATCGGTGCCGTGGGTCTCGGTGCCATCGTGCTGCAGGCGATCTACTGGATCTTCGGCTTCCTGCGCATGGGCACGACCGGCCTTGCGGCCCAGGCCGCGGGGCAGGGCAATCGCGCCGAGGTCGCGGCATTGCTGACACGCGTGCTGATGATCGGCCTTGCGGCGGGCGCGCTGCTGATCGCCGCGCAGGCGCTGCTGTTCGCGGGTGCCTTCCACCTTGCCCCCGCCAGCGACGCCGTCGAAACCCTGGCGCGCGACTACATGCGCATCCGCATCTGGTCCGCACCCGCCGCCATCGCCATCTACGGCATCACCGGCTGGCTCATCGCGGCGGAGCGGACCCGCGCGGTTCTGGTCCTGCAGGTCGGCATGAACCTGGTCAACGTGGGCCTCGACCTGTGGTTCGTGCTCGGCCTTGGCTTTGGCGTGCCGGGGGTGGCCTGGGCCACCTTCATCGCCGAATGGTCGGGCCTGGCACTGGGCCTCTGGCTCTGTCGCGCGGCCTTCGCGGTGCCCGCCTGGCGCGACTGGGCGCGGGTCTTTGACGCCACGAAACTCTGGCGCATGGCGCGGGTCAATACCGATATCCTGATCCGCTCGGCGCTGTTGCAATCGATCTTCGTCTCCTTCCTGTTCCTTGCCTCGGGCCTCGGCGATGTCACGCTCGCGGCCAATCAGGTGCTGCTGCAATTCCTGCACATCACGGCCTATGCGCTGGACGGTTTCGCCTTCGCCGCCGAGGCGATGGTGGGGCAGGCGGTCGGTGCGCGCGCCACCGCCACGTTGCGCCGCGCGGCACTGCTGACGGCGCTCTGGGGCGGCGTCGCGACACTCGCTCTGGCGGTGGGCTTCGCGCTGGGCGGCGGCTGGCTGATCGCGGTGATGGCGGATGTCCCGCCCGTGGTCGCCGAGGCGCGCCGCTACCTGCCCTGGATGGTCGCGGCCCCGGTACTCGGCCTCGCGTCCTGGATGCTCGACGGCATCTATATCGGCGCGACACGCACCGCCGACATGCGCAACCTCATGGCGATCTCGGCGGCCGGTTACTTCGCCGTCGCCGCCCTTCTGGTCCCGAGCTTCGGCAATCATGGCCTCTGGGCAGCCCTGATGGCGTCCTTCATCTTTCGCGGCCTTGCCATGGCCCTGCGCTACCCCGCCCTCGAACGCGCGGTCGCGACCGCCCCCTGACCCGGCCCGCCTTTCCATTTTCGAAATACGCCGGGGGTGAATTCGGCCCTCGGGCCGAAGAGGGGGCAGCCCCCCCCGTCCGATGCGATCAACCCGGCCCGCGACCGCCTTCTGTTGGCCGAACTCCGGCATTCCTCTCGCGCCGCGATCATGGTTTTAATCGGTCATGGACAAGCTCTCGGTCATGCACGCCTTCTGCCGCATCGTCGAACGCGGCAGCTTCGCCCGTGCCGCAGAGGATCTCGGCGTGTCGCCCGCGCTCCTGAGCCGCGAGGTAAAGCTTCTGGAGGAAAGCCTCGGCGCCAGCTTGCTGACCCGCACGACACGCTCCATGTCGCTGACCGATAACGGGCATCTCTTCTACGACGAAGCGCGTCGGATCCTCGGGGCGGTCAGCCAGGTCGAGGACCGGATCCGGGAAGGGGCCGGAGAAGTCAGCGGCCATCTCAAGATCAACGCGTCAAGCTCGTTCGGCCAGATGGTCATCGCGCCCATGCTGCCGGGTTTCCTGAACCGATATCCCGACCTGCGGCTGACGCTGTCGCTCGACGATCGGGTTGTCGACATGATCGAAGGCGGTTTCGACGTCTCCATCCGCATCCGGTCGGCGATGCCGGATTCCGCGCTGATCGCCCGCAAGATCGGCACCATGCGCCAGCGCATCTTCGCCTCTCCGGACTATATCGACGGAAACGGGGCTCCGCAGACCCCGGATCAGATCCCGCAGCACCCGGTTCTCGGGTTTCTCTTGGCGGACCACCTGACAAACTGGTCGCTGACCGGACCCGGCGGCATCGTCAATGTGCCGGTGGATCCGACGGTGCGGGTCGGAAACAGCCTGGTGCTTCGCGATCTGCTGATCGCGGGCCAGGGGATCGGGACCTTGCCGGACTTCATTTCGGATGCCGAAGAGGCAAGCGGCACGCTGGTTCGGGTGCTCCCGGATCATGAACTTCCAGCACCGGAGATCTTCGCGGTGACAGGTTCGCGGCTCGGGCTCGATGCGCGCGTGTCGGCCTTTCTCGACCATCTGTCCTCGGCATTGCGACGCTGACATTCTTCAACCGGCGTAAAGAGTGATCTGACATCGCGCCGGTTATTCCCGAACGCGGCTTGAGCGATCTTTCCGGCAGACCAGACACAGCCAGTGAGGATCCCATGACCCGCATTCTTGTTCTTTACTATTCCAGCTACGGCCACGTTCGGGCATTGGCCGAAGCCGAAGCCCAAGGCGCTCGCAGCGTTCCCGGGGCCGAGGTCGATCTCCGCCGCGTCCCCGAGACGGTTCCTGAAGGCGTCCGCGCGCGCGCCGGATATGTGGCGGACGACACCCGCGAGGCGTCCCCCGCCGACCTCGCCGATTACGACGGCATTCTCTTCGGAACACCCACGCGGTTCGGGATGATGGCGGGCCAGATGAAGCAGTTTCTCGACCAGGCGGGTGGCCTCTGGGCGCGGAATGCGCTGGTCGGGAAGGTCGCCGGTGTGTTTGCCTCCACGGGCTCGCAGCATGGCGGCCACGAGGCGACGCTGCTGTCCACCCAGATCCCGCTTCAACACTTCGGCATGCTGATCGCAGGCCTGCCCTACAGCTTTGCAGGGCAGACGACGCGCGACGGCATCGTCGGTGGCGCACCCTACGGGGCCGGGACCATCGCGGGGGCCGATGGCGCCCTGCTCCCGACCGAGACGGATCTTGCCGGAGCACACTTCCAGGGTGCCCATGTCGCCCGGATCGCGGCACGGCTCGCCGCGGCCGGTCAGCGCCGGGAGGCCGCATGATGGCCCCCGACAGCCATTGTGCGGGAAGGCGGCACCGGTCGGCTCGATTGTCCACCCGGGGATATCCGCGCCCGGGTCGGCGCAAGGGCCCGGCACGCGGAACACAGGTAGCGGGCGGTCTTATCGGTGTCATACGCAAGTTTTTCCGCCGCGACCAAGCCCGCCGTCGCCTGCGCGGCGTGCCCCGCGATCTGCCCCCGACCTTGATGCGAGACGTCGGGATAGAGCCGCGATGCGACATCCCCGCCTTGCCCAGAACGCTGTTCTGGTGACCGCAACCACGGAGGAATTGCCATGACCCGAACCACGGATATCCTGATCACCGCGCTGGCACCGGCCGTCTGGGGCAGCACCTACCTCGTCACGACGGAGTTTCTGCCCGATGGATACCCGGTCACCCTGGCGATGCTCAGGGCGCTGCCGGCCGGGCTCCTGCTTCTTGCGGTCACGCGATGCCTGCCGCCGCGCGACTGGCTGGGCCGGGTCTTCCTGCTTGGCGCGCTGAACTTCGCGATCTTCTGGTCGCTGCTGTTCGTTGCCGCCTATCACCTGCCCGGCGGGGTCGCCGCGACCGTGACCTCGGTGCAGGCATTGATGGTGATCGGATTGGCGCGCGGGTGGCTTGGCACACCTGCCCGGGCAGCCGCTGTGGTCGCGGCGGTGACCGGAATGGCAGGCGTCGGGCTGTTGCTCATCGGGCCCGGCGCGGCGCTCGATCCGATGGGGATCGCCGCGGCTCTCGGTGCGGCGGCGGCCATGGCCGGGGGCACCGTGCTCAGCCGCAAGTGGCAGCCCCCGGTCGGCGCGCTTGGCTTTGCCGCCTGGCAGCTGACCGCCGGTGGCCTCATACTTTTGCCGCTGTCGGTGTTCGTCGAGCCGCCGTTGCCGCCCCTGACGCCGACCCATCTCGGCGGGCTGCTTTGGCTTGGCCTGATCGGGTCCGCGCTGACCTACTGGATCTGGTTCCGGGGTGTTGCGCGGATCGAGCCGGGGGCGGTTTCGATGCTCGGCATGATGAGCCCGGTTACCGCGGTCATCCTCGGGTGGGTCTGGCTTGGACAGGGCCTGAGCCCGCTTCAGATCCTCGGCGCGGGCATCGTGCTGGGATCGGTCTGGGCCGGCCAGGCGGCGAACCGCCCCGGTGGGTGGCAAGGCCCGCGCGTCTTCCGGCGGCACAGCCTTTCGCCCTGATGACCGTTCATCCGTTTCAGCCAAGGAGCCATCCGATGCCGACCCAACCCATCACCCGCGCGTTTGTCCGGCAGGCCCGTTGGGCAGGTCTGCTCTATCTTGTCATCATCGTCACGGGGCTTGGGGCGGAACTGGGGCTTCGCGCATCTCTCATCGATCTTGACGACGCCGCTGCCACCGCAGAGGCCATTCTGGGCGCGCCGGGTCTCTTCCGCGCGAGCCTGGCGGCCGATCTGATCATGGCGCTCGCCGATGCCGGGCTCGCGATCCTGCTCTATCTGATGTTCCGCGCCGCCGCCCCGGCGCTGGCGCTTTCGGCCATGGTATTCCGGTTGATCCAGACGGCGCTGATCGCAGCCAACCTGATGACGATGCAGACCGCCTGGCTGCTGCTGGACGGGGCTGCGGATATCCCCGTGGATCATGCACGATCGCTGGCGCGCGTCTTTCTCGAACTGCATGGGCAGGGCTACGATCTCGGCCTGGTCTTCTTCGGTGTGAACAGCCTGATCATGGGGCACCTTGTCTGGCGCTCGGGCCTCTTCGCACGGGCCTTCGGGCTGGGGCTCGTCGCGGCCGGCCTCGTCTATTTGATCGGCAGTGGGCTGCGGTTTCTCGCGCCCGATCTGTCGGCGCTGTTCATGCCCGCCTACGGTATTACCATCCTGGCCGAAAGCGCCTTCTGCCTGCGGTTGCTGTTGCAGCGAAGGCCTCGCCCCGCATCCTAGGTCGGGCAGAGGGTGCGGGCATCGACCGCCGCGCCGCGCGACCGGGCATGTCAGGGCGCGCGCCCTGGTTGCCGCGTTCCGGGTGAGGTCGGCAACAGCTCCGCGTCGGTTCGTGGAAGTGCAAGGCGACGCCTGTGCAGCGCCTCGTTACCCCATCGTCGCCAGCGCCTTGGAAAACACGTCCGCGCCGACATTGCCCCCGGACAGCGTGACGATGACGGCATCGCCCGCGATCTGATCGCGCCGGTAAAGCGCTGCCGCCAGCGCCACGGCGCCGCCGGGTTCGGCCACCACCTTGAGCCGCAAGAATGCTGCGGCCATGGCCTGCAAGGCCTCGTGGTCGCCGACCACCAGCCCCGGCCCGCAGAGCCGCTGCATGATCGGGAAGGTCAACCGCCCCGGCTCGGGCGTAACGATGGCATCGCACAACCCTCCCGACAGCGCCGCGTTGCGCATGACCCGTCGCGCCGCAAGCGACCGGGCCACATCGTCGAAACCCTCGGGCTCGGCGGTGCGCACGCGCAGCCCGGGCGCCTCCGCCTCGAGCGCCAGCGCGATCCCTGCGGTCAGCCCGCCGCCGCCGCAACAGACCACCACGTCGGCCACCTCGATCCCCAGCGCGCGGGCATCCGCGGCAATCTCGAGCCCGGTGGTGCCTTGCCCGGCGATTACCTCGGGGTCGTCGAAGGGCCTGACCAGCGTCAGGCCCCGCGCCTGTGCCAGCCGGTCGCCGATCGCATCGCGATCCTCGGTCGCGCGGTCATACAGCACAACCTCCGCCCCCAGTGCGACGGTATTGGCGATCTTCACCTCTGGCGCGTCGCGCGGCATCACGATCACCGCGGGCACTCCGTGAAGCGCCGCCGCATGGGCGACGCCCTGTCCGTGGTTGCCCGAGGAATAGGCGATGACGCCCGCGGCGCGGGTTTCCGCGTCGAGGGCGGACAGAGCGGACCAGGCACCGCGAAACTTGAAGCTGCCGGTCACCTGAAGGCATTCGGCCTTCACCAGCACCCGCCGTCCCGCGATCCTGTCGAGGAACGGCGAGGACAGCAGCGGTGTGCGCCGCGCGTGGCCCTCGAGGCGCAGGGCGGCGGCCCGGATACGCCCGATCTCCATCTCAGCGCAGCATCCCGAGCCAGCGGGTCAGCGCGTCGACCGCCGGGGCCTCGTCGAGAAACGGGATATGCCCACGATCAGGCACCTCGGCGGCGATCA
Source organism: Roseivivax sp. CAU 1753 (assembly GCF_054482575.1). NCBI lineage: Bacteria > Pseudomonadati > Pseudomonadota > Alphaproteobacteria > Rhodobacterales > Roseobacteraceae > Roseivivax > Roseivivax sp. CAU 1753. Next base: position 86,494 of record NZ_JBTLRF010000003.1, on the reverse strand, counting down.
TGTCGGGCCTGCGGCGGCGCATTTCCGCAAAGCAGGCGGGCGAGAGCAGATTGGAATTTGCACCGCGAATGGCGCAAAGAGGCAGGCCCGCCAGCGCGTCGAACAGCGGCCAGAGGTCGGGCGCGGGTTGCGCGCCATCGCCCAGGACCGCGTCCCGCAGCTTGGGATCGTAGGGTATGACCAGCCCTTCGGGGCCTTCGCGGAACAACGTGCGCACCTCGCGCGCCCAGCGCTCGGGCGGGACATTGGCGAATCCCTCCATCCGCGCGCCGATCACCGCGGCCGCCTCGTCGTAGGTTTTCCAGACCGGGTTGCGCCCGAGATAGTCCTTGATCACCGTCAGCCCCTCGGGTGCGATCTCGGGGCCGATGTCGTTCAGCGCCACGCCCAGCAGCCGGTCCTTCGCGGTGGCCGCCAGCATCATCGAGATCAGACCGCCCCGCGACGTGCCCAAGAGCGCCGCCTGCCCGATCCCGAGGTGGTCGAGCAGTTCCAGCGCATCGCGGGCCTCGACCGGAATCGTATAGGTCGCGGGGTCGCCCCAGTCCGACTTCCCCCGGCCCCGGTAATCCAGCCGGATCATGCGCACGCCGGACAGATGCGGCGCGACATAGTCGAAGTCATGACCGTCGCGGGTCAGGCCCGACAGGCACAGCAGCGGCAGGCCGCCGCCTTCGTCGGTGAAGTGCAGCGACAGGCCGTCAGAGGTGGCGAAATGTGGCATCAGGAAGCAAGCTCCGGCAAGGTCGACAGGGTCGAGAGATCGGACAGGACATGACGGGGACGGGCGGGCAGGCGGTCAACGGGCTCGTCCTTGCGATTGACCCAGACGGTGGTGAAACCGTAGCCCGCCGCCCCCGCGGCGTCCCAGCCGTTCGATGATACAAAAAGCACCTCGTCGCGGACGCAGCCGAAACGCGCGCCGACCATGTCATAGACTTTCGAGGACGGCTTGAAGATGCCGACATCCTCGACCGACAGGGTCGCATCGAGGTATTCGCCGATCCCGGCGCTGTCGACCGCGCCTTCCAGCATCTCGGGGCTGCCATTCGACAGGATCGCGCAGGTCTTGCCCAGCGCCTTCAGCTTGGCCAGCATGAACGGCACCTCGCGGAACGGGGCCAGTTCCCAGTACAGCGCCAGCAGCCGCTCGCGCAGCTCGGCATCGTCCTGCAGGCCGCGCCGCTCGAGCGCCCAGTCCAGACCGTCTTCGGTGACCTGCCAGAACGACACATGGTCGCCGGTGATCGCGCGCAGCCAGGTATATTGCAGCTGTTTTTGCCGCCAGTCCTCGGCGATGTCGGTCCAGACCGTCTTGAACGCAGCCCGTCCCGGTTCCTCGGCGGCGGTCCGGGCGGCGGCGGCGACGTCGAACAAGGTGCCGTAGGCGTCGAAGATGCAGGTGGTGATGGCCATGATGTCCCTCTCGGTTGCGCGCCGAGGGTGGCACGCGGCGCGGGGAAGGAAAAGGGTGCGCTGTTTGCATCCGCCGCCAGAGTCACTAAAGGCGACGTGACGCATTGTGAAAGGGTTGCCCCGATGTCCGAAGAGGTTCTCGCCCAGGTTTCCGCCTCCGCGCCACGGCGCTGGTTCGGCATCGTCAGCCTGGTGATTCTGGGGGGCATGGTGCTCTATGTCGCGGCGGCGACGCCGGCGGCGCTGGGCTGGCAGGTCCTGCTGGTCGCCGTGGGGGCCGCGGCGCTGTGGCTGGCGCAGGCGATGTACAAGGCGACCACGCTGACCCTGAGCCTGACCCGCGAGGCGCTGACCGACAGCACCGGTGAGGTCATCGCCCGACTGGACGAGATCCGCAGCGTCGAGCGGGGGGCGTTTGCGATGAAACCCTCGAACGGCTTTGTGCTGAACATGACCCGGCCGCAAGCGAGACGCTGGCGGCCGGGGATCTACTGGACGTTCGGCAAGCGGGTCGCGGTGGGCGGGGTCACGCCGGGTCACCAGGCCAAGCCGATGGCCGACGCGATCGCGATCCTTCTGGCGCGGCGGGACTGACGCCCGCGCCGCGCCGCCGGGCCGGATTACTTCTTCTTCGACTTGCCGTTGCCCTGGTTTTCTGTGCCGTCGACATTGTCGGCACATTGCTCGGCGGCGGCACCTTCGTCGGCGTTCTCTGCGTTGTTGTTGCAAAGCGAGCCACCGGGCGCGTCCTGGTCGCCGTTGCCCCAGCCGTTGTTGGCGTGGAAGGATTTGCCTTCATACAGCATCTGCGGCGCAAATCGGGGACGGGTGAAGGAATAGGTCTTGATCTCGAATGCGTCGAGACCGGCCTCAAGCGCGGGAACGTAGTCTTCCCAGGTCTCGACGAGGATCACCTGATCGCCATTCGACATGATCGGCAGCCGTGTTTCCATGCCGTCCATGTCGTTGTTGTCGAAGGCGGGGTAGTTGCCGCGCGCTTCCGACCAGAGCACGTCGTAGCTGCCTTCCCCCTTGCTCGAATATTCGACCGCGGTGATCCGCATGTCGGATTCGCTCGCGTTGGATCGGGTCATTCCAAGGACCAGTTCGAAGGCGGCATCGACATAGGCGTCGGTCAGGGGATCTGTCTCGCGCGAGATTGCGTCGCCGATCGTGTAGTTGGCTTTCTGGTTGATCGCCTGCTGACGCGAGACGTCGAACCAGACCCAGGTTGCCCCGAAGAGCCAGACCAGCGCCGGGAAGATGATGACGGCCTCGACGGTGACGGTGCCTTCGGTGTCATGGCGAAACCGGGCGAGTAGGGATTTGATATTGGTCATCATGGCGAAACCTCAGCTCGGTTCCTGCACGAATGCAGCGGTTGAGACGATGGCGGAGTAGCCGTTGGCATCTTTCACCAGGCTCTCGGAGAAGGCCGTCGTCGGGGAGAAGGGCTGGAACTTGTAGCAGGCCCTCAGGAACATCAGCTCGTTGTCGCGGCCATATTCGAACTCGACCACCGGCAGCACCTGCTCGACGGTATCGACGCATTGCACCACATCGGGCGGCGTGATCCAGTCGCGCAGGTCCAGCTTGACCATTTCGAGGCGCAGCGTTTGCAGGCAGTTCGGCAGGATCGCGGCGCGTTCGCAGATCGAAAGCTTGAGCGACGCATGATCATAGTTCGTACCGGTCCCGAGGCGGACATCGCGGACCGTCTGGTCCAATGCCTTTTCAAGCGCGGTGTGCCGGACGGTCAGGGCGGACAGTTCCAGACCGGACAGGATCAAGGTCAGGAAGACGGGCATCCAGAGGGCGAAGGGGACAACCGAAGTGCCGTCTTCCTTCTGCCAGAAATGCCGGGCGGAATTGAGAAGATCATACTTCATTGGGTGAGCCTCAGCTGGTTGATCGCACGTGCGATGGAGTGGAACGCCTCTTCGATGTCGGTGCCATCGACGTCGAAGTAGTGGGACGGAGAGGAGGCGCAGTTCTGCATGACCGAGGCCCCGTGTTCGGAGACTTCGAAGCCGACGGACCAGATCACGATGTCATTGGCCTTTGCGGCGTCGCAGATGTCGTCCAGCAGGCTGTCACCCAACTCGGCGTTGTATTTCTGGTAGTAGAAGGACGACCAGCTGTTCCGGTACACGCTGCGCTGCAGGTAGTACCAAAGATTGTACTGGGCCCAGTGCGAGATTTCGCTTTCGCTGTCATACACCCAGTTCGACAGCCGATAGGACCGGTCGTGTTGACCGTCGGTCATGAGAACCACGGTTTTCAGCGTGTCTTCCCGCCCGTAGTCGGCAGGCCGACCGGCGAAGCTGGCATTGCCGTCCCCAGAGGCGATGACGGCGGTGTTGATGCCGCGTGTCGACGGGTCGAGCAAGGCCGTGCCCCACTTCATGCCGAGGAAGATCGACGTCCCGGCACGCGGCTCGAGGCTGGCGATCTGGGCCTTCAGCGCCGCTTCATTCTTGGTGAAGGGCTGGATCCGCTCGTAGCTGTATTGCGGGCAGACCGTATCGATGACCTCGTTCTCACCGTAGTAGTTCCACTGGTAGTGCTGCATCTGCTCGTAGGTCGCAGTGAGGTCGAGTGCAGCGGAACCGAAGGCGGAATCGGGGAACTCCAGGCAATGCGAATAGCCGTGTTTCCAGTTCACGTTCATCTGACCGGTGATCAGCGGTCCGGCGTTCACCTGTTCGGAGTAGGGCACCAGCGAGATCGACACGAGGCCTTCGTTGTCGTCGGCCAGAACCGTCTCGACGAAGGTGTTCGCGGCGACCCTGAGTTCGGCCATCTTGTCGCCGTAACCCATGGAGCCCGAAATATCGAGCACGAGCGAGATCTCGACGTTCTGGATGTATTCCTCGGCGGTGGCCACACCGTCCGACCTGAGGCTTTCGAGGCCGACGAATTTGGTGAAGTTCGCCGGGCGCGTTTCCAGCGCCGTGCCGGTCACCGTGCGGAAGTTCAGACCCCCGTCGATGGTGACCGAGGTCAGCGCGTTGGGCATCAGCATCTTGTCGAAGTAGTCGCGGACGACCAGTTCGGGATCGAGTTCCTGGTCGAGGTCGGCGGCGGCAAGCACCGCGCGGTCCATCGTGTTCTGCACCTTGTTGCGCTTCATCTCGGCTTGCATCAGGTCGATCCCGATGCCCCCCATCATGATGAAGGCCAGCGCGCCGAAAATGGCGACCAGGGACATGTTGCCCTCTTCAGCGCGCAGAAACCGCGAAATCGCCGTCGACGACTTTGTGGTTGCGGTGCGCATGCCCGATAGGGCGTGGGTCGCTCCGGTATCATTGGCTTTGCACATTCCGTACCTTTCCACCCATTCGATGGGTCACTCACTTACTTGCGTTCCGGTGGGCACAACTGCCCCTTACCCAGCCGTTTCTGGCCGAGCAAACGGGCCAAGATATGGCATCGGAGCGCTGTATTTCTGGCTGCAGAGGCTGTTTTGGCGACAATCGCCGAGGGGGCGGAAAACCGTTTCCATGCGGGAAATTTCTTGCCACCTTTCTGCCGGATTTACTGAAAATTCAGTGAAGTGTGGACGACTCGGTGTGCAGGGCTAAGGTCAACCATACACATCCGGGGAATCGGGCGGTGGTGCGGCACGCTCGGATCGCAAATGGGACGAAAGGATCGAATTTTATGGCTTCTCAATCGCGATCGGAGCCGACGTTCCGCCAAAGCGTCGACCACATGTACAACCGCGCCGCCGACCTGATGGAACTCGGGCCGGGCCTGCGCGAGAAGATCCGCGTGTGCAATTCGACCTACACGGTCCGCTTCGGTGTGCGGCTGCGCGGCGAGATCAAGACCTTCGTCGGCTACCGGTCCGTGCACTCCGAACACATGGAGCCGGTCAAGGGCGGCATCCGGTTCGATTCCACGGTCAACCAGGACGAGGTCGAGGCACTGGCGGCGCTGATGACCTACAAATGCGCGCTGGTCGAAGCGCCCTTCGGCGGTTCCAAGGGTGGGCTGTGTGTCGATCCGCGCGAATATGACGAGCGCGAGATGGAGATGATCACCCGCCGCTTCGCCTACGAATTGATCAAGCGCGACCTCATCAACCCGTCGCAGAACGTGCCCGCGCCCGACATGGGCACATCTGAGCGCGAGATGGCCTGGATCGCCGACCAGTACGCCCGCATGGCCACCACCGACATCAATTCGCGCGCCTGCGTCACCGGCAAACCGCTCAACGCGGGCGGGATCCATGGCCGCGTCGAGGCGACAGGCCGTGGCGTGCAATATGCCCTGCGCGAGTTTTTCCGCCACCACGAGGACATGCGCCGCGCCGGGCTCGAGGGCAATCTCGAAGGCAAGCGGATCATCGTGCAGGGGCTGGGCAATGTCGGCTACCACGCCGCCAAGTTCCTGGCCCAGGAAGACGGTGCGCATATCGTCGGTATCGTCGAGCGGGACGGCGCGATCTGGAACGAAGCGGGCATCGCCGTCGATCACCTGCGCGATCACATGACCGAGACCGGCGGCGTCAAGGGCTACCCGCACGCCACCTTTGTCGAGAACGGTGACAAGGTGATGGAAGAGGAGTGCGATATCCTGATCCCCGCCGCGCTGGAGGGGGTGATCAACCTCGACAACGTGGACCGCATCAAGGCCAGGCTGATCATCGAGGCGGCGAACGGGCCGATCACCTCGGGGGCCGATGACAAGCTGCGCGAGAAGGGCACGGTCGTGATCCCCGATCTCTACGCCAACGCGGGCGGCGTCACGGTGTCCTATTTCGAATGGGTCAAGAACCTCAGCCATATCCGCTTCGGACGCATGCAGCGGCGGCTTGACGAACGCCGTCACGGTTTGGTGGTCAACGAGCTTGAGCGGCTGTCCGACGCGCTGGGCGACACCTGGTCGGTGTCGGAATCGTTCAAGGAACAGTTCCTCGGCGGTGCCGACGAGCTGGAGTTGGTCCTGTCGGGTCTCGATGATACCATGCGCATCGCCTATCAGGACATGCGCAAGCCCTGGATCGAGCGCGAGGATGTCACCGACCTGCGCACCGCCGCCTATATGGTCGCGATCGAACGCGTGGCGGGCAGCTATCGCGCCAAGGGGCTTTGACGCCGCGCGCCGAATGCGGCATGCCGGGCGCAGCACGGCCCGCCTGCGCGGGCCCCATCGACACCACAGACATGACGGAGATCCCGATGAGATACGCCCTTTCCGCCGCCCTTGTCGCCACCCTGTGCGGCAGCCTCGTCACCCCGGCCCTTGCCCAGTCAGACGACGGCGAGTGCGGCTTGCAGGCCGAGATCGTGATGCAGGTTGTCACCGCGCGCCAGACCGGCAGCGACGCAGGCGCGGCGCTGCGCACGGTGGCCCAGGACCTGACCGGCCCGGCAGAGAAATACGCCTCTGTCGTGCCCGCGATCGCCGAATGGGTCTATTCGCTGCCCGAAGAACAGTTGGGTACCGAGGTCGGTGAAAGCTGGCGCACTCAGTGCCAGAACATGTAAGGCGCGCGGGCCGGGGCGCGGACTGACGCGCGGACCGGCCGACGGGCGGGCAGGTGCCGCAACGCACGGTGGCCCGTCTGGACTCTGGTCGGCTCTGGGCCGATATTCGACCCCATGAGTCTGCCCCCCGGTTTTCTTGATGAATTGCGCAGCCGCACGAGCCTGAGCCAGGTCGTGGGCCGCAAGGTCATGTGGGACAAGCACAAGTCGAACCAGGCCAAGGGCGACATGTGGGCGCCGTGCCCGTTCCATCAGGAAAAAAGCGCGTCCTTCCACGTCGATGACCGCAAGGGGTTCTTCTATTGCTTCGGCTGCCAGGCCAAGGGCGACGCGATTTCCTTTATCCGCGACAGCGAGAATGTCGGCTTCATGGAGGCGGTCGAAATCCTGGCCGCCGAAGCGGGCATGCCGATGCCCGCCCGCGACCCCAGGGCGCAGGAGAAGGCCGACCACCGCAGCGATCTGGCCGCGGTCATGGAAGACGCGGTGCGCTTCTACCGGATGCAGCTCAAGACCGCCGGGGCGGGGTCGGCGCGCGACTACCTGACCCGACGCGGCCTTGACGCGGCGACGCTCGACCGCTTCGAGATCGGCTTTGCGCCCGAGGGATGGCAGTCGCTTTGGGATCATCTGACCGGCAAGGGCGTCGATGCGGAGCGGGTGATCGGCGCGGGCCTGGCCAAGCCGTCCAGCCGTGGCGGCAAGCCCTATGACGTCTTCCGCAACCGCATCCTGTTTCCGATCCGGGACGGGCGCGGGCGCGCGATCGCTTTCGGGGGCCGCGCGATGGACCCCGGGGACAAGGCCAAGTACCTCAATTCGCCCGAGACCGCGCTGTTCGACAAGGGGCGCAACCTCTATAATCTGGGGCCTGCGCGCGAGGCCGCCGGGAAGGGTGCGCCGCTCATCGTGTCCGAGGGCTACATGGACGTGATCGCGCTGACCCGCGCCGGGTTCGAGGCCTCTGTCGCGCCCCTTGGCACGGCGGTGACCGAGGCGCAGTTGCAGCTTTTGTGGCGGGTGTCGGACGAGCCGGTCATCGCGCTCGATGGCGACACCGCCGGGTTGCGCGCGGCGCACCGGGTGATTGATCTGGCGCTGCCGCTGCTGGAGGCGGGCAAGTCGCTGCGCTTTGCGCTGATGCCCGAGGGGCTGGATCCCGACGATCTGATCCGCGCCGAAGGGGCCGACGGGGTGCGGCGCGTTCTGGAGGGCGCGGTGCCCATGGTGCAGTTGCTCTGGCGGCGCGAGACCGAAGGCAAGGTGTTCGACAGCCCCGAGCGCAAGGCCGCGCTCGATCGCGCGCTGCGCGAAAAGATCGCGATGATCCAGGACCCGTCGCTGCGGCATCACTACGGGGCCGAGATCAAAGACCTAAGGTGGCAGCTTTTCCGCCCTCAGCGGGCGTCATCGCCGGGCACGACGCGCGGCTCCGGCCGGGTCTGGACCCCCAAGGGCGCGCCCGAGCCGCCCTCGACCGAGGCCAAGTCCTCGGTGCTGGCGGCGGCGGGGCCCGCGGGCGAACGCCGCATTCGCGAGGCGGTCATCCTGGCCACGCTGATCTGCGCGCCGACGCTGCTGGACGAGTTCGAAGGCGCGCTTGAGACGCTGGCCTTCGAGGATGTCGATCACGCGCTGCTGCGCGATGCCATCCTGCGCGCCGCCCCCGGGACCCGCGCCGCCGCGATGGCGGCGGGGGCTGCGGCAATCGGTGCCGAGACCCTTGAAACGCTGTTTGCCGCACGCCATGTGGCGATTACGCCCTGCATCCGGCAGCCGGACGATACCGAGCTTGCACGGCTGACCATTGCCGAGGAGCTGGCCAAGCTGGGCGCGCTCACCGGGCTCGAGGCCGAGATCGCCGAGGCGGTGGAAGAGGCGGACGAGACCGACAACGAGGCGCGGACATGGCGGCTGGGCCAGGCCGCCGAGGCACAGGCGATCGCCGCACGTGCGGCGCGCGAGGACGACACGGAATACGAGAAGGGCGCGAACGGTGCCCTGATCGACAAGGCAGAGCGAAAGTCTTTCGCCGCGCTACTCGAAACGATCAGCTTTGCGAAAGGGCGCAAACGCGGCTAATGCGCATGGTTGAGAGAAAGAATCTGGAGGGACGGGTGTGCGAATCGGTTGATCGCGCTATTGATTCGGATGAACGAATCACCTGTCTTCGAATCAGCCCCCGATATGGAGCACTGAATGGCCGCCAAAGATAACGACGATGCCAAGCAGGTCAGCCCGGACGACGATGTCTCGTTCGACATGAGCCAGGCGGCGGTCAAGAAGATGATCGCAGAGGCGCGCGAACGTGGCTACATCACCTACGATCAGCTGAACGAGGTCCTGCCGCAGGACCAGGTCTCGTCCGACCAGATCGAGGACGTGATGTCGATGCTGTCCGAGATGGGCATCCAGGTCACCGAACACGACGAGGAAGCCGACGAGGAAGACGAGGCCAAGGGGTCGACCGACGTGGTCGATGCCTCGAAGAACCGCGACGTGGCGACCTCGACCGGTACTGCCGAAAAGCTGGACCGTACCGATGACCCGGTGCGGATGTACCTGCGCGAGATGGGCTCGGTCGAGCTGTTGTCGCGCGAGGGCGAGATCGCCATCGCCAAGCGGATCGAGGCCGGCCGCAACACCATGATCGCAGGGCTTTGCGAAAGCCCGCTGACATTCCAGGCGATCACCATCTGGCGCGAGGAACTGTTGTCCGAGGACATCCTGCTGCGCGACGTGATCGACCTCGAGACGACGTTCTCGGGGCAGATGGGCGACGAGCTTGACGGGGTGAGCGAGCCGGTGGTCGACACCGGTGCCGTGGCGGGGGCAGCACCCGCCGCCGCCAAGCCCGAGAAGAAGGATGAGCCCGAGCTGGATGCGGACGGCAATCCGATCAGCGACACTGACGACGACGAGGAAGACGACGAGCAGGCGAACATGTCGCTGGCCGCGATGGAAGCCGCGCTGAAGCCGCGCGTGCTCGAGACGCTGGGCCGCATCGCGCAGGACTACGAACAGCTTGCCGCGATGCAGGACAGCCGCATCTCGGCCACCCTGAACGAGGACGACTCGTTTAGCGCCCGGGACGAGACGACCTATCAGAAGCTGCGCTCCGAGATCGTCGAACTGGTCAACGAGCTCCACCTGCACAACAACCGCATCGAGGCGCTGATCGACCAGCTTTACGGCATCAACCGCCGGATCATGTCGATCGACAGCGCCATGGTGAAGCTGGCCGACCACGCCCGTATCAACCGGCGCGAGTTCGTCGACGAGTACCGTGGCTACGAGCTGGATCCGAACTGGCTCGAGCGGATGGCCCAGAAGTCCGGGCGCGGCTGGCAGACCTTCATCGAGAAGTCGACCGAGAAGGTCGAGGAGTTGCGGTCCGACATGGCGCAGGTCGGGCAGTATGTCGGCCTCGATATCTCGGAATTCCGCCGCATCGTGCAGCAGGTCCAGAAGGGCGAGAAGGAAGCCCGGCAGGCCAAGAAGGAAATGGTCGAGGCGAACCTGCGCCTGGTGATCTCCATTGCCAAGAAATACACCAATCGCGGGCTGCAGTTCCTCGACCTGATCCAGGAAGGCAACATCGGCCTGATGAAGGCCGTCGACAAGTTCGAGTATCGCCGGGGCTACAAGTTCTCGACCTATGCGACGTGGTGGATCCGGCAGGCGATCACCCGGTCCATCGCCGACCAGGCCCGCACAATCCGCATCCCGGTGCACATGATCGAGACGATCAACAAGCTGGTGCGCACCGGACGGCAGATGCTGCACGAGATCGGCCGCGAACCGACGCCCGAGGAGCTGGCCGAGAAGCTGCAGATGCCGCTCGAGAAGGTCCGCAAGGTGATGAAGATCGCCAAGGAGCCGATCAGCCTCGAGACTCCCATCGGCGACGAGGAAGACAGCCAGCTTGGCGATTTCATCGAGGACAAGAACGCGGTGCTGCCGCTCGAGGCGGCGATCCAGGACAACCTCAAGGAAACCACGACGCGGGTGCTGTCTTCGCTGACGCCGCGCGAAGAGCGGGTCCTGCGCATGCGGTTCGGCATCGGCATGAACACCGATCATACGCTTGAGGAGGTGGGTCAGCAGTTCAGCGTCACGCGCGAGCGGATCCGCCAGATCGAGGCCAAGGCATTGCGGAAGCTGAAGCATCCGAGCCGGTCCAGAAAGCTGCGCAGCTTTCTCGATCAGTAAGCGGCAAAGGCACCCCGAGGGGTGCCTTTTCAGTTTTCAGGAAGGGGCCAGCCCCTTTGGTGGCCTCGGGGAGGCCACCATCCCCGGCGTTTTGCGGGAAAGATGAAACGCAAGCGACGGGCGCGGCGACCTGCGGGCGTGGCGTGCCGGGGGCGCGCCGTGCAATCAAGCTTTGCGACGACGGCACCGATCGGGCGGGGCGTCTGCCGCGCCCGGCTGACCCCTGGGGGGCGGGTCCGATCAGTTGACCGGCATCACGAAGATTTCCTGCACGTTCGCCCGAGGATCGGCTCCCAGCGCGAACATCACCGACCGGGCGATATCTTCGGGTTGCAGCTTGTCCGGCTTGGCGTCGTCGAAAAACGGCGTGTCGACCATGCCGGGGGCCACCACGGTGCAGCGTCCGCCGAATTCGCGCATCTCTTCCGCGAGGTTTCCGCCATAGCCGTGCACGAACCACTTCGACGCCCCGTAGACCGATCCCTTGATGTGCACGCGCCCGGCGGCAGAGCCGGTCAGCACCAGGTGGCCCTTGCGGTCCTTCAGATACGGCATGGCGGCTTTCGCGGTCCAGAGCAGTCCAAGGATGTTGATCTGGACCAGTTTTTCCCATTCATCCGGTTCACCTGCTTCGGTGCCCGCCGCCGACAGCCCCGTGCCTGCGTTCGCGAAGGCCGCATCGACCGCGCCGAAGTGATCGCTCAGTGTCTTCAGCGCGTCTACCTGGGCCTGCATCGACGTTGCATCGCCGGGAAGCGCCAGGGCCGTGTCGCCAAGCTCTTGCGCCAGCGCGTTGATCTTGTTTTCCGAACGGGCGAACAGGCCGACGTTCCAGCCGTCCTCGACCGCTGCGCGGGCGGTTGCGGCACCGATGCCCGAAGATGCCCCGGTGATGAAGAGTGTCTTGCCAGCCATATCAGGCCCTTTCGCTTGTTCGTGGATGATCACCAACCGAACGCGTGGCGGGCCCGCTTGGTTGCAGGGCAATGTCGGTCCGAGTGCCGGTCGGGCGGAAACGACGCCGCCATCGGCGGCAGGGCCGGATCGGCGCGGGTGCGGTGGCGCGATAAATGCAAAGGCAGCTTTTCGAAAACGGAATGAACTTTTACCGTCGGGCGCCGTTGATTGGGCAAGCAAGGAAGGACACCACATGCGCCGTACGATTTTTACAGCAACCGCCCTGATCTTCGCATCCGCCTCGGCTTTTGCAGCAGGTGAGATGCTGTTGGAATCGTCGCAGGACTTCATCGACATCTCCGTCAGCGCCAATGAGTTGGCCGAGTGCCGGAAGACCCTGAAGCAGGTGGCCGGAATGCCCGCCGTTCACGACAACGGCACGCCGATCTTCTTCAATTGGGGCGCAAGCGACCTTCCGCAGGTGCGCTGCGTCGTCAATGACGCGTGATCCCTTGAGGAAAGGAACCGGCCCTCGCCGAGCATCCGATCTCCGCGCCTAGCCGGTTTGGGCGATGGGCTGGCGCGGAGCCTGCCCCCGACGCGCGCACCACGTGGTTTCCCTCCTGCGTGGTGCACGCGTCACGCATGATCTAGCGGCGGCATTTCCCCCCTACCCAAGGTATGCCCGAGCCCCTATAGTGGCTGTGGATAAGTGGGGGCGAACCCCATTTCTGAGCAGATCAGAGTAGGGGGACGGCCAATGCGCTGCCCGTTTTGCGGAAACGTAGACACCCAGGTGAAAGATTCCCGCCCGGCGGAAGATCACGTATCGATCCGTCGCCGCCGCTTTTGTCCGGCATGCGGCGGGCGATTTACCACTTATGAGCGCGTGCAGCTGCGTGACCTCGTCGTCATCAAGACCAATGGCCGCCGCGAGGACTTCGACCGGGACAAGCTTGAACGCTCGATCCGGATCGCGATGCAGAAGCGGCCCGTGGAGCCCGAGCGCATCGATCAGATGATTTCCGGCATCGTGCGCCGTCTGGAAAGCATGGGCGAGACGGATATCCCATCAAAGCAGATCGGCGAGATCGTGATGGAAGCGCTGGCACGGATCGACACCGTGGCCTTCGTGCGGTTCGCCAGCGTCTACAAGAACTTCCAGGAAGCCGACGATTTCGACAAGTTCGTCAGCGAGTTGCGCCCCGCCGTACAACCGGAAAAGTGACCGACGCCGATTATGCCCACATGGCTCATGCGCTGAGCTTGGGTCGCCGGACCATGGGCCAGACCTGGCCCAACCCGGCGGTGGGCTGCGTGATCGTGCGGGACGCGCGCGTTGTCGGGCGCGGATGGACACGACCCGGTGGACGCCCCCATGCGGAAACCGAAGCCCTGAGCCAGGCCAGTGCATCGGCGGCGGGTGCGACGGCCTATGTCACCCTGGAACCGTGCGCCCATACCGGCAAGACCCCGCCCTGTGCCCAGGCTTTGATCGATGCCCGCGTTGCCCGCGTCGTGGCCCCGTTTCCCGACAGTGACCCCCGGGTTTCGGGCCGGGGTTTCGCGATGCTGCGACAGGCGGGCATCGCTGTGACCACCGGCGTACTGGCCGCCGAGGCGGCGCGCGATCACGTGGGCTTTCTCACGCGGATCAAGACGGCACGACCGCATCTGACGCTCAAGCTCGCGTCGTCTTTCGATGGGCGGATCGCCACGGCGTCCGGGGAAAGCCAGTGGATCACCGGCCCCGAGGCGCGCGCCTATGTGCATGCCCTGCGGGCCCGGTCCGATGCGGTGATGGTCGGCGCGGGCACAGTGCGGGCGGATGATCCGGCGCTAACCGCGCGGGGCATGGGCGATATCCGCCAGCCGGTGCGCATCGTCGTGTCGCGGCTGATGGATCTGCCGCTGATGGGCAAGCTGGCGCGCAGCGCGCGGGAGGTGCCGGTCTGGATCTGCCACGGTCCCGATGTGCCTGTCGAGCTGCGCCGCGCATGGGAGGGGCTGGGGGCCGAACTGCTGCCGTGCCGACTTGCCGGGCGACAGCTGGACGCAACGTCGGTGCTTGCGGCGCTGGGGCAGGCGGGGCTGACGCGGGTTTTCTGCGAAGGCGGCGGGGCGTTGGCTGCGACGCTGATGGGGGCCGATCTGGTCGACGAGCTTGTCGGGTTCACGGCAGGGCTCGCGCTTGGCGCAGAAGGACGGCCCAATCTGGGCGCGCTCGGCATCAGTCGATTGGCGGACGCGCACCGCTTTCGGCTGCTCGAGACGCGTGCGGTGGGCGGTGATGTGCTGCATCGCTGGGAACGGGCGGAATAGGGCGGGCCACCCCGCGACTGGCAGGCGGCGGGCGCGCCGCCTCTAGCGCCAGAGATGCGCCCGGCTGGCCAGCAATCCCTGAAGTTTCGACAGCGTGCGATTGAGGCGTCCGGGCGAGGCGACCTGGTCCCGGGCCAGCCGTTCGGCCACCACCTCGACCGGGCAGGGGCGGCCCGTCACCGGGTCGCGGTAGCGCGGATAGGCGATCAGCGTTGCATGCACCAGGCCTTCCAGCGTCACCCCCATTGTGCCGCGACGGCGGGCGGGCACCCGGCCCAGGTCGCGCGTCAGCCCCCATCCGGCATAGAACGGCGTGCCCAGGACGGTGACCGCGCAACCGCGCAGCAGCGCCTCGAACCCGGTCAGCGAGGTCATCGTCCAGACCTCGTCGACGGCGGGCAACAGCGCGCCCATGGGCACTGCACCCAGCGTCACATCGGCCCATGTCTCGGGCGCGGGCACGACACCGGATCGCAGGCCCGCCATGACGTCCGGATGCGGCTTCCAGATCAGTTTGGCCGTCGGCATCTCGGCGCGGACCCGCGCCAGCAGGGCGGCGTTGGTGGCGACCTCGCCTGCGCCTTTCAGAATCGAGGCGTCGTCCTCGACCTGACCAGGCACAAGGATGCGACGCCCGTCGGGCAGGGGCGGCAGCGCACCGTCAAGGTTGTATTTCGACAACCCCTCGCGCGTCAGGAAAGCAATCAGGCGGCGGGCGCGGTCAAGCGCATCGTCGGGCAGGGTGGGGCTTTCGGCGATCAGCGCCTCGAGCCGCGATGGGCGCTGCGGGTCGTAATAGATACCAAGATCATCAAGCGCGAGGGACAGGGGCGGCACCAGTTCCGCGCCAAGGCCCCGCGACCGCAGGAACCCGTCCTCGACACGGATGGCGCTGTCGTCCGGGGTGGCCTTGCCCGCCCAGATCATGATGCGGCGGCCATCTTCTGCGGCGCGGGCGCGGGCCCTGTCGGCGTCGTCCTCGAAGACCATCCGCGTGGTGCCGCCAAAAAACCCCTGCAGGGATTGGCGTTTCCACAACCGCATGCCGCGCGCGACCCAGCCCTGCCGGTCCTCGCGCCAGGCGCGGGTCTCGGCCTCAAGCGTGTCCAGCACGCCTTCGATTTCGCAGCGCCGGTCGCGATAGGGATCGTACCAGACCGGATAGAGGATCATCGCCGCCGCGAACAGTTGCGCCCGCGTCAGCCTGCGCTGGCGGCGGTCCAGCGGGAAGGCGTCGTCGGTCAGGCCCCATCCGGCATAGAAGGGCTGGCCGAACAGGCGCGGCCTGTGGCCCGCGACGATCGCCTCGAAGCCCAGTTGCGACGACACTGTGTAGACCGCGACCGCCCCGTCGAGCAGCAGCCAGGGCGAGATCGGGGCATCGTGGAACGACACACCGGGGCCAAGATCGCCGTCCTGGAAATGCCCCGCGCGATACCCTGCCCGGGTCTCGGGGTGGGTCTTGATCAGGATATGCGCGCCGGGATGTTCCTCGCGCGCGTGATACAGCATCTCGAGAAAACGGTTGCGATCGCCGCCCGAGGCCCGGACAGAGGCGTCCTCGAAGGTCTGGTCGATGACCAGAACGTAGCCCGGCGGCGGCGCGTTCATGTCCGTGCGGGTGGCGGCGTATTTGGTCAGGTGTGATGCCATCATCCGCGCCATCGCGGCCTTGGCGCGGTTCAGCAGCGCGGCGTCATCCAGGGGATGTGTGGCCAGCAGTCGTTCGAGATCCGTAGCCTGCGCGGGGTCGAAATGCGCGCCCGCCGTGTCGATCAGCAGGCCCAACGGCGGCTCTCCTGCGCGCCCGGGATGCAGCGAGCGCAGGAAAGCGTCTTCGATCCGGACCACGGGCGCGCCCGAGCGCGCGGCCATCGCCTCGCCGCGATGGGCCAGCGGTGACATGCCCCAGACGCCGATCCGGTCGCCGGCGCGCGGCAGCCCTGTCGCCACCTCCCAGCCCGCCAGCGACAGGATGCGGGTGATGCGCCGGTCGAATCGCAACTTCCGGGTGTAGACGTGCAAACGCCGGGGCGGCGAGGCCCCGGCGTCGCGATCCGGCAGGTCGCCGGACATGAAGGTCAGATCCCGCCGGTGGCAAGCGTATCCACGGATGTCGCCAGATCGCCCAGTGCCGTGACCGATCCAAGCGACCCGGTCAACGCCGCGATGGTCTTGTCCCATTGCACGAAGGGCGCTTCGGTCACGTACAACGTGTCCTGGTCACGCACCACGAAATCGCGCGCCACGAACATGCCGTTGGGCTGCGTCAGGTCGAGCACGTAGACCATGCGCTGGGCCCCGATCAGGTCGGTGCGGCCAAGCACCTGGTTGGCAATCTCGGCAGGCTCGTTGCGGAAGATGAAAACGCCGGTCGGGTCGGACACGGTGGCCACCAGCCCGCCGACCGTGGCCAGCGCCTCGACCGCCGACAGGGTCTGCGTCTCGAAGGGCACGCGGGCCTGCGACCCGGTCGCGCCGAGCGCGGTGAAGGACCGTGTATCTTCCTGGATCAGGATCTTGTCGCCGCCGCGCAGGGCGATATCCATCTCGGGGTTCTCGTAGAGGTCCTGGAACCAGATCTTGCCGGTCTGCCCGCCGCGTTGCACGGTCACCTGCGCAATCTCCGGCGGCACCGATACGCCGCCCGCACGCGCCAGCATCGACGACAGCGTCCGCGTCGGGCGTTCGATGGCGAAGACACCCGAGGTGCCGCCCGCGCTGGTCACTGTCACGGTCGAGCCGTCGCCCGCGATGCGGCGCACCTGCACCTGCGGATCGGGGGTCTGGTCGGCCAGCCGTTCGGTGATGATCCGGCGGATGGCCTCGGGCGTGTTACCCGCCGCGCGCACCCGGCCCGCGTAGGGCACGAAGATGAAGCCGCTGCCATCGACCTGCACCTCTTCCAGCGCTGTGGCGTTGGCCCCTTCACCGGCCAGAAGACCGTCGTCGACGTTCTCCCAGATGGTCAGACCGAGGATGTCGCCCGGAGAGATGATGTCGGAGCCCAAAACGCCGGCGTTCTTGAATTGCTCGGAAAAGCCGAAGGACGGCACCAGTGCCGTCGCCCGCGTCACCCGGTCGTTCACCGCGATGATGAAGGCGTCGCCTTCGCGCTGCACCGATCCGGAATAGATTTCGTTTTTGCTGGGGCCCACACGGGGAAGGCCGCAAGACGCCAGAATGGTCGTCGCGGTCAAGAGGGCGACGCCCCGCGCCCACCGGGATTTAACGGCTGCCACTGCTCGGTCTCCTCGACCTGTTTTTCTGCCTCGGTCTTCTTTTTTTTAGACGCTAGCGAGAAAGCCGGGGAAAAGAAAGGGATGAGTGATTCGAGGCTCAGGTCACCGCGCGCAACTGTTGCCGCGGGGCCGCGGTGCCATGACGCAGCGCGTCATAGGGATCGTCGGGTGCCAGCATCATGTCGACCACCTGCCGCATCAGCTGGCGCCGCCCCCGCGCTGAGTAGAAGCCGCCCGGTAGCTGGCTGGTTTCCAGCAGGTAACGGCGATAATCCTTGTAGGCGCGATTGTCGGGCCGGGTCGGTTGCACGAAGAACTCGGGCAAGGGCTGGGTCGAGACGAACTCGGGCTTGGCATAGACCGCATCGCCGAAGACCTTGAGCGGAATGCCGCGCCACAGCACCTGCTGGGCGGCGGTCGAGTTCACCGTCACCGCAGAGCGCGCATCGTTGAGCAGTTTCGCCAGCTTGCCGCCGCGCACGTAATGCACCCGGTCGGAAATGCCGTGCGCGCGGGCCAGATCGCGGATCGTGCGGCGCACCGGCACGCGCCCATCCTCGAGCGGGTGGGCCTTGAAGACCAGATGGTGATGGCCGGGCGCGCCACTGGCAAACCCGTCGATCACCAGCTTGAGGAAATCGGGCATGGTGTCGAACGGGGAATGCTGCTGGAAGCTTGAATCATGTTCGAGCTGCAAGAGCGCCAGATGATAGGGAAAGCCGCCAAGGCGGATGCGCGCGGTCTCGAGGATGCGTTCGAGCGCGGAGAACGGCATCAGCAGAAGACGCCGCAGATACAGCGTGAATTCCTTGGTCACCGGCAGCGACCGGTGCGGTTTGAAATTGCGGTAGTCGCCGTTCCGGAACATCACGAACCAGTGATAGAGCGCGCCGTAGAAGATGTGCTGGCGCATGTCGCCCCAATGCGCGGGCGGCAGAGGGGCCTCCATGTCGGACAGTTCCAGCGCCGCCTGCATCTCGGCCACCGACATGGTCATCAGTTTCGAGTGCCCGTTCGAGCCGCCGCGCTCGTAGGTGACCCAGTAAGGACGCATGTAGCCTTCCTCGAAGACATGCACGGTCAACCCCAGTGCGCGGGCTTCCTCGACCGCTTCGGCGTGGATCCGGCGCACGTCGCCGTAAAGCACGATATCGGTCACGCCCTTGTCGGCCACGATGCCGCGGAAGGTGCCGCGCCAGTCGTCGATCTTGCCACGGAAGGGCAGGTAGGTCTTTGGGTGGAACCAGAACGCGCGGTCGCCGGCATTGAAACCGACCCGCCAGACCTGTGCCCCGGTCTTGCGCAGCATCTTGCCCAGGCGGTTGAAGAACGGACCATGCGGGCCTTGCAGGAACAGGAAGACCCGTTGCTCTCCGGTTGCGTTGAACATGGCGGCGGATTATTCCCAAATGCGGATTGGACAATATCTAACGTGCGAAGCGGGCAAAATTAAGGCTTTGTTGTCGCCCGGGAAACGCGTCTGACCGGCAGCGACCGCCAGAGGCACTTGAGACAGGACAAAACCCATGTTCACCGGATTGATCACCGATGTCGGCGAAGTGCGCGACCTGGAACAGCGCGGCGACCTGCGCGCCCGGATCGGCACCGGCTACGACACCCAGAGCATCGAAATCGGGGCCTCGATCGCCTGCGACGGTGTCTGCCTGACGGCGATTTCCGTAGGCGCCGACTGGTTCGACGTCGAGATCAGCGCCGAGTCGGTGTCGAAGACCAATATCGGGGGCTGGACGACGGGGGCCCGGGTCAACCTCGAACGCGCGCTTCGGGTGGGCGACGAGCTGGGCGGGCATATCGTGTCCGGCCATGTGGACGGCGTGGCCGAAGTGGTCCGGATGGACGAGGACGGCGACAGCACGCGGATCACCTTCCGCGCCCCCGGGCATCTTGCCAGGTTCATCGCGCCCAAGGGGTCGGTGGCGCTGAACGGCACGTCGCTGACGGTCAACGATGTGGACGGCGCGGATTTCTGGGTGAATGTCATCCCCCACACCAAGGCGGTCACGACCTGGGGCGCGACCCGGGTGGGCGACCGCGTCAACCTCGAGATCGACACGCTGGCGCGTTACGTGGCGCGTCTGGCCGAAGCCTCCTGACGCAGGCGCGCGCGCCGTCTGGCCATGATCGCGTGGGCGGCGAAGCCCGCAATGTAGCAGCACGTCAGCGCGAGGATCGCCGGGCCCGCGCCACCCCAGGCAAACAGCAGCAACAGCACCGGCGTACCGGTCAGGTTGCCGAGATTGCCCATCTGCGCGATTGCACCGTTGGCCATGGCGCGATCCTTCGGGGCGGGCACCAGTTCGGGCACCGCCGCGAAGCCCGCCGCCTGGACCAGGCCGAGACAGAGAAACAGCACGATCACCACATGCGCCGCACCGCCGCTGGCCAGGATGCCGAGCGTGGCCAGGGCGGCCATGGCGAAGCCCGCCAGCGAAATCTGCACCGCCGTGAAGCGGGTCAGCAGAACGACGCCCAAGGTCAGCGATGTCAGGATCGATGCCAGCGGCAGGATCAGGGGCAGCCAGCCGGGCGGATCGGGTGAAATCTGCGGCAAGAGCGTCAGGATCGACACGAAGGTGAAGGTGTAGAACAGCCAGCCCCAACCGGGGGCCGACAGATTGGGGTCGCGGTACAGGTCCAGATGCTGACGCAGGATGCCGCTTTGCCGGACCACGGGCAGGACGGGGGCGGGGCGCGGCAGGATCGGCCAGAGCAGCAGCGCCATGACGCCGACATAGGCCGCATGCCCCCAGAGCAACCCTTGCAGCCCGTAGGCCAGAATCACTGCCGGTCCGAACCAGGCAAGGGCGGCGAAGGCAACGCTGAAAAACGTGCTCCAGAGCGTCATGGCGAAGGGGCGCAGTCGGTCGGTCGCGGTCTCGGCGATCAGGGTCGGGGCGGCAACCACGAGAACCAGATGCGAGAGTCCCTCGACGGTGCGCGCGGCAAGGAACAGCGGCAAGGGGGGTAGCAGGGCCTGGACGGCGGACATTGCGGCCCCGAGCAGCAGCCCGCCGATCATCGCACGCTTTGGGCCGATCCGCGCCACGAACCGCCCCGCCGACAGCCCGAAGACCAGCCCCAGCAGGCTCAGCAGCGATACTGCGAAGCCCAGGGCCGCGCCCGCGTTGGTGTAGGTCGCGGCCAGCGCGTCGAAGCCTGCGGCAAGCTTGGCGTATTGCGCCGCCGCGCCAAGACCCGCGGCCCAGATGGCAAGGATCACGATAAGGGGTGGCATGAACGAACTCCGTCGCGTCGCAGCCGGTGATGGCAGAGAGGGCGGGCGAAGAAAAGCCAACTTGGGCGATGCCGGGCGGCACAAAATTAGCTAATTTTGTGCCGTCGCGGATACGGGGTATGTGCAAGTAGCGGTCGGGCGGGGCCGAGGGGCACAAAATTCTTGAATTTTGTGGAGGGGTCAGTGCGCCATGCGAAAGCCGAGGATCAGTTGGCGCAGACCCAGGGCTGCCCCGGCGAAGATCGACACGAAGGTGACCGGAGCACTTAACGCCAGCACCGAGAACGCGGTTATACCCTGGCCCACGGTGCAGCCCATCGCGATGACCGCGCCCGCGCCCATGATGGCCGCGCCGATGATCTGGCGGCGCAACTCGCGCGGGTCCTCGCAGGCCTCCCAGCGGAAATGCGCCCGCCGGAGCGAGCCCAGCAACGCGCCGAACCACACTCCCGCCACGGAGCCCACCGCAAAGGTGACCGGCATGCCGCTGGCGGACATGAACCACAGGATCGTCTCGCCCAATGGTCCCGCGAAGGAATGCGATACCACCGGCGTCGCGCCGAATTCCGCCTCTGCGACCCAGCTTGTCCCGACCCAGGCCCCGACGATGGCAACACCCACCGCGCAGGCCCAGCCAAGCTCTTGCGGGTGGCTCCGCAGGACAGGGCTGGCCAGGGCCGCCAGTAGTAGCAGCGCCCCCAGTGCCAGGCCGATGGCGGTGACCGGCAAGCCGGTCAGCCGCGCGCCCCAGTCGGCCAGACCGGGCGGCGTCCCGCTGACCGGAAGTTGTGGAAACATCGCGATGCGGAGGGGGGCCAGCGGCCCGGCGAGAACCACATAGGTCGCGATGCCCATCACCAGGACGATCACGAAGCTGCGCAGATCGCCGCCCCCCAGCCGCGCGATGGCGCCGTAGCCACAATTGCCCGCCAGCGCCATGCCATAGCCGAACAGCCCGCCACCCACGATCGAGGCGAGCGGGTTCCAGGCCTCTTGCAGGTAGGCGCTTTGCCCTCGGGCGACGAGACCCAGTTCGGCCAGCCCGAAGGTGCCCAGAACCGAAAAGCCGATGGCAACGCCCCACATTCTGAGCCGCAGCGTCGAGCCGCCGTAGAGCGTGTCCTCAATGGCCCCCAGCGTGCAGAACCGTCCCAAGCGCGCGGCAAGCCCCAGAAGGGTGCCGGTGACAAGGCCGATCAGGGCGACGCCCCAGTGCGGGCCGAGTATCTCAAGCATGTCCAAACCCTCAGCGCTCTATCGGGCGATCGCCCGATGCGCGCGTAACAGCATGCGCGCATGGCGCGGGTCAGGCAAGCGGGTGTGCAAAGGCCGACCGGGGCAGTGCTGGCGGGTGTCGTGGCGGATGCTGTAGCGGATGATGACGGGGATCAGCTGTCGTCGCTGCAAAACAGATCGTAAACGCATTCCAGCATCTTGCGCGGCTTGTCATCGGCCAGGCTGTAATAGATCGCCTTGCCCTCGCGGCGGGGCACCACCAGACCCTCGAGCCTGAGCCGCGACAACTGTTGGCTGACGGCGGCTTGCCGGGCGGTCAGCAACTCTTCCAGTTCGGTCACGGTCTTTTCGCCCGAGACCAGGTGGCACAGGATCATCAGCCGACCCTCGTGGCTGATCGCCTTCAGGAACGACGCGGCAATCGTGGCGTTGCCGACCATCTGGTCAAGCTCGGCCTCGTCCATGTTGGCTGAAAGAACGGGCAGGCTCATTGGCTGGACTCCGTTTTGGTCGGGCTGAAATCGGTGTGCCGGGTCAGCATCTCGCTGAGCACCGGCCAGAAGAAGTGCTCGCCCGGATACCCTTCGAGGCGCGCGACCTCGGCGCCCTCCTCCACAAGGATGAAGGTCGGGGTGAAATTCACACGCCGGTCATAGACCACACCGTCGGGCGCGCCATCGCGAAGCTGCGCACGCTGCAGCGGGGCAAAGCTGCCCTCTTCGGTCTTGGGATACATCGGTGCAATCTCGTCGTCCCAAGCCGCGCAATAGGCGCAGCCGGGTTGTTCCACCATGATCAGGCGAACGTCGGCGAGGGCTGGCGCGGCAAGGCAGACGAGCGCGCCGAGCAGTGCTGTTATCCGGGTCACGTTAAACACCGATTGACCTTTCTGATACATACTATTTAATCTGAATATGTGAATTGAACAAGAGTTTAGGCATAGCATGTTCGACATCACCTATCTTGGCGCGCTGTTTGCAGGGTTGTTAAGCTTTTTTACACCCTGCATCCTGCCGATGGTGCCATTTTATCTTTGCTATATGGCAGGGATGTCGATGACAGAGCTGCGGGCCGACCAGGGCATCGCCCCTGGTGCACAACGTCGGCTCTTTTTCCAGTCCCTTCTGTTCGCGCTCGGGGTGACCACGATCTTCGTGCTGCTCGGGCTGGGGGCGACGGCGCTGGGCCGGGCCTTCGCCGACTGGAAAGAACCGCTGAGCTATGTCGCCGCCGCGATCCTCGCGGTGTTCGGCCTGCATTTTCTGGGCGTGATCCGGGTGCCGTTCCTCTATCGCGAGGCGCGTGTCGAGTCCTCGGTCGAGCCGACGACAATGGTCGGCGCCTACGTGATGGGGCTGGCCTTCGGCTTTGGCTGGACGCCGTGCGTCGGGCCCGCGCTGGCCTCGATCCTGATGATCGCGAGCGGCATGGGCGACCTCGCGCGCGGTGGCTTTCTGCTGTTCGCCTACGGGCTGGGCATGACGGCGCCGTTCATCCTCGCGGCCGCCTTCTCGGGTCCGTTCCTGCAGTGGACCGCGCGCAACCGCAAATACCTTGGATATGCCGAGAAGGTGATGGGCGCGATGCTTCTCATCTTTGCTATTCTGATCGCGACGGGCACGGTAAACTGGATCGCCAACATGATGCTGACGTGGTTCCCTGGCTTCGCCTCGTTGGGCTGAGACTTATCAAGACGGAGATTCTGACATGAAACACTGGATACTGGCGGCGGCTGCGGCGGTTTCGCTGGCATTCCCTGCAACCGCGGCGGAACTTGGCGATGACGGTCTGCACAAGACGGTGTGGATGCGCGACACTTTCAAGGACCTGCGCGAGGACCTCGAAGAGGCCAATTCCGAAGGCAAGCGCCTGCTCTTGATGGTCGAACAGCGGGGCTGCATCTATTGCACCAAGATGCACGCAGAGGTCTATCCGCAGCCCGTGCTCAACGATTACATCACCGAGAATTACTTTGTCGTGCAGATCAACCTGCACGGCGATACCGAGATCATCGATACCGATGGCGAGGTGCTGACCGAGAAAGAGGCCGTCGGCAAGTGGCGGGTGCTTTTCACACCGACGCTGGTGTTCCTGCCCGAAGAGGTGGCCGAGGATCAAAGCGCGGTGGAGGCGGCGGTTGCGGTGATGCCCGGGGCGTTCTCTCTCGGGACCACCCTGGACATGTTCACCTGGGTCGAGGAGAAGCGCTACGAACTCGACGGTGACGAGGATTTCCAGCGCTACCATGCCCGGATGATTCGAGAGCGCGGCGACGGAAAGACGGACTGAAACGTCGGAACTTGCTCATTTATTCGCAATTGTGAATTTGTTCTTGCCCGCGCGATGCGCAAGCGTCTAGGGTGTGCGAAAGTCGACAAGGGCCGACAAGGCCCGACAGCCAAAGCTCAGGGAGGGATCATGAGGCTTGTAGCAATTACGGCGGCCATAATCGTCGCGGGCGGTGCATACGCCGAAGGTGTCGCACCGACAGAAGTGTCTTACGGCGAATACGGCGCGGTCGACGTGTCGCTCTCCGGGGCGTCGGGCGATCCCGCTGCGGGCGCGAAGGTCCTGAGCGAGCGATCGCTGGGCAATTGCGTCGCCTGTCACCAGGTATCGGCCCTGGCCGATGTGCCCTTCCAGGGTGAGGTCGGCCCGAGCCTTGATGGCGCCGGCAGCCGCTGGGAAGAGGCGGATCTGCGCGGCATCGTGGCCGATGCAAAGCAGACCTTTCCCGACAGCGTGATGCCGTCCTTCTACAAGACCACGGGCTATATCCGCCCGGGTGACGCCTATACCGGCAAAGCGGGCGTGGAGCCTCTGCCGCCGCTTCTGTCGGCGCAGGAAATCGAAGATGTCGTGGCCTTTCTGATGACGCTCAAGGACGAGTGACAGGTGGCCCGGCCCCGAATGACCAAGGAGACCAAGATGACCTTTACCAGACGTGAGACCCTGGCCATCGGTGCGGGCGCGGCAATTGCCGCCCTTCTGCCGGTGCAGGGCTTTGCAGAATCCCATGCCGACATGGAAGCGCTCATCGCCGAGTTCACCGGCGGTGCGGACACTGCCGAAGGTGGCGTGACGCTGAACGCGCCCGAGATTGCCGAAAACGGCAATACCGTGCCGATCGAGGTTTCGGCCCCCGGCGCGTCGGCGATCGTCGTTTACGCGGCAGGCAACCCGACCCCGCCCGTGGCGACTTTCCGGTTCGGCCCCATGGCCGCATCGCAGACCGCCTCGACCCGCATTCGTCTTGCCAAGACGCAGGATGTCGTAGCCGTGGCCCAGCTGGCCGACGGCACGTTCGCCCGCACCTCGGCCAACGTCAAAGTGACCATCGGCGGCTGCGGCGGCTGATCGGACATCAGGAGACATAAAACATGGCAGATAACGTCAAACCCCGCGTCAAGGTGCCCTCGAAGGCATCGGCTGGCGACGAGATCACGATCAAGACCCTGATCTCTCACCCGATGGAATCGGGTCAGCGCAAGGACGGTGACGGCAACATCATTCCGCGCTCGATCATCAACCGCTTCACCTGTGACTTCAACGGTGAGAACGTGATCGACGTGACGCTCGAGCCCGCCATTTCGACCAACCCCTATGTCGAGTTCACGGCAAAGGTCCCCGAAAGCGGCGAGTTCAAGTTCACCTGGTACGACGACGACGGCTCCATCTACGAGGAATCGAAGTCGGTCGCTGTCGGCTGAGTTCAAAAGATCGTCACGCGCCCCGCGGCAGGTCCTCGGGGCGCGTCAAGACGGCAGCACAGGGAGGGAACCACCTATGAAGACGCTTACACTGACCGCGATCGTTGCTTTGGCCACCGCGGGTGCGGCACTGGCCGACGAAGACGCGAACCTTACCGTGAATGGCGAGATCGAGATGGTCGTGCGCACCGATGCGCCCGCCCATGTCGAGAACCTCGACACGATCTATTCCGGCTGGGTCTTCCGCTCGACCGAGACGCAGGCTTTCCAGTTGGACGATTTCGACAATCCGGGCATGATCTTCGTCGATCAGGCGATGGAAGTGTGGAACACCGAGGAAGGCGAGGCGGGCAAGTCCTGCGCATCCTGCCACGACGATCCCGCCGAAAGCATGAAGGGCGTCCGCGCGGTTTACCCCAAGTGGAACGAGGCCGCGGGCGAAGTCCGCACGCTGGCGATGCAGATCAACGCCTGCCGCGAAGAGAACCTGCAGGCCGAGCCCTACAAGTATGACGGCGCCGAGATGGGCGCGATGGAGGCCATGATCTCGGTCCAGTCGCGCGGCATGCCGGTCGACGTGGCCATCGACGGCCCGGTCGCCGACACCTGGGCTGCGGGCAAGGACCTGTATTACACCCGTTTCGGTCAGCTCGAACTGTCCTGCGCCAATTGTCACGAACAGAACTACGGCAACTACATCCGCGCGGATCACCTGAGCCAGGGCCAGATCAACGGCTTTCCGGTCTACCGCCTGAAAAACACCAAGCTCAACACCGCGCATAACCGCTTCAAGGGATGCGTACGCGATACCCGCGCCGAGACGTTCAGCCCCGGCAGCCCCGAGTTCGTGGCGCTTGAGCTTTATGTCGCATCGCGCGGCAATGGTCTGTCGGTCGAGGCACCGTCGGTCCGCAACTGATCGCAAGAACGCGCCCCTCCTGATCTTGTCAGGCGGGGCGTTTTGCGGTCTGACGTATTCAAACATGCGAATTTGTGACGCAGTGAAACCCAAAATAGAATGAGGCCCCGACCATGATCTCCCGTCGCGACTTTCTGCAAGCCTCCATGGCAGCCTCCGCCATCATCGGCGGATCGGGCTTCGGCAACTGGTCCCGTCTCGCGGCGCAGCAGGCGCTGAGCCAGGACCAGCTTTTGCAATTCGACACCTTCGGGAATGTCTCGCTGATCCACATGACGGACATCCACGCGCAGCTCATGCCGGTCTATTTCCGCGAGCCCAGCGTGAATATCGGCGTTGGCGGCAACAAGGGCGAGGTGCCGCATGTCACCGGTGCCGATTTCCGCCGTCTCTACGGGATCGAGGACGGATCGCCGTCGCATTACGCGCTGTCCTCGGGCGATTTTGCGTCGCTGGCGCAGGCTTACGGGCGCATGGGCGGCCTCGACCGGATCGCGACTGTGGTCAAGTCGATCCGCGCCGCGCGTCCCGATGCGCTGCTGCTGGATGGCGGCGATACCTGGCACGGGTCCTACATGTGCCACAAGACGCAAGGCCAGGACGTGGTCGATGCGATGAACCTGCTCAAGCCCGATGCGATGACCTTCCACTGGGAATTCACGCTGGGTTCGGAACGGGTGCACGAAATTCTCGACGGTCTGCCCTTCGATGCCCTGGGGCAGAACATTTTCGACGCCGAGTGGGACGAACCCGCCGAGCGTTTCGCGCCCTACAAGTTCTACGAGACCGGCGGCGTCAAGGTGGCGGTGATCGGCCAGGCCTTCCCCTATATGCCGATCGCCAATCCCGGCTGGATGTTCCCGGAATATTCGTTTGGCATTCGCGACGAGCGGATGCAGGAAATGGTCGACGAGGTGCGCGGGCAGGGTGCCGAACTGGTGGTCTGCCTGTCGCATAACGGCTTTGACGTCGACAAGAAGATGGCCAGCGTCGTGTCCGGCATCGACGTGATCCTGTCGGGCCACACCCATGACGCGCTGCCCGAACCTGTGCTGGTGGGCGACACGATCATCGTCGCCACCGGTTCGAACGGCAAGTTTGTCAGCCGCGTTGATCTCGATGTGCGCGACGGGCAGATGATGGGCTTCCGGCACAAGCTGATCCCGATCTTCTCGGACGTCATCGACTCCGACGCAGAAATGGCCGCGCAGATCGCGTCGTCGCGCGCGCCGCACCTGGCAGACATGGAAGAGGTCGTGGGCCAGGTCGGCGACGGCACGCTCTACCGGCGCGGCAATTTCAACGGCACTTGGGACGATGTGATCTGCGATGCGCTGCTGACCCAGCGCGATGCCCAGATCGCGCTGTCGCCCGGCGTGCGCTGGGGCCCGTCGCTGATCCCGGGTCAACAGATCACGCGCGAGGATGTCTTCGGCGTCACCTCGATGACCTACCCCGAGGCCTATCGCACGGAAATGACCGGCGAATTCCTCAAGGTGGTGCTCGAGGACGTGGCCGACAACATCTTCAATCCGGACCCGTTCTACCAGCAGGGCGGCGACATGGTCCGCACCGGGGGGCTGGGTTACCGGATCGACGTGACCAAGCCGCAGGGCGAACGCATCTCGAACATGACCCTGCTGGCCACCGGCGAGGCGGTCGATCCCGGAACCAGTTACACCGTGGCAGGTTGGGCCTCGGTCAACGAAGGTACCGAAGGTCCCGCGATCTGGGACGTGCTCGAGGCGCATATCCGCGACCTGGGCACCGTCGAGGCGCGCGAAAACACATCCGTCGAGGTGGTCGGGGTCTGACCCCCACCGCCCGACGGGCAGATTGCTTCGCCACTGCATTCCCAATGGCGAATTGGATGATCCGAGAGGAGGTCGAGACATGACAGAGACAACCAAGGGCGCGCCCTCCCGCCGCGCCTTTCTCAAGGGCAGCGTGGCGCTTGGCGGTGCCGTTGCCGGCGCAGGGGTGGCCCAGGCTGCGGGCGGACCCGATCCGCTGATCACCGAAATCCAAGGCTTCGCCCAGGGTCTGGGCGAAGGCGTCGACGAGACACCCTACGGCCTGCCGATCCGTTTCGAGGACGATGTCATTCGCCGCAACGTCGAATGGCTGACCGCCGATACGATCTCGTCGATCAACTTCACGCCAATTCACGCGCTTGACGGCACCATCACGCCGCAGGGCTGCGCCTTCGAGCGGCACCATTCCGGTGCCATCGAGATGTCGAAGGGCGAATACCGCCTGATGATCAACGGGTTGGTCGACAAGCCTCTGGTGTTCACCTACGAGGATCTCGAACGGTTCCCGCGTGAAAACCACGTCTATTTCTGCGAATGCGCCGCCAATACCGGCATGGAATGGGCCGGTGCGCAGCTTAACGGCGCGCAGTTCACCCACGGCATGATCCACAACATGGAATATACCGGCGTGCCCCTGCGCACCCTGCTGCAAGAGGCCGGGCTGTCGGGCGATCTCGACGGCAAATGGGTCTTCGTGGAGGGCCATGACGCGTCGTCCAACGGCCGCTCGATCCCGTTGGAGAAGGCGCTCGATGACGTGCTGGTGGCCTTCAAGGCCAATGGCGAGGCGCTGCGGATGGAGCACGGCTACCCCGTGCGCCTCGTGGTGCCCGGCTGGGAGGGCAACCTCTGGGTCAAGTGGCTGCGCCGCATCGAAGTGACCGACGCCGCGGTTGAAAGCCGCGAGGAGACGTCGAAATACACCGATACGCTGGCCGACGGCACCAGCCGCAAATGGACATGGGTGATGGATGCGAAGTCGATCATCACCTCGCCCAGCCCGCAGATGCCGATCACCCACGGGCCCGGCCCGATGGTGATCTCGGGGCTGGCCTGGTCCGGGCACGGTGCCATCACCCGCGTCGATGTCTCCAAGGATGGCGGCAAAACGTGGGAAACCGCGCGCCTGGCCAAGCCCGGTGAGAAGATGGCGCTGACACGCTTCTACCTCGACACCGAATGGGACGGCGAGGAAATGCTGCTTCAGGCCCGCGCCATGGACGAGACCGGCTACGTGCAGCCCACCAAGACGCAGCTGCGCGAAGTGCGCGGCGAGAATTCCATCTATCACAACAATTGCATCCAGACCTGGCATGTGAAGACAACCGGGGAGGCAGAAAATGTCGAAGTCTCTTAATTTGTTCGCCGGGGCGATCGGCGGGGCTGCGGTCACGCTGCTCGGCGCCTATAATTTCGCCGACCGCTTCGTGACCGAGGCACCGGCGCCCAAGCCGCGCCTGGCCGCCGCGGAACCGGCGCCCTCGACGCCGCCGGCCACGGCGAAGGAGAGCGTCGCGGGCACGGGCTTGGTCGCCGCCGCCCATGCCGACGAGGCCGCGGATACCGCGGGCGGCTTCGGTCTAGGCCGCGAAGCGCTGCCCGAAGAAATCTCCGCTTGGGACGTCAACGTCATGCCCGACGGCACCGGTCTGCCGGTGGGCTCGGGTTCGGTCGCGGATGGCGAGATGCTGTTTTCCGACAATTGCGCCGCCTGTCACGGCGAATTTGCCGAAGGTGTCGGCAACTGGCCGGAACTGGCCGGGGGCGAGGGCACGCTGGCCGACAAGGACCCGGTCAAGACCGTCGGCTCCTACTGGCCATATCTTTCGACGGCCTGGGACTATGTCCACCGCTCGATGCCCTTTGGCAATGCGCAAAGCCTGACCGCCGACGAGACCTATGCCATCGTCGCCTACATTCTCTATTCGAACTTCATCGTCGAGGACGACTTCGTGCTCTCGAACGAGAATTTCCTCGAGGTCGAGATGCCCAACGCGGATGGCTTCATCGTCGATGACCGCGCCGAGGTGGAATACCCGATGTGGCGCGAAGAGCCCTGCATGTCCGATTGCAAGGATACGGTCGAGATCACCATGCGCGCCACGGTGCTTGACGTCACACCCGATGAGGGGGGCGACGACGAGGCGGCCCTGGACACCGACGCGGACGCGCCAATGGTCGAGACCGCAGCCGAGGAACCGGCGGAGGAAGCGGTGGAAACGGCTTCCCTCGACCCTGAACTGGTGGCCACCGGTGAAAAGGTGTTCCGCAAATGCTCGGCCTGCCACAAGGTCGGCGACGGCGCCAAGAACGCGGTTGGCCCGCAGCTGAACGGAATCGTCGGGCGTGCGGTCGGCGGCATCGACGGCTTCAAGTATTCGGGCGTCATGGCCGATCACGGCGGCGTCTGGGACGAGGCGCTGCTGGCGGATTTCCTTGCCGATCCCCGCGCCACCATGAAAGGCACACGGATGGCCTTCGCCGGTCTGCGCAAGGACGACGAGATCGCGGCGGTGATCGCCTATCTGAAATCCTCCGCTGCCGAGTAATCGGGTGCGATGGGTCGCCCTTGTCGCGGCCCTTGCCTGGGCATCACCATCCGGTGCCCGGGCGGACGAAGGCGCGCGCCCCCTGGGCGATGCCGAAGCCGGGGCCGAGGTGTTCCGCCAATGCCAGGCCTGCCACCAGATCGGTCCGGGCGCGCAGAACCGCATCGGCCCGCATCTGAACGGCGTCTTCGGGCGGCGCGCGGGCGGGCTTGAGAATTTTGCCTATTCCGAAGGCATAATCCGGGCCGGGATCGATGGCACAACGTGGGACATCCCGCATCTCGACGCCTATATCGAGAATCCGCGCGCCCTGGTTTCAAAGACCCGGATGGCCTTCGGGGGGATCAAGGACCCCGAGGATCGCGCCAATCTGTTGGCCTTCCTGCGCCAGTATTCCGACAATCCCGCCGACATTCCAGAGGCCGCGCCCACCGCCCTGCGTGCCGAGGTCGAGGTGCCCGCAGAGGTCCTGTCGATCGAGGGCGATACCGCTTACGGGGAATACCTCGCGTCGGAATGCCTGACCTGTCACCAGGCCGACGGCGACAACCAGGGCATCCCCGCGATCACCGGCTGGCCCACGCCGGATTTCGTCGTGGCGATGCATGCCTACCGCCAGAAGGTGCGGCCGCACCCGGTGATGCAAATGATGGCGGGGCGGCTTTCGGACGAAGAGATCGCGGCGCTGGCCGCTTATTTTGGCGGTCTCTGACGCCAGCCCAGTATTCAAGAAGGAGAGCCGGACATGCATCTCGACAGAAGAACCTTCCTCGGAACGGGGGCCGCCGCCCTTGGTCTCGGCGCGCCGATGCTGCGCGCGCAGGGCACACCGCGCGTCGTTGTGGTCGGCGGCGGCGCGGGCGGGGCGACCGCCGCGCGCCAGATCGCCAAGGACAGCGCCGGGGCCATCGACGTCACCCTGATCGAGCCGACGCGGACCTATTACACCTGCTTCTTTTCGAACCTCTATATCGGAGGCTTCCGTGACATGCGGACGCTCGCTCACGACTATGGCAGGCTGGCGTCTGATTACGGCATCAACGTGGTGCATGACTGGGCGACCGGCGTGGATCGCGATGCGAAAACCGTCGCGCTGGCAGGTGGCGGATCGGTGCCCTATGATCGGCTGATCCTGTCGCCGGGGATCGACTTCGTCGATGGCGCGGTGCCCGGCTGGGACGTGACGGCGCAGACCCGCATGCCGCACGCCTACAAGGCGGGCACGCAGACCGCTTTGCTGAAATCCCAGATCGAGGCGATGCCCCAGGGCGGCACCTTCGTCATGGTCGCGCCGCCCAATCCGTTCCGCTGCCCGCCCGGCCCCTATGAGCGGGTCTCGATGGTGGCGCATGTGCTGAAAAACACGAACCCCTCCGCCAAGATCATCATCGCCGACCCGAAGGCCAGCTTTTCGAAACAGGCCCTGTTCGAGGAGGGCTGGCAGAAGCACTACACCGGCATGATCGAGCGGCTTGGCCCGGATTTCGGCGGCCAGAACGTCTCGGTCGATCCCGGCGCAATGCGCGTCGATGTGGACGGCGAGGCGATCCAGGCCGACGTGGTCAACGTCATCCCGGCGCAGAAGGCGGGGCGGATCTGCGACGCTGCCGGCCTGACCGAAGGCAACTGGGCCCCGGTGGTGCCCGCGACGATGCAAAGCCGGATGGACGAGAACATCCTTGTTCTGGGCGACGCGGCGCATCAGGGCGACATGCCGAAATCGGGATTTTCGGCCAACAGTCAGGCCAAGGTTGCGGCGATGGCCGTGCGCGCCGCACTGACCGGATCGCGGGCCTTCCCGGCGCGCTTCTCGAACACCTGCTGGTCGCTGATCGGCACCGATGACGGCGTCAAGGTGGGGGCCACCTACGAGGCGACGGAGGAAAAGATCGCCAAGGTCGACGGCTTCGTCAGCCAGACCGGAGAGGCCGCGGACCTGCGCGCGGCCACCTACGAGGAAAGTCTCGGCTGGTATGCCGCGATCACCTCGGACATGTTCGGCTGAAAACCCGCCCTCCGGCCACTTTCCGATCCGGCCACGTTCCGCTCGTCTCACGATCGGACCGGAAATACTCTCGGGGGGTCCGGGGGGCAGACAGCCCCCCGGCGGGTCGGCGCGGGCTTGTCCCGCGTCGACCCGATCGCGTCAAGGCGATCTCACTGATACCGTCCGGCCTCGGGCCGGGGCGAACATGGAACGGGGGCGCGCATGGCGCAGGACCATACAGGAAACCATCACCATCACGGTCATCACCATCACGTCGATCCCGCGGCGGGCGACGGCAGACTTGCGCTGGCGATCGGCGTCAACATGATCCTGACCGTCGCGCAGATTGTCGGCGGCATCCTGTCGGGGTCCCTGGCGATGATCGCCGATGCGATCCACAATTTCTCGGATGCCATCGCGCTGGTAATCGCCTGGGCCGCCCGGAAGATCGCGCGCAGGCCCGCCGATGCCGCCATGACCTTCGGCTATGGCCGCGCCGAGATCATCGCGGCGCTGATCAACTACACCACGCTGATCGTGATCGGGCTTTACCTGCTGTTCGAGGCGGCGATGCGCTTTGCCCAGCCGGAACCGGTAGCGGGTTGGCTGGTGGTCATCATCGCGGGCGTGGCGCTGGCCGTCGATCTGGCCACCGCCGCGCTGACCTGGGCGATGTCGAAGGACAGCGTCAATATCCGCGCCGCCTTCCTGCACAATCTGGCCGATGCGATGGGGTCGGTCGGTGTGATCTTCGCGGGTACGCTGATCCTGCTCTATGGCTGGACCTGGGTCGACCCGGCGGTCACGGTGCTGATCGCGGGCTATATTCTGTGGATGTCGTTTTCCGAGATTCGCGGCGTGATCCGGGTCCTGATGTTGGCGGCCCCGCCCGACATGGCGTCGGGCGCCGTGCTCGAAGCGGCGCGGGCGGTTCCGGGCGTCGCCGGGGTGCATCACGCGCATCTGTGGCAGATGGACGAGGCCCGCGTGGCGTTGCAGGCGCATGTTGTCGTGGCCGAGGGGGAATGGCACCGCGCCGATGCGGTGAAGTCCGCCGTCAAGCATCACCTCGCAGAGCGGTTCGGGATCGGGCACACGACGCTTGAGATGGAATGCGCACGCCATGCCTGCGACGGCGCGCCGGATTACGGCGACGCCGCCCCGGCCGAGTAGGCGCGGCGGGCCGGGTGCCGGGGTTCAGGCGGTACGAAGCCCGCGTATCTCGCCCAGAAGGGCCGGGATCTTGTCCTTGAACTTGAAGAAGCCCGCGGTGGCATGGGGCCAGGCACGCGCATCGCAAGGGCGCAGGAGCCGCAGCACCGGCACCCCGTCGAGGTGGCGGATCAAGTCCGCCACGGGCCCCACCGGCGGATAGGAGGTGACGACCTGTTCGGCTCCGGTCCGGTGGGCCCATGCCGCGATTGCGTCCGCGTCCGACAGCCCCTCGGTGACATCGCCAAGGCGATCCTTGTGCCGCCCGAGGCAATCGGCCATCGCGGCGCGCTTGAAGGCCCCCACATGCGCGGCGGGTTCCAGGATGCTGAGCTTGTGCGTCACATCCAGGGTGGCGGTCGCCACCGGGGCTGGCCCGCGAACCAGAAGCCATCCGGGCGAGAGGTCATCTTCGTGCAGCAGAAACGCGGTCCGCTTCGACGGATCGATGCTGTCGGCCAGGGGCGCGTCACCGGGCGCCGGGTTTTCCCGCCCCGCCACCGGATTGGCGCTGTCGGACAGTTGCGCGGACGGATCGAACCGACCTTCGGTGTATTTGCGGATATTGTCGGCCCGCGCGAGGTAGGTCTTGCCGGGGGTTTGCAGGCCCGCGACCCAGCGCCAGCCCAGCGTGTTCGACGCCGGATCGCCATCGTACAGGTGCCGCAGGAAGAAGTCCGCGCCAAGTGCCCAGGGCAGCTTCAGCGTGAAACACCAGATCGAGGCGAACCACATGCGCGCGTGGTTGTGCAGATACCCGGTCGCGGCCAGCTCGTGCGCCCAGGCATCGAAACACGCGATCCCGGTGTCGCCCTTGCAGGCATCCTCCCAGGCGCGGCGCAGGCCCGACTGGGTCTGGACCTGATCCCAGGCCGCGCGCAGCTCGGCGCGGTACGCGTCCCAGACCGATGGGCGCATTTCGAGCCAGCCCTTGAAATAGGTCCGCCAGAACACTTCCTGGATGAACTTTTCGGCGGCGCTGGGGCTGTGCTCGGACAGAACGCGGGTCAGAACCTCTTCCTCGGTCAGCACTCGGTGCCGCAGATAGGCCGACAACATCGAGACGTTGTCATGCGCGCCGGGGCCCAGATCGTAGTTGCGCCGCGTCGCGTAGGCCTGGCCGGCCAACGGTGCGAAGGCGTCGAGCCGTGCAAGGGCCGCTGCGCGATTCGGCGGGAAGGTGTCGGGCACAGAGGACGCAGAAGACACAGAGGACGCAGAGGACACAGAGGACACAGAGCGGACAGAGGGCTGGGGCGGCATGGCGGTTCCTGCGAGATGTCGGGCGGGGCCGGGTCGGGCGCCCCTGGGAAAGGATAGGCGCGCGCGGTCCCGCTTCAAGCGGCAGGGGTTCGCGACAATTCGCCAGAGCCCGCCCCTTGCAGCCCCTCTGGGCGACCACTAAGACTCTGCGTGAGGCATTTCACGACGCATCCCACATTACTGAGGCAGGCCCGATGACCGATCCCTTCGAGACATACATGAACACGCTCGTCCCCATGGTGGTGGAGCAGACCAGCCGTGGCGAACGCGCCTACGATATCTTCTCGCGCCTGTTGAAAGAGCGGATCATCTTCCTGTCGGGGCCGGTGCATGACGGCATGTCGAGTCTGATCGTGGCGCAGCTTCTGCACCTCGAGGCCGAGAACCCGTCCAAGGAAATCTCGATGTACATCAACTCGCCCGGCGGCGTGGTGACCTCGGGTCTGTCGATCTACGACACGATGCAGTATATCAAGCCCGCGGTGTCGACGCTGGTGATCGGGCAGGCGGCCTCGATGGGGTCGCTGTTGCTGACCGCCGGGGCCAAGGACATGCGCTTTTCGCTGCCCAACAGCCGGGTGATGGTGCACCAGCCCTCGGGCGGGTACCAGGGTCAGGCGACCGACATCATGATCCACGCCGAAGAGACGCAGAAGCTGAAAAAGCGCCTGAACGAGATCTACGTGCATCACACCGGGCAGGATTACGAGACGGTCGAAAAGGCGCTTGAGCGGGACAATTTCATGTCTCCCGAGGATGCAAAGGCCTGGGGTCTGATCGATGAGATCGTGGCAAGCCGCGCGGCTGTCGAAGACGCCAAGTCTTAATCAGAAATTCAGCGGGGCAGGCTAGTCTATGCCTCGCGATCAATTTGCGATTGTAGGGCCGGTACGGCTGCCCTAAGCTTGAAGGCACTTGGCAAGACAGGGGAAAGGGCATGGCAAAGCAGGCCACGCCCAGGAAATTCAGGGCCGAGAAAGGTACGTAATGGCGACGAATAACGGCGGCGACAGCAAGAATACGCTCTATTGCAGCTTCTGCGGCAAGAGCCAGCATGAAGTCCGCAAGCTGATCGCAGGTCCGACGGTGTTCATCTGCGACGAATGCGTCGAATTGTGCATGGACATCATCCGCGAGGAAACCAAGGGATCGGGTCTCAAATCCACCGATGGCGTTCCGACGCCGCTGGAGATTTGTCAGGTCCTCGACGATTACGTGATCGGCCAGGCCAAGGCCAAGCGCGTGTTGTCGGTTGCGGTGCATAACCACTACAAGCGGTTGAACCACTCGGCGAAAAGCTCGGATATCGAGCTGAACAAATCCAATATCCTGCTGATCGGACCTACCGGTTGCGGCAAGACGCTTCTGGCGCAGACGCTGGCGCGCATCCTCGATGTGCCCTTCACCATGGCCGATGCAACGACCCTGACCGAGGCGGGCTATGTCGGCGAGGATGTCGAGAATATCATCCTCAAGCTGCTGCAATCGTCCGAATACAATGTCGAACGGGCGCAGCGCGGCATCGTCTATATCGACGAGGTCGACAAGATCACCCGCAAGTCCGAGAACCCCTCGATCACCCGCGACGTGTCGGGCGAGGGCGTGCAGCAGGCGCTGCTCAAACTGATGGAGGGGACCGTCGCGTCGGTGCCGCCGCAGGGCGGACGCAAGCACCCGCAGCAGGAATTCCTGCAGGTCGACACGACAAACATTCTGTTCATCTGTGGCGGTGCCTTTGCGGGGCTCGACAAGATCATCAGTCAGCGCGGCAAGGGATCGGCCATGGGCTTCGGCGCCGATGTCCGGTCGGTGGACGAACGCAACGTCGGCGAAGTGTTCCAGGATCTCGAACCCGAGGATCTTCTGAAATTCGGCCTGATCCCCGAATTCGTCGGACGTCTGCCGGTTCTGGCCACGCTCGAGGATCTCGACGAGGATGCGCTGGTCACCATTCTGACCCAGCCGAAAAACGCGCTGGTCAAGCAGTACCAGCGGCTCTTCGAGATCGAGGATACGGCGCTGACATTCACCGACGATGCGCTCAAGGCGATCGCGCTGCGGGCCATTGCCCGCAAGACCGGCGCGCGCGGGCTGCGCTCGATCCTCGAGGATATCCTGCTCGACACCATGTTCGAACTGCCGGGCCTGGACGATGTGGTCGAGGTGGTGGTCAACGAAGAGGCGGTCAATGCGGATGCCAAACCGTTGATGATCTATGCGGAGCAGAAAAAGGAAGAGGCGTCGGCGGGCTAGTCCGGCGTCGACCGCTGGTTGACTGGCGGGGCAGGGGCCTGATCCATCGACAAGGCCCATGGCCGCAACGGGTGGCCCAAGACCTGTCTTTCGAAGCCCGGCTTGCGAAGCCTCGCTGCCGAAATCCGGACGGCGATCATGCGTTGAAACGAATTGACCCGCCCGCAGCATCCTGCGGGCGGGTCTTTGCATCGGCATCGGTCCTGTGAATCGCCGCGCTGCGCAGGTACGGACCAAGTGATACCGCGACCGGCCCGTCCGGCAGGTGATCCGCGATTGGCATCGCCCGGGCACGGTGCCGTCCAGGGTCAAGTCCCGGCTCGCACCGCACCTCGGGCGGCTTCGGTCATTCTTGCTGGATCGATTCCAGGAACTTGACCAGCGCCGTCACGCGCCCATAGGCCAGCGCCTGCGCGTCGACGTCGTGCGGAACCGATTGCGAACGTTCCATGGCGCTCTGGAAGTAGCGCTCTCCCCAGACGGGCATACCACGGTCCCCATGCGGGTTGATCATGTTGCGTCCGTCGATCATCTCGCGGATCGCCTCCGCCGGATACTGGCCGCTGTACCGGGACGAGATCATCGTGAGGTCGAGCGGCTTGTTGACGAGAACGCTCGCCACCGGCCCGTCTCCGTGCCCCTTGGCACCATGGCAGGACGCGCATTGCGCCATGTATTCCGTCTGTCCCAGGTTTATTTGCGCGGCTTCGTCAAACGCGAGCGATGCGCCGGTCGATGACAGCACGGCAATGCCTGCGAAAGCGACGGTGGTCATCATGCGATGAACGGATCTTCGTATGGGCATTTCTTCCTCCTTTTGCATGTGTCGGGGGTACAAGGCTTGCACGCGGAACAAGGCCCTGACCCGGCTGCGGGCGACTATTCCGCCGTGACAGCGTGGCAAATTGTTTCACAAATCATGCACTGGAAGTTGACGCAGATCATTCCGTGCACGCGCGGGGAAGCGCGATTCCGATCGTTCCCGGCGATGTCGCGGCAGGTGCGCTCAGTCTTCGCGCTTGCGCGGCTCGTACTTGTCGCCGATGACGCGGCGCACCTCGTTCCAGCGCACCTTGCCCCAATCGGGGCCGCCAGCGTCGATGAAACCGCGTTCGGCCAATTCCAGGCGCACGCCCTCAAGATGGATCACGCCAAGGTCGTGACGCTTCTTGTAGCCACCCTTCTTGCGGAAGATGCGCTGCAACCGTTCGATCTGCACGGTCTCGATGCCGCAAAAGCTGCGCAGATGCTCGGCGATCATGTCGGTGGCCCCCGATTGACGCCGCAGGATCATCGCAACCTGCTGATCGGCGCGCCCGACGAAACCAAACAGATGCAGCGCCGAGCCTTCGGCCGCCACGATCTGCCGCGCGGCCTTGTAGCGCGCGATCTGTGTCGGCAGGTCATGGGCCTGCGGATGGAAGATGTCGTAGCCCTGCTCGGCAAGCTTTTCCTCAAGCCGTGTCTCGCCGATCAGCCCGCCTTTCGACAGCCCCAGCGCGGAGCGCGAGATATACAGCCGCTCGGGACCGTCCGGCTTGATATCGTGGGCAAAATTTCCGGACATGTAGTCGCGGAAGGCCGGTGTCCCGGTGATAATCTCGCCCAGACCAAAGCCCTGGCCCGGAACCACCAGTTCATCGATGCGCGCGGGTTCGGTCAGCACGCGCACCGGCAGGTCGATGCCGCACAATTGCCAGAACGCGCGCTGCCATCCGGCAATCTCTTCGCCACGGGCGGGACGTTTGGGCATGTAGACGATGCCGTCGATCGGTTTGTCGGACGCATCGCACCCCCAGAGCCGCCCGGTGCTTTCGACCAGAAAATGCCCG
Source organism: Roseivivax sp. CAU 1753 (assembly GCF_054482575.1). Taxonomy (NCBI): domain Bacteria; kingdom Pseudomonadati; phylum Pseudomonadota; class Alphaproteobacteria; order Rhodobacterales; family Roseobacteraceae; genus Roseivivax; species Roseivivax sp. CAU 1753. The sequence goes on along the minus strand of NZ_JBTLRF010000003.1, from coordinate 46,879 downwards.
AAATGAACCCAAAGCACACCGCCCCACAACCAGCGCCCCGAAAGGGTTTCGGCGACGTTGCCCGGTGCGGGCGGGGCGGTGGTCAGGGGCCGGTGATTGCGCCAGAACGCACCGGTATCGCAGTAGCTGCCATCGGCGCGCAGGATGCCCGCGGGCTGTTGAAAGGCACTTGCCGACGGCGGCACGACAAGCGCGCCCTGAAGCTGTTCAAGCGCGTGCGACCAGCCTGCCCCGGGTTGCGGTCGCAGCTGTGGGTCGGGCGTGGCCAACACCGGTGTCACGCCGCCCGTTCGCAGGTCCACACGAGACGGGTCGACACGTCATCGTTGCGCACAAAACCCGCCTCCTCGAGGATGCGCTTGCATTCGCGCATGCCCTCGCGCCCGTAGGCGCCGGGATGAAATTCCATCACCACCGCGCGCACGCCGGACAGGTCCGCGTGGCGCAAAAAATCCAGTTCTCCGCCTTCGATGTCGCAAAGAATGACCGATGGCTGCAATTCGTCCCGGACCTCGTCGAAGGAAACCGTCGCGACCGCCACCGGCTCCGAGCGGCGGGCCTCGGGCTCGATCAGCGAAGAGCCCAGAAACGACGCATGGACGTGGAAGGTCACCGTTTCCGGTGCGTCCGGGGCTGCCATCACCACGCGATTGCGCACGGCAATGCGGCTTTCGATCCCCGACGCGGCATACAGTGCCTCGATATGGGGCAGCAGATGCGGATTTGCCTCGAACGAGAGCACGCGTTCGGGCGCACAATTAAGCGCGGCCACCGCACCCACAACGCCCAGTCCGGTGCCCATCTCAAGCACCCGGTCACCGGCGCGCACCACCGCCAGCGCGCCCGCGATCTCGTCACCCTCATAGCGCGCGGCCTCGATCCGGGCGATGCGCGTATCGTTGAGATACGGCGAATGGGGCACGTTCACGCCGTGGCACACGGCGGCGATGGACATATCTTTCATGGCACTGCTCTGCGATTGTTTTTTGGTGTTTTGCCAAAGACTAGCAAAGCGTCGGCGCAAAAAGTAGAGAAACTCTTTGCGCCCGGACGGGAAATGCCCCGACTGCGCGCCTTTTGTCGCGTCAGCCCGGCCATCGGGGCCGCGGATCACTGGACGACGCGCGGACGATGGTGCATACCTTTTCCAAACGCCACGAGAGGTTTGTCCATGGGGATTATGAATACCCTGCTACGCGCTGTGACCTGGTGGAACGGCCAGACGCTCAACACCCAGTTGTGGACCTGGCGCCACGGCCAGAAGGTGGGCGAGGACAAGCAGGGCAACATCTTCTACCAGACCGAGGACGGCAAGCGCCGCTGGGTCATCTTCAACGGCGAACCCGAGGCCACGCGGGTCGATGCCGATTGGCACGGCTGGCTGCACCATACCTTCAAGGAGCCGCCGACCGAGCGGCCGATGGTGCACAAGACCTGGGAAAAGCCGCATATCGAGAACCTGACCGGCACGGCATTGGCCTACGCGCCCAAGGGCTCGATTCGTCAGGCCCATCCCGCGGAGCGGTCCGACTACGAGGCATGGAGCCCCGAGTGACCCGTGTCATGCGCCGATTTGCAGTCGCGCTGATCTGCGCGATGCTTCCGGCTGTTGCAGCCGCCCAGGAAACCCAGCTTGGCACCGGCGCGTTCATGCGCGTTCTGGACAAGTTGAACGGCATCACCACGGACGCCGCGATCACCAATGGCGCCCTTGCAAGCGCAGGGCGGATCGAAGTCCAGATGCGGGAATGCCGCTACCCGTCGGGCAACCCGTCAGGCGATGCCTATGCCTTTGTCACCATTCGCGAAATCGGGGTCGCAGCGCCGGTGTTTCGCGGCTGGATGATTGCCTCGGCGCCCGCGCTCAATCCGATGGACCACCCGCGCTATGACGTCTGGGTGTTGCGCTGTATCACGTCCTGACCCGACGCCGCGAGCGGGGTTTCGGCAAAGCGCGTCCGGATCGGCAGGGCGGCCTTCAGCAGGGTGTGATAGCGCGCGCGTGACACCTCCTTGCCGCCGAGAGAGGCCAGGTGCGGGGTGACGAATTGCGTGTCGAACAGCACGAAATTCGCCCGGCGCAGATGGTCGACCAGCCAGGCCAGGGCCACCTTCGAGGCATCGCGGGCGCGCGAGAACATGCTTTCGCCGCAGAACGCGCCGCCAAGGGCCACGCCGTAGACCCCGCCGACCAGCTCATCGCCGCGCCAGACTTCCAGCGAATGCGCATCGCCCGAGCGGTGCAGCGCCGCGTAGACGCGGTGGATTTCGTCGTTGATCCAGGTCTCGCTTCGGTCCGCGCAACCTTGCATCACGCCGTTGAAGTCCTGGTCGATGGTCACGGCAAAGCGGTCCTGCCGCAGTACCCGCGCGAGGCTTTTCGCGATGTGGAACCCGTCAAGCGGGATGATGCCGCGAAATTTCGGATCGACCCAGAAAACCTCGGGGTCGTCCCGGCTTTCCGCCATGGGAAACAGGCCCACGCGGTAGGCCTGCAGAATCAACTCGGGCGAGACCTTCACGTCTCGCCGAAGGTGGTTTCCAGCCAATGTTCCAGCCAATGGATATTGTAGGTCCCGGCGTGAATGTCCTCGTTTTCCAGCAGCAGTCGGAACAACGGGATCGTGGTGTCGACGCCGTCGACGATCAGCTCACCCAGGGCACGTTCCAGCCGCGCCAGCGCTTCGGCCCGGTCGCGGCCATGCACAATCAGCTTGGCGATGAGGCTGTCGTAATAGGGCGGGATGCGGTAGCCCTGATAGAGCGCGCTGTCCATCCGCACGCCTAGCCCGCCGGGCGCATGGTATTGCGTGATGGTGCCCGGCGAGGGTGTGAACTTCGGCAGTTTTTCGGCGTTGATCCGCGCCTCGATGGCATGGCCGGTGATCGTGAGGTCGTCCTGCGCGAAGGACAGGTCGAGCCCTGCGGCCACACGGATCTGTTCGCGCACGAGGTCGACGCCGAAGATTGCCTCGGTCACCGGGTGTTCGACCTGAAGGCGTGTGTTCATCTCGATGAAGTAGAATTCGCCGTTCTCGTACAGGAACTCGATCGTGCCGGCACCGGTATAGTTGATCTTGGCGATCGCATCGGAGCAGACCTTGCCGATCCGCGCCCGCTCTTGCTCGGTGATGACGGGGCCGGGCGCCTCTTCCAGCACCTTCTGGTGACGGCGCTGCAGCGAACAGTCCCGCTCGCCCAGATGCACCGCGTGGCCCTTGCCGTCGCCGAAGACCTGGATTTCGATGTGGCGGGGCGTGGTCAGGTATTTCTCGATGTAGACCTCATCGTTACCGAATGCCGCCTTGCCTTCGGACCGGGCGGTTTGAAAGGCGCGCTCCATCTCGGCGGCTGAATTTGCCACCTTCATGCCGCGTCCGCCGCCCCCCGCCGTGGCCTTGATGATCACGGGATACCCGATGTCCTCGCCGATGGCCCTTGCGGTTTCAAGGTCTGGAACACCGCCTTCCGAACCCGGAACGCACGGCACACCCAAGGCCCGCATCGTGTCCTTGGCAGTGATCTTGTCGCCCATGATTCGGATATGCTCGGCCTTCGGGCCGATGAAGGTGAGGCCATGGTCCTCGACGATCTGCACGAAGCGCGCGTTTTCCGACAAAAAGCCGTAGCCCGGGTGGATCGCCTGCGCGCCGGTGACTTCGCAGGCCGAGATGATCGCCGGAAAGGACAGGTAGCTGTCCGTCGACGAGGCCGGGCCGATGCAGATTGTTTCGTCGGCCATGCGCACGTGCATCGCGTCGGAATCCGCGGTCGAATGGACCGCGACGCTGGCGATGCCCATCTCGCGGCAAGCGCGGATGACGCGAAGGGCAATTTCGCCGCGATTGGCGATCAGGATCTTGTCGAACATCTGTGCCTCACTCGACGATGACGAGCGGCGCACCGAACTCGACCGGGGCACCATCTTCGACGAGAATACGCTTGACGGTACCGGATTTCGGGGCGGGGATGTGGTTCATCGTCTTCATGGCCTCGACGATGATCAGCGTATCCCCCTCCGAGACCTGAGCGCCGACCTTGATGAAGGACGGCGCGCCGGGTTCCGGTTGCAGGTAGACGGTGCCGACCATGGGCGACAGCACGGCACCCGGATGCGCCGCGGGGTCTTCGGGTGCATCGCTGGGGGCTGCCGGTGCGGGGCCGGTTGCGACACTCGGGGCAGGGGCCGGGGCACTGACCTGGACGGGTGCGGCCTGGGGCTGCATCTTGCTGACCCGCACGTTCAGGCTGTCGTTGTCGCCGTATTTCCGTTTGACCTGCAATTCGGTCAGATCGTTCTCGCGCAGCAATTCTGCCAGGGCCGCGATGAAGGCGACGTCGGATTCGTGGGTCTTGTTGCTCATACCATCCTCAAACAAAGCGCATTGGGCCTGTCGGCGTTTGTTCGCGCGACCTTGACATCGCTTATAGGCCAAGGCGGAGGGGGTGAAAAGCGACGTCGCACAACCCGATCAAGAGTGGCGTTTGATTTGGGGCCGCAAAGACCTGCCCGGGGACAAGTAGTCGTGACGGTATCATCGGTCGATGATCAAAGATCCTGGTTGAAGCCGGGGGCCTGACGGACGGGCGCTATTGCGATCAGGTCCGGTTTTTCCGCCGAGGACGCGGCGTCGTCCGGCGCGTCCGTCGCGCGGGTTTCGCTTTGCAATGCGGCAATCTTCATCTGCATGATCGTCGGCGGCGCGGCGTGGTCGTCCGACGTGCCGGTGCCGCCCGACTTCTGCGCCGTTTGCGCTGCCTGTGGCGTCGCGGTATCGCGACCGCGTTCATCGGCCAGGCCTGTGGTTTCGGTATCGCCGGTTGGACGGATGGACGTGCGTTCGGGTTCGGATCGCGCAGGCAGGCCTTGTGGATGCGCGGTCGCGAGTGGGGCCAACTGCGAGGGCATGACGCTTGTGAGCATGGCTACCTCCTGTGCCTGGATGTGCTCTGACGCATCGGGGCACATGCCCGCGATACACCTGTATGGTACGATAATTTCCGATGTCTCGAGAGCAGTTTCGACTCACATGGTTAGCCGGTCGTTAACACCTGCGCCGGCGTGACGATCCGATCCCCGGATCAGGGACACGCGCTTTGCCGGGCCGGATGGCGTAAACCAGATATTCACTTCTCGCGTGCAGAACCGCTTGGGCTGACATTGCGAAAAGGAGGTGTCTGATCGATCGGCATACGCGTGAAAAAGGCCGGGTGCACGGGGCCCCGACCTTTCAACAGCGTCCACAGATGAGCGCATCGCCTCAGATGGCGAGGTATTCGTGCCGCAATTCCTCGTTGTCGAGCACCTCGGCGGCGGTGCCGTCGAAGACGACAGATCCGGTATCGAGGATGATCGCGCGATCGGCGAGTTGCAGTGCCCGCACCGCGTTCTGCTCCACTATGATGGTGGTCATGCCCTGTTCCTTCACCAGACGCAGGGTCTTTTCGATCTCGTCGACGATGACCGGGGCAAGCCCTTCGTAAGGCTCATCGAGCAGCAGCACCTTGATGTCGCGCGCGAGGGCCCGTGCGATCGACAGCATCTGCTGTTCGCCGCCTGACAGGGTCACGCCCTCTTGGCGGCGGCGTTCGCCGAGGCGCGGGAACAGGTCGTAGAGCCGCTCGATCGACCAGCCGATGGGCGGCTGGATCTGGGCCAGTTGCAGGTTTTCCTCGACCGTCAGGCCGGGAATAATGCGCCGGTCCTCGGGGACGAGGCCAAGGCCCGCCACGGAGGCCTGGTACGACTTCATCGTGTGCAGCGGCTGGTGATCGAGCCAGATCTCGCCCTTGTGCAGCTGCGGATCGTCAAGCCGTGCGATCGTCCGCAGGGTCGTGGTCTTGCCTGCGCCGTTACGGCCGAGCAGGGCCAGGATCTCGCCTTCGTGCACGTTGAAGGAGATGCCCTGGACGATGTAGCTTTCGCCGTAATAGGCGTGCATGTCCCAGATCGAGAGGAAGGCCGGGGCCGTCTCGGCGTGGTTTGCGTTCTTGGTAAAATCGGGGCGGACGTTCATTGTCTTTTCCTCCCGTCCCGGCCTTGCGCCGGGACCTCGGTGTGGAGGCCCCGGCACGAGGCCGGGGCGCGGTGGTGTCAGCTCACGCGGCTTCGCCCAGATAGGCTTCCTTGACCTTGGGATGGCCGCGGATGTTCTCGGGCGAATCCTCGACCAGGGGGGTGCCCTGCGCCAGGACGGTGATGCGGTCGGCGAGCGAGAATACCACGTGCATGTCATGTTCGATGATGCACATGGTGATGTCGCGGTTGGCCTTCACCTCTTTCAGCAGATCGATGGTGTTGTTGGTGTCGGCCCGCGCCATGCCCGCCGTCGGTTCGTCGAGCAGCAGCAGGCTCGGGCGCTGGATCAGGCACATCGCCATCTCAAGCCGCCGCTTGTCACCGCGCGACATCGACGCTGCGTGCATGTCGACCTTGTCGAGCATGTTGACCTCTTCCAGCATCTGCTCGGCCTCGCCGCGCAGGTCCTTTTCATCGTCCACGCTTCTGACGGCGTGCAGGCGGAACGACCCGTCACGCTTGGCCAGAAGCGGGATCATCATGTTTTCCATGACGCTCAGATCGCCGAAAATCTCGGGGGTCTGAAACACCCGGCTGATACCCATCTGATTGATTTCGAAGGGCTTTCGGCCCAGCACGCTTTGGTCCTTGAACATCACCGATCCGGTATCGGGGATCAGCTTGCCGACGAGGCAATTGAGCAATGTGGACTTGCCCGCCCCGTTCGGCCCGATGATGGCATGCACCGTGTTCTCGGCAACCGAGAGGTTCACATTCCCCAGCGCCTGCAGGCCACCGAAGCGCTTGTTGACGTCCTTGACTTCAAGAATTCCCATGTTGGCACTCCTTACTCGGCCGGTGTCTGCTGCTTGGCGGTCTTGTCGTCGCCTGCCACCGTTTTGTTGCGGCGGAAGAGACGCGCGATCCGCTGGCCACCTTCGACAAGGCCACCGGGCAGGAAGATGACGACCGCCATGAACAGCAGGCCAAGCGTCAGGTGCCAGCCCTTGCCGACGAAGGGATGGATGACGTTGACGATGACATTCTCGATGCCGTCGGGCATGAAGGCGAACCACTGGTGCAAGACGTTGTCGTTCAGCTTCGAGAAGATGTTCTCGAAATACTTGATCATGCCCGCGCCGAGCACCGGACCGATCAGCGTACCGGCACCGCCGAGGATGGTCATCAGAACGACCTCGCCGCTTGCGGTCCACTGCATCCGCTCGGCTCCGGCCAGCGGGTCCATCGAGGCCATGAGGCCACCGGCAAGACCGGCATACATCCCCGAGATCACGAAAGCCGCCAGCGTGTAGGGCCGTGCGTTGAGGCCGGTGTAGTTCATCCGCTGCTGGTTCGATTTCACTGCCCGCAGGATCATCCCGAAGGGCGAGCGGAAGATGCGGATGGCGAGGTAGAACGCCGCCAGCATAACCAGCGCACAGACGTAGTAGCCCGCCGAGAACTGGAACTGCCACACGCCCAGATCCAGAACCTGCGTCGCCCGCATTTCCAGACCGAACAGATTGGTCACCGGGATCGACCCGTCGGCGGTCTGGCTGACCCCCAGGATGCGCGGATCGTCGAGCGAGATCTGCAGGCCCGTTTCACCGTTGGTGATCGGGGTCAGCACCGAATAGGCCAGCGCAAAGGACATCTGCGCGAAGGCCAGCGTCAGGATCGAGAAGTAGATCCCCGACCGCCGCAGCGAAATGAACCCGATCAGCAGCGCGAACACGCCCGAGATCAGCACCGCGAGGATGATCGCCGGCAGGATGTTCATCGAGAGCAGTTTGAACATCCAGACCGCCGAATAGGACCCCACCCCGAGAAAGGCGGCGTGACCGAAGGACAGATACCCGGTCAGGCCGAACAGGATGTTAAAGCCGATCGCGAAGATGCCGAAGATCACGAAGCGCTGCATCAGGTCGGGATACCCCGCATTGAACTGCGCCAGCGTCGAGTCGGTCGGGAACGGGTTCAGGATGAAGGGGGCCAGCATCGTCAGCAGGAAGACGATAACGAGCAGCCCAAAGTCTTTTTTGTGAAGTCCAAGCATGGCTTATTCCTCCATCACGCCTTTGCGCCCCATCAGACCGCGCGGGCGGGTCAGAAGGACAACGATGGCAACGAGGTAAATGATGATCTGGTTGATGCCGGGAACGAGGTTGATGACCTGCGTCATCGAGGCAAAGCTTTCCAGCACCCCCAGCAGGAACCCGGCGAGCACGGCTCCGGGAAGAGACCCCATGCCGCCGACAACCACCACGACGAAGGACAGCACCAGGAAGTCCATGCCCATGTGATAGTTCGGAGAGTTGATCGGCGCGTACATCACACCCGCCAATCCCGCCACCGCCGCGGCGATGCCGAACATCAGGGTAAAGCGCTTGTCGATGTCGATGCCCAGAAGGCCCACCGTCTCGCGGTCGGCCATGCCCGCGCGCACCACCATGCCGAAGGTGGTGAATTGCAGGAAGGCAAAGACCGCGCCGATGACGAGGGCCGAAAACGCGAAGTACACGAGGCGCCAGTAAGGATAGATGACCGCGTTCGCGTCAAAGCCCAGAAGCACGCCGAAATCGTAGGATCCGGTCAGGGCGTCGGGCGCGGGCGTCGGGATCGGGTTGGCACCATAGAAATACTTGATGATTTCCTGCAGCACGATGGCAAGGCCGAAGGTCACCAGGATCTGGTCCGCATGCGGGCGCTTGTAGAAGTGCTTGATCAGGCCGCGCTCCATGATGAAACCGAGGGCCAGCATGATCGGGATCGTGAACAGGATCGCGATAGGCACCGACCAGTTGATCAGCGCGCTTCCCATTTCCGGGCCGAACCAAGCCTCCACATAGGGCGTCTCGATCTTCGCCGGATTCCCGAGGAAGTCGGTCCGGGTTTCGTCGATCGTGGTGAAGCTCAAGTTGAGGACCCGTTGCACCGTCACGGCGCAGAAGGCACCGATCATGAACAGCGCACCGTGGGCGAAGTTCACCACGCCCAGTGTTCCGAAGATGAGGGTAAGCCCGAGCGCGATCAGCGCGTAGGCCGACCCCTTGTCGAGCCCGTTGAGCAATTGCAGAATTAAGGCGTCCATGTTCCCACCCAGAGCATGTCAGAGTTCGGGGAAGCATCCCGCGCGGCATTGTTCGAGGGGCGCGGGATGCATGAAGGACCGGACCGGCCCCGGGACAGGGGCGGTCCGGTCCGGATCGTCAAGCCGGATCAGGAACCGGGGTTGCAGGAGCCAAGCTGGCCGCCCGCGAACATCGGATGCTCGGGCTCGTAGGTGACCTGCTCGGCCGGAGTGACCTCGACGATCTCCACGAGGTCGAACTCGTTCTCGGGGTTTTCCTTGCCGCGCACGACAACCACGTCCTTGAAGCACTGGTGATCGGCGGCGCGGTAGAGCGTCGGGCCATTGCCCAGGCCGTCGAATTCGAACCCTTCGAGCGCTTCGACAACCGCGCAGGGGTTGAACGACCCGGCGCGCTGAACCGCATCCGCGTAAAGCATGGTCTGCGCGTAGCAGGTATGCGCGGCCTGGCTCGGCGGGAAGCCGTACTTTTCACCGAAGGACTGCACGAAGGCGTTGGTGCCCGAGTAGCGGTCGCCCAGCTGGTTCTCGAGTTTCCAGTCCCAGTTCTGCGATCCGGGGATGCCGGCGATGTTCTTGCCCGCACCGCGTGCCATCAGCTCGGAGTAGAGCGGCACGACGATCTGGAAATCCTGGCCGTTGGCCTGTGCGTCCTTGAGGCCGAACTGCACCGCGTTGGTCAGCGAGTTGACCATGTTTCCGCCGTAGTGGTTCAGGACCAGAACGTCGGCGCCCGAGTTCAGGACCGGTGCGATGTAGGACGAGAAGTCCGTCGCGGCCAGCGGCGTCAGCACGTTCTGGACGGTTTCCCAGCCCAGGGCCTCGGTCGCGGCTGCGATCGATTCCTGCTGGGTCCAGCCCCAGGTGTAGTCGGCGGTCAGGTGATAGGCCTTGCGGTCGCTGCCATAGAGGCCTTCCAGAACCGGGGCGAGCGCCGCGGCAGACATGTACCCGTTGAAGAAGTGCCGGAAGCCGTTTGCCTTCTTGTCCTTGCCGGTGGTGTCGTTGGAGTGGGTGAGACCCGCCATGAAGATGACGCCCGCTTCCTGACACAGACCCTGGACCGCGACGGCCACGCCCGAGGACGAACCGCCCGAAATCATGATTGCGCCGTCTTTTTCGATCATCGACCGGGCCGAGGCGCGCGCGGCGTCGGATTTTGTCTGGGTGTCGCCGGTGACGAACTCGACCTTCTTGCCGAGGATGCCGGTCCCTTCCAGAACCTTCGACGAGAATGTCTGCATCATGCCGCCGTCGCCGCCACCGTTCAGGTGCTCGACCGCCAGCTCGAACGCACGCAGCTCGTCGGCGCCCTCATCGGCGTAGGGGCCGGTCTGGGGCACGTTGAAGCCCAGCGTGACGGTGTCGCCGGTGGGCGCATTGGTAAAGCCCTCGTGGCTGGCAGCGCTGAGATAAGTCGGCAGTGCAAGACCCGCGCCTGCAACAGCACCGGTCTTGAGCACGCCACGGCGCGTCAGGTTGCTTCTGGACATATGAATCCTCCCTATTTGAAATTGCGGACAGGTCTCCTCAGCCCGGTCCGCAAAGGCACGTTGAGTGCAAAGTCAGTATGGGGGTGGTCGGGAAAATCTATCAACAACTGCTTTGTGCACTTCACTTTTTTTGTCAAAGAATGAACAGTGCACAGACATGATGTGTAAATTGATTTATGTTGCATCGCAGAAAGGTGCTGGTCTGACGGGATTTTCTTCATGGCACGCGACACGCTGACAGGAAGCCGCATCCGCGAGCGGCGGATCATCAAGGGGCTCAAGCAGGCGCAACTGGCCAAACTGGCCGAGATATCGCCGTCCTACCTCAACCTGATCGAGCATAACCGCCGCAGAATCGGGGGCCGCCTGCTGGTCGACATCGCGCGCATTCTCGAAGTGGAGCCGTCGATCCTGACCGAGGGGGCGGAGGCGGCGCTGATCGCGGTGCTGCGCGAGGCCGCCTCGAGCCACACCGGACAGACCCCCGAGATCGACCGGGTCGACGATTTCGCCGGGCGGTTTCCGGGCTGGGCGGCGCTGCTGGCGGCCTCGCAGCGGCGCATCGACACGCTGCAGCGCGCGGTCGAGACGCTGTCCGACCGCGTCACCCACGACCCCCAGCTTGCGGCGTCGCTGCACGAGATGCTGGACCGGGTGACCGCGATCCGCTCGGCGGCGTCCATCCTGGCCGAACCTGGCGACATCTCGCCGGAATGGCAGGGCCGGTTTCATCGCAACATCCACGAGGACAGCGGCCTGCTGGCCGAAACGTCGCGCGCGCTTGTCGCCTATCTCGAGGCGGCGGACGAGGATACCGGATCAGAGGCGACGGCACCGCAGGAAGAACTCGACGCGATCCTCGAAGAGACGCATTTCAGCTTTCCCATGCTGGAAGCGGACGCCACCGACGCCACCAGCCCCGAGGCGCTCGCGGCGCGCCTGTCCACCGGTCGGTCCGAGGCCGCCAGGGCGTTGCTCGAGCAGCATCTCGTCCGGTGCGCCACCGACGCTGCCGCCTTGCCGCGCGCCCGGTTCTTCGCCGCCCGGGATGACATCGGTGCGGACCCGGTCGCCCTGGCCGCCACCCTGGGCCAGCCTGTCGCCCTGGTGATGCGCCGCATGGCCGTGCTGGCCGCCGACCCCGGGCCGGGCGATGGCCGCGCCGAAGTCGGGCTGGCGATCTGCGATGCCTCCGGTGTGCTGACCTATCGCCAGCCGCTGCCGGATTTTCCGATGCCGCGGTTCGGCTCCGGCTGTCCACTCTGGCCGCTTTACGCCGCGCTGAACAATCCCGGCGTGCCCCTGTCCTATGCGCTGGTGCAGCCCGGCCAGCCATCGCGCCCGGTGCGCGCCTTCGCCATCGCCGAGCCGACGGGGCCGCCGCGTCTCGACCAGCCGCTTCTCTACGAGGCGACGATGCTGGTCTGCCCGATCCCCGTCACCGAGGCCGAGGAGGCGCTGCGCGTCGGCGTCAACTGCCGGATCTGCCCTCGCCCGGAGTGCCGGGGCCGTCGCGAGCCGTCCATCCTCGGGCCCGACCCGCGCGACGCGTTTTGACAGCGGGCGCGGGCTTCGTCATAACCTGTCGTGTCACCGCAGATCATCGGGGTGAAAAATCGTCTGTTGGGGGAGGGGAGGCCGCCTGGCATGACCAAGCGTCTGCTCTTGATCGAAGATGAGCCCAATATCATCGAGGCGATCAGTTTCATTCTGTCCCGCGATGGCTGGCACGTGAAAAGCCACTGCTCCGGCAAGGATGCCGCCGAGGTCGCCCACAAGGAGCGGCCGGATGTGGTCATCCTCGATGTGATGCTGCCCGGCAAGAGCGGCTATGACGTCCTGCGCGAAATCCGCGCCGACCCGTCGCTTGCGGGTCTGCCGGTCATGATGCTGACCGCGCGCGGTCAGGGCAAGGATCGCGAACTGGCCGAACAGGCCGGTGCCAGCCGCTTCATGACCAAGCCGTTCTCCAACAGCGAGATGCTGGAAGCCGTGCGGTCGCTGGTGCGGACGCCATGAGCACGCCGACCCCGCGCGGGCCGGCGCCGGTGTTCTTCCAGCGCCGCACCTATCGCCGTCACCGCCTTCAGGATGCCGCGCGGCTGTTGCCAATCATCGGGCTGTTCGCCTGGCTGATCCCGCTGCTCTGGCCGCGCAATGTCGAGGATGCGCCGCATCTGGGGTCTGCGCTGATCTATGTCTTCACCGTCTGGGCCGTATTGATCGTCATCGGCGCGCTGCTGTCGCGACGGCTGACCCTGAACAACGCGGCCGAGGCCGAGCGGAGCCCGGAATGATTTCGTTCAACGGGCTCGTGGCAATCTGCCTCGCCTACGTCGCCCTGCTGTTCGCTGTGGCCTTCTTTGCCGACCGGGTTGCCCGGCGGGGGCGCGGCGGGTGGCTCCGCTCGCCGCTGGTCTACACGCTGTCGTTGTCAATCTATTGCACCGCCTGGACGTTTTACGGCGCGGTGGGCACGGCGGTGCGCAGCGGGCTGGAATATGTCACGATCTATCTCGGGCCGAGCCTCGTGATGATCGGCTGGTGGTGGGTGCTGCGCAAGCTGGTGCGGATCGGGCGGTCGCAGCGTATCACCTCGATCGCGGATCTCATCTCGTCGCGGTTCGGCAAGTCGAACCTGCTGGCGGTGGGGGTGACGGTGCTGTCGGTGATCGCGGCAACGCCCTATATCGCGCTGCAACTGCAATCGGTGACCCTGTCCTTCGAGGTGTTCGGCATCGCCGGCGCGACGACCGGGCGCACCGGGCCCGATGCCTCGACCGCCTTCTACGTGGCGCTGGGCCTGTCGCTGTTCACGGTGATCTTCGGCACCCGCAACCTCGATGCCAACGAACGTCACCACGGCGTTGTCATGGCCATCGCGGTCGAGGCGGTGGTCAAGCTGTTTGCGCTGATGTCGGTCGGCATCTTCGTGGTCTGGGGCCTGTCCGGCGGCATTCCCGGCACGCTGGCCCGGATCGAGGCCTCCGACATCAGCGCCTGGGACATCCATGGCGGGCGCTGGGCCGGGCTCATCTTTCTGTCGGCGGCGGCTTTTCTGTGCCTGCCGCGGATGTTCCAGGTGCTGGTCGTCGAGGCCGCGGACGAGGACCATCTGCGCACCGCGAGCTGGGCCTTTCCGCTGTATCTGTTCCTGATGTCGATCTTCGTGGTGCCGATCGCGGTCACCGGTCTCGACCGGTTGCCCACAGGGTCGAACCCGGATCTTTTCGTGCTGACCCTGCCATTGGCGGAGGGCCAGGTGGAGCTTGCGGTGCTGTCCTTCCTTGGCGGTTTTTCCTCGGCCACCTCGATGGTGATCGTGGCCGCCATCGCGCTGTCGACGATGGTGTCGAACCACATCGTGATGCCGATCTGGCTGGGCCTGGCGGGCGGGCGCGCCACGATGTCGGGCGATGTCCGGCACGTGGTGCTGTCGGCGCGACGGGTGTCCATCGTGTCGGTGGTGATGCTGGGCTATCTCTACTATGCGCTGTCGGGCGGCGGCACGGCGCTGGCCTCGATCGGGATCATCTCTTTCGTGGGCGCGGTGCAGGTCCTGCCTTCGATGATGGGGGGTATCTTCTGGCGCGGGGCGACGCGCGCGGGGGCCATCGCGGGCCTGTCGGCGGGGGCGCTGGTCTGGGCCTATGCGCTGTTCCTGCCCTCGATCAGCCCGTCGGTCTTTTCGCCCGAAATGATGGCCTCCGGGCCATTCGGTCTGTCATGGTTGCGCCCGCAAGCCCTGTTCGGGATCGGCGGCATCGATCCGTCGCTGCATGCGCTGATGTGGTCCCTGTCGTTCAATACCCTGGCGTTCTGCGTGGCGTCGGTTCTGAGCTTTCCGACCCCGGTCGAACGCCTGCAGGGCGCGCAATTCGTCAATATCTTCCAGCATTCCGGCGGGCCGCGCAGCTGGTCGGCGGGCGTGGCGCAGACCGAGGACCTGCTGATCATGGCGCAGCGCATCCTCGGCACCGACGAGGCTATCGCGCTGTTTCGCAAGGAGGCACGCAAGGAGGGCCTCAAAGGCGATCTGCCAGAACCGCATCCGGGTTTTCTCGAAACCCTTGAACGCGAGTTGGCGGGTTCGGTCGGGGCGGCCACGGCGCATGCGATGGTGGGCCAGATTGTCGGCGGCACCTCGGTGTCGGTGCAGGATCTTCTGGCGGTGGCCGACGAATCGGCGCAGTTGATGGAATATTCCGCCCGCCTCGAGGCGCAGTCTGCCGAGCTTTCAAGCACCGCGCGACAATTGCGCGAGGCCAACCAGAAGCTGACCCGGCTGTCGGTGCAGAAAGATGCCTTTCTGAGCCAGATCAGCCACGAGCTGCGCACGCCGATGTCCTCGATCCGCGCCTTCTCGGAAATCCTGCGCGATGCGGACAATATCACCGATGCGGAGCAGTCGAAATTCGCCTCGATCATCCATGACGAGACGATCCGCCTGACCCGGTTGCTGGACGACATTCTGGATCTGTCGGTGATGGAAAACGGCCGCGTCAGCCTGAATCTGCGCGACGGCAAGCTGTCGGATGTGATCGATCGTGCGGTGGCTGCGGTCACCACCGGCGGCGAAGGGCAACGCATTGAAATAAGACGCAATCATCTGTCCGAGGTCGCCACGCTGCACAGCGATCTCGACCGGCTGGCGCAGGTCTTCATCAACCTGATCGCCAATGCCCGCAAGTATTGCGAAGCCGAGGCGCCCGTCCTGACCATTCGCGTGCGCGACGACGGCCCCGATCTTGTCGTCGACTTCATCGACAATGGCGTCGGCGTGCCGGAAGACGCGCGCGACATGATATTCGAGAAGTTTTTCCGCATTTCCGACCAGAAGGCGGGCGGGGCCGGGCTTGGGCTTGCGATCTGCCGCCAGATCATGGAGCGGCTGGGCGGCACCATCACCTATCTGCACAACGACAGCGGCGCGATCTTTCGCGTGATCCTGCCGCGCAATGCCGACATCGCGGCGGAATGATCGGGTTAACCGGTCCGCGTCAAGGGAATGGTAACCAAACGCCCGCATAAGGTTTCGAGGAAGGGTGCATTGGACTTCAGATGGATGTGCAAGTGGCGGCGAAAAACGATGTGCTCAGACGCAAGGCGTCGGTCGGACGCCGCGCGTTCGAAGCACAGGGCATGTCGCCGGAACGGGCGCTGAACCGCGCGCTGACCCGCGCGGCGGAAACCCAGTGGAATCTGGCATTGCTTGCGCGCGATGTGCGGCAATTGCGCCTCGATCAGGCGGGGTGCGAGGCCGCGCTGGGCGAGGGCGGGCTGATCCTGCTGCTCGAAGGGCCGAACGGAACGCCGGGCTTTGCCTTGATCGACGGTGCGCTGGTGGCGGGCCTGACCGAGGTCCAGACCTTCGGCACAATCACCAATGCCGCTCCGGAGGACCGCCCCTTCACCTCGACGGACGCCGCGATGATGGCGCCGCTGCTGGATCAGGGGCTGACCAACTTCGCGCGGTTGCTTGCCGGGCACAGTCTCGGCGCGCAGGTTGCCGATCATCGGTTCGGGGCGTTGATCGACGCGGCGCGCGTCGCGGGCACCCTGATGGATGCCGCGTACTACACCGTCTTCCGGATGCAGATCGAGCTGGGGGGCGGGCGGCGCGTCGGCCAGATGGTCCTGGCCTTCGCCGAACGCGAGGATGAGGATGCCGACTCCGACAGCGCAGAGACCGAGGCGCCGCCGCGACACAGCCAGGCGATGCTGCGGCTGCCCGTACGGCTCGATGCGGTGCTGTGTCGGCTGACCATGTCGCTTTGCGATGTCGAAGCGCTGGGCGTCGGCACGGTGCTGAAACTGCCGCGCGACGCCCTGACCAGTGCCGAACTGTGCGCGGCGGGCGGGCTGTGCATCGCCGAGGGGACGCTGGGGCAGATGAACGGCCAACGCGCGCTGCGCCTCAAGGGCGAACCGTCCGAAGCCTGGAGCGAGGGACCCAACGCGCCACAGGCAACGGGACCGGCGGCACTGGCGGAGGCAACCGGCATGCCAGGCCCGGCACCGGCATCGGCCCCGACTGGCAGTTTTCAGCAGATAATGAACGAGGTCCCGGCGACCGGCCCCGAGGCCCCGACACCATCGCCCCTGGTCGATCTGCCCGATATTCCGGAACTGGACGACCTGCCGGACCTCGCGGACCTGCCGCCCATCGACCTGGAACAGGGCTTTCCGCACGATCCCTTGGGCCTGCCCGCGCAGGACTGACGCCGCCTTTGGGCTATTTCATCAGGGGTCCGTGCCGTTCGCGGGCCACACCCTTGGCGGGCGACAGCGCCGATCGGCCATGCCGTTCGCGCACCGCTCCTTAGGCGAAGCCCGGGACCGTGCCGGGCGTCAGCCCGTCGCGACGATCAGGACTGCTGTGCGGCCAATGCGTCAAGCGTCGGACGCAGCCCGCCCAGATCGTAGCCTGCCGCTGCCGCCTGGGCGAGGATCGCCTCGACCGGTTCCTTGCCCGCCCGCGACAACGCCCAGATCACCGTGCTGCGGGTGCCCGATGCGCAATAGGCCAGCACCTTGCCATCCGCGCCGTCGATCAGTGCCTGCTGCGCCGCGACATTCTCGGGCGTCATGGTCTGATGGGTCAGCGGCAGCGCGCTGAACTCGAGCCCAGCGGCGCGCATGGCCTCGGCCATCGCGTCCGACTGATGGCTTGGCGGGACCTCGCCATCAGGGCGATTGCAGATGACCCGGGCAAACCCGGCGTCGCGGATTGCCGCCGCGTCCGCGATATCGATCTGCGGCGAGACGAAATACCGATCGGTGACTTTACGTGCTTCCATGGGTTTGGCCTACTCTGCGGGGATCGCGCTGTCCAGATGTCGGCGGATCACCGGTGCGGCCAGCATGCCTGCCAGCATCGCGCCGAAAAAGACCCAGACACCCGCGCTACCGTAGCTGAGCGAGGCGATGACCGGACCGGGGCAAAGCCCGACCAGCCCCCAGCCCATGCCGAACAGCACGGAGCCCAGAACCAGATTGCGCCCCAGGCGCGGCTCTGGCGGGGCGGGGAAACTGCCGCCCGCAACCGGTGCCTTGCGGCGCGCCGCGATCTGCCAGGCAATCGCCATGGGAATGATCGCGCCCCCCATCACGAAGGCCAGCGTCGGATCCCATGACCCGAACACGTCGAGCCATCCCTGAACCTTGGCCGTATCGGTCATGCCGGATACGTACAGGCCAGCCCCGAACAGGCCGCCCGCGAGAATTGCGAAAAGAGCGCGCATCACACCACCCCCAGAACGTGGCGGAAGACCGCGATGGTCAGGCCGCCTGCCAGAATATAGAAACAGGTCGCAACGATACCGCGCAGCGACAGCCGCGAGATGCCGCAGACCCCGTGCCCCGACGTACAGCCATTGGCAATCCGGGTGCCGACGCCGACCAGCAGCCCGGCTGCGACCAGCAGCACCACATTTTCGGTCAGGTGGTTATCGACCGCCCCGAAGATCAGCGCCAGGATCAGCGGCACCCCGGCGGTGCCCGCAAGAAACGCGATCCGCTCGCCCGCATTGCTGCGCCCCGAGCCATCGACCAGCCCGCCGATCAATCCCGAGGCCCCCATGATCCGTCCGTTCATCAGCAGGAACACCGCCCCGCCAAGGCCGATGAGCATCCCGCCCGCAAGCCCCATGATCCAGTCTGTCGGCATTCGCTGCCCCTTCGCGTTATGTGTCCGGCTGTCGGAAATCCGTTCGCCCCATACACATACAAAAAACTGAATGTATTGCAAGAGGGACTCGCTTTCGTCCGCCTGCGGGCACCGCGCTTGCCCGGTGCGCAAATATGCCGTCTAATGTCGAAAACCCGGCGATAATCGGGGTTTGACAGGCAGTCCGGTCACAGGCGACCGACCAAGGCAAGAGGGCAGAATAATGCCGGACCTCGTCCATCGCCACCTCACGGGCGGGGTGGCGATCCTCGAAATTTCCAACCCGCCGGCGAATGTCGTCTCCGGACCGGTTCGGGCCGCGCTCAGCTCGGGGCTGGCGACGGCCATCGCGGACAGTGCCGTCAACCAGATCGTGATCGCGGCTGCCGGGCGGGATTTCTGCACCGGGCTCGATACCGCCGAACGGCCCGGTTCGGGTCGCACCGATGCGCCGTCGCTGCAGGCGCTGTGCCGGCAGATCGAAGACGCGCCGAAACCGGTGATCGTGGCCATCCAGGGGCAGGCCATGTCGAGCGGGGCCGAACTGGCGCTGGCGGCGCATTACCGCATCGCCGCGTCCGGTGCCCAGATCGCCTTTCCGGAATCGCAGGTCGGCCTGGTGCCCCGGGCCGGATCGACCCAGCGCCTGCCACGGCTTCTGGGCGCAGGCGCGGCGCTCGAGATGCTGGTGAACGGGCGGACCCATGCCGTCGCCCGTCCGCCCGCCCGCGCCTTGTTCGATGACGTTGTGACCGCGGATCTGCGCAGCGCGGCGCTGGCCTTCTGCCGCGATCTGCAGGCATCGGGGGGTGGCCCGCGCCCCAGTTCCGCCGCCACGGCGGGCCTGCGCGATCCGATGGCCTACCAGGCGGCGATCGCCAAATCCCGCGAGACGCTCAAGGGGCGTCCCCAGCGCGCCCTGCACGAACTGGTCGACTGCATCGAAGCGGCGCAATTGCTGCCCTTCGAGGCCGGGCTTGCCCGCGAAGCCGAGGCGTATCACGATCTTGTCGACAGCGACCAGGCGCAGGCGCTGCGGCACATCTTCATGGCCGAACGGCGTCTGGCGCAGGGCGCCGCGAAAGAGGCCGCGCTGCTGCCCGAGCAGACCCGCATCGCCATTCTCGGCGGCGGTCCCTTGGCCACGCAGCTTGTGATCGTGGCGCTCGATCATGGTCTGGGGGTGAACTGGGGCACCCGCGATCCGTCGAAGCTGCGCCAGGGCGTTACCGAGGTGACCGAAACGTTCAAGGCGCACAAGGCGCGCGGCACCGTCACCGAAGCCAAGCTGACCGACGTGCTGGGCCGGTTGCGACTGGGTGAAAGCCACAAGATGGCCGAAGATGTGTCCGCGGCGATCATCGCGGCGCGCGGGCAGGGGGCGGTGCCGCTGCCGCCGGGTGTGCCGCGCCTCAAGGCGATCCCCGACCCGGTCGATGAAGTGGCGTTGCGGTTTGCGTCGCCTTTGGTGTCGACCCGGTTCGCCGAGGTTCTGGTCGGACCGAAGGCGGCATCCGGCGACGTGACGGTTGCGCGCGGACTGCTGCGCCGGATGGGGAAACTGCCGCTTGGCGTTGCCACCCGCGGCCCAAGCGTCACCGACCGCATGATGAACGCCCTCCAGGGCGCGGCGGACGCGCTTGTCGATCTGGGCGAGGACCCCTACGGGATCGACCGGGCGGTGCGCCTGATGCGCTGGCCCCGTCCACCGTTCGAGGCCCGCGACCTGCGCGGGCTGGCGGAGTTTGCGGGCCAGCGCCGGGCGCAGGGCGCGCGCAACTGGTCGGCGGTGCTGCTGCAGTCGGGGCGTCAGGGACTGTCGACGGGACGCGGTTTCTACCTGCATCACGAGTCCGGCCTGCGAAACGACGCGGCGGTCACTGCGCTGCTCGATGACATGCGCCCGCCCGCGCCGCAGCCGCGCAGCCATGACGCGCTGGCGGAACTCCTGCTGGCCGTGCTGGCCAACGAGGGCGCGCATATCCTTGCGGACCGGGCCATCACGCGGCCCTGGGAAATCGACGTCGCCATGTGCCTCGGCCAGTCCTTTCCGCGGTGGCGGGGCGGGCCAATGATGGCCGCCGATCTGGCGGGATTGTTCCATCTCAAGCGCGCCCTCGACGCGATCGCGCATCCGGATCGCAGGCTATGGGACCCGCATCCGATGTGGGCGGAACTGATCAAGAACGGCAAACGCTTTACCGATCTGAACGGCTGAATCCGGCGGCAGGCAGCCCGGACGTCGCGTCATCGGCGTTTTGCCGCCACGTCTGTGTTCTTGCACCTTGTCAAAAACGACAACACACTCCGACCGGGGAGAATTTGGGAGGACCACCATGAGCTTTGCATCCAAGGCAGACAGGGACGCGATCGAGAACGAGATGCCGTGGGCGGATCGCGATCTGCCGAAGACGCTGTACGGGCTTCTGTCGCAGACCGCCAAGAAGTTTCCGGAACGTCCGGCGATCAGCTACCAGATCTTCTCGGGGCCGACCGACAAGGCCGAGACCGTGACCTGGAAGGAATTGCGCGAAAGGACCGCGCAGGCGGCCAACCTCTTCCGGTCGCTGGGCATCGGCGAAAAGGACGTGGTGGCCTATGTCCTGCCCAATGCCAACGAAACGATCTATGCGCTGCTTGGCGGCACCGTCGCGGGCATTGCCAACCCGATCAATCCGCTGCTCGAGCCCGAGCAGATCGGATCGATCCTGCGCGAGACGGGGGCCAAGGTCGTCGTGACGCTCAAGCCGTTTCCCAAGACCGATGTCGCCCAGAAAGTCGCCGAGGCCGTGCGCCACGCGCCCGGTGTGCACACTATCCTTCAGGTCGATCTCAACCGCTACCTGACGCCGCCGAAAAGCTGGATCGTGCCGCTGATCCGGCCCAAGGTCGAGACCAAGCCGCACGCGGATATCAAGAACTTCAACACCGAGATGGCGAAGCAGCCGACCAAGCTGGCCTTCGCGGATTCCACGGGTGACCGGGTCGCGGCGTATTTTCACACCGGTGGCACGACCGGCATGCCGAAGGTCGCGCAGCACCTCTATTCGGGCATGATCTACAACGGCTGGCTCGGCCACAGGCTGTTGTTCAACGAAAAGGACAACATCATCTGTCCGCTGCCGCTGTTTCACGTCTTCGCCTGCCACGTCATCCTGATGGCGGCGCTTGCTTCGGGGGCGCATGTGGTGTTTCCGACGCCGCAGGGCTATCGCGGCGAAGGCGTGTTCGATAACTTCTGGAAGCTGGTCGAGCGCTGGAAGATCAGTTTCATCATCACCGTGCCCACGGCAGTGTCGGCGATGATGCAGCGCAAGGTCGATGCCGATGTGAGCACCGTGAAAACCGCGTTTTCCGGCTCTGCCCCGATGCCGTTGGAGTTGTTCAAGCGCTTCGAGGCGGCCTCGGGCGTCACCGTCGTCGAGGGCTACGGGCTGACCGAGGCCACCTGCCTTGTGTCGTGCAACCCGCCCGACGGCGAAAAGAAGGTCGGCTCGGTCGGGGTGCCGCTGCCCTATACCGAGGTCCGGATCGTGACCCAGACCGACAACGGCCCGCATGAATGCGCCGCCGACGAAATCGGCGAGATCTGCGTCGCCAACCCGGGTGTCTGCCCCGGCGCGACCTATACCGAGGCCGACAAGAACCGCGACCTCTACCACGATACACGCTTCCTGCGCACCGGCGATCTGGGCCGGATCGACGAAGATGGTTATCTCTGGATCACCGGGCGGGCCAAGGACCTGATCATTCGCGGTGGCCACAACATCGACCCCGCCGAGATCGAAGAGGCGCTTCTGATGCACCCGGCGGTGGCCTTCGCCGGGGCGATCGGCCAGCCGGACGCGCATTCGGGCGAAATGCCCTGCGCCTATGTCGAATTGGTGGCCGGTGGCAATGTCACCGAGGACGAGCTGATAGAGCATTGCAAGGTGCATGTCCGCGAACGTGCCGCGCAGCCCAAGCACATGGGAATCCTCGATGAACTGCCCAAGACCGCGGTCGGCAAGGTCTTCAAGCCCGATCTGCGCAAGCTGGCCATCACGCGGGTCTACAATGCCGCGCTCGAGAAAAAGGAGGTGCCCGCGCGGGTGACCTCTGTGATCGACGACAAGAAGCGCGGGCTGGTGGCACGGGTCACCTCCAACGGCGCCACCGAACGTACCGTCAATGACGTGCTGTCCGCCTTCACGCGGCCCTGGGAATTCGAGGACAAGGCATAGGTTGCGGCAAAACAGGCCAGATCATGGCGCACTGACGAGGGCCCGCGAGAGAGATCTTGCGGGCCATTTCCTTGGCGCCGCACAGCATCGGTCCGACGCGCGCGGGTTCCGGCGGGCAAAGTCGGACCGGTGCCCCGGTTGATCCGAGGCCCCGGATCAAGCCCGGGGCAGCGGGTCGCGCGGACGATGCGACGCGCGCGCACCGCCCGGGACGGGGCCCGGTGCGAACGTGCCATGCCCGCGGTGCTCAGAACAGGATCACGTTGCGCCGCGCCGCGCCCGATTTGGTGTCGGCCACGGCGTCGTTGATCTGGTCGAGCCGCCAGCGTCCCGAGATCAACGCATCGAGCTTCAGGCGGCCCTGTGCCCAGAGGTCGGCAAGCCAGGGAATATCCCGCGCGATGACCGTGTCGCCCATTTTCGATCCGATCATCGACACCCCCGTATAGGCCGTGATCATCGGCTCATAGCTTGCGGTCTGGCCCGCATGCGGCATGCCCACGATGACCATCCGACCGCCCCATTCGAGATAGCGGGGGGCGACCTCGTAGGCGGCGATCGCGCCCACGGTCACCACGCAGAGATCGGCCCCGCGCCCCAGCGCGCGCATCGCCTCTTTCCAGGGCTTGCCGGACCCCGCCAACACGCCCTCGGTGGCCCCGAACGCGCGGGCGACCTCAAGCTTTTCGGCGCTGGTATCGACCGCCACGATGCGGCGCGCCCCCGCGATCCGTGCCCCCTGGATGGCGTTGAGGCCAACGCCGCCCGCGCCGATCACCACGACATCCTCGCCGGGGCGCAAACGGCCCGCGTTGATTACGCCGCCGACACCGGTGATCACGCCGCAGCCCAGAAGCGCCGCGACTTCGCCGGGCATTGTGTCGGGGACCTGCACACATTGGTTGCGCCCGATCACGACGCTGCTGGCAAAGGCACCACAATCCATTTCGGCCGTCACTGGCGTGCCGTCCCTGCGCGACAGCGGCGTCGGGTGCGGCGCGGGGGTCCGGCACAGCGTCGGTCGCCCGCCCGCGCAGGTGGCGCAGGCACCGCAGGCCCGGATCAGCGTCGTCACCACCCGGCAGCCCGGGGTCAGATCGTCGACGCCTTCGCCCACCCGGACGACGCGGCCCGCCGCTTCGTGGCCCAGCACCAGCGGCGGCGTGCCGCCATAGCCGCCCTCGGCATAGGCGATGTCCGAATGACAGATCGCGACCGCCTCGATCTCGACCTCGATCTCTCCGGCACGGGGCGCACAGAGGGTCAGCGTCTCGATGTCGAACGGGGCATTGAACGCGGTCAGAACAGCGGCCTCAACCTGTGTCATGCGATTCCCTTTCCGGCGCGGCGCGCCTTGTCCACGCCGACGATCAATACCATCGCGACCACCAGCAAGCCCACCGACAACATGAAGGGCGCACCGGCAAAACCCGGCCCGTCACCACGGGTGAACCAGAAGAAGGTGCCCGTCATCACCGGAGGCGACAGGATCGCGGCCATCGCCCCGCAGGCCCCGAACAGCCCCTGCAACGCGCCCTGTTCGTCATCGGGCACCCGCCGCGCGGCCATGCCCTGAAGCGCCGGCGCCGTCACGGCGGCAAACCCAGCCAGCGGCACCAGAAACAGCACCACCGCACCGGATTGCAGAAACGAAAGCAACGCGAAGACCAGCACGTTCATGCAAAGCCCGTAGATCACGGTGCCGCGCTCTCCCAGGTGGCGCAGGAAGACGCGGATCAGCCCGCCCTGCATGATCGCGGCAGTGACACCAAACAGGCCCAGCGACAGCCCGATGGTACGCGCGTCCCAGCCGAACCGGGCGACGCCGTAATAGGACCAGATCGCCGGGTAGACGAAAAACGCCATCTGCAGCAGGAAATAGATCACCATCAGGCGCGAGATACCGGGCACGCGGTCCATGGCACGGAACGCGCCCAGAGGGTTGAGCCTGCGCCGGTCGATGGCGCGGCGATTGGCGTCGGTCACGGTCTCGGGCAGCGCCAGATAGCCGATCAACAGGTTCAGCGCTGCCAGAGCCGCCGCGGCGAAAAACGGCGCGCGGGTGCCGAACTCGCCCAGCAGGCCGCCCATGATCGGCCCGATCACGAAGCCGATGCCGAAGCCCGCGCCGATCAGCCCGAAATTCGCGGCCTTTTCCGACGGCTTCGACAAATCCGCCATCGCCGCCGAGGCCACCGATTGCGTCGCCGCCGTCACTCCGGCCACGATCCGGCCCACCAGCAACAGCCAGATGGTCCCGGCGAACCCCATGACGACATAATCGACCGCCATGCCGCCAAGCGCGCCGAACAACACCGGGCGCCGCCCGAACCGGTCGGACAACGCCCCCAGAAGCGGCGCGCAGAGGAACTGCATCAGCGCAAAGGACGTCGCCAGAAGCCCGCCCCAGAGCGCCGCGTTGGAAATGCCCGATCCGGTGACCTCGCGCATGAGGTCGGGCATCACCGGCATGATCAGCCCGACGCCCATCGCATCGATCACGACCGTCGAGACGAGGAACCCCTTGGCCGACCGCATCCTCAGGTGTCGGATCGGACCGCGCGCACCGCGCGGGCGAAGGCGCGGGCCTCGGCGGGGGCGGTGCCAAGCAATGCGGTGGGGGCGAAACCGGCGCCGTCGATCTCTGCATGGCGGGCGGCGGCGGCGGCGATCAGATTGGTGTCGGTTCCCGCGACCTCCCGGGCCAGCGCCTTGATCGCGGCCTGCGCGTCGGGCCGGGGCATGTGTCGGGCCAGCGCGAAGGACAGGGCCTCTGCCGACAGCGCGCCGTTCGCGTGCGTCAGCGTGGCGCGCATCCGGGCGGGATCGGGGCTCAGGCCTTCAACCAACGGTCCCGCACGTTCCAGCGCCGCAGCACCCGTCAGGCAAAGCTGCGGCAGCACCATCCATTCGGCGAACCACGCTGCCCCATCGCGCTGATGACGGTGAACGCCTGAATTTTGCAAACCATGGCAAAGGCTTGCGGCCTGACCCTGAAGCATCACCAGAACCGACGGCGCAACCGGGTTCTGCTTTTGCGGCATGGTCGAGGACGCGCCCGTGCCGCCCAGTCGCACCTCCTGCAGGTCGGACGCGGTCAGCGCGATCAGGTCTTCGCCAAGCTTGCCCAGAGCCGCGCAAAGCCGCGCGATCCAGCCCCCGAGCCGGGTCAGTGCAGTCCGGTCGGTGTGCCAGGAATGGCCCGGATCGGCGAGGTCGAGCGCCTCTGCCAGTGCCGCGCGCAGTCCCGCCGGGTCCGGACCCAGAACCGAGGCCGTCCCCGCCGCGCCCGACAGCGACACGCAAAGACCGCCGCGCAGGTCGGGCAGTTCCGCGCGCAATGCCAGCAGCGGCCAGCCCCAGCCCGCGACCGCTGCGCCGAAACTCGTGGGCGTGGCGTGCTGGCCATAGGTGCGGGCCGCCACCGGCGTTTCGGCATGGGTGTCGGCAAGGGAGGCCAGCGCGCTCAGCACGCGGGCGAGGCCGGTGTCGTACTGCGCCAGAACCTGCCGCAGACGCAGCATCAGGGCGGTGTCCATGATGTCCTGCGAGGTGGCGCCGAAATGAATGTATTGCGCGTGTTCAGGCGCCTGCATCAGCGACCTGAAGGCGGCAACCAGCGCGGGCACGGGCACGCCGTTCTCGGCGGTGGCATCGGCCAGCGCGCCGGGATCGATCTGGATTTCCATCGCCGCACGGTGGATCGCCTTTGCGCTGATCTCGGGGATCAGGCCCGCGGCACCCTGCGCCTGCGCCAGCGCGCCGAGGACGATCAGCATCGCGCGCAATTCTGCGGTGTCGGTGAAAAGCCGCGCCACCGGACCGGCAGCGACGAGCTTGCCGTAAAGCTGGCTGTCGAACAGGCTCGCGCTCATGTGGTGGCGATCCGGCCCAGATGCGCGGCAAGGCCCGCCGGATCCGAGAAGAAGGGCGAATGCGACGTGTCCATGCGGGTGACCTCTTCGGGGGCGAAATCGGCGGCCATTTCTTCCTGGAATTCGGGCGGAATGGCGCTGTCCTGTTCGCACAGGATATAGGCGCGGGGAATGGCGCGACAGGCAGGCCCGAGCGTGACCTTGGTGGCCTGCGGCAGGATCGCCTGCGGGCAGACGTTGGCCAGCGCGAAGGCGACCGCCTCGTCGGGGCAATCGTGATAGAAGATCTCGCGTGCGTGTTCCGGAATGGCCGAGAATGTGACGCCGCCCTCATCCTTGCGCAGCGCCTTCATGATCGGCTGGCGGGGCGCGCGCAGGCGCATCTCGACCAGGGAATGATCGTCCCATGGCACGTAGGCGCAAAGGTAGACCAGCTTGTCGATATTGCTCGGGTCCAGGTCCGCCGCCCGGCTGATCGGGTAGCCGCCCATGGAGTGCCCCACCACCACCGAGGGCCGGTCCAGTGCCGCGTGAATGGCGCGCGCATAAAGGTCGAGCGTCACGTCCTCCGGCGGCGTCGGATCGTCCCCGTGCGACGGCAGATCGATGGCCCGCGCGCTGTGCCCCAACGCCTCGAGCGCGGGGATGACGTCGCGCCAGCACCACGCCCCGTGACACGACCCATGCACCAGAAGGAAATGCGCCATTATGCCGGGACCTCAGCCATCCGCCGCGACCCGCCCGAGAAACTCCGTCAGGATCGTGGCGAATTCCTCGGGTTTTTCGACGCAGGGCAGATGTCCTGCGCCGCGGATCAGCCGGAACTCGGAACCCGCGATCAGATCGACGGTTTCGCGCACCAGATCCGGCGGGGTGGAGCCGTCTTCGGAGCCCGCGATCCCCAGAGCCGGCATCTTGAGCCCGGCGGTGGTGGCGAGGAAATCGGTGCCCGAGATGGCGGCACCGCAGCCGGTCCAGCCATCGACCGGCTGGCGCACGAACATGTTGCGCCAGGCATGGAAAGGCTCGGTCTGCCGGAAATCGTCCGAGAACCAGCGCTGCATGGTGGCGTCGGCCAGCGCCTCGAGCCCGCCAGCCTCGGCCATCGCGATGCGCTCGGCCCACATCTCGCGGGTGCCGATCTTGGCACCGGTGTTCGACAGCACCACCGCCCGCACCAGGTCGGGCCGTTTGGCCGCCAGCCCCTGTGCGATCAGGCCGCCGATCGACAGGCCGACAAAGACGACGGGCCCGAGGCCCAGCTCTTCGATCAGCATTTCGGCGTCGCGGACCAGCTGCCCCATGCTGTACGGTGCCTTGGTCAGCTGCGACAGGCCGTGGCCACGTTTGTCGTAGCGCACATAGCGATAGCCCTGCGGCAGAAGTGGCATGATCTCGTCCCAAAGCCGCAGGTCGGTGCCCAGCGAATTCGAGAACACCACCGGCACGCCGTCCGGGTCCCCGTCTTCGCGGTAATTCAGCTTGATGCCTTCGAGTGCCGCAACTTTCATGCCATTCTCCCTCTCAATTCCGTATTTCTAGCGGCCTTGCGGGCAGATGGAAACGGGGCGCGCGCGCGACTTTGACGGCGCCGGTCGCATCGCCGCGTTGCCGGGCCGGGTGCGCCTTGCTAATCATCGACCAAGTGATCCCAAGGAGAGCGCCCATGCCCGTCATCACCGAGATCGAAGACCTGCGCCGCATCTATCGTCGCCGCGTGCCGAAGATGTTCTTCGATTATACCGAGTCGGGCAGTTGGTCAGAGCAGACCTTCCGCGAGAACTCATCGGACTTCGACGCGATATACCTGCGCCAGCGCGTGGCGATGGACATGGCCAACCGGTCGACCGCGGCCCGGATGATCGGGCAGGACGTGTCGATGCCGGTGGCTCTGGCCCCGGTCGGGTTCACGGGCATGCAGCACTGGGACGGCGAGATCAAGGCCGCGCGCGCCGCCGAGGACTTCGGCGTGCCCTATTCGCTGTCGACCATGTCGATCTGCTCGATCGAGGATGTGGCCGAGCACACGTCGAAGCCGTTCTGGATGCAGGTCTACACGCTGAAGGACGATGACTTCATGCAGCGGCTGTTTGACCGCGCGAAAGCCGCGAAATGCTCGGCGGCAATCATCACCGTCGACCTGCAACTGCTGGGCCAGCGGCACAAGGATCTGAAAAACGGCCTGTCCGCACCGCCCAAGCTGACGCCTGCCTCGATCGCGAACATGATGACCAAGGTGCAATGGGGCCTCGGCATGTTGCAGACCAAGCGGCGCTTTTTCGGCAATATCGTCGGCCATGCGAAAGGCGTCGCCGATCCCTCGTCGCTGTCGGAATGGACCGCCAAAGCCTTCGACCAGTCGCTTGACTGGGACCGCATCCGGCAGTTCCGCAAGATGTGGGACGGCCCGTTGATCATCAAGGGCATCATGGACCCGCGCGATGCGCGCGCGGCGCTGAACGTGGGCGCGGATGCCATCGTGGTGTCGAACCACGGCGGGCGGCAGCTTGACGGCGCGTTGTCCTCGATCCGCGCGCTCGAGCCGATCCTCGATGCCGTGGGCGACAAGATCGAAGTGCATCTCGACAGCGGCATCCGGTCCGGCCAGGACGTGCTGAAGGCGCTGGCGATGGGCGCCAAGGGCACCTTTATCGGGCGCGCCTACGTCTATGGGCTGGGGGCGATGGGGCAGGCGGGGGTGACCCGCGCGCTCGAGGTGATCCACAAGGAACTGGACACATCGATGGCGCTTTGCGGGCATCGCGACATCAACGGTGTGGACCGCGATATCCTGATGGTGCCCAAGGGGTTCAGCGATGGATGGGATCAGCTGCCGCCAACCGAATGACCGGGCGCCCCGGCCCGGGGATCGCGGATGTCGGAGCGCCGGTGCGGCATCGCGCGGCCCCGATGCCCGTTCGCCCTTGTCAAACCGGACCATCCGCTATATCGCGCGGGCTTCACGCGGGGATACAGCCTTGGAGGATTCCCGCCCCTATGTATGGAGAATTGAGATATGGCTGGAGAGATTCCTGATCTTCACGCCCTGGAACGGACGGGGACAGGCAAGGGCGCCGCTCGTCAGGCACGCCGTGACGGCATGGTTCCGGGTATCGTTTTTGGTGGCGACGTCGACCCTCTGCCCCTGAACATTCCTTTCAACGCGCTGCTGAAACAGCTGCGCGCCGGTCGCTTCAAGGCGACGCTTTTCAACCTCAAGGTTGACGGCCACGACGATGTGCGTGTGATCTGCCGCGACGTCCAGCGCGACGTGGTCAAGGATCTGCCGACGCATTTCGACCTGATGCGCCTGCGCCGTAACTCGAAGATCGCCATCTTCATCCCCGTCGAGTTCGTCGGCGAAGACGACTCGCCCGGCATGTCGCGCGGCGGTGCGCTGACAGTCACTCGTCCCGAGATCGAGCTGGTCGTGACCGCGGGCGACATCCCCGAAAAGGTTGTGGTCGATATCTCCGGCCTCGATATCGGCGATGGTATCTCGATCTCCGACGTGACGCTTCCCGCCGGCTCCAAGCCCACGATCGACCGCGATTTCGCGATCTGCTCGGTGCAGGCCCCGACCGGCCTCGTGACCGCGGATGAGGACGAGGAAGAGCCCGTGACCGAGGTCATCGAGCAGAACGCCGAGACCGTCGAGGATTGATCAGCGCAGGGCTCGGGGATGCCCCGGCCCGGTTCGCGCAATTCAAGCGGCCCCGCCAGATCAGCGGGGCCGTTTTCCGTTCAGCCGTTTGCAGCACGGGGCCGCATGGCCTATCTCTGGGCCGGAACGCAACAGGACACCCGTGATGAAACTTCTTGTCGGCCTTGGCAATCCCGGACGCGACTATGCCGGTCACCGGCATAACATCGGCTTCATGGCGCTGGACCGGATCGCCGAGACGCATGGCTTCGGCCCGTGGAAACAGAAGTTTCAGGGCGCGGTGACCGAGGGCCAGCTGGGCGGCGGCAAGGTGCTGTTGCTCAAGCCCGGCACCTTCATGAACCGGTCCGGGCAGGCGGTCGGCGAGGCGGCGCGCTTCTACAAGATCCCGCCCGAAGACGTCATCGTCTTTCATGACGAACTGGACCTCGCGCCCGGGCGGCTCAAATGCAAGCAGGGCGGCGGTCACGCCGGGCATAACGGCCTGCGCTCGATCCACGGTCATATCGGCGAAAGCTACGGCAGGGTGCGGCTGGGCATCGGCCATCCGGGTCGCAAGGAACTGGTGTCGGGCTATGTGCTGCACGACTTCGCGAAGGCCGATCAGGACTGGCTCGACGATCTCTTGCGCGGCATTGCCGATGGCGCGCCGCTGCTGGCGGATGGCGACATGCCGGGTTTCATGACCAAGGTCGCGCTGCGAACCAACCCGCCGCGCAGTTCAACAACGCCCGCCAAACCACCGAAAACGCAAGCGAAAGACGACCCGGCGCCAGAGCCTGCGGCAGCGCCTGACACCCGGTCGGGCCTGCAGAAGCTGGTCGATCGCTTCAAATGATCAACAGGATGATGTGACCATGGAAAAAGACCCCGCGATCAATGTGCTGGGCGGTGCGCTTCAGCCATGTTCGTCCGACCCGCTGACCGGGTTCTTCCGCGACAGTGCCTGCAACACCTGCACCGAGGATCGCGGCAGCCACACGGTCTGCGCGGTGCTGACAGCCGAATTTCTGGCCTATTCCAAATATGTCGGCAACGACCTGTCGACCCCGCGCCCGGAGTTCGGCTTTCCCGGGTTGAAGCCCGGCGACCAGTGGTGCCTTTGCGCCGGGCGCTTCCTGCAGGCCCATGAAGAAGGCTGCGCGCCGCAGGTCTCTCTTGCGGCCACCCATCGCCGCGCCCTCGACATCGTGCCGATAGACGTACTTGAACTTTACGACACGTGATCCTTCTTCGCGATGATCGCGGGACTTCCGGTATCTGACTGTCGCATATCGGCCAGTTTCGGCAGGTCCGGCGGCGCTCCGATCCCGGGCAGCCCGTCGTCCATCAGCGCATCGATGAACAGCGACAGAAGCTGGGCGCGGCCACTGACACCGGCCTTGCGATAGATCGCGTTGGTCTGCGCCTTGACGGTCCCTTCGGAGGTCTGGCGCGCGCCCGCGATCTCGGCGGTCGACAGCCCCTTGATCGAAAACAGGGCGACATCGCGTTCGGCGGGGGTCAGCCGCCATTCCGCGAACCGCTCTTCCAGAACCTTGTGGAACGCGCCCGAGGCGAGGCGCAGGTTGGCCTCGGCGGCGGCCTGTGCCTTGCGGCTGCGATGCAACAGAAGGGCCGTGACGCAAACGCCGCTGAGCAGCCCCAGCGCCGCGCCGACCTCGATCAGTTCGTACAGTGCCCATGAGATCGGTTGCCCCCCGAAGCCAAAGATCGACGACAGCAGTTCCCACTGGAAAAACAGGGCGCAGACGATCTGGAAGGCCAGCAACAGGGCAAGGGCAACGCGCATGCGCATGGCGCGGCCCTAACCCGGACCACGAAGACAGTCAGTCGTCATCGTCGTCATCGTCATCGTCATCGTCCTCGCCGCCGTCCTTGCCGTGCCCACTGTCGTCGTCGTCCTCTCGGTCCTCTTCGTCTTCGTCCCTGTCGTCATCGTCATCGTCGTTTTCACGGTCGCCGCGCCCACTGTTGTCGTCGCGGTCGTCGGCTCGGTCGTCGTCGTCGTCGCGCCCGGAATGGTCGTCATCGTCATCGTGGTCGTCATCATGGTCGCGGTCGAGATAGTCGCGCAGGATCACGCCGTTCGCGGGGTTGAGGATGACCTCGCGCCGCCCTGCCGGTCCCCGGGCGACGATCCGCACGCGGCCAAGCCACGTCCGGGTGACCCGGAAGTCCGAATAGCCTTGCTGCTGCAATTGGCTGATGACCTGATCGCGCGCGGTCTGCGCCGTGGCCGCCGCCGGTGCCAGCATCAGGGCCGAGGCCCCGAAAAGAAAGGCGCGCCGGTTCATGTGGGCACGTCGTCGTCCCGGCACTGTGCCGGAACGACGTCAAGGTGTGTGTGATCAATCATCTTTCCCGTCGCGATCCCGGTCGTCGTCATGATCGTCCTCATCGCGGTCATCATCGCGGTCATCGTCGTCATCGTCATCCTCGTGATCGTCGCGATCATCGTCGTCGCGATCATCATCGTCATCCTGGTAATCGTCGCGATCATCATCGTCATGGTCGTCATCGTCATCATACCCCGCGGCGTCGACGAAATCCTCGTCCCGCACATCGATACTGACACCCGGAGAGATGTCTTCGCCCCTGGCGCTTTCGGTTTCCTGTTTCAGGATCTGGCCGGTGGCCGCGTCATACACGACTTCAAGCTTGGTGTCGCCACGCACGGCCTCGGCCTTGATCTGGCTGGGGCCGGTCTTGATCTCGATCGCGGTGAAGCCCTGGTTCTGCAGGTCGGCGATGATCTGGTCGGTGGCGCTCTGGGCGGCGGCCAGGCCCGCGCTCATCACGATGGCACTGGCGGATCCGAGCAGGATGGTTCTGATGGTCATGGCAGATCTCCTCTGATTGAAACGAAGCCCTGTGGCCTCGTGTCCAATCAAAGCGTGCATGCCCGGGCAAACCATTGGTCCGGGGTTTAGCACAAGCCGCATAAACCCCGGGAAGACGCGCCTAAACCTGAGTTTAGGACATATCGAAGCCAAGCGCCTTGGCGACGGTATAGATGTCCTTGTCGCCGCGCCCGCACATGTTCATGCAGATGATATGGTCCTTCGGCAGGTCGGGCGCGATCTTGGCCACATGGGCCAGCGCGTGGCTCGGCTCCAGCGCGGGAATGATGCCTTCGGTCTCGCAACAAAGCTGGAACGCCTCGAGCGCTTCCTTGTCGGTGATCGAGACGTATTTTGCGCGCCCGATGTCGTGCAGCCAGGAATGCTCTGGCCCGATGCCGGGATAATCAAGCCCCGCTGAGATCGAAAAGCCTTCGAGGATCTGCCCGTCATCGTCCTGCAGCAGGTAGGTTCGGTTGCCGTGCAGCACGCCGGGGCGACCGCCGGTCAGCGACGCGCAATGCTCCATCTTGTCGGACACACCCTTGCCGCCGGCCTCGACCCCGATGATGTTGACGGACGGGTCGTCGAGGAACGGAAAGAACAGCCCCATCGCGTTCGAGCCACCGCCGATGGCGGCGACCAGCGTGTCGGGCAGGCGGCCCTCGGCCTCGTGCATCTGTTCGCGGGTTTCCTTGCCGATGATCGACTGGAAATCGCGCACCATCGCCGGATAGGGGTGCGGGCCCGCCACCGTGCCGATGCAGTAGAAGGTATCGCGCACATTGGTCACCCAGTCGCGCAGCGCGTCGTTCATCGCATCCTTGAGCGTGCCGCGACCGCTGGTCACCGGCTTCACTTCGGCCCCCAGAAGGCGCATGCGGAAGACGTTGGGTTGCTGCCGCTCGACGTCATGCGCGCCCATGTAGACCACGCATTTCAACCCGAACTTGGCGCAGACCGTCGCGGTGGCGACACCGTGCTGCCCGGCACCGGTTTCGGCGATGATCCGGGTCTTGCCCATGCGGCGCGCCAGAATGATCTGGCCCAGCACGTTGTTGATCTTGTGCGCGCCGGTGTGGTTCAGCTCGTCGCGCTTCATGTAGACCTTGGCACCGCCCAGCCGTTCGGTCAGCCGTTCGGCATGATACAGCGGCGAGGGCCGGCCGACGTAATGCTTCCAGAGGAAATCCATTTCGTCCCAGAAGCTCTGGTCGGTCTTGGCGTGTTCGTATTGCTGCTCAAGCTCGAGGATCAGCGGCATCAGCGTCTCGGAGACGAAGCGCCCGCCAAAATTGCCAAAGCGGCCCTTTTCGTCGGGACCGGTCATGAAAGAGTTGACACGTTCGTTCATCGGATAAGGCTCCCGCGGGTCATTTTCGCCCTGTTCCTAAGCAAGTGCTGCCCGCGTGGCCAGAGCAAAACTGTCGCGGGCCGGGCGCGCTCAGTGCAGTTTCAGCTTGGGGCGCAGCACCTTGTTGACGCGGCCGGCGGCGATCATGAAGGCCCCGGTCACCCATCCATGCACCGCCATAAGGTGCATCCGGTACAGCGAATTGTAGGCAAAGCGGGCGATGCGCCCCTCGACCGCCATCGACCCGCCCATGAGGTTGCCCATCAGCGAACCGATCGTTTCGAAGCGCGACAGGTTCACCAGCGCGCCGTGGTCGCGGTAGACAAAGTCGCGCGGCGCCTGCCCCGACATGATCCGGTCGAGGTTGTCGAACGCGCAGGACGCCATCTGATGCGCCGATTGCGCGCGCGGCGGCACCGGGCTGCCGCTGCCGGGCAGGGTGCAGTTGGCGCAATCACCAATGGCGAAGATGCGGTCGTCGGTCGTGGTTTGCAGCGTCGGGCGCACCATGATGCGGTCGATCCGGTCCAGTTCCAGATCGCTCATCGCGGCCACGGAATGATCGCCGCGCACCCCCGCCGCCCAAAGGATCATGTCGGCGGCGATGGGGTCGCCGTCCTTCACGTGCACCAGCCCCTTGTCGATCCGCGACACCATCGTGTCGGTGCGCACGTCGATACCCAGCGCGCGCAGTTCCTTGGTCGCCGACGCCGACAGGTCTTCGCGCAGCGCAGGCAGGATGCGCGGTCCGGCCTCAAGCAGCGTGACCTCCAGCGCGTCTTCGTCGAACACCTCGAGCCCGTAGGTGCGCAGGCCCTTGGCGGCGTTGAACAACTCGGCCGACAACTCCACCCCCGTGGCGCCGCCGCCGACGATGCAGATGCCCAGGCGCGCGTCCGTCTCGCCGCGCTGGCGGCGTTCGTTCACCCGCAGGCAGGCGTTGAGCAGCCGCTTGCGGAAGGCATCGGCCTGGCGGCGGTGTTCAAGGAACATCGCATGCTCGCGCACGCCGGGGATGCCGAAGTCGTTGGACACACCGCCAAAGGCCAGCACCAGGTAATCGTAGCGGATTTCGTGGCGGTCGAGGATGACCTGCCCATCCTCATCGAGAAGCGGGGCGGTGATGACCTTTTGCCGTTCGCGATCAATACGTTCCAACGTGCCGTTGAAGTAGCGATAACCCCAGCGCGCGGCATGGCCGCCATATCCCACCTCGTCGAGATTGGGATCGAGCGAGCCCGCCGCCACCTCGTGCAGAAGCGGTTTCCAGACATGGGTGCGGTCGCGGTCGACAAGAATGATGTCGTGCTTGTCACGCCCGAATTTCGCGCCAAGCTTGCGGACGAGTCCCAGCCCGCCGGCACCGCCGCCCACGACGACGATCTGGGTTTTTTGCGTCGGCATCCTGTCCTCTCGGGGTTGCGGCTCGGTGGCACTATGCTGGGCAGTCGGGGCAAAGGGCAAGGGAAAGCGCAGACGCTGCCGTCGCCCGGCGGCGCGGTTGAGAAGTGCCGGAGCGGCGGGCGGGGCTTTCAGGACCAGGGCGCGCGCGGCAGGTTCAGGCGCGGTGCGCCCCGTCGGCCAGGGACTTGACGAAGGCCAGCACCTCGTCGACCGGCTTTCCCTTGGCCAGTTCGGCCACGATGGCAGAGCCCACGACACAGCCGTCCGCAATCGCCGCAATGCTTTCGGAGGATTTCGGCGTCTTGATGCCGAAGCCGACAATCACCGGCAGGTCGGTCTGCGACTTGATCCGCGTGACCTCGGGGGCGACGTCGTCGGCCTGTGCTTCGGCGGCGCCGGTGATGCCGGTGATCGAGACGTAATAGACAAAGCCCGACGTATTCTCGAGCACCTTGGGCAGGCGCTTGTCGTCGGTGGTCGGCGTGGCGAGCCGGATGAAGTTGAGCCCCGCCTTCTGCGCCGGGATGCACAGCTCGTCGTCTTCCTCGGGCGGCAGATCGACGATGATCAGCCCGTCGATGCCGGCCTCTTTCGCCTGGTCCAGAAACCGGTCGACGCCGCGCGAATAGATCGGGTTGTAATAGCCCATCAGCACGATCGGCGTCTCGTCGTCGCCCGCGCGGAAATCGCGCACCATCTGCAGCGTCTTGTCGAGGGTCATGTGCCCGGCAAGCGCGCGCTGCCCGGCCTCCTGGATGGTCGGACCGTCGGCCATCGGGTCGGTGAAGGGCACGCCCAGTTCGATGATGTCGACACCCGCGGCGGGCAGTCCCTTGACCAGCGCCAGCGAGGTTTCGACGTCGGGATCGCCCGCCATCACGTAAGAGACGAATGCCTTTTTCTTCTCGGCACGCAGCTTGGCGAACTTGGCGTCGATCCGTGTCATGCTAAACCCTTGCCCTATGACCCGGAGGCGTGAGTGCCGGATCGGCGGGCGAAAATCAATGGGCCATCGACGCGGGCACGCGTCGGGTCGAGGAGGTGGACATGCGAATTCTCTTTACCGGTGGCAGCGGCAAGGCGGGGCGGCACGTGCTGCCCTATCTGCGCGATCAAGGCCACAGCATCCTGAATGTCGACCGGGTGCCGCTCGGGGCCGCGGGCATCTTCGATCTGTCGATCGACCTGACCGACAGCGGACAGGTCTGGAACGCGATGACGCAGGTTTTCGATCTGGCCGATCTGGACGGGCAGGGCGTTCAGCCGCTGGATGCCGTGGTGCATTTCGCCGCCGTGCCGCGCATCGGGGTGACCGCCGACAACGAGACGTTCCGCAACAACGTCATCTCAACCTACAACGTGATCGAGGCGGCGGTGAAACTTGGCGTGCCGAAGATCGTCTTTGCCTCGTCCGAGACCACCTATGGCATCTGTTTCGCCCAGGGCGAGGTGCTGCCCGCCTATCTGCCGGTGGACGAAGAGCACCCGACCGTGCCGCATGACAGCTACGCCATGTCGAAGGTCTGCAACGAGGCCACGGCGCGCAGTTTCCAGGCGCGCTCGGGGTTGGACATCTACGGCCTGCGCATCAACAACGTTATAGAACCCCATGAATATGAGCAGAATTTTCCGGATTACATCGCGGATCCGGACCTGCGGCGGCGCAACATCTTTGCCTATATCGACGCCCGCGATCTGGGCCTGATGGTCGAGCGATGCCTGCAGACGGACGGGCTGGGCTATGAGGTCTTCAACGTCGCCAATCCCGACCCATCGGTCGATCTGACCATGCAGGCCATCGCCGCGCGGTTCTATCCCGGCGTGCCGTTGCGCCGCGAGATGGGCGCGACCGAGACGCCCTACTGCATCGACAAGGCCCGGCGCCTGCTGGGCTTTGCGCCGCCGGAACGCTGGCGCGCCGCACTCGGGCACGATGCCCGACCGGTTTGACGTGTATCAAGGCATCACGCGAGCGCATCTCCTAGTGTCCTGCCGATTCCGAACCATGGCAGGAGGCCTCTGATGACGCCCAAGGATACCGCGGCAAACGCCGCACAGGACAGTGGCACGCCCGCCCCGAAAACCGCGACACCCGACAAGGCGGCCCCGGCTTCCCCGGTCTCGCCTGTGGCGGCAGATTCGGCATCTGTCGACACCGCGGGCGATGCGCCGCCGGTCGCTCCGGTCAGCCAGACGGCCTTCGAGCAGGGCGGATACCCCTATACCACGCGCATGTCGCGCCGCGCCTATGAGCGAGAGAAGGCCAGGCTTCAGGCCGAATTGCTCAAGGTGCAGATCTGGGCGCAGGACACCGGCGAAAAGTTCGTGCTGTTGTTCGAAGGGCGCGATGCAGCCGGAAAAGGCGGCACGATCAAGCGCTTTACCGAGCACCTCAATCCCCGCTCGGCGCGGGTCGTGGCGCTGAACAAGCCCACCGACGAAGAGCGCGGGCAATGGTATTTCCAACGCTATATCGACCATCTGCCGACCCGGGGCGAAATCGTTCTGTATGACCGGTCATGGTACAATCGCGCGGGCGTCGAGCGGGTGATGGATTTCTGCGAGCCGCACGAATACCTCGAATTCATGCGCCAGACGCCCGAGCTTGAACGCATGCTCGTGCGCTCGGGCATCCGGCTTTACAAATACTGGTTCTCGGTGACGCAAGAGGAACAGCGCGCGCGCTTTGCCAGCCGCGAGACCGACCCGCTGAAGCAGTGGAAGCTGTCGCCCATCGACAAGGCCAGCCTCGGGCGCTGGGACGATTACACCGAGGCCAAGGAGGCGATGTTCTTCTACACCGACACCGCGGATGCGCCCTGGACCATCGTGAAATCCGACGACAAGAAGCGCGCGCGGCTGAATTGCATGCGGCATTTCCTGTCGACACTCGATTATCCGGGCAAGGACCTTGCCGTCGTCAAGGCACCCGACCCGCTGATCGTCGGGCGCGCGGCACATGTGATCCGGCACGACTCGCACATTCTGGGCGCATCGCTGAACCCCTGAGCGGGCCGCATGGCGGTGTCCTGGCGCGATCTTGCACGGGGGTGTGTCCGGGTCTAAGGCTCGGGCATGGCGCAACCTGAACTCACACTTCCCCGGCATCTCGGGGCTCTTCTGGTCCTCGGGGTGCCGTTGATCGGCGGGCACCTGGCGCAGTTTGCCATCGGTCTGACCGACACGATCATGATCGGCTGGTACGGGGTGGCGGAACTGGCCGCGCTGACGCTGGCGGTCACGGTCTTCATGACGTTCTTCCTGTTCGGCACCGGGTTTGCATGGGCGGTGATGCCGATGGTGGCCAGCTATGCCGCGCAGGGCGACGATGTTCAGGTGCGGCGCGTCACCCGGATGGGGCTTTGGCTGTCGGGGCTGTTTTCCTTGGCGATCATTCCGATCCTGTGGTTCTCGGGGCCGATCCTGCGCGGGCTGGGGCAGGATCCGGCGCTGGCGGCGGATGCCCAGACCTATCTGCGGATCGCCAGTTGGGGCCTGGTTCCGGCGCTCGGCGTGATGGTCCTGAAAAGCTATCTTGCCGCGATGGAGCATACCCGCGCGGTGTTCTGGATCACGGTCTTCGCGGCAGGGCTGAACGTGCCGTTCAACTATGCGCTGATCTTCGGCCATTGGGGCATGCCCGAACTGGGTATCCAAGGCGCGGCGCTGGCATCGGTCCTCACCCATGCGGTGTCGCTGCTCGGGGCCATGCTCTACGCGGTGCGCAAGCTGCCGCAGCACGACCTTTTCACCCGGTTCTGGCGACCCGATCCGGAAAGCTTCGCGGCGGTGTTCCGCCTGGGCTGGCCCATCGGCATGACCAACCTGTCCGAGGTGGGCCTGTTCGCCGCATCGTCGATCCTGATGGGCTGGCTCGGCACGGTGCCGCTGGCCGCGCACGGGGTGGCGATACAGCTTTCCACGGCCGCCTTCATGATCCACCTCGGCCTCTCGAACGCGACCACCGTGCGCGCCGCCAATGCCTTCGGACGGCGCGATGCAGCGCATCTGGCGCGGGGGGCCTGGGCCGCGATCATGCTGTCGGGGGCGACGTCGCTGGTGACGGTCGCCATCCTGGTGCTGTTTCCCGGTCCGATGATCGGCATCTTTCTCGATCCGGCCGATCCCGACCGGGCGCAGATCATCGCCATCGGCACCGGGCTTTTGCTCATGGCGGCGCTGTTCCAGGTGGTTGACGGCGCGCAGGTCATCGCCCTCGGGCTGTTGCGTGGGGTGCAGGATACCCGCGTGCCGATGGTCATGGCGGCGCTGGCCTATTGGGGCGTCGGCCTGCCCGGAGCGCTGGTTTTCGGCTTCACGCTCGATTGGGGCGGCATCGGCGTCTGGCTGGGCCTCGTGCTGGGCCTCGGGGCCGCAAGCGTCATGCTGATGGCGCGGTTCTGGATGCGCGCGCTGCCGACCTTTGCCGCCACCGGTCAGAGCCTTGCGCCCGGGCCCGCAGCCCAATAGAAGCGCGGCGCATCTAGTCAGAAAAGGGCAGGCAATGGGCTTTCGCATGGGTATCGTCGGGTTGCCGAATGTCGGCAAATCGACCCTCTTCAACGCGCTGACCAGGACGGCCTCCGCGCAGGCGGCGAACTTCCCGTTCTGCACCATCGAGCCCAATGTGGGTGAGGTGGCGGTGCCCGATCCGCGCCTTGAAAAGCTGGCCGCAATCGCGGGCTCCCGGCAGATCATCCCGACGCGGATGACCTTCGTGGACATCGCGGGTCTGGTGAAGGGCGCATCCCGGGGTGAGGGTCTCGGCAACCAGTTCCTCGCCAATATCCGCGAGACGGACGCCATCGCCCATGTGCTGCGCTGCTTCGAGGATGGCGATGTGGTGCATGTGGACGGGCGTGTCGACCCGGTGTCGGACGCCGAAACCATCGAGACGGAGCTGATCATCGCCGACATGGAAAGCCTTGAGAAGCGGCTGGCCAACATCACCCGCAAGGTGCGCGGCGGCGACAAGGAGGCGGTGCAGCAGGAGCGGCTGATGAAGGCCGCCCTCGAGGTGCTGAACGCCGGCAAGCCCGCGCGCCTGGTCGCGGTGGCCGAGGACGACCTCAAGGCGTGGCGGATGCTGCAGCTTTTGACCGCGAAGCCCGTGCTCTATGTGTGCAACGTCGCCGAGGAAGATGCCGCCGAGGGCAATGCCCACTCCGCCGCGGTGGCAAAGATGGCCGAGGCACAGGGCAATGCCCATGTGGTCATCTCGGCCCGGATCGAGGAAGAGATCAGCCAGCTCGATGCCGAGGAAGCCGAGATGTTCCTGTCCGAGATGGGGCTGGAAGAGGCCGGGCTCGACCGGCTGATCAAGGCGGGCTACGCGCTTCTCCACCTCGAGACCTACTTCACCGTCGGCCCCAAGGAAGCCCGCGCCTGGACCATCCCCATCGGCACGCCCGCCCCCCGCGCCGCCGGCGTGATCCATGGCGATTTCGAAAAGGGCTTCATCCGCGCCGAAACCATCGCCTACGACGATTTCGTGGCACTGGGCGGCGAACAGCCCGCCAAGGACGCAGGCAAGATGCGCGCCGAGGGCAAGGGCTACGTGGTCAAGGACGGCGACGTGCTGCACTTCCTGTTCAACACCTAGCGCGTCGCGCCCCGGCCAAGGCATTTCCGGTGCATTTCCCGGGATTTTCCGCTTGTTCCCCTTTGCGCAGATCATTAGACGGGTCGGCGGAGACGTGGCCGAGTGGTCGAAGGCGCTCCCCTGCTAAGGGAGTAGGCCCGGAAGGGTCTCGAGGGTTCGAATCCCTTCGTCTCCGCCATCGCTCTCGCGGGAGGAAGTGTGAATTCCCTGAATTCACAACAATCGCCGCTTGTCTGGTTCAAACTATCCGGATCGTGGAACACGGTCTTCGGGCAAGACATAGCTATTCTAAGATTTCTAGAAATCGTCAAATTCCGGAACGTTGCCCAGCCTTATAAGGAAGCTTGGCGTTCCAACTTCTCCGCTGTTTGGGTCCTCAATGACCATGTAAGCGTCGGCACCCGCACAATCTTCGGATAGAGCTTCTCGTTCGGCTCTGTTTTGGGCTTCCGACGCTGTGGAATATTCGTATTGCTTGGCGATTTTCAGGCCAGCCCGTCCATCGCGCCCGGCCTTCGTTTGAACATATGTCTGGCAGATATAGTGAATTATCTCCGCGGTCTGCTCTGAGCTTGTCATGGATTTATCCTAAGAGAGAGCGGAGGCGATCGGGAAGTTTGGGAACGGCCTAAGGTCGACGCTTTCTGCGCGTTGCGGTGGCTGTGGTTTCTGATGGCGTGTTTGCTTCTCTTTCAAGGCGCGCATTGCGCAGTCGGGAATTCTTGGCTTGTCGTTGTTCCGCTTCTTCGTCGACCATTTGTCTGACGACACGCGTCGTCTTATCCATCGGGGTTTCCGGTTTAGAGCCATACACCTTGAACAGATTGCTTTTTGTGAGTTTCGTCAATTTTCCGTCTCCATTATTGTTTCAGGCCGGCTGGACCAAGCGAGGTCTTTCAAACCGGCGCCAAGTGTTCGACCTTGCCCTGGGCAGGTCGCGGTTGTCTTTTGGCGCCATCATGGAGCAGTTTTACTGCGATGTCGGGCGCGGCCATTGCATGCATGAGTGCCGAGTAGTTCATCTGAAATCTCACTTCGGATCCCAACTTCGGCGCGGATCGGTTCGATTCAATGACGAGATGATCGCTGGTCGCACCGATCAATGTGCTTCCCACAGGCATTGAAAGCCCTGGAATGTCGGTGTCCTGATGTTCCATCGCGAGGATCATGCGCGCAGAGGCAGCACCGGTTGTCACAATGCGAAGTCGTTCCGGTGTTGGATCGATCAGGGCGATAGGGAAAGGCGGATGTTTTGCATCCGTTTCGATAACTTCGGCGACAAGCGTGAAGGCGTCCGTGTGCATCCCGCCGATCCGGTCCCCAGACACCGGCTCAACACCCAGAAGGATCGCCTCACCCAGACGGAGGTCGTTGACAGGACCGGTCGCGCGTTCACCAAGCGCCCAGGGCAAAT
Source organism: Roseivivax sp. CAU 1753 (assembly GCF_054482575.1). Taxonomy (NCBI): domain Bacteria; kingdom Pseudomonadati; phylum Pseudomonadota; class Alphaproteobacteria; order Rhodobacterales; family Roseobacteraceae; genus Roseivivax; species Roseivivax sp. CAU 1753. The sequence continues at coordinate 4,228 of NZ_JBTLRF010000003.1, read as the reverse complement.
TGGCTGAGTTGCCACCGGATACGACTTTTAGGAACGGGCCGCATACCCCCTCGATCTCGTTCGCGAGGTCGCAAAAAGTGGACATTTGCAAACCAGTCGGGGCAAGCCCGCTCAGACAGGCAAAGTTCGCACCAATCCCTTTCAATGCAACCCCTGACATTTGCTGGACCTGCTGTGCAATACCTTCCAGGTTCTCGGGTAGTATCCCGTCGCGCAGATCACCCATTTCGACCATGAGGACGATACCGTGGACGGCACGATTGCGGATCGCGGCAGCAGCCACAGCCGAAATGACCAAAATCTCGGTGTTATAGCTCATGTCACAGGACTGAATGACTTGATCGGCCTGGCTTAACATCGGCGTACGGATCAGCGTGATTGGGCCTGTCATGCCTGCCGCACGTAACCTTTGCACATTGCTTATACGTGCATCTGCAAGCCCTGAGGCCCCGCCATCTAGCATAGCCTGAGCTATCGCAGGATGGCCGCAGACGGCCTTGGTAACACCTGTGACGCCGATACCACGCGGGCCCAACCGCCGAACGACGGTTTGTGTGTTGCGACGTATCTTGTCCAAGTCCACTTCGATGCATGGGCAGCTCATATCGCGGCCATCGAAGGCCTTTGCGTCAAATCGGGGTATGCGGTGATCACCATCGCAAGCAAATGTGCAGCCGGTCGAGCCAGAGCATCCGTCACTGGAAGTCCGAGTTTTTGTGATTGTGCTGCGATGGTGTCGGTGATTTCGGCCTCAGACATCCCCTCGTGATTGAGTGTGACACCGATGACTTTTGTATCGGCGAAGGCTTCGATCAGGGCGATCTCACTTGCCGGGGCAGGCATTGGCATATTGGGAAAGTCGCAGCGATGTGCGCGTTTGGGGGCGTGTTGAAGGATGACAGCGTCTGGCTGGCTGCCTCGCAGGATAAACGCGGATGTGCAAAACGCCGGGTGGCTTAGCGCGCCCTGACCTTCGATCAAAATGACATCGGGTTGTTCGGCTTCAGACGCCGCAACAATCGCACCTTCAAGTTCGCCGCAGCAGAATTGAGGCGGTACGGCATCCATGGCGATACCGTATTTTGCGCCCTGCATCAGACTGGTCTGGCCTGTGCCGACAAGCACAGTCTTGATGCCCTTCGCATTCAGAGCGCGGGCCAAAACGGTCGCCGTTGTCCGCTTGCCGATCGCGCAATCAGTACCAAGAACGGCAATCCGCAGCGCTTTTACACCAGCAACACTGCCATCAAACAGGCGCATTTCCTTGCTGGGTTTCGGCTTGCGGATGTCGCGGATCGTGACATTTCGAACTGACGCCGCATTGGATATTTCAGTGTCATCGCCCAGATATTCATGCAGTCCGCTCACGATGTTCATGCCAAGCTCAATCGCTTGGAGAACAACGCCTCGATCCGCAGTCGAAAGACGCCCTGTCGAAGGGGCCATCCCATAGATCAGCGTATCGGGAATGACGGCTTCATGGGCAACTGCGGCGTCCAGATGACCAAAGATCGGTATGCTGTTGCTTACGTCGTCTAGAACGGATCCGCTGTCTTGTCCGCTATAGGTGCTGTCGATGACGGAAAGGACGCGATACGCTTGAGAATGGCGCACAAGGCCGTTTGCCGTCTTGCCATCGATTTGCGCGAAGTTCCCTTCGCAATAGACGACTGCCGATGGTGGCGCTGAGACGTGCGTGATTGAAGTGGCATGTTCGGGTTCTCGGCGGGTCATTGGTGGCGCTTGCGCGCCTCTGACGGGACGGCGGATGGTGTCGACAGTTTCAGATTTGGTTTCCATGGTAGTTTCCTTTTATGATCGGCACGGAGGACAGAACTGTCCTCACCTGCGCATTTTGAAGTCCTTGTTGCCGTGCTTTGCGCCTAGTTGTTAAGCGCGCACAGCCCCTTTGATTCTTGGAAATTTTTGTTGCAATTCCAAACTCGCCGACCAAGGCACCGTAAATACCGGGTCTCGTCCTTTCGGGGAATGTCATTTTCGTTCCTCTGACGGAGAGAGCGCCGCCGCACAATTATTGATTGCGTCAGTGGTTGCGTCGGCCCGATCCTGCGCCAGAGCCAACTCCAGGTCTCGGTGATCCACTGCGCGCAGTTCTGGCTTTCCCGCGTGCCAATCAATCAATAAAAACGTCGCTGTCCGTCGGTATGCCGCAAAGCTGTGGCTCTGCATGACTTCGTCGTCTGCCAGCACTTCGTATTCGCCCGCGGGCAGTTCATCGGTGTATCCCGCGACCACAAACGGATGAAGAAATGCCACAATTGACGTGGTCGTGCGCGATAACATCGGCAACCTTCCCAAACATCAGATCCCTGCTACAGGACGCGACAGATGAATTTTCATGATGGACGGTTGTTGTTCGCGCTGGCAGGCAGATGCGCCTATGCCGCAGAGAACCGCAACTTTCGTATTTCCCACATAGTCTCTCAGTGTCGGAAATACAAGGTTGGTGACTCTGGCTCCATTTCTCAGACCACCCGTGCCCTTAGGCTCAGGACCCATCGATTTCAGCAGAAGGGCATGGTTCACCGCGCAGAAACCGAGCGGTGATATGTCTGATCTCTTCTGGCTGAGCGATGCGCAGATGGTGCGTCTGGAGCCTTGCTTTCCGAAGTCCCATGGTAAGCCGCGCGTCGATGATTGGCGTGTCCTGAGCGGGATTATCTTCATCAATCGTAATGGGTTGCGAAGGCGTGACGCGCCTGCGGCATACGGCCCCACAAGACGCTCTATAACCGTTGGAAGCGTTGGAGCGACAAAGGCATCTTCGCGAAGATGATGGTCGGACTGCCTGCCGGTGACCTGCCCCCTGCTGGTCCCTCATTCATAACGAGAGTCTGCAGGTTGGATCTGGGCATTCGGCTTCCCGGCCGGGGTCCCGGGCTCTCGTCTTGTCGCGCGCAGATGACAGCAGGATCGGTCGCTGCGACATTCCGGTCCCGATGTGTGATTGACGATGGCGGGCAAAGAGAGGGGAGACTAGGCTTGTCCCGCCAAGCAAACGGAGAACACCATATGCGCCCCACCGCCATTGCCATGTCCCTGACAACATGTGTCGCGCTTCTGGGCTGCGCGCCCGAACAGGACACTGCCTACGACGACTACGCCAACCTTTGCGCGGGTTGCCACGGGCTGTCAGGGCAGGGGGACGGGCCGATGGCCGAAAGCCTGGCGGTGCAACCCTCGGACCTGACCCGCATCGCCGAACGCAATGGCGGCACGTTTTCGCGCTTTCAGGTCATGAGCAAGATCCACGGCTATTCCGGCACCATGCATGACTTCTCGGCCATGCCCGGCTTTCAGGGACTGATGGAAAGCCCGACCGTGCTGGTCGAGCATGACGACGGAACCGTGCTGCCGACGCCCAAGCGGATCGTCGCGCTGACCGCCTATCTCGAAAGCCTCCAGATATGACAGCCCGCGTCCATCGGCCCCGTGCCCCCTCAGGTCCGCCATAGCCGCGCGGTCGCGCAGGTGGCTGTCGCGGGCGGGCTACTTCGGCATTTGCGCTTGGGAACATTCGCGCGACTGGTGTGTTCGTCATCGAGCGATACACTCGTATCTGCAAAGGGACTGAGCACGGATGATCAGACCTGAACGATCGAAGGGTCTGAAATGACAGTCTTTCTGCATGGTCTCTCGACCGCATTGCCGCCCCATTGCCTGACCCAGACCGAGGTTCGGGAACGCGCGGCCATCATCTTCGGCGGCGTCTATTCGCAGTTTGACCGGCTGTCGCGGACGTTCGATTCAGCGGGGGGACTAAGCCGCTCCGCGGCAATGGTGCCCGTGGCTGGCGTCGGTGCGTCATCTCAGCGTTTTTCTATGTGGCCGGGCTTTCTGGGCTGACGATTGGGGTCTTCCCACCGTCAGACAGGAGGTTCCCATGGAGGAGAAGAACACCACGACCCCGCTGCGCCAGCGGATGATCGAGGACATGAACATCCGCGGGTTGTGCGAGAAGACGCAGAAAGCCCACATCCGGAATGTGAAGCATTTTGCATCCTTCCTCGGTCGACCGCCTGACACCGCCACGGCAGAGGATCTGCGGTCCTACCAGCTCAAGATGACCCAAGAGGGGGTGACCGCCAGCACCTTCAACGTGCGCATCATCTCGCTGCGGTTCTTTTTCGGCGTCACATGCGGACGCGACGAGATGAAGCGTTTCATGCAGTTCCACCGCAATCCCCGGAAGTTGCCGGTTGTCCTG
>NZ_JBTLRF010000002.1:0-504362 GCF_054482575.1 Roseivivax sp. CAU 1753 | reverse complement strand
CTCCGAGCCCTTCTCGAGCACAACCACCTGGCAATCGGCATCAAGCTGCTTGAGACGGATCGCCGCCGACAGACCCGCAGGACCCGCCCCCACAATCACGACGTCATAATCCATGGCTTCGCGCTGGTTCTCGCTCATGTCTCTCCCTTTGAGGCCTCGGGCGGCCTTCCGATGTCAAAACCTCCCCCGACATAAAGCCCCCCGTGCGGGGCGGTCAATTGTGACACGGCGTCGAGTGCCGCGCAGCGCCGCCCGGAACCGGTCCTTGCCCGCAAATTGCGCGCCCGGCCCGATCAACCACGTCCCGGCGCGGCGTCGATCCGGGAAGGGACAGACAACGCCCGCCACCGACGTCCGCCACCGACCGGGCGACCTATCCCCCCGGGGCACCGGCGGCGGCGCGGGCGCGATCAGGCCATGCCCGGCGCGACAAGGCCCGGCGGTCGCGGATATCGGCAAGCTTGCCGATGGTGCCGTGCAGATGCTTGCCGGTGCGCAGGCATTTCAGGACTGACCCCCTTGCATTGGCCCGCGTCTCGGGCCACGTTCCGCAGTGACCAAACGGGCCGCCTCGCGCGGCCCGTGCCATTCTGTTGGACCATGACTTATGGAAAAGTTCCTGATGACCCGCGCGGGACATACCGCGCTCGAGACCGAACTGAAAAAGCTCAAGTCGATCGAGCGTCCGGCGGTGATCCAGGCCATCGCCGAAGCGCGCGAGCTCGGGGATCTCAAGGAAAACGCCGAATACCACTCGGCGCGGGAAAAGCAGGGCTTCATCGAGGGCCGCATCAAGGAACTGGAGGCCGTCATCGGCCTGGCCGAGGTGATCGACCCCAAGACCCTGTCCGGCGCGGTCAAGTTCGGCGCGACGGTCAAGCTGGTCGACGAGGACACCGAAGAGGAAAAGACCTGGCAGATTGTCGGCGAACACGAGGCCAGCATCGAAAAGGGTCTGCTTAACGTGAAATCGCCCATTGCACGCGCGCTGATCGGCAAGGAAGAAGGCGACAGCGTCGAGGTCCGTACCCCCGGCGGTGAAAAGAGCTACGAAATCCTGTCGATCTCATTCGTCTGACCCCGGAGAGGGCCGCCATGGCCGACCCCAAAGAAAGCCGCCCGACACCGCTTGGTGTCTATCCCGAACGTGACGGTCCGGGCGTGACCAGCATCGAGTTGACCGCCGCTGTCATCAGTCTGGTCTGGCTGGTCACCGCCGCGGGTTTCTTCCTGTTCGCCGGAATTGGCGGAGAGGACGGGCTGCGCTTCGTGCTGACGCTGATGGTGGTCTTCCTGCCGGTGGTGATGATCTGGGTCGCGGCGCTGGCGATGCGCGCCACCCGCGTCATGCGTCGCGAGGCCCAGCGCCTCGAGACCGCGGTCGATGCGCTGCGCCGCGCCTATGTCGCCCAGTCCCGTGACGCCTCGAAGGAAACCGGTGCGACCATTACCCGCAAACTCGACGAAATCGCGGCGACCCAGAAAAAGGCCGAGACCGCGCTGGCGATGTTCGTCTCGACCCGCGCCCGCGACGGTATCGCCGCGCGGCGGGCCGAGCCGGAACCCGCACCCGGAGACCAGCCCGCGCTGGCCCTGGGCACCCCGTCCGAAGCGCTGAGCCCGCCGCTGGCCAATGCCGACCTGATCCGCGCCCTCAACTTCCCCGAAACCGCCGAGGACGAGGCCGGGTTTGCCGCCCTGCGCCGGGCGCTGAAACACCGCACCGCGGCGCAACTTGTGCAGGCCAGCCAGGACGTGCTGACGCTGCTCAGCCAGGACGGCATCTACATGGACGATCTGCGGCCCGACATGGCCCGCCCCGAGTTGTGGCGGCGCTTCGCCCAGGGCGAGAGGGGCCGCGCCACGGCGGCATTGGGCGGCATTCGCGACCGGTCATCGCTGGCGCTGACCAATTCCCGGATGAAGGAAGACCCGATTTTCCGCGATGCCGCGCACCATTTCCTGCGGCTTTTCGACAAGGGGCTCGCCCGGTTCGAACCCGACGCGTCGGACGCGGACATCTCGGATCTGGCCAACACCCGCACCGCCCGCGCCTTCATGCTGCTGGGCCGCGTCGCAGGCACCTTCGACTGACGACCTGTTTGCGGCAGATGCCTATGTCGGGTGCCGCAATTCCAGTTAGCCGGTACTGTGCGCAGGCACAAAAAGGGGGGCAGATTTCTCTGCCCCCAAGGCCACATGAGGTGTCGGCCAACAGTTTATTTGAACGAATAGACCAGCGACACACCGATGGTATTGTCCGTGTGCTTCGCGCCGACGGCAGCCTGAGAATGGTGCTCTGTCAGAACGCTGGTCCGCACTGCCAGCGCATCTGTCATGGACACGGTCAGGGCGAGGTCATTGAATACCCCGGTGTCGGATTCCGACCAGATCACATCGGTGTCATTGGTCACGAAGACCGTGTCAGACAGCTTGTGTGCGTAGTCCGAGCTGAGGCCGACAGCACCTTCGCTAATGTCGCCTTTGGATACGTCTGAAAGTTTCGAGAACCGGTAGCCCGGTCCGGCCTGAACCGACCATTGACGGGTGGCATCGTTGAAGATGCGATAGCCGGCACCGAAGCTGACGAAAGTGTCGGTTTCGAAATCCGAGAATTCGTCGACGGACCCCTGCACCTTGGCAAAGCCGAACGTTACCGGGGTGAAGTCGCGGGTATACTCAAGACCGTAGAACAGGCTTTCTTCAGTCTTGGTGCCATCGTCTTCGCCGTAAGCGTAGTTCAGCTGCAATTCGATACCGTTCGGGCCGAACACATAGTTCATGTCCGTACCGATGCCGACATCAACGCTTTCAGTGTTGCCGGTAGATGCAATGGCGCGCAGCGCGGCCGAGCCGGAAAATCCTTGCGGGCGGCCTTCGTTGCCAAAACGGTCAAGCTCGCGCTCGGCATCGTCTTCGATGGCATCGATCAGGTCTTCGTTGAGGTCGCCCGCGACAGTGCTTCGACCGACCAGCGTTTGCGCAGAGACGGAAGTTGCCGACAGCGCGGCGATCAGAGCGATCACGCCCACGTCGAATCTGGTTACAGTTTTCATTGGTTGTCCTTTCAACAATGAATGGCCCGTCCTTAAAGAGCGGGAGCAATTCTGCTGGAACGACATCTAATTATGCACTTAAAAAGAGCAACATTCATTTTATTTAGCAATGAAACGATATAAAATCATGTGAAAGGAAGTGACGCCTTCCCAAGCACTTCCAAGGCATCACCCATGCTCAACTCGACCAGGTCGGCCCGAACGGAATCCTGTTCGGTTTCGATCTGTGACTTTACCGCAACAAGTGCCGCTTCGGCGGTGGTCCTGATCTCTTCGTCGAGATCATCGCGCCAGACCGACCAGACCGGATACGGGAAAACCGGCGCATCTGGGACAAGGTGCAATTGCCCCTCTTCCAGGTATTTCTTGATATATCGCGCCGGCAGGTAGGCGGCTTTTCGTCGGTTCACGATGTAATCTGCCGCCATCGCCCCCAGTGACAGGGTCAAGCCCGCGTTGGTCAGTTCGGGAAGTTCCTTGGCATGGGCATGGACAAATTCCGGACCCCAGTCGACGAACACGTAATGGTCGGCAACATCGTCCAGAGTTGCCTTGAACGACGCGGCAAGAACCAGTTCTTCATTCATCACCGGGGATGCGGTCAGGCCGGGTCTGAGTTGCGGCGTGTACATCAGCCCGACCTGAACGATGCCTTCGATCAGAAAACGCGTGATGCGATCGGGCATCCCAAGCTCGGCCCGCACGCTCAGCGACGGCAGGTCAGACTGAAGCTGGTCGATCCACCTGAATCCGAGCCGGGGCCAAAGCGAATATTGCGCGCCGATCGTCAGCGACTTGGTGAAGCCTTCGGGGACGCCGACCTGCTGACGGGCCTCCTCCCACAGCTTTATCATGGACAGGGCGTAGCGCTCGAACGCGCGACCTGCCGGTGTCAGTTCGGCCCCCGCCTTCGAGCGCGTGAACAGCGGCTTGCCCAGCGCGGTCTCAAGGCGGAGCACCCGCAGGCTGACAGCGGATTGCGTGACGAAAAGCCGTTCGCTGGCATTCACGAAGGACCCGGTTGCCGCGACTTCGAGGAAGGTTCGGATCAGGGCAATGTCCATTGCGGGTCTCCGTGCTCGGCCAGCGTTTCAGTCATGTTTCAAATCGATACCCCAGTGTTTCTGAATTCCCTAATTCAAGATCGACTGCGGCCGAGCCTGCCCTGACGCGTCGCGCGTCGGCGTCAGGGCAGCGTTTCGAACTTACAGCAGCAGGGGCATCATCAGGCTCGCCAGACTGAGAACGAGAAAGAAACCGGCCATATCCGTGATTGTCGTCAACAGCGGCCCCGAGGCTGCCGCTGGATCCTGGCCCAGTTTTTTCAGCAGCAAAGGCACGACGCCGCCAATCGACACCGCCAGCAACGTGTTGGCGGCAAGGGCGCTGCCGATGACCAGGCCCAGCCACGGGTTGCCCTTCCAGGCCCAGGCGACAAGTCCGATCAGGATACCAAGCGCGATACCGTTGATGACCCCGATGGTCGCCTCCTTGCGCCATACCCGGAACGCGTCCTTGGGTTGCACGATGCCCAGCGCCAGTTCGCGCATCGTCACTCCGACCGCCTGATTGCCGGAGCAACCGGACATGTCCGAGACCATTGGCAGAAAGACGGCGATGGCGATGACCGCCGCAAGGGTTTCCTCGTAGGCCGAGATGACCGATGCGGCGATGATGTTGAGGACGATATTCGCCGACAGCCACGCGAGCCTGCGACGCGACCGCAGCCATGTGGGCATCGAGCGCAGTTCATCGCCCACCACACCCTGCCGTTTCAGGCTTTCGCTCTGGGACCGCTGCAGCGACGCGTCATGCACGGCCGAGCGCGACACAACGCCGACCAGCCGTCCGTCAGCCTCGACGACCGGAAGCCCAAAGAAGTTGTACTCGTCGAACATGTCTTCCAGCGCATCCAGCGTCGTATCGACGCCGACCGTGACCAGCGGCGCCATGATCGTCGACAGCGGCGCGCTGCGGTTCGAGGTCAGCAGCCCACGCAGCGAAACCACACCGACCGGACGGTCCTCGGCATCGACCACGTATGGGTGTTGCCCGCGATAGCGTTCGTAATCGACCTCGTCGGACACGATGCTGCGCAACACCGAACCCACCGTTGCCGTCCCGAGGAACTTGAACGCCTCGGCCGCCATCAGGCCGCCCGCTGTGCCGTCCTCGTATTCCGCCAGCCGCCGGACATCGGCTGCGTCATCCGGATGCAGCCGCGACAGGATCGCGTGCGCCGCTTCGGGATCGAGGTTGCCGATGATATCGGCCTGCAGGTCCGAGTTCAGTTCGTTCAGCACCTCGGCTGCGCGATCCATGGTCATCCGTTCGACCAGATCGGTCGCGGCCTGAAGCGGCGCTTCGACGATCAGATCCGCGGCCAGCGACAGAGGCACCAGTGACAGCAGAATATCCCGGTCCTCGGCATCCAGCAGCAGCAACTGGCGCAGCGCGGCCGAGGGGGCCAGCGGATCCAGCAGCGCCGATAGCACCTCTGCATCGCGCGCATCGACCGCCGCCTTGACCTGCGTGCGCACCGGTTTTGCGTCTTCCTCGGGGTCCGGGATTTCTGGCGGGGCCGCCAGAGTGTCGTCATCAATCATTCAAATGAACTCCTTGCGTTGGGTGCCTCGCCGAAACCGATTTTCCGCGAACAGACTGGCGTCGGCCTGGTCGCCTGACGGGCATCTTACCAATATTTCGCGGATGTCCGAGACAAGTTGCGACGCGGCGAAGCGGATGGCCGGCATGGACTTGCCGCGCCTCCTGTCAGCCGGATTCCCGCGCGGTGCCCGCGACGCCGGGCGGGGCGATCGGGGCGCTTGCCGGTCCGGCAAATGACCAGCGATTCAACCGTGGCGTGCGACACGCGACGCTTTCGCAGGGCGGTTTTCTTGCGCGACACGGCGCCGCGCGATGGGGTATGGACGGCGTGGCCATGCGCCGCCATGTGGTGCAATTTCGCAACATATCGTCCCGGCGCCCGCGCCCGACACGCCGCGCGGATGCGTAAGCCCCCCGGAAACAGCGATTTCCTGATCAATGAGCAATTATCGCTTCAACCACAATTATTTTGAATTTTCATCATCTCTCCACCGTACCTATTTTTGACACAGGTACTGGTGCGCCACCGAAAGGAAACGTCGCCAAATCGATCGGGTGACTGTTCGACCTCGTCCGCCCCGATCTCAATCCAAGGAGATTACCATGAACAATTTGAAACTCACCGTTGCCAGCGCACTGGTTGCCCTGATCTCGATCCCGGCTGTCGCTCAGCAGACGATCGAGGACAAGATGGCAACCGTGAAGCCTGCCACCGAAGTCGGCGGTCAGAATATCGGCAAGCTCGATTGCGAGATCGAAGGCGGTTGGGGCATGTTCCTCGGGTCTTCCAAGGCGGTGACCTGCAATTTCGAAAACCGCGACGGCACGACCGAAAAATACGCCGGTCAGATGGACAAGCTGGGTCTGGACATCGGCTTGACCGAGAAGAGCTACATGACCTGGATCGTGTTCACGACGGCGGACAACAAGCCCGGAGAGCACGCACTGGCAGGAACCTATGTCGGTGTCTCGGCGGGCGCATCGCTGGGTATCGGGCTGGGCGCAAACGCGCTGGTCGGCGGTTCGCAGAAACAGATCGGCCTTCAGCCGGTCAGCGTGGAAGGCGTGAAAGGCGTGAACCTGGCCCTTGGCCTTGCGTCGCTGACGCTGGCAGCGGCTGAGTAACTCCCGTGAAGATCCCCGGAGGCTCGGTGCGGTGCAACCGCGGCAGGCTTTCGGGGTGACGCGTGTTCCCGCCGGAATCGGTCTGGAACAGGACACGGATTGACAACGATGCCTCCGGTCGGCGACCTGCCATCACCTGTCAGGCGCTTCGATCGGGGGCACATTCATCGGGCGGCGCAAAAGCTGCGCTGACCGGACAGACATCGTGGCAATGACGGCTGCCGGTCGATGGCCCCGGGTCGCGCCACGCGGATCCGTCGCCCGGTCGCGGGCAGGATCGCGCGTCAAAGCCCGAACGCGGCGTAGGGCAGAAAGCGCACCATGTCGCCGGGGGCGATGTCGCGTGCGCCCTCGTCCAGCGCCACCAGCCCCTCGGCCCAGGACAGTCCCGACACCCGCCCCGATCCCTCAGAGGCGAAAACCTGCGCGCGACCGTCGCGCAGCCGCGCCCGCAGGTATTCCCGCCGTCCCGGCTTCTTGCGCTTGGAAAACCCCGCGGGCACATCGAAGCCCTGCGGCGCGATCCATCCCGCACCGGCCAGCACCGACATTGCCGGGCGCGCGAAGATCAGCGCACAGACGAAGGCCGCGACCGGGTTTCCCGGCAGACCGAAGACCGGCACCCCCTGCCAAAGCCCCAGCGCCAGCGGACGACCCGGCTTCAGCGCGATCCGCCATTCCTGCATCGCCCCCGCCGACCGCAGCAGGGCGGACACGTGATCCTCGTCGCCAGCAGACGCGCCGCCCGATGTCAGGATCACATCCGCCTCCGTCGCGGCCCGGTCAAACGCCGCGCGCAGCGTCGCTCGATCGTCGGCCACGCGGCCCAGGTCGACCGGCACGTAGCCCCAGCGCGCCGCAAGGCTCAGCAGCATCGGCCGGTTTGCATCGTATATCCCCCCCGGGCCCGCTTGCGTTCCCGGCTCGCACAATTCGTCCCCCGTCGAGAGGACGGCGACGCGCAGCGCCTTGCGCACGCGAAGCTGGCCATGTCCGACCGCAGCCGCGAGGGCCAGCTCCGGCGGCCCGAGCCGGACCCCGGCGCGCAGCGCCACGTCGCCCGCAGCCACGTCTTCGCCCGCCTTGCGGGTATTGGCCCCGCGCCTGATGCCGCCACGAAAGGCGACCCGGACCGCATCGACCGCGCAGTCCTCGTCCAGCACCACGGTATCGACGCCACGCGGCAGATCCGCCCCGGTCAGGACCCGCACCGCATGCCCAGGCGGCACCTCTGCGCCATAGGGCACCCCGGCGGCGGCGCGCCCCGCGACAAGCGGCAGCACGACATCGCCGGCCCCCTGCCCGGCGGCGGCAAATCCGTAGCCGTCGACGGCGCTGTTCGGATGCGGCGGGTTGGATCGCAGCGCATGGAGATCGGCCCCGAGCACCCGCCCGTCGGCTGCGAAAAGATCGACATCCTCAACGCCGGTCACCGGCGCCAACCCGTTCCGCAACAGCGCCAGCGCGTCGTCCACCGGCGTCCAGTCGATCCCGGCGGGCAGCGCGAAGCAATCGTCGCGCAGCGGCGGCGGCTTCAGCCCTTCCGAAACCCCGGATGTGGCCGCCTGACGCAAGGCGGCCTCATGGCCGAGGCCGAAGATCCATCCTTCTTCCGGTGCCGAGACCGCCAGCATCCGCGCCAGAGCCTCGGGGGGCAGCGCTGCCACGGCCTCGGCAAGCACCCGCACCTGCGCGCGGTCCTTGACCTCGCCTTCGTGCCGTCGTGCGGCCACCGCCTCGGCGATCAGCGACGGCCAGACCTCGACCATCGCCACCGGTCGGTCCGGCGGCTCGAACGGCCAGACGGCGACGTCGAAGCGGCGCCGCAGACGCTCCAGCACCGGCAGGCCCATCACGACCTGCGATCCCACGGCGCCTGCCCCCGCCATCTGCCAGCAGGTGAAGGCGCCCCTGGCTTTCCGCTCGCAGGCGCGGCGGTCCGGGAAGGGGTTGCTGTAGTCGGACTTGGTTCGGGGCAACCCGTCGATGTCACGCTTGAGACCATTGGCCCAGAACGGCCCCTGCCCGCCGAACTTCCGGTTGATCTCGCCGGCCAGGTCGAACCGGCTGTTGGCCCGGGGGCCATCCTGGACCCGCGCCGCAAACCACGCCCAGAGCGCGAAGGGATCGGCCCGCCCGGTCAAGGCCTCGGCAAAGCCCTCCGGATAGCCGAAGGGAAAATCGACGCCCAGAAAAAGCCGCCGCCCCGCCGACGTCTCGTCCGCGATCAGGGCCGCCAGTCGCTCTTCGGCGAAGGCGCGGGAACGGCAATAGATCGGTTCTTGCGAGATGCCGTCCCGCACCAGCCCGATCCAGATCGCATCGGCTTTCGGCGTGGCCCCTCGGTCATTGCCGCCGGACCAGTCGACAATTGCAAAACTGTGAAAGCCCGTCACAAACCTACCTCGGCAAGGATGAAATCGGCAATCGCAACCGTGTCATCCAGATCGAAGACCGGTCGGTCCAGGGTCAACGCGGAATCCGAAGCCACGGCCCGGATCGTCGCATCTCCAGGCGCGATCAGGGGCTGACCGGTCGCGGCCCGGTGCGCTTCGATCTTGGGATGCCGGTCCCGCTTGTAGCCCTCGATCAGGACCAGATCGACCGGCGCGAGACGCGGCAACAACGCTGCCAGCGTCGGCTCTTCGGCACCGCGCAACTCTGTCATCAGCGCGATGCGGTTGCGCGAGGCGAGCAGCACTTCGGATGCGCCCGCTTCGCGGTGGCGATGACTGTCGCGGCCTTTCTGGTCGACATCGAAGCTGTGATGGGCGTGCTTGATCGTCGAAACGGAAAAGCCGCGCCCGGTGATCTCGGTCACCAGCCGTTCCATCAGGCCGGTCTTGCCGGAATTCTTCCAGCCGGTGACGCCGTAATGCTTCATGGCAGCAGCGCCTCCGCGCGGATCAGGTCCTCGGGAGCATTGACGTTGAAGAACGGATCGTTCGGCCCCTCGAACAGCGCCTCTCGCCCGCCATGGCCATCGGTCCAGAGTACGACCTTGCGCGTGCCTGCGCCCAGCGCCTGCCGCAGGTCCTCGCGCAGCGCGACGGGCCAGAGGCCGAAGGTCGGGTGGCGCACCCGCCCCCGGTCGGGATCCGGCGTCGCGGCCAGCACCAGGGGAGGATCCATGCCCGCGGCCTCGCCGGTCAGCCGGGCCACCAGATCGCGCGGAAAGAAAGGCGTGTCGGCGGCAACGGTCACGATCCGGTCCGCGCCTTGCGCCGCCGCCCAGTCGAGACCGGCCAGAACGCCCGCGAGAGGTCCGGGGAAACCGGGCACGCTGTCGGGCAGGACCGGCAGGCCATACGCCTCGAACCGCGCGGGATCGCCATTGGCATTGATCGCCATCGCCCGGGTCTGCGGCGCGAGCCTGTCGATGACATGGGCCAGAAGACTGCGCCCGCCGAGGTCGCGCAAGCCCTTGTCGCCGCCGCCCATGCGCCGGGCGAGCCCGCCGGCAAGGATGACCCCCAGAGGCGCGCTCATGCCCATGACGCCCCCGGCCACCCGAAGCGGCCCCGACCTGTCGTGGACCGCATGGCCCACCGATCCGCCCCCCGCCGCGCGGACGGCGACCGGCAGGCCCCACGCTGCCCGGAGATGTCGTACGACACGGTCACGTCGCGCTCTTTCGCCGCGCCTTGCGGTCTTCGTCGGGCACGCTGTCGGGGTCGACATCGCGCACCAGCCGTTCGGCACCGGACAGGCACGTGAACCGCTTGCCCCGCATCCGCCCGATGCAGGTCAGCCCGACCTGATTGGCGATCTCGACACCCCATGCGGTGAACCCGGACCGCGAGGCCAGCACCGGAATGCCCATCAGCGCCGTCTTGATCACCATCTCCGAGGTCAGCCGCCCGGTGGTATACAGGATCTTGTCCGCCGCGCCGACGCCTTCCAGAAACATCCAGCCCGCGATCTTGTCGACCGCGTTGTGACGCCCGACATCCTCCATGTAGACCAGCGGCCGGTCGCCCTGGCACAGCACCGTGCCATGGATCGCACCTGCCTCGAGATACAGCGACGGCGTGGTGTTGATCACATGCGCCAGCCGGTAAAGCCACGAGGATCGTACCTCGACCGCGGGCAGGACCAGCCCCTCGAGCCCCTCCATCATGTCGCCGAAGACCGTGCCCACAGCACATCCCGAGGTGCGGGTCTTCTTCTTCATCTTTTCCTCGAAGCTGGTGGCGGAGGCGGTGCGCACCACCACGGTGTCAAGCTCTTCGTCGAAGTCGATGGCGGTGATGGTCTCGTTGTCTGCCAGCATGCCCTGATTGCGCAGGAACCCCACCGCGAGGTAGTCGGGATAATCCCCGATGGTCATCGCGGTGACGATTTCCTGCCCGTTGAGGTAGATCGTCAGCGGACGTTCCTCGACCACCGAGATGGTCACCTCGGCGCCGGTCTGATCGGTGCCGGTCACCGCCCGCGTCAGACCCGCGCGGGCAGGGTTCGGGGCGATGAGATAGGGCGCGGTGGTGGCGGTCTTGGCTGCGGGGTCGGGCAATTGCACTTTCCTTTGCGCGGGCATAAGGCCGGTATGGCAAACAGGATGTCAGGGCAGAGTGATGGCCTCTCAGGACGCAAAGTCAAGTTATCGGCGCGGGTTTCGGGACGGCTTGCCGTTCCTTCTGGTGATCATCCCCTTCGGCCTGCTGTTCGGGGTGCTCGCGACCGAGGCGGGGCTGTCGGTCTTCGAGGCGCTGTCCTTTTCGGTGGTGGTGATCGCGGGTGCCGCGCAGTTCACCGCGCTGCAGCTTCTGCAGGACGAGGCACCGACCCTGATCGTGCTGGCCTCGGCGCTGGCGATCAACCTGCGGATGGCAATGTATTCTGCGTCGCTCACGCCTTATCTCGGAACGCTGCCGGTCTGGAAACGCGCGGTCGCGGCCTATTTCCTTGTCGATCAGGTCTATGCTTGCGCCGCGCTGGACTATGAAAACCGGCCCGACCAGACCCCGGCCCAGCGCTTTGCCTATTTCCTCGGCGTGGTCACCCCGATCTGTCCGATCTGGTACCTCGCGACGCTTGCCGGGGCGATGCTGGGCGGATCGATCTCGACCGGGTTCGGGCTCGACTTCGCGCTGCCGGTGGCGTTTCTGGCGATGGTCGGGCCGATGTTGCGGACCCGGGCGCACCTGGCCGCCGCGCTGGTCGCGGTGATCTTCTCGCTGCTGTTTTCGTGGATGCCGTTCAACCTCGGCCTGCTGGTCGGCGGCGTCGCGGGCATGATCGCCGGGGCCGAAACCGAACGCCGCCTGGGCGTGGAGCCGTTCTCATGATCGATACAGCCCCCCTCTGGACCGTGATCATCGGCCTTGGCATCGGCAGTTTCGCGCTGCGCTTCGTGTTTCTCGGGCTGGTCGGCGACCGGCCGCTGCCGCCATGGCTGCTGCGACACCTGCGGTATACCGCCGTGGCGATCCTGCCCGCGCTGATCGCGCCGCTGGTGGTCTGGCCAAGCGCCACGGGCAACAGCTTTGAGCCGGTGCGCTTTACCGCCGGACTACTGACGCTGGCCGTCGCGTTCTACACCAAAAACGTGCTGTCCGCGATGCTGGTCGGGGCCGCGACGCTGGGTGTCGGTCTGTATTTCTGGGGATGAGCCGGGGGCGGCGCGCAAGACGCCGCCGCGCCTAGTTCGTGACCGAAAAGGCCTCGATCGCCTCGGATTTGTCGTCGCCGTCATCGTCGTAGACACGCCGCGTCACGACGCCCGGCATCTCGCCCACCTGGTCCGCGAGGTTCAGCGGAAAGAACGTCTGGCCGATGTGTTCAAACCCCGGCAGCTTGCGCAACAGCCCCGAGGTGGCGTTGGTGCAGAAGGCCGAACCGACACGCCCGTTGGTCTTGGCAAGTTGCAGCGCCTGCTCGGCCACGGCGGGGCTGACCTCGATGCGCTGGACCACCACGTGAAACGTCTCGCGCGCGTGAGCAAGTTCATAGAAGCGGGCGATTTCGGGGGTGACGCCATAAAGCACGTCGCCGCGTTCGGGGACCCGCGTGTGGCGCACGGTGCCCGCCGGGTCGAAGATGATCCGTTCGGACCCGTTGATCATCAGGCTCGAATGGGCCCCGGCCCCCGAATTGTTCGACACCATCGTGTAGAGCGTGATCGCGGGGGGGCCGTCATGGCGATAGGCCGCCTGCGCGACCTCCTGCGGCGAGGCGTCGACCTCGCCGATCTGCCCGATGCTACAGCCCGCCAGCGTCAGCGACGCCAGAACCGCGACGATTCCTGCGCGAAGTCTTGATCTCATGCTGCGGTCCAACCGACTGCTCCCACCGGGACGCCTAGCCGTTGAAGATCGCAAGCAGCACAACAGCCACGAGGATCACAATGACAATGCGTGTGACCAGGGTGACGAAGCCTTCGAAGGTCTTTTCGTGCGTAGTGATGTCCATTTCGCCGTGTTTGTGCTCAGCCATGGTCCTGTCCTTCCCGGGAATAAGGTTCGGCGCGAATTATCTGATTTATGATCCGGTGTCACCCGCTTCGAAACCCACTTTTGTCCATCACCGGATCAAATGGCACGGAAGAGCCACGCTTCGTCGTCGCCAAGGGTGCGTTCCGCCCGCCCGTCATGCCACAGGTGCAGGCAATGGGCCATCGCCTCGACCATGGCGAGACCGTATTCCGAATCGCCGATGCGGCGCATGAACAGCGGCGCAAAGCACTCGGTCGCGGATTTGGGCGTGTCCATGTGGGCGTGCAGCCGCCTGAGCGCACCATGATGATTGTCGATCAGTTGCCGCAGCCGCGTCGAGAGTCCCGTGAAGGGCAGCTTGTGGCCGCCAAGCACCAGGTGTTCGGGCCGCGCCAGCGTCCGCAGCCGTTCGCACGCTTCGATCCAGTCCGCGACCGGGTCGGCCTCGGGTTCGGTGGCATAGACCCCGATATTCGAACTGATCGAGGCCAGGATCTGGTCGCCCGCCAGCACCAGGTCGTCGTCGCGCGACCACAGCGTTGCATGTTCCGGCGCGTGCCCGTTGCCGATATGCACATCCCAGTCGCGCCCGCCCGCGCGAAAGCTGTCGCCCTGCCGGATGCGCCGGTAGCCCAGTGGCAAGGGGTGCACCATGTCGGCAAAATTGAACGGACGGCCCGCCGCGCGCTCGGCGTAGATGCGCGCGTCCATGCCGCAGCGCCGCCAGAATTCCAGCGTCTCGGGCGGGGGCAGCGCCTGTTCATCGAGCGTCAGCATCCGCGCCATCAGCATCGCGGTGCGGGTGGTGACGATCTCGGCCCCGTGCACCTTGCGGAACCAGCCCGCCATGCCGACGTGATCGGGGTGATGATGGGTCAGCAGCACGCGGGTCACCGGCTTGCCGCCGAGCGGCCCATCCAGCAGGCCTTCCCAGATCTTCACGGAGCGCCGCGAATACATGCCGGTATCGACCACCGTCCAGCCGTCGCCATCGTCCAGCGCATAGACGTTGACGTGATCGAGCTTCATCGGCAGCGGCAACCGCAGCCAGAGCACACCGGGCGCGACCTCGGTCGCCGCGCCTTCCGCGGGCGGCTCGGCCCAGGGATAGCGGATCCCGGTTGCCTGCGCGCTCATGCGGCCAGATCGTCGGGCGTGATCGCATAGAGATCGTCGGACCCGCTGCGCGCATGGGCCAGCAGGCCGACATGCTCGGGCAGCATCCGGGTGATGTAGAACCGTGCCAGACGCGCGCGGCTGCCGCCCGGTTCGGCCATCGCGGCGCGCAGGTGGTAGTATCCGCCCAGAACCCGGGCAAACGCCATCAGAAACGGCACCGAGCCTGCGAAACGGGCGTTCATGTCCGGCTCCGCCACCAGCCATTCGACCGCCTCGCGCAGGGTTTCGGTGGCCTGCCAGACCGGCTCTGCCAGGTCGGGCAGGTTGGCGCGCGCGGTCTCGGCCGTCTCCTCGATCTCGTCCAGAAGGGCAAAGGCCGCCTCGCCGCCATCCATCATCTTGCGCCCGACAAGGTCCATCGCCTGGATACCGTTGGTGCCCTCGTAGATCGGGGTGACGCGCACGTCGCGCAGAAATTGCGCCGCGCCGGTTTCCTCGACGAAGCCCATGCCGCCATGGACCTGCACGCCCTCGTTGGCGACGCGCATGCCGACCTCGGTGCCGAACGCCTTGGCGATCGGGGTCAACAGCGCCGCACGCGCCTGCCAGTCGGGCTCGCCGGTGGCGCGGGCCATGTCGATGGCAACGCCGCAGGCCAGCGCGATGGCACGCGCGGCATAGATGTCGGCCTTCATCGAGGCCAGCATCCGACGCACATCGGCGTGATCGACAATGGCGCCGGTGGCCCCTTCGATCCGCGATTGCCCCTGGGTGCGGTCCATGGCGTAGGCCAGCGCATGCTGATACGCACCCTCGGCGATGCCGACGCCCTGCGCGCCGACGCCGAGACGGGCATTGTTCATCATGGTGAACATCGCCTTCATTCCGGCCCCTTCCGCACCGACAAGCCAGCCGGTCGCGCCGTCATATTGCATCACCGCCGTCGGCGAGCCGTGAATGCCCATCTTTTCTTCAAGCGACACGACCCGCAGGCTGTTGGCGTCGCCCAGGGTGCCGTCGTCATTGGGAATGAACTTCGGTACCAGGAACAGGCTCAGCCCCTTGGTCCCGGCAGGCGCGTCGGGCAGCCGCGCGAGGACCAGGTGGCAGACGTTCTCGGCGACGTCGTGGTCGCCCCAGGTGATGTAGATCTTCTGGCCCGTGACCGCGAAAGACCCGTCGCCGTTGGGTTCGGCCTTCGACCGCACCGCGCCCACATCGGACCCGGCCTGCGGTTCGGTCAGGTTCATCGTGCCGGTCCATTCGCCCGAGATCAGCCGGGGCAGGTACATCTGCTTGATCTCGTCCGAGCCGTGCGCCTCGATGGCGTCGATCTGGCCCTGGCTCAGCAGCGGGCAAAGCTGCAGCGACAGGTTTGCGCCCGACAGCATGTCGTTGACCGCCGTGGCCATGCTTTGCGGCAGGCCCATGCCACCATGGTCGGGCGATGCGGCGATCGCCACCCAGCCGCCCTCGGCGATGGCCTGATACGCCTCCTTGAAACCCGGCGAGGTGCGCACGACACCATTCTCGAGCCGCGCCGGGTGGGTGTCGCCCGCGCGTCTTGTCGGGGCCACCACCTCATCGCACAGCTTGCCGGCCTCGGTCAGGATCGCCTCGATCACGTCGGGGGTGGCTTCCGCAAAGAGGTCGTGCCCGGTCACGCGGGACAGGTCGACCACATGGTCGAACAGAAAACGGAAATCGGAAACAGGTGCGGAATAGGGCATGGGGGCCTCCTCGTCGACGTCTTGGCAAACAGCTTCGGTTCACTTACGAGCCGCCTGATATCCCAAGCGGGTGTCCGTGCCGTGCGACAGGGTGTCCCGCGCGGTCCGAACGGGCAACCGAAACGCGGCGTCACGAAAAGGGCGGAAAGCGCGATGACCGAACGTCTTACGCTGGGCGATGCCGATATCGCGCGGGCCGTTGAAATATGGCGCGCGGGCGGGCTCGTCGCCTTCCCGACCGAAACGGTCTACGGGCTGGGGGCGGACGCGGCGTCGGACCGGGCCGTGGCCCGCATCTACGCGGCCAAGGGACGGCCCAGCTTCAACCCGCTGATCACCCACGTGGCCGATCTGGCCCAGGCACAGGCGCTGGCGGCCTGGTCCGATGAGGCCGCGGCACTGGCCGATGCCTACTGGCCCGGCCCGCTGACCATGGTGCTGCCCCTGCGCGACGGTGCGGCGCTGTCGAAACTGGTGACGGCGGGGCTGCCCTCGGTGGCGCTGCGCATGCCCGCGCATCCGGTGGCCCGGCAGCTTTTGCGGGCATTCGGCGGCGGAATCGCGGCCCCGTCGGCAAACCGGTCCGGTCTGATCAGCCCGACCCGCGCCGAACACGTGCTTTCCAGTCTCGACGGGCGCATCGACGCGGTGGTGTCCGGCGGGCCATCCGAGGTCGGGCTGGAATCGTCGATCATCGGCCTGACCGGCAAGCCGACGCTGATGCGCCCCGGCAGCATCGGCACCGACGCGCTGGCCCGGACGCTCGGGCAGCGGGTGTTCACCCGGCATGACGCCGAGGCGATCTCGGCCCCTGGCCAGACGCCGTCGCATTACGCGCCCCGCGCCGCGATGCGGCTGAACGCGACCGATTGGCGCGACGGCGAGGCGCGGCTCGGGTTCGGCCGGATGCCCTGCGATCTGAACCTGTCAGAGACCGAAGACCTTGCCGAGGCCGCCGCCAACCTGTTTGCGCATCTGCACGCGCTGGACGATCTGGGCCGCGACGTGATCGCCGTGGCCCCGGTGCCGCATCGCGGTCTTGGCATCGCGATCAACGACCGGCTGAGCCGGGCAGCCGCGCCGCGCTGAGCGTCAGGCCTGCCCGCCCTCGGCGGACAACATCAGCGCCGAGACGCCCAGCCGGGCCAGCGCCTGTTCCCACATGTTGCCCTCCTTGGTCTCGAAGACCAGGTCCGTATCGGCATCGCAGACCAGCCAGCCGTTCTGCTGCAACTCGTGCTCGAGCTGGCCCGGCCCCCAGCCCGAATAGCCGAGACACATGCGCCGCCGGACCGGCCCGTCACCCGCCGCGATCTCTTCGAGGATGTCGAGCGTCGCGGTCATGGCGAAGTCATCGTCGACTTTGAGCGTCGCCACGTCCGAGTGAAATTCCGCGCTGTGCAGCACGAAGCCGCGCCCGGTCTCGACCGGCCCGCCGAAAAACACCGGCTCGAACGGCAGGCTGCCCTCCTGCGCGATGTCGAGCTGCTGCAAGAGCCCGCTGATGCTGAGCCCCGGAGCCGCCTTGTTGAGAATGAGGCCCATCGCGCCATCTTCCGAATGCGAGCACAGGAAGATCACCGCGTGATCGAAACGCGGATCGCCCATGCCCGGCATCGCGATCAGCATGCGTCCGGTCAGATCCGTCGAGCCGGGGTCTGCGCGGGAGGCTTTGGGAGTGTCTGTGGGCATCCGACTCTTTCGTATTTCGTGCACAATGCCGACCCCGCCGGGGCGGCGCAAGCACGGCGATATGTCAATCCGTTCGCCGAGACGTGACTTCCCATTTGGCCATCGACAGGGCAGAGACAAGACATGATCAAACGTATCCTTCTTGTCTGTGCCGCCGCACTCTTGCTGCCTGTCGCGTCGGCCCCTGCCGCCGCGCAGGATTTCGCCAACGTGATCAGGGCCGAGTTGCGCCCCGGCTGGCGGCAACCCGACGGCACCCATGTCGCCGCGTTGCACCTGACGCTGGCACCCGGCTGGAAGACCTATTGGCGGGCGCCGGGCGATGCGGGCATCCCGCCCGAGTTTGGCTGGCGCGGGTCAGGCAACCTTGCGGGCGTGTCGATCATCTGGCCGCGACCGGACGTGTTCGATCAGGGCGGGATGCGGTCGATCGGATACACCAACGAAGTGGTGTTGCCGCTGCTCGTGCGGCCGAAAGCGGCGGGCGACGTGCGTCTTGAGGGCGATATGCAGCTTGGCGTCTGCAAGGACATCTGCATGCCGCACAACCTGCGCTTCTCGGGCAGTCTGGACGCCGCCGTCACCAATCGCGATCCGCTGATCACCGCCGCCATGTCGGACCGCCCCTTCACCGCGACCGAAATCGGCGGCGCCACCGTCACCTGCGAAATTGCCCCCACCGGTGGCGGCGCGATGTCCCTGACTGCGCGGATCGCCATGCCCGCCGCGGGCCCCCGCGAAGAGGTGGTGGTCGAGACCGGAAATCCGTTTCTCTGGGTTGCCGATCCCGAAACGCGGCGCGATGGCGGCACGCTCGTCGCCTCGACGCGCATCGTGCACATGGAGAAAAAGCCCTTCGCGCTCGATCGCGGGGCGCTGACCTTCACCATTCTCGGCAGTCGTCACGCGGTCGAACTGGACGGCTGCAACGGTTAGAGATCGGGCCGACATGGTCCGAACGCCGCAGATCGCGCCCGCACCCCCCTTGGGGCCGCGCCGCGATGGTGTCGCCGCACCGGATCTGACGCACTTGGTATGACGCCCCCGTGCCTGTCACGTCGGACCCCACACCCGGCGCCGACCGCGACCTTCATGCCCTTCGACGCAGTCCCAGCATTGTCGCGAGGATCGCATAGGTCAGCAGCAAGGCCGCCGCGACACCGGCAAGAAACAGCGCAAACGCCGCGCTCAGCCCGCTGCCCATCGGCCAGACCCCGGCCAATGCGGGCGGCAGCGCACCGGTCACCGCGGCCCAGCCCATGGTCACCGCCAGCCAACCCAGCACGACCGTCAGCGCCGCGAGATGGGCCAGTCTCAGCCCCCCGGCGCGGTGCCGCAAGCCGCGTTGCACGCTGGCCCTGGCGCGGGCGAAATCCTCACCGACAGCGATAAGCGCAGGCACGATGAGCAGCACCAGCACCATCCCGAAGCCCAGCCCGTAGACCAGCGTGATCACCGTCGGCTTCAGGAACTCCGCCTGGCTTGACCCTTCGTAGAGCAGCGGGGCCAGGCCCAGAACCGTCGTCAGCGTCGTCAGCAGCACGGGCCGCAGGCGATCTGCCGCCCCGTCGACAATCGCGGGCAGGATGCCGCGATCGGCCGCGTATTCGTCGATCGTCGTCACCAGCACGATGGAGTCGTTGATCACGATCCCGGTCATGCCCAGCAGGCCCACGACCGTGAACATGCTCATCGGAACATCCCAGAAATTGTGCCCCCAGATCGTCCCCACGAGGCCGAAGGGGATGATCGCCATCACCACCATCGGGCGCGACCAGCTGGCAAAGACCCAGGCCAGCACCAGATAGATGCCCAGAAGCACCATGATCAGCGCCACCACCGCATCGGACAGGAATTCGTCCTCCTGCTCGGACAGGCCGGACAGCCGGTAATCCACCTGCCGCTCGGCCGAGATGCCGGGCAGGATCTCGTCCTCTAGGGCCTGCACCACCTCGGCGGCGCGCGCGGGGTCATCCTCGGACAGATCGCCGGTGACCGAGATCAGGCGGATGCCGTTTTCGCGCCGCACCGTCGAGAACCCGGACCGCCGTTCGACCTGCACGATATCGGCAAGCGCCACATAGGCCCCGCCGGGAGTGCGCAGCTGCATCCGTTCCAGGAAATCCGCGGTCAGCTCGTCCTCCGGCAACTCGACCCGAATGGTGGCAGAGCGCGGCCCGACCGGGTAATTCGCGGCCTCGACACCGCCAAGACGCGCCCGCAGGGTCTGGCCCAGCGCCGCGATGTCAAATCCCAGCGCGCGGCCCTGCGGCGTCAGATCGAGGATCAACTCTTCCTTGTCGTAAGACAGGTCGTCCTCAAGCGCGGACACTTCGGGAAACCGCGCCAGCGCGGCTTTCAGGTCTTCCGCCGCGGCCTTCAGCGTGGCGGCATCGGCACCGTAGAACTGCACATCGAGCGCGTCGCCCCCCGGCCCCGACCGCCAGCCGCGAAAGCTGACCGTCTCGGCCAGCGGGTGCTGCTCGACCCGGTCCTGCAATTCGCCGACGAACTGGAACGACGAATAGGGGCGCAGATCGGCCTCGATCAGCTCGATGGCGATCGAGCCGAGCTGGTCCGGCTCCTTGCTGTCGGTGCCCGCAAGGCCACGGCCCGAATTGCCGCCGATCTCGGACAACACGTAATCGACCGGGTTCAACCCGTAGCGCTGTTCGTATTCCGCGCCCAGCGCCGCAACCGCCGATTGCATCGCCCGCATCTGCTCGTAGCTGTCGGCGCGGGTGGCGCCGGGGGCCATGGCGAAGTTGCCGGTCACCGAGGACCGCTCGGGCGCGTTGAAAAAGCGCCAGGGCACGTCGCCGCGAACAAGCAGCGCCGCCTGGCTGGCCAGGATCGCGATCACGCCCGCGATCACCACGTAACGGCCCGCGATGACGCCCGCGATCAGAGGGCGGAAGAGCTGCGACCGGACCCAGCGAAAGACCCGGTTCACCGCGCGCGACGGCGCGTCGTACCAGTGCCGCTTGTCCGCATGGGCCAGCGCGTGCCGCATGTGGTTGGGCAGGATCAGGAAGCACTCCACAAGGCTCGCGATCAGCACCGCGATCACCGTGAAGGGAATGTCCTTGATCAGATCGCCGAAGCGCCCGCCGATCGCCACGAGACCGAAAAACGCGATCACCGTGGTCAGCGTCGCACAGAACACCGGCAACGCCATACGCGCCGCGGCGCGTTCCGCCGCCTCCGCCGGGCCGTAACCGCGCCGCGCCAGATGATCGGCATGCTCACCCACCACGATGGCATCGTCGACCACGATGCCCAGCGTGATGATCAGCGCAAACAGCGAGATCATGTTGAAGGTGATGCCCGCCGCATACATCAGCGCCACCGCCGCCAGCATCGCCGTCGGGATCCCCGCCGCGACCCAGAAGGCGATCCGCGCGTTGAGGAACAGAAACAACAGCGCCACCACCAGCGCCAGACCCATCAGCCCGTTGTCCACAAGGATATCGAGCCTGCCCGAGATCGCCTCGGCCCGGGTGCGGATCAGGTCGATGCCCGCGCCTTCCGGCATCTCGGCCTGAAGCTCTGCCGCGATCTGCTCGACCTGCCGCTGGATGCCGATGGCGTCGCCCCGCGCGGTGCGGTCGACCCGGACCGAGATCGCCGGGTTCTCGCCGACGAAGTAGCTCCGCTCGCGGGTCACGCCCTCGATGCGGATGCGCGCCACGTCGCCGACGGTCAGCTTGGTGCCGTCGGGGTTCGACCGCAGCACGATGGCCTCGATCTCATCGGCGGCGCGCTTTTCGGTGCCGGTGCGCACGCGGGCGTTGGCCCCGTCGACCTCGCCTGCCGGGTTCGCGTCGACCTCGGCACCGATGGCCGCCGCGATCTCGCGCAGCGTGACGTCATGGGCGATCAGGTTGGTCGAGGGCACCTCGACAATGGTTTCCGGTGCCGCCAGCCCGCGGATCGTGGTGTTGGTCACCCCTGCCGCGAACAGGCGGTTGACGAAGAGGTCCGCGTAATTGGCAAGCTGTTCGGCAGCGATCGGACCGGTGATGACCACGTCGGTGACCCGGTCGAACCACGCTGAGCGCGAAATCTCGGCCTCGTCGGCATCCTCGGGCAGGTCGCTGACCGCATCGATGGCCTGGCGCACGTCGTTGCTGGCCCGGCTCATGTCCCAGTTGGGCTCGAACTCCAGCGCGATACCGGCAAAGCCTTCGCGCGACCGCGCACGGCTGGCCTCGACCCCCTCCACGGCGAGCAGCGCCGGTTCCAGCCGTTGCACAATGGCCTGATCGATGTCCTCGGCACCGGCACCGTCCCAGCGCACCGAGATGTCGATCTCGTCCACGATCACGTCGGGAAAGAACTGCGCCCGCATGTTGGGCAGCGCCAGCGCGCCTGCCGCCAGCATCAGCACCAAAAGCAGGTTCGCCAGCGTCCGGTGCCGCACGAAATGCGAGAACAGTCCGAATAGCGCGGGCTTGTCCGGTGTCATGGCCCTATCCCCCGATCCGCGCTTCGATCCGCGCGACCATGGCCGCAGGCACCTTCGGCGCATCGAGCTGACTCAGAAGGCGCGCCTTGGCGGCGTCCGGCATGCGGTCGTTGGCTTCGATGAAGGCGCGCAACCTGGCGCGGCGTTCGTCGGTGATCTCGACCATGGCGTCCGTCTCAGGGTCGCCGTCAGCCGAGGGCGCGCCGCGTGCGCGCACCTTGATCCCGGGGCCCAGAAGCGGCGTCTGCTGGGCCACCACCTGGCGTCCCGCCAGCCCGTCGGCCCGGACCAGCACGTCATCGCCCTGTCGCCGTACCACCGTCACCGCCAGCGCCTCGAGCCGGTCCTCGGCCCCGACCAGAAGCACCTGATCGTTGCCGTCGAGCGCGGTTGCGGGCAGACGGACCACGTTCGCGACCGGGGCCTCCTCGACCCGCACCGTCACGAAATCGCCGGGCTGGAAACCGCGCGCGGCATCAAGCCGGGCATAGATCACACGACCGGTTTCGCCTGCCGCGACCTGCGGGCTGGCCCGGTCGATCACGCCATTGGCCACCAGATCGGTGCCGTAGATATCCAGCGTCGCGGTCACCGGTGCCCGCACCACCCGGCCCGAATCGTCGATCAGCTGCGCGAAGCCCTGAGTCGAGACGCGAAACGCCACGTCGAGCGCGTCGGCATCGATCAGGGTCGCGATCTGCTCATTGGCCGACACGAGCCGTCCCTCGACCACGCCGACGCCGGTTAGAACACCGGAAAAGCCCGCGCGGATCTCGGTCGCGGCCAGCCGGCGCTCGGCTTCGGCGACATCGAGGCGGGCCCGCGCGATGGCGGTTTCGGCCTGCGACACACGCGCCTCGGTATCGGCCAGCGTCTGGCGGCGCTGGATCACCGCCGCGCGCGCCGTCGAGGCCTGCAATTCCGCCGCCTCCGCCGCCGTCGCCGATCCCACGCCGCGGGTCCGCAAGTCCTGCTGCCGCGTGAAGGCGCGGGCATAGAGGTCCGCCTGTTCCTCGGAGGCGGCAAGGTTCTGGCGCGCCAGTTCGACGGCGCGGCGACCGTCGCGGGCCTCGGCCTCGGCATCCATCAGGGCCGAGCGCGCCCGTTCCAGCGCCGCCTCGGCATCCGCCGGGTCGATTCGCGCCAGCAGCTGGCCCTGCGCCACCTCGCCGCCCTCGTCGAAACCGGGGGCCAGTTCGACGATGCGACCGCCCGCCTCGGTTCTGATCTCCAGCGTGCGGCGACTTTCCACCGCGCCATAGGCGGTCAGGACCGGCACTTCGGTGCCCGGCACCGCCTCGACCACGTTGACCGCGAAGACCCGCTCCCGGCCCTCGGGCATGCGCGGCGCATCGGCCATCCGCGCCTCGACCGCGCCGCGCACCAGCGCGGCGGCATAGACCAAGAGGCCCAGCGTCGCCGCCAGCAGGAACAGCCCGGTCAGGGAGCGTCTGAGAAACCGCATGTCACCTCGATCATCCATGACGGGCAACAGCCCGCCTTGTCTGGAAAATAAGCCGCCGCACGCGTTTTCCCAAGGCTGCGCGCGCAGCTTCACCGTTGTGTTACGCCCATCCCGCGCGAATTGGTCGAAAAAAGTCGGGGCCGGGCGCTATTTGCGGCGCTGATGTTCGTCGAGACGCGGCATGATCTCGACGAAGTTGCAGGGCCGGTGGCGATAGTCGAGCTGCAGCACGAGGATCTCGTCCCAGGCGTCCTTGCACGCGCCGGGGCTGCCGGGCAGCGCAAACAGATAGGTGCCCTGCGCGACGCCGCCGGTGGCCCGGCTCTGCACCGCCGAGGTGCCGATCTTGGCCATCGAGACATGGGTGAAAACGGTGCCGAACGCCTCGATCTCCTTTTCGTAGACATCGCGATGCGCCTCGACGGTCACGTCCCGACCGGTCAGCCCGGTGCCGCCGGTCGAAATCACCACGTCGATGGCCGGATCGGCGCACCAGGCGCGCAACTGCGCCGCGATGGCGTCGCGCTCGTCCCGCACGATGTCGCGCGCGGCCAGCAGATGCCCCGCCGCCTCGAGCCGGGCGACCAGCGTGTCGCCCGAGCGGTCGTCGGTGGGCGTGCGGGTGTCCGACACCGTCAGAACGGCGATGCGCACCGGCATGAAGGCGCGGGATGTGTCGATACGGGTCATGGTGCGGTCGCTTTCAGTTTCGCCTGCAGATCCAGCAGGTCGTGCCAGGCCTCGCGCTTGGCCGCCGGATTGCGCAGCAGATATTCGGGATGCAGCATCGGCAGCACCGGACGGCCCCAGGCCTCGGCCCAATGACCGCGCAGCCGGGTGATCCCGCGCCGCCCGAGCAGGGCCTGCGCCGGGACATTGCCCATCGCCACCAGCACATCCGGGGCGGCCAGGGTCACGTGACGTTCAAGAAAGGGCAGCATCATGGCGATCTCGCCTGCGGTGGGCGCGCGGTTCTGCGGCGGACGCCACGGCAGCGCGCTGGTCAGATACGCGCCCGACGGGCCCTGCGCGGCGCGGTCCAGACCGATCGCCGCCAGCATCCGGTCGAGCAGCTGCCCCGCGGGTCCCACAAGAGGCCGCCCGGCACGATCCTCGTCGCGCCCCGGCGGCTCGCTCACGATCATCACCCGCGCGCTCGCATCACCGTCGGCGAAGACGAGCGTCTGCGCCCCGCGCTTCAGATCGCATCCATCAAAGTCGGCCAGCGCCGCCTTGAGACCGGCCAGATCCTGCGCCGCGGCGGCGGCGGCCCGGGCCTCGGCCACGGGATCGGCGGCGGGCGGCGCGCCTCTGACACTGGCCTGCGCCACGGCGACGCTCGCCTGTACGGCCTTTTCGGCCACGGCGGTTTCGGCGGCGGCGAACCGGTCCACCGGCACCTCCGAGATCGTCTCGGTCACCCCAAGCTCCACCTGCCAGGCGAGCATGGCCACCGCGCTATGCCATTCGAGCGAATCCATCATCGCCAGACCATAGCCCTCCGGCGGTCCGGGCAAAAGCGGACCGATCAGCGCGCCCCGGCCGCGATGGCCGCCGCGACCGCCCGCAGGCCCCAGGGCACGCCGACAACGCGGGGCAGCGGCCCCCGCCGCGGACTCCAGCCGCGAATTTCGCCAAGAATCCGGCCCCTTGCCGCGCTGGGACGAGCTACATATAACAACCCGGATCACCTATCGGAGCTTCGCCGAACCCATGCGTTTCGATCAACGTCATCTTCTCGGCATAGAGCCCCTGCGTCCCGACGAGATCACCACGCTTCTCGATCTGGCCGACAAATACGCCACGATGAACCGGTCGCGGAACAAACGCTCGGCCATTCTTGCCGGGCTGACCCAGATCAACATGTTCTTCGAAAATTCCACCCGCACCCAGGCCAGCTTTGAGCTGGCGGGCAAGCGGCTCGGGGCGGACGTCATGTCGATGGCGATGGCGGCGTCGTCGATCAAGAAGGGCGAGACGCTGGTCGATACCGCGCTCACGCTCAACGCAATGCATCCCGACCTTCTGGTGGTGCGGCATCCCAGCTCTGGCGCGGTCGATCTGCTGTCGCAAAAGGTGAACTGCGCGGTAATCAACGCGGGCGACGGGCGGCACGAACATCCGACCCAGGCGCTGCTCGATGCGCTGACGATCCGGCGCGCCAAGGGGCGGCTGCACCGGCTGACCGTGGCGATCTGCGGCGATATCGCCCATAGCCGCGTGGCCCGGTCGAACCTGCTGTTGCTGCACAAGATGGAAAACCGCGTGCGCCTTGTCGGCCCGCCGACGCTGATGCCCGCGGGCATCGACGCCTTCGGGGTCGAGGTCTTTCACGACATGGCCGAAGGTCTTCGCGACGCCGATGTGGTGATGATGCTGCGACTTCAGAAAGAGCGGATGGATGGCGGTTTCATCCCGTCCGAACGCGAATATTTCTACCGCTACGGTCTCGATGCCGAAAAGCTTGCCATGGCGCGCGACGACGCCATCGTGATGCACCCGGGGCCAATGAATCGCGGGGTCGAGATCGACGGCACCATCGCCGACGACATTCACCGCTCGGTGATCCAGGAACAGGTCGAGATGGGCGTTGCCGTCCGCATGGCCGCGATGGACCTGCTCGCCCGTAATCTGCGCGCCCGCCCGACGGAGGTCATGGCATGACGACAATCGATATCCGCGCCGCCGAAACCGGCGTGACACGGCTTTTTCACATCGATCTGCCCGCCGAGGCGGTCGAAAGGTTCACGACACAGGCCGGGACCGGCGAATGGCCGCTGCCCTATGCGCTTGGGGCGACCAAGCTGCGCCCCTCGTTTGTCGAGGTGGTGTCGATCCGCGACCTGGGAGACATGCCGCTGTCGCGCTATCTTGCCGAGGCGCATGACATCAGGGACCCGGATTTCGCCAAGGCCCAGCCGCAGATCGATGCGCTGAAGGGCCACGTGATCGTGCTGCCAAGCCAGGCCTTCGCGCAGACGGCACAGACCCTGACCGTCGCGGCGCCGCTGCGCTGGATCGGCACCTTCAGCGAGGCCGAGTCCGAGACTACATCGACCCCGATCGTCACCGAAAGCGCCAGGCGAAGCGGACCGGCGGTCGCGCCGCCGGTGGATCCGCTGACCGACAATGGCGGCTCGCCCCTGCTGCGCGCCCTGGTCATCGCTGCCACCGCGCTGACCGTCGGCATCCTGATCTACGTCTTCGTCGGGTAGCCCCGCATGACACCCACCCTCATCGAGAATGCCCGGCTGATCGACCCCGAAGCCGGGTGCGTCCGCCACGGCACCGTGCTGATCGAAAACGGCCTTATCGCAGAAATCACGGACGCGCCCGGGGACGCCCTGCGCCAGCGTGCCGCGCCCGAGAACCGGATTGACGCGGACGGACGGTTCCTGGCCCCCGGCATCGTCGATATCGGCGTCAAGGTGTGCGAGCCCGGTGAGCGGCACAAGGAAAGCTACAAGACCGCCGGGGCCGCGGCGGCGGCAGGCGGAGTGACCACCATCGTCACCCGGCCCGACACCACGCCCGCGGTCGACACGCCCGAAGCGCTCGAATTCATCCGCCGTCGCGGGCAAGAGGTCAGCCCGGTCCGCGTGCTGCCCATGGCCGCCCTGACCAAGGGACGCGCAGGCACCGAGATGACCGAAATCGGCTTTCTGATGGATGCCGGTGCCGTGGCCTTCACCGATTGCGACCGCGTCACCCGCGACACCCGCGTGCTGGGCCGCGCCATGACCTATGCCAAGAGCCTCGGCGCGCTGGTCGTGGGCCACCCGCAGGAGCCCGGCCTGTCGGCGGGGGCGGCGGCCACCAGTGGCAAGTTCGCATCGCTCAAGGGGCTTCCGGCGGTATCGCAGATGGCCGAGCGCATGGGGCTCGACCGTGACCTCGCGATGGTCGAGATGACCGGCGTGCGCTATCACGCCGACCAGATCACCACCATCCGCGCCCTGCCCGCGCTCGACCGCGCCAAGGCCAACGGTCTGGACGTGACCGCGGGCACCTCGATGCACCACCTGACCCTGAACGAGTTCGACCTTGCCGACTACCGAACCTTCTTCAAGGTCAAGCCGCCGCTGCGCGCCGAGGATGACCGTCAGGCGGTGATCGCGGCGGTCCGGTCGGGCCTGATCGACGTGATCTCGTCGATGCACACGCCGCAGGACGAGGAGAGCAAGCGCCTGCCCTTCGAAGAGGCGGCCTCGGGGGCGGTCGGCCTTGAGACGATGCTGCCGGTGTTGCTGCGGCTCTATCATTCCGGCGATCTGGACCTGCCGACCCTATTTCGGGCGCTGTCGCTGAACCCGTCCCGGCGGCTCGGGCTCGAGACCGGGCGCATGGCCAGGGGCGCGCCCGCGGACCTGATGCTGTTCGATGCCGACCGTCCGTTGATCCTCGACCGGTTCAAGCTGCGGTCGAAATCGAAGAACACACCGTTCGACAACGCCCGCCTGCAAGGCCGCGTGCTGGCCACCTTCGTTGGCGGAAAGCAGGTGTTCGCCGCCTGATCGCGCCGCGCCACCGGCACCGCCCGGGGCTGTCCCGCGCCCTTTGCGCCGCACCCGCCCGTGCCCCTCGACGCAAAAAACTGGCCCCGACGGCGCATGCGACACTTGGCGTATGGGCGTGCTCCGCTATGTTGCATGGCCACTTCACTGCCGAAAAGCGTGTTGAAACATCAATGTTCCAAGGGATCGTTCCGCCATGAAAACCCGAATTTTCCTTGCCGCCGCAGGCCTCACCGGGGCCCTGGCCACGGTCGCCGCTGCCGACATCACGGTCTCGTCCAAGATCGACACGGAGGGCGGCCTGCTGGGCAATGTCATCGCCCTTGCGCTGGAAGATGCCGGTCTGCCGGTGGAACGACGCCTGCAACTTGGCGGCACCCAGGTGGTGCGCGAGGCGATCCTTGCCGACCAGATCGACATCTACCCCGAATATACCGGCAACGCGGCCTTCTTCTTCAACGAGGCCGACAGCGATGTCTGGAAGGACGCCGACGCCGCCCATGCCCGCGCCGCCGAACTTGACGGGGCGCAGAACGGCATCACCTGGCTCGAGCCCGCACCGGCCAACAACACATGGGCCATCGCCGTGACCGGCCCCGTCGCCGAAGCGAACAGCCTG
This sequence comes from Roseivivax sp. CAU 1753, assembly GCF_054482575.1. NCBI lineage: Bacteria > Pseudomonadati > Pseudomonadota > Alphaproteobacteria > Rhodobacterales > Roseobacteraceae > Roseivivax > Roseivivax sp. CAU 1753. The sequence continues at coordinate 475,533 of NZ_JBTLRF010000002.1, read as the reverse complement.
TCCACCATGTCCGATTTCGGGGCCTGGATCGCCGCTGGCGGCGACGTCAAGCTGGCCGCCTCGACCGAGTTCGTCTCATCCCCGGCGGTGCTGCCCGCGATGCAGGACACCTACGGCTTCGCGCTGTCGCCGGACCAGACCGTGATCCTGTCGGGCGGCGATACCGCGGCGACGATCCAGGCCGCCGCGCGGGGCACCTCGGGTGTCAACGCGGCGATGGTCTACGGCACCGATGGCGGCGTCGGCGCGACCGGGCTTGTGGTGATGGCCGACGACAAGGGCGTGCAGCCGGTCTACGAGCCCACGCCCATCGTCCGGGCCGAGGTGCTCGAGGAATACCCGGCGATTGCCGACGTCCTGAACCCGATTTTCGCGGCCCTGGACATGGCGACGCTGCAAAAGCTGAACGGGCGCATCCAGGTCGGCGGTGAGCCCGCCGAGGCCGTGGCCCGCGACTACCTGACCCAGACCGGGGTTCTGGACTGATCGCGCGGACGATGTCCCTGCTACGCGCCGGGCGGGCATGGTCCCCGCCCGGCATTCTCTTTGCCATTCTCGGGCTGGCTGCCCTGCTGGTGCCGTTCATGACGCTGGCCGCCAACCGGATCGTCGCGGGCACGGGCGTGCCTGCCTGGCGCGTCGCCAGCCCCGAGACCACGCTGCCCGGCCTCGCGGCGGTTGTTGCGGGGCTGGCGCTTGGACTTCCGGCGGGCTTTCCGCGACTGCGCCTTGGCGGTGCTGTGCTGGGGTTGGCCGGGCTGTTGTGGCTGCTGACGAACGGCGCGTCGGTGCTGCTGGACGGCGCGGGTGACTATGCCCGGGTCTCGCCCGCGGCGGGGTTCTGGTGTCTGCTGACGGTGCTGATGCTGCTGATGGCCGATGCGCTTGCAGCGATGTCACCGGGACCCCGGGCGCGCGCGGCGCTGCTGGCGGCGGTGCTGGCGACGCTGGCGCTGGTGCTGTGGTCCGGCGCCCTGTCCGACCTGTCGATCCTGCGCGAATACGCCGGTCGCAAGGACGCCTTTGTCGATGCAGCCCTGCGCCATCTGGGGCTGGCCTTCGGCTCGCTGGCGGCGGCATCGGCGATCGGCTTTCCGCTGGGGGTCCTGTGTCATCGTCGCGCCCAGTTGCGCGGGGCGACCCTACCGGTGCTCAGTTTTCTGCAGACCATTCCGTCGCTGGCGATGTTCGGACTGATGATCCCGATCCTGGGCTGGGTCGGCGACACTGTGCCCGGCGCGCAGGCCATCGGCATCGCGGGCATCGGCTTTGCCCCGGCGTTCCTGGCACTGGTGCTGTATGCGCTGCTTCCGGTGGTCGGCAACACCGTGGTCGGGCTGGCCTCTGCGCCACCCGCCGCGCTCGAGGCCGCGCGTGGCATGGGCATGACCCCGCGCCAGCGCCTGCTGCAGGTTGAATTGCCGCTCGGCCTGCCCATCATCCTGACCGGGCTGCGCATCGTGCTTGTCCAGAATATCGGCCTTGCGGTCATCGCCGGTCTGATCGGCGGCGGCGGCTTCGGCACCTTCGTTTTCCAGGGCCTGAACCAGACCGCCACCGACCTGATCCTGCTGGGCGCATTGCCGACCGTGGTGCTGGCGCTCGTGGCGGCGATCCTGATGGACGTTCTGGTCGAACTGGCCCGCCCGACACCGGAGACCACCCCATGATCGAGATCGACCGGATCACCAAGATCTACGACGGAACCAAGGCCGTGGACAGCGTGACCATGACCGTCGAGACCGGCACCATCACGGTGATCGTCGGCACCTCGGGGTCCGGCAAGACCACGCTGTTGCGCATGATCAACCGGCTGGAAGAGCCCAGTTCGGGCGAAGTGCGCATCAACGGCGAATCGACGCTTGCGGTGAAGCCGCATATCCTGCGGCGGCGGATCGGCTATGCGATCCAGGGTCACGGGCTGTTTCCGCATCACGACGTGGCGCGCAACATCGGCGCGGTACCCCAATTGCTGAACTGGTCGCAGGAGAAGATCCGCGCCCGGGTCGACGAATTGCTCGAGCTGTTCTCGATGGAGCCTGCCGCCTTCCGCGACCGCTATCCCGCGGAGTTGTCGGGCGGGCAGCAACAGCGCGTCGGCGTGGCGCGGGCACTGGCATCGCGGCCCGATCTATTGCTCATGGACGAACCGTTCGGCGCGCTCGATCCGATCATCCGGCACCGCGCGCAGGCCGATCTGCGCCGCATCCAGCAACGGCTCGGCTCGACCATCATGCTGGTCACACATGACATGGAGGAGGCCATTCGCCTCGGCGACCGCGTCGCGGTGATGGATGCCGGACGGCTGGTCCAGTACGACACCCCCGCCGCAATCATCGCCAGGCCCGCGACCGATTTCGTCGCCGACATGGTGGGCGACGTGGAGCGCCCGCTGCGGCTCTTGTCGCTGGTGCCAGTCTCCGAGGTGGTCGAGGACGGCCCCGCCGAGGGCGCGGCCCTGGCCGCCGACGCGAGCCTGCGGGACGCGCTGTCCGCCTGCCTCTGGACCGGTCGGGTGGCGGTGCCGGTCGAGCGCGACGGCGCCCCGATGGGCCGGGTGACGCTTGACGCGATCCGCGCCCGCGCCGGACAGCACGCATGACGATCGGCACGTTTCTGCGCCCGGCGCTGGTCGCGCTGTTGGCCGCGCTGGTGATCCGACCGGAATGGTTCACGCCGATCCTCGCGCCGCTGGCCCCCGAGGGCGGCCCGGTGATCTATCAGCGCGCATCGCTTTTGTCGCTGTCGCTCAGCCACCTGGGGCTGGTCGCGGCGGCTTCGGTGGCGGCGACGCTGGTGGCGGTGACCCTGGCGATCCTCGTGACCCGGCCCGCCGGTGCCGCTTTCCGGCCGTTGTCGCGCACCATCACCAACATGGGGCAGACCTTTCCGCCGGTCGCGGTGCTGGCGCTGGCGGTTCCGGCGTTGGGCTTCGGGGCGGGGCCGACGCTGGTGGCGCTGTTCCTCTACGGTCTGCTGCCGATCTTCGAGAATGCCATCACCGGTCTGTCGACCCTGCCGCCGGCCACAATGGAAGCCGCGCGCGGCATCGGTCTGAGCCGCTGGCAACGGCTGGTGCGGGTGGAACTGCCGCTTGCCCTGCCGGTGATGCTGACCGGCATCCGCCTGTCTGTGGTGATCGCGCTTGGCACCGCGACCATCGGCTCGACCGTCGCAGCCCGGACCCTGGGCGAGGTGATCATTGCCGGGTTGCTAACCAACAACACCGCCTATGTGCTGCAGGGCGGGTTGATCGTCGGGCTTTTCGCGGTGCTGATCTATGACGCCATGGTGCAGCTCGAGGCACGGCTTGCACGGCGCATGGGCGGCTGAGACGCGTCAGGTCGTCGCCTTGTCGCCGCCTGTCGCCGCTGCATGGGCTTGCCGCACCCGGTCGAGGTCGTGGGCAAAGCCAAGTTCCTGTTCCGCCCGTTCCAGCGCGAGATCCGCCTGCCATACGGCCGCCGCGCGCAGATCAGGCCCGCCCTGCCGGATCAACAGTCCGAGCGTCTTCTGGATCCAGATGTCGACCTCGACCGACCCGACGCCGTCCTTGATAATCGCGGAATAGGCATCCTGCAGCAGGTCGCGCGCAGACAGCGACGGCACGAAGACCCGGTCGAACTCCGGACCGTCCTTGCCCTCGCCCGATCCCGACAGGCTCCAGTCGCGCAGGATCCTTGCCGCCCGGACCACAAGGTCGATCGCGGTGCCGGGATCGTTGACCGCCGGTGACAGGGCGCGCGATCCGATTTCGGACATGGCGATCAGGCCGAACCGGGGGTCGAGCGCATAGCTGCGCCGCGATGCCACGACGAAGGCGTCGAGCAGGTCCGCGGGATCGGGCTCCGGGTCTGTCGCGTCGGTTTCCTTTTCGCCCTTCATCACGACGGTCAGCAGCGCCCGTTCCTCGGACACGAGGCTTCCGGGGCGGGTGCGCAGGTGAATCTCGGCGTCGTGTTTGCTGGCCCATGCCTGCAACTTCTCGACGTCGACATGCTGGATGAACCCGAGCGTGTCTGTGCACAGGTCGATGCCGTCGCGCGGTGTGCCGTCAGCGGGCCGCGCCGACAGCGGTGCGTCCGGCGGCCAGTGCAGAAATGCTTCGCGGGTCGCATCCTCGACCTTCTCGATGGTGTTTCCCATCCGCCCGAGCCGCGCGATATTGTCCACCCAGCGCACGAAGGTGACGATGACAAGGGCATAGACCGCAAGCGTGAACAGGAAGAGCGCAAAGCGCCCGGCCACGGCAAAATACCCGACCTTGATGGCGATGATGCCGACGATGCTGAAAATGAACGCCCCGATAAAGGCCGACAGCGCGGTCTGCGACAGGCTGTCGGCCACCACCAGCACAAAGGCGCGCGGCGTCGCGGTGCCGCTGGCCGAGGCATAGGCCGACACCATCGAGGCCACCGCGAAGGTCGCCACACCCAGCATGCTGGCCGAGATCGTGGTCAGCAGCTTTTCCACCGTCTCGGCGCTGATGTCCGGCACCAGCTCTTCCAGCGGCAGACCGTCGGCCCAATGCGCCACGAAAACCACGCCGATGGCGAGCACCGCATAGCCCAGCGGTTTGATCCAGAGCCTTTCGCGCAGGCTGCGCAACGTGAATTTCAGCTTGCTTCGGATCATGTCTCGGGCGTCTCCAGTGGCTGTCGCAGTCGAAGCTCAGACCGTGATCATAGGGCGCGCGGCGGTATCCTCCATCCCACGCGTGCAAGTTCCTGCCGGAACGCCCCTGCCCTTGCGGGTTTTGGACGCCTGCGCGGTGCGGTGTCTGCATCATGGGTTGCCAGCGCGGCCCCCGCACGCCCGGGCAGGCAACCGCGGGAAAGTCGGCCAGCCGCCGCGCCGCCGGGTTGAAATCCCGCCCCCGGAACGACTAGCGTTTGACGCTTTGGCCGCGCTCTGTAATCTGCGCCGGACCCTGACCCCGGAGACCGCCATGCCCCTGTTCGACACCGCGACCGTCTTCCTCGTGTTCTGGGGGGTCATCGGCTACCTGCTGGGGTCCATCCCGTTCGGCCTTGTGGTGACCCGGGCCATGGGCATCGGCGATCCGCGCCAGATCGGCTCGGGCAATATCGGCGCGACCAACGTGCTGCGCACCGGGTCGAAGACGGCGGGCGCGCTGACGCTGCTGCTTGACGGGATCAAGGGTGTCGTGGCGGTTCTGGCGGCGCGGCTCTTTGCCGGAGAGGACGCAGCCCAGATCGCGGCGCTGGCGGCGTTCCTCGGGCATTGCTACCCGGTCTGGCTGGGCTTCAGGGGCGGCAAGGGGGTCGCGACGTTCCTCGGCCTGCTGCTGGCGCTGGCCTGGCCGGTCGGCCTGCTGACCTGCACGGCCTGGCTGGCCGGGGTCGCGCTGACGCGGATTTCGTCGATGGGCGCGCTTGTCGCCGCCGCCAGTTCCACCGCCTGGATGCTGATCATGGGCCGGTTCGACATCTTCCTGCTTGGCATGATCCTGACGCTGCTGGTGTTCTGGCGGCACCGTCAGAACATCGCGCGTCTGCGCGCAGGCACGGAACCCAAGATCGGCAAGAAGGCCTGATCGGCCTCAGGTCGTATCGAGAAACGCCGCGATCCGGCTTGCGACCGCGTCGGGATGGGTGATCGGGGCCATGTGGCCCGCCCCGTCGATCACCTCTTCGCGCGCATCGGGCAGCCGCGCCATCAGCCCGGCATGTATCACGCTCAGGATCGGCTCGGTCGAGGCCCCGCGCAGGAACAGCACCGGCATCCGGCACGCCTCGAGCCGCCCGGCGCGCAGAAGGCCGTTGGCATCGTGGCTCAGCGCCTGATCGGTCTGCGCGACGATCCACATCTGGTCCTGCAACAGCGCCTGCGCCCGCGCGCCCATGGCGTCCCAGCTGCGCCCCAGCCCCCAGGTCGCGGTGAAGATCCGGGCCGCCGTCGCGGTATCGCCACGGGCCAGTGCGTCGGCCATCGGCTGTGACGCGGCACGGCGGTCGGCAAAGTCCCCGGGCGCGGTGTCGCGCGCCACGGCGAACAGCACCGGTTCGATCAGCACCATCCGCCGGACCATGTCGGGGTGCCGCTCTGCCAGCCTGAGCGCCACCGTCGCGCCGAAGGAATGACCCAGCAGCGTGATGCCGCCCGACATGAAGGTTTCCGCGATATCGGTTACCTGATCGTGGTAGTCGCTGTGCCCGTCCCAGGCGTCCGACTGACCGTGACCCGGCATGTCGAAGGCGGCGACCGAAAGCCGCCCCTCGAGCGCCTTGATCACACCGAGCCACGCGCCGGAATGGGCCAGCGCACAGTGCAGGGCGAGGGCCCGCGCGCCGTTTTCGTCACCCAGCTGTACCCAGTTGGTCGAAACCGCCGCGCGCAGGTCCTTCGGCATCAAAGTTCGCCAGAGAGATGCGCATCCAGATCGTCAAGCTTGTCCTGCCCCCAAAAGCGGTGATCCTGATCGGTGATGTAGAACGGCGCGCCGAAGACGCCCGCGGCCACCGCCGCCTCGAGGTTGCGGGAGTATTCCTCGGCCCCGGCAAGCAGCCCCTTGTCGGCCAGCGCCGGATCGAAGCCCGCCTCGGACAGGCACGCCCGGATCGCCCCGTCCTCGGCCACGTCCTTTTCCTCGGCCCAGCAGGCGCGCAGGATCGCATGGCACAATTTCCCCAGATCGCCACCCCCGGCCTGCTGCGCCGCGATGATCGCGAAGGAGGACGGCGCCGGGTTTGTCGGCCAGTGCGCCGGCTTGAGGTTGAACGGCAGGCCCGACTTCTTCGCCTGCCGGGGCAGATCCTGCGCCCGGTAATCCATTCGGTTGGGGTGCCTGTCCTTGGGCGCGGTGCCGCCGGTGCGTTCGAACAGGGCCATCACGTCGAGCGGCTTGTAGGAGATCGTCGCGCCGTGTTTCGCCGCGATCTCCTCGAGCCGGAGGCCGGAAAGATAGGTGAACGGGGAAATCGTCGAGAAATAGTAGTCGATATGCGGCATTCAAGGCGCTCCTGAGGATGTCATGCGGTGTCGTGCTTTCCGCCTGAGCCTAGCCCATGTAAAAGCCGCGGCAACATCTTATCCCAGGGGACCGTGCTGCCATGCCAACCGTCATCGAACCCAAGCTCATTTCGGGCAATGCCAATCTCGATCTCGCCAAGGCCATCGCGCGCCGAATGTCGCTGTATCGCGGGATGAATGTCGGCCTTGTCGACGCCCGGGTCGAACGGTTCAACGATCAGGAGATCTTTGTCGAAGTCTACGAGAACGTGCGCGGCGAGGACATGTTCATCATCCAGCCGACCTCGAATCCCGCCAACGACAACCTGCTGGAACTGCTGATCATGTCGGATGCGCTGCGCCGGTCCTCGGCGGCGCGCATCACCGCCGTGATCCCCTATTTCGGCTATGCGCGGCAGGATCGTCGCACCAAGGCGCGCACGCCGATCACCGCCAAGCTGGTCGCCAACATGATGGTGTCGTCGGGCATCGAGCGGGTGCTGACGATGGATCTGCACGCCGCCCAGATCCAGGGCTTCTTCGATATTCCCGTGGACAACCTCTATGCATCGCCGATCTTTGCGCTGGATGTGCAATCGCAGTTCAAGAACACAATGGATGACCTGATGGTCGTGTCGCCGGACGTGGGCGGCGTCGCACGGGCACGCGAACTGGCCAAGCGCATCAACGCGCCGCTGTCGATCGTCGACAAACGCCGCGAGAAGGCGGGCGAAGTGGCCGAAATGACCGTGATCGGCGATGTCTCGGGCAAGAAGTGCATCATCGTGGACGACATCTGCGACACCGCGGGGACGCTCTGCAAGGCCGCCGAGGTGCTGCTGTCGCACGGGGCCACCGAGGTGCATGCCTATATCACCCATGGCGTGCTGTCGGGCCCTGCGGTCGAGCGGATCTCGAACTCGGTGATGAAATCGCTGGTGATCACCGATTCGATTCCCTTGTCGCCCGAGGCCGCCGCCGCGCCGAATATCCGCGTGGTGCCGACCGCGCCGATGTTCGCCCAGGCGATCCTGAACATCTGGAACGGCACCTCGGTGTCATCATTGTTCGAGACCGACACCCTGGGGCCGATCTACGAAGGCATCCTTTGAGCGCAGCTTTCGGCGAGGTCCCGGATATCGCGCGACGTCCAGCCGGGACAGCACCGAAGGTGCCCGGCCAGTGCCGATCCGGCCCACCGGATTGGCGCTGGCCGCTCCCCTTCGGCAGGCGCTTTCAGATAGGACGGCCAGGACGGTGCCCTAATACAGGTCCCAATCGTCCTCGCCCTTGACCTCGCCGATGGCCATCCACGACATCCGGACCCGCGCGACACGCGTATCGCCCCAGGTGCGGAACACCATGTCAAAGCCCTTTTCGTCGATCTTCTCGGCCCCGAGGTCGGCGCGGATATTGGCGTGGCTGTCCATGTCCCAGAGCGACAGCGTCAGCTGCACCTGCGGCGGCAGGCTGAACGGCTCCGAAAAGGCGACCCGCGTGCGGCGTTCGCGCGATCCCTCGCCGGTCCACATCTCACCGCCGTTGGCGAAGTCGGAAAACAGCTCGACCTCGCCCTGGTCGATACCGATGCGGCTGGAATGGAGTTTTTGCATGATCCGCCCGTAGCCGTGAAACTGGGCAGCACGATGGGCGATTTGCGGCAAGGTTTAAAGCCGGAAAAATCGGTGCGGGGATGCAACGTTCCGGCGCGCCCCGAAAAAGCAACCCCCCGCCGTCTGGCAGGGGGTCATTGTCTGTCGATCCGATCAACCGGTGCCCGTGCGGGCGCGGATCAGAGGTTGGGCTGTTTCTCGGACAACCCGATCTCGGAGCCGACCGCGACCATGTCGGCCAGAAGCTTGGCGGCGTCATCGACCGGACCGGGCTCATTGACGAAGGCAGCCTTGGCGCGGCCGTAGGCTTCGTGCGCTTCGGAGACCATCGCCTCGTACGTCTCCTGGTCCACATCCTCGCGCGGCAGCGCACGTTCGGCCAGGACCGACAGCCCCTCGCCCAGTTCCGCGAAACCGCCGGTGACGACGAATTCCCTGGTGCTGCCGGACGCGGTCTGCACCCGCAGCACGCCGGGGCGCAGCGTGGTGATCAGCGGCGCGTGGTCGGGCATCGCCGTCATGTCGCCATCGGCACCCGGGATCTGGACCGAGACAACCTCTTCCTGCATCAGCCGACGTTCGGGGCTGACGAGGTCAAACTGCATCGTATCTGCCATGTGGCTCTCCTTCAGAGGCTGTAGGGCGGGACATATCCCACCCTACGATTAGCGCGATCAGGCGGCGTCGGACGCCATCTTCTCGGCCTTGGCCTTCACTTCCTCGATGCCGCCGACCATGTAGAATGCGCCTTCGGGCAGGTGGTCGTATTCACCAGCCACGACCGCCTTGAAGGACGAGATCGTGTCTTCGATCGGCACCTGGATGCCGTCGGACCCGGTGAACACCTTGGCCACGTCGAAGGGCTGCGACAGGAAGCGCTGGATCTTCCGGGCGCGGGACACGGTAAGCTTGTCCTCTTCCGACAGTTCGTCCATGCCGAGAATGGCGATGATATCCTGCAGCGACTTGTAGCGCTGAAGGATCCCCTGGACGTCACGGGCGACCTGATAATGCTCTTCGCCGACGATGGACGGGTCCATCAGGCGCGACGTGGAGTCGAGCGGGTCAACCGCCGGGTAGATGCCCAGTTCGGAGATCGCACGCGACAGAACCGTCGTCGCGTCGAGGTGCGCGAAGGTCGTGGCGGGCGCGGGGTCGGTCAGGTCGTCCGCAGGCACGTAGACCGCCTGAATCGAGGTGATCGAACCGGCCTTGGTCGAGGTGATCCGTTCCTGCATCGCCCCCATGTCGGTGGCCAGCGTCGGCTGGTAGCCCACGGCGGAAGGAATACGGCCCAGAAGGGCGGACACTTCCGAACCCGCTTGGGTGAAGCGGAAGATGTTGTCGACGAAGAACAGAACGTCGGTGCCGGACTGGTCGCGGAACTGCTCGGCCAGGGTCAGGCCGGTCAGTGCGACGCGGGCACGCGCGCCCGGAGGCTCGTTCATCTGGCCGTAGACCAGCGCCACCTGCGACTCGGGAAGGTTGTCGGGCTTGATGACGTTCGATTCCACCATCTCGTGGTAGAGGTCGTTGCCCTCACGCGTCCGCTCACCCACACCGGCGAACACCGAGAAACCCGAGTGGACCTTGGCGATGTTGTTGATCAGTTCCATGATCAGAACCGTCTTGCCGACGCCCGCACCGCCGAAGAGGCCGATCTTGCCGCCCTTGGCGTAAGGCGCCAGCAGGTCGATGACCTTGATGCCGGTGACCAGCACTTCGGATTCGGTGGCCTGTTCGCTGAATTCCGGCGCCAGCGCGTGGATCGGACGGTACTCGTCCGCCACGATCGGCTCGCCTTCGTCCACGGGCTCGCCCACGACGTTGATGATACGACCGAGCGTCGCGTTGCCCACCGGCACCGAGATCGGCGCGCCGGTGTCGAGCACTTCCTGACCGCGCACGAGGCCTTCGGAGGCGTCCATAGCGATGGTTCGCACAGTGTTTTCACCCAGGTGCTGCGCCACTTCGAGAACCAGCTTCTTGCCGTTGTTCTCGGTGGTCAGCGCGTTGAGGATCGCGGGCAGTTCGTCGTCGAATTGCACGTCGACGACGGCGCCGATGACCTGGGTCACTTTGCCTTTCGCGTTTGCCATGTGTCTTCTCCGGTACTTTTAGAGCGCCTCGGCGCCCGAGATGATTTCGATCAGTTCGTTCGTGATGACGGCCTGACGCGTGCGGTTGAATTCGATCGTGAGGTCGTCGATCATGTCGCCCGCATTGCGCGTGGCGTTGTCCATCGCCGACATCCGCGAACCCTGTTCGGATGCGCCATTCTCGAGCAGCGCGGCGAAAATCTGCGTTGCGACCCCGCGTGGCAGAAGATCCGCGAGGATCTCCTCTTCGGACGGTTCGTAATCGTAAAGCGTGTTGCCACCCTCGGCGTTGTCGCCACCCTCGGTCTCGTATTTGGCCGGGATGATCTGCTGCGCTGTCGGGAATTGGCTCACGACGTTTTCGAAGCGCGCGAAGAAGATTGTCGCGACGTCGAACGCGCCCTCGTCAAAGCGACCGAGCACATCCTTGGCGATGTTCTGCGCATCCGCATAGGAGACCCGCTTGACCTCGCTCATATCGACATGGCCGACGAAATGCTCGCCGTATTCGCGTTTGAGCTGATCGCGGCCCTTCTTGCCCACGGTGAGGATCTTCACCTCTTTCCCCTCGTCGAGGAGCTTGCGGGCATGGGTCCGCGCCAGCTTGGCGATATTGGTGTTGAAGCCGCCGCAAAGACCCCGTTCAGAGGTCATCACGACAAGCAGGTGCACCTTGTCGCTGCCGGTCCCGCGCAGCAGGGTCGGCGCGCTTGCGCTGTCACCCGCCGCAGAGGCGAGCGCGCCCATCACGGCGTTGAAACGCTCGGTATAGGGGCGCGCCATTTCGGCAGCGTCCTGGGCGCGGCGAAGTTTGGCCGCCGCGACCATTTGCATGGCTTTGGTGATCTTCCTGGTCGACTTGACCGAGGAGATCCGCATTTTCAGATCCTTGAGATTCGCCACGGGGCTTTCTCCTTACGCGAAGTCTGCGGCGAATTCATCCAGCGCAGACTTGAGCCGGTCAGCTGCGTCGCCCTTGATCTTCGGGTCCTCGTTGGTAAGCCAATCGAGAAGATCCTTGTGCTTGTTGCGCAGATGCTTGAGCAGACCCTCTTCGTAGCGGCCCACATCGCTGACCTTGATCTTGTCGAGGTAGCCATTGGTCCCGGCGAAGATCACACAGACGATTTCCGCGTTGGTCAGCGGCGAATACTGCGGCTGCTTCATCAGTTCGGTCAGGCGCGCGCCACGGTTCAGCTGGCGCTGTGTCGCGGCATCGAGGTCCGAGCCGAACTGCGCGAAGGCCGCCATTTCGCGGTACTGCGCAAGCTCCAGTTTCACCGGGCCCGCGACCGACTTCATGGCGTTGGTCTGCGCCGAAGAGCCGACGCGGCTGACCGAGAGGCCGGTGTTCACGGCGGGACGGATGCCCTGGTAGAAGAGTTCCGTCTCGAGGAAGATCTGGCCGTCGGTGATCGAGATCACGTTGGTCGGAATGAAGGCCGAAACGTCGCCACCCTGGGTTTCGATGATCGGCAATGCGGTCAGCGACCCCGAGCCGTTGGCCTCGTTGAGCTTGGCGGACCGCTCCAGCAGGCGCGAGTGGAGGTAGAAGACGTCGCCGGGATAGGCTTCGCGGCCGGGCGGGCGACGCAGCAGCAGGGACATCTGGCGATAGGCCACGGCCTGCTTGGAAAGGTCATCGTAGACCATCAGCGCGTGACGGCCGTTGTCGCGGAAGAACTCGCCCATCGCGGTCGCGGTATAGGGGGCGAGGTACTGCATCGGCGCGGGGTCCGACGCGGTGGCGGCGACGACGATCGAGTACGCGATGGCGCCGGTTTCTTCCAGTTTCTTCACCAGCTGGGCAACGGTCGACCGCTTCTGGCCGATGGCGACATAGACGCAGTAGAGCTTCTTGCCCTCGTCGTCGCCCGCCGCGTCGTTGTAGACCTTCTGGTTGAGGATCGTGTCGAGTGCGACGGCGGTCTTGCCAGTCTGGCGGTCACCGATGATCAGCTCGCGCTGGCCACGACCGATCGGGATCATCGCATCGACGGCCTTGAGGCCGGTCGCCATGGGTTCGTGCACCGATTTGCGCGGCATGATGCCGGGGGCCTTGACGTCCGCCAGGCTGCGCTGCGTCGTAGCGATCGGCCCCTTGCCGTCGATCGGATTGCCGAGGCCGTCGACGACCCGGCCCAGAAGCGCGTCCCCGACGGGCACGTCCACGATCGAGTTGGTGCGCTTGACGACGTCACCTTCCTTGATCTGCTGGTCCGACCCGAAGATCACCACACCGACGTTGTCGGCTTCGAGGTTCAGCGCCATGCCCCGGATACCACCGGGAAATTCCACCATCTCACCGGCCTGGACCTTGTCGAGGCCGTAGACACGGGCGATGCCGTCACCGACGGACAGCACGCGACCGACCTCGTCGACCTCGGCCTCCTGACCGAAGTTCTTGATCTGGTCCTTTAGGATCGCAGAAATTTCGGCTGCTTGGATACCCATTTATCCGACCTCTTTCATTACATTCTGGAGGGAAGAGAGCTTCGCCCGGATCGACGTGTCGATCATCCTGGAGCCCACCTTGACAACAAGACCGCCGATGAGGCTTTCATCGACGGTCGTCTTGATCTTCACATCGCGGCCCACCTGGGCCTTCAGCGTCTCGGACAACGACCTGGACTGATCGTCGGTCAGCGCGACGGCGGATGTCACCTCGGCGGTGACGATGCCCTTTTCCTCGGCGATCATGTCGCGCAGCTGCACGATGAGCGCGGGCAGCACGAAGAGGCGCCGCTTCTCGGACATCAGGGAAAGCGTGTTCTTCATCATGTCCGCAAGGTTCATCTTGTCGGCGATCGCACGGATCGCGCGGCCTTGCGTGTCGCGGGAATAGACCGGCGAGTGGATCAGGTCCCGCAGATCTTCGCTGGCAGCCAGCGCATCCGCGAGTTCGTCGATATTGGCTTCGAGCGTGTCGAGCGAGCCATCCTCCTTGGCGAGGGCGAATACGGCTGCTGCGTAGCGTTCTGCGATGCCGGAGGAAATTGAAGCTGGTTCAGACACGTCCATCCTTCCGCTATCAAGCCCCCTTTGCCCGACCTTGGCGGCGGACCCGGAGGCGTTTTCTATATCCTGACCCGCGGGGCCAGAGCGCTAAAATCAGCGCGGATGTAGCAGAGCCTTGTTGGCCCCGCAACATGCTTAGGCACAATTAGCAGGACGGTCAAACGAAAGTCTATTCAATGGGTTACTTTACATAACCGACGCCGCGCGCGCCCTGTAGCCAGAGCGAAGGTCTTGAAAAGGCTTGATTCTTGCATAAGAGGATGCCGGTGTTCCGGACCGTCTGCCCGAAAAGTAGGCACTTGTGAAACTACGCCGGTTTCGCCACCGGCTTCGGTGACAGCGCTCCCAGCGGCACCTTGAGCTTTTCGCCCACGCCGCGCGGCCTCGGCGGATGTCGCTTGGCCGCCCGCACCGCCACGACTCCACCGGCCATGAAAGCCGGAATCGCCCGCCCGGTGCGTTCCCAGAACGGCCCGGTCTTCATCCAGAAGCGGCGCGAGGATGGCGGCTGATACAGCAGCGAGACATGCGCGTCGGGCAGGAAGTCGTGATAGCTCAGAAGCTGTTCGAGCTGGCCCAGCGAATAGGGGCGTCCATGACCGAAGGGCGTGCGGTCGGACCGCGCCCAGAGCCCGCTTCGGTTGGGAACGATGAACAGCGCCTCGCCCCCCGGCCCCAGCGCCCGGTAACATTCATCGAGCAGCGCCGACGCATCGTCGGACGTCTCGAGCCCATGCAGCACCACCAGCCGGTCGATATGTCCCGTCTCGATGGGCCAGCGCGTTTCCTCGGCCAGCACCGACACGTTGGGCAGACCGGCGGGCCAGTGCATCACCCCCTGTTGCGCGGGCATCAGCGCGATCACCCGGCGGCTGTCGGACAGGAACGGGCGCAGCAGCGGTGCCGCAAAGCCGTACCCCGCCACCGTGTGCCCGTGGGTATCGGGCCAGGTGGCGCGCACTTCGTCGCGGATGATCTTCTGCGCGGCGCGGCCCAAAGCGCTTCTGTAGTAGAAGTTCCTCAGATCGCGCACATCCAGATGCATTGTCCGCCCCTCCCGATCGGCCTAGCCTAGGACAGGACCCTGACAAATAGGACCGGAAAACGCCATGCCCCTCGACCTCGTCACCGTGCCCTGCCTATCGGACAACTACGCCTTCCTGCTGCACGACAGCGAAACCGGTGCCACCGCGGTGATCGATGTGCCCGAAGCCGCCCCGATTGCCGCCGCCCTCGACGCACGCGGCTGGACCCTGTCCGAGGTCTGGCTGACCCACCACCATCCAGACCACATCCAGGGCCTTGCCGCGCTTCTTGACGGGCGCGATGCCCGCGTCGTGGGCGCCAGCGCCGATGCCCGCCGCCTGCCGCCTCTCGATCTGGCGGTCGTAGATGGCGACAGCTTCGACTTTGCCGGACGCCGCGTGCAGGTAATGGACGTGTCGGGCCATACGGTCGGCCACATTGCCTTTCACCTGCCCGAGGAAAGCATCGCCTTCACCGCCGACAGCCTCATGGCGCTGGGCTGCGGGCGGGTCTTCGAAGGCACCATGGCACAGATGTGGGACAGCCTGTCGAAGCTGGCGAAACTGCCGCCTGCCACGGTGATCTGCTCGGGCCATGAGTATACCGAAGCCAACGCGCGTTTCGCGATGACTATTGAACCCGGCAATTCCGCGCTTAAATCACGTATCGAGGCGATCAAAGCCGCACGGGCGCAAGGCGCGCCGACGGTGCCGTCCCGCCTGTCCGATGAACTTGCAACCAATCCGTTCCTGCGTGCCGACAGCGTCGCCATACGCGAAAATCTCGGGATGGCCGACGCCTCTGACGCAGAGGTCTTCGCTGAAATCCGACTCCGAAAAGACACGTTCTGAACGACTATTCTCACAGCGTTCACCCACTCCGGTACGAATTGTGACAATATTTGTGAGAGAAAATACTTGAAGGCAGGGGTCGATCGACCAAACTTTAACTTCAAGAGGCCAAGCTGGGACCGCCTTTCCCGGCACAAACAAGAGGAGCATCGCCAGTGCCTTCATTCTCGAATTCCCTTGAGCAGGCCATTCATGCAGCGCTCGCGCTTGCCAATTCGCGCAGTCACGAATTTGCGACGCTGGAACACCTGCTTCTTGCACTGGTCGATGAGCCCGATGCCACGCGGGTGCTGAAAGCCTGCGACGTCGACACCGAAGAATTGCGCACAACGCTGGTGGAATTCATCGACGACGACCTTGCCAATCTGGTGACCGATATCGACGGCTCCGAAGCGGTGCCGACGGCGGCCTTCCAGCGCGTCATCCAGCGCGCCGCGATCCACGTCCAAAGTTCGGGGCGCACCGAAGTGACCGGGGCCAACGTGCTGGTCGCGATCTTCGCCGAACGCGAAAGCAATGCCGCCTACTTCCTGCAGGAACAGGACATGACGCGCTATGACGCGGTGAATTTCATCGCCCATGGCGTGGCCAAGAACCCCGCCTTCGGCGAAACCCGTCCCGTGCAGGGCGCAACCGACGACGAAGAGGCGCAGGCCGCCGAAGCCCAGCCGGTCGACGACGGCAAGGAATCCGCGCTGGCGAAGTACTGCGTCGATCTCAACGCCAAGTCCCGCAAGGGCGATGTCGACCCGCTGATCGGCCGCGATTCCGAGGTCGAGCGCTGCATCCAGGTCCTCTGCCGCCGGCGCAAGAACAACCCGCTTCTGGTGGGCGATCCGGGCGTCGGCAAGACCGCCATCGCCGAGGGACTCGCGCGCAAGATCGTCGCGGGTGAAACGCCCGAGATTCTGGCCAATGCCACGATCTACTCGCTCGACATGGGTGCGCTTCTCGCGGGCACGCGCTATCGCGGCGATTTCGAGGAACGCCTCAAAGCCGTCGTCACCGAACTGGAAGAGCATCCCGACGGCATTCTTTTCATCGACGAGATCCACACCGTGATCGGGGCCGGTGCCACCTCGGGTGGCGCGATGGATGCGTCGAACCTGCTCAAGCCCGCGCTTCAGGGCGGCAAGCTGCGCACCATGGGCTCCACCACCTACAAGGAGTTCCGCCAGCACTTCGAAAAGGACCGCGCCCTGTCTCGCCGGTTCCAGAAGATCGACGTGGCCGAGCCGACCGTCGCCGACAGCGTCAAGATCCTGAAAGGGCTCAAGCCCTATTTCGAAGAGCATCATGGCGTCAAATACACCGCCGATGCGATCAAGACCGCAGTCGAATTGTCGGCGCGCTACATCAATGACCGCAAGCTGCCCGACAAGGCCATCGACGTCATAGACGAGGCCGGAGCGGCCCAGCATCTGGTGGCGGAAAGCAAGCGCCGCAAGACCATCGGCACCAAGGAGATCGAGGATGTGGTCGCGAAGATCGCGCGCATCCCGCCCAAGAACGTATCGCGCAACGACGCCGAGGTTCTGCGCAATCTCGAAGCCTCGCTCAAGCGCGTGGTGTTCGGCCAGGACCCCGCCATCGAGGCGCTGTCCTCGGCGATCAAGCTGTCGCGGGCCGGTCTGCGCGAACCCGAAAAGCCCATCGGCAACTACCTCTTTGCGGGCCCCACGGGCGTCGGCAAGACCGAGGTGGCCAAGCAGCTGGCGGATTCTCTCGGGGTCGAGTTGCTGCGCTTCGACATGTCGGAATACATGGAAAAGCACGCGGTCTCGCGCCTGATCGGTGCGCCTCCGGGCTATGTCGGCTTTGACCAGGGCGGCCAGTTGACCGACGGGGTCGACCAGCATCCCCACTGCGTCCTTTTGCTCGACGAGATCGAGAAGGCGCATCCGGACGTCTACAACATCCTGTTGCAGGTGATGGATCACGGCACGCTGACCGATCACAACGGGCGCACGGTGGACTTCCGCAACGTGATCCTGATCATGACCTCGAATGCCGGCGCATCGGAACAGGCGAAAGCCGCCATCGGCTTTGGTCGCGACCGCCGCGAGGGCGAGGATACCGCCGCGATCGAACGGACCTTCACGCCGGAATTCCGCAACCGCCTGGACGCGGTCATCTCCTTCGCGCCGCTGCCGAAATCGACGATCCTGCAGGTGGTCGAGAAGTTCGTGCTGCAGCTCGAGGCGCAGCTGATGGACCGCAACGTCACCATCGAGTTGACCAAACCCGCCGCCGAATGGCTGGCGGACAAGGGCTATGACGACAAGATGGGCGCGCGTCCGCTGGGTCGCGTGATCCAGGAAAGCATCAAGAAGCCGCTGGCCGAGGAACTGCTGTTCGGCAAGCTCGCCAAGGGCGGCGTCGTGCGGGTCGCGGTCAAGGACGGCAAGCTCGACCTGCAACTCGACGGACCCGAAAAGCGGCGCCTGGCGTCCAAGAAGCCGCCGCTGCTGACCGCCGACTGATGAAACCCGCGCTCTGCGCGCTGTTCGTCCTGACCTCCGCTGCGGCCACCGCGGCGGAGGTTCCCTTCTTGCACTGGCCGGTGGACTGCACGCTTGGGCAGACCTGTTTCATCGAGGATTACGCCGATGCGCAGGACGGCCCCGGCATGCGCGACCATGCCTGCGGCCTGAAATCCCGCGACGGGCATCACGGCACCGACATCGCCCTTCTGTCCGAGGACGCGATGCGCGAAGGCGTCGATGTGCTGGCGTCGGCACCGGGCGTGGTCGAGGCGGTGCGCGACGGCGTTCCCGACCGTCGCCTTGGCGATCCGGGCGAAGTGGCAGGCCAGGAATGCGGCAACGCCGTGCGCCTCGCACACTCCTCCGGCCACCAGACGCTCTATTGCCACATGGCCGAAGGGTCCGTGGCCGTGGCACCTGGGGACCGCGTCGCGGCAGGCGACCGGCTCGGGCGCGTCGGTCTGTCAGGCCAGACCAACTTCGCGCATCTGCATATCGCGGTTCTGAAGGACGGTGTCTGGCTCGACCCGTTCGCCCCGGATGCGGACGGCGTCTGCGGCAGCGCCCAGGCGACGCTCTGGGTCTCGCCCCCGGCCTATACCAAAAGCGGCCTTTTCACCGCGGGCTTCTCGCCCGGCGTGCCCTCCTTCGACGATGTCCGCACCGGTGCCGCGCGGGTGACCGACATGGGGCCCGGCGATCCGCTGGTGGTCTATGGGCATATGTTCCACCCAGCGCCGGGGGACGTATTGCAACTTTCCGCACGCGGTCCCGACGGGCCGGTCTTTTCCCACAGGATCCTTGTCAAGGACGCGCGCGCGGAGGGCTTCCGCGCCTACGGAAAGCGTGCCCCCGCGACAGGTTGGCCCGCGGGCGCCTATGAAGGCAGCGTCCGACTGACCCGCGGCGACACGATCATCGCGGTCCGCCACGCCCATCTGCGCGTGCGCTGACGCCCGACAGGGCGGAAAAGCTACTTCTCGGTCAGTTTCAGCTCGATACGCCGGTTTTGCGCCCGTGCCGCCACCGTCTTCGCGGGGTTGACCGGCTGAAACTCTCCAAAACCGTTTGCCGCGAGCCGTGACGGCGGAATGCCCTGGGTGTCGATCAGAAAACGCACCACCGACAGGGCGCGCGCCTGGCTCAGCTCCCAGTTGTCGGCGAACTTCGCACCGGGCAAGATCGGGATGTCGTCGGTATGGCCATCGACCCGGATCACCCAATCAATGCTCTCGGGGATCTCGTCGGCGATGTCGCGCAGGATGCCCGCGACGGTGGCGATTCCGCGCCGCCCCGCGGCCGACAGCTCTGCCTCACCGGGCGCAAACAGCACCTCGGAGGAAAAGACAAAGCGGTCACCCTCGATCCGCACCCCGTCCCGATCCGCCAACAGCGCGCGCAACTGACCGAAAAACTCCGATCGGTACCTTTCCAGATCGCGGTTTTCCGCCTCGAGCCGGGCCGCGCGCTCTGCCTCCAGCCGCAGGGTCTCGGCCTCGGCCTGCTGCGCCCGCCGCGCCTCGGTTGCAACACGAGCCAGCGCGGCGTTCAGCCGCGCGCCCAGGTTGTCGATCTGCACCTGCGCATCGGCGTCGCTGGCCGCCGCCGCATCGAGCGTTTCCTGCAACGACAAAAGCTGCTGGCGCAAGGCGGTCAGCTGCTGGTTGAGCACCTCGGCTTCGCGCTGTGCCGCTTCGGTCTGCACCTCCTGACCGGCCAGCGTGTCGCGGGCCGCCGACAGCAGTGCCGCCTGCGCTTCCGCTTCGCTCATCGCTTCGGCGGCGCGCGCCTCGGATCGCGCCTGCGCCGCCAGCAACGCCGCAAGTTCGGCACGCAGGTCGGCATTGGTCGCCGTGACTTCGGCGCGGCCCGCAAGCGCGGTCTCGAGCAGGGTGTTCAACTCGTCCCCGGCGGCGCGCGCCGCGGCCAGCAGCGTCAGGGTGTCTTCGGCCTCTTGCCGTCGCGCCTCGAGTTGCAGGGTCATCGCGGTCAGTTCGGCAGTGGCGGTCTCAAGCCGCGCGCGCAAGGCCCGTGCGGCCTCGG
Source organism: Roseivivax sp. CAU 1753 (assembly GCF_054482575.1). Lineage (NCBI taxonomy): Bacteria > Pseudomonadati > Pseudomonadota > Alphaproteobacteria > Rhodobacterales > Roseobacteraceae > Roseivivax > Roseivivax sp. CAU 1753. The sequence continues at coordinate 455,425 of NZ_JBTLRF010000002.1, read as the reverse complement.
CTTCGGCCAGCCGCGCCGCCTCTTCCGCGCTCAGGGCCTCGGTCAATTCGTCGACCCGTCCGGACAACTGGTCGACCGCGCCCTCGGTTGTGGCGGTCTGCGCCCGCAGGTCGGCGACAAGAGCCTCCATCGCTTCGCGCTGCGCCGCCGCCAGCCGGGCCGCTTCGGCTTCGGCGTCGATCTCGTCGCGGGCACTGGCGAGCGCCAGGTTCAGCGCCTCGCGTTCCGACAGAAGCGCGCTGCGGGCGGCTTCGAGGTCTTCCTGTGTCGCGGTCAGATCCGCGATCCGGTCGCGGGCCGCGTCGCGGTCGGCCAGAAGTGCGGTCACCCGGTCCTCGAAATCGCTGATCCGGCCCTCGGCCGCGGCCAGGTCGGCCTCCGCGCGGTCGCGCTCCGCGGTCAGGGCGGCGATGAAGGTCTGTTGTTCCAGAAGCCGCGAATCGCGGTTCTCCAGCGTCGATTCCAGCGCACCGACACGGTTGGTCAGGGCCGTGTTCTGACGCTCTGCCATGCCCAGTTCGTCCGCCAGCGACGCGATCTGGTCGGTCAGCGATGAAAGCTGGCTTTCCTGCCCCGAGATCGTCTCGCGCAGCACCGCCTGGATCACCAGAAAGATCGTCAGCACGAACATCAGCACCAGCAAGAGTCCGGTCATCGCATCGACGAAGCCCGGCCAGATCGCGGCCTGGAAGCGTTGGCCTGTGCGCCGTGACAGCGCCATGGGTCAGCTCTCCTGCCGGCGGGTGGTGACACGCTGCGGGCGCACCGGCGCAGAACCCGGGCCCTTGTCGCCGCCGCCCACGCCGCCCTTGCCCGATTGCCGACTCATCTGTCCGATCACCCGGCTCAGCGCGGCCAGATCGGTGCGCAGTTCGGCCATGCTTTCCTGCCGCCCCGCCGACATCTCTTCGAGGATCCGCAGCATCTGCACGTCGATCGAGCGCAGGCGCATCCGGCTTTCCGCGTCGAGGCCGGTATCTTCCTGCCGCGTCAGCGCGTCGATCAGCCGTTCCTGCCCCTCGGCCAGCCGCGCGAAGGCAGACGCCGACGGCGCCGACGCCTCAAGCCGTTCGGTCATCCGCTCGATCGAATCCGCCAACTGGCCCAACTGGCCTTCCACTTCGGACCGGCTGTCTTCGGATCGCGCATAGAGCCGCTGCATGCCGTCAAGCTGATCGGCCACCTGTTCCAGCGCCATCGCCGCGCCGGACATCTCGCCCGCGCCCTCGCTGTCACCCGAGGATACGCCGATGCGGGTGATCGACGACAGCCATTCCTCAAGCTCGCGGTAGAACCGGTTCTGACCGTGCCCGGCGAACAGCTCCAGCAGCCCCACGATAAGCGAACCGGCAAGCCCCAGAAGCGACGAGGCAAAGGCGATGCCCATGCCGCCCAATTGCCCCTCGAGCCCGTTCATCAGCCGCGAAAAGACATCGACGCCGCTTTCGCCGGCCTGCGGCGCAAGCGAACGGATCGTCTCGACCAGCGCGGGCACGGTTGTGGCCAGTCCCCAGAACGTGCCCAGAAGGCCCAGGAAGATCAGCAGCGACACGATGTAACGCGTGATCTCGCGCACCTCGTCGATGCGCTGCGCCACCGAGTCGAGGATCGACCGGGTCGAGGTCGTGGTGATCTTCATTCGCCGCCCGCGGGCCCGAAGCAGCGCCGCCAGAGGTGCCAGAAGTTGCGGCGCGCCGCCGCTGTCGCCTTGCCCGTGGACGAAATTCTCGATCCAGCGGACCGAGTTCATCAACTGCGCCACCTGCCAGAAACAGGCCAGCACGCCGATGAAGAAGACCAGGATGATAAAGCCGTTCAGATACGGGTTCGCCTGGAACACCGGCAGCACCGATGGCAAGGCCATGACGGCACCCACAGCCGACAGCACCAGCACCGCCAGCATGAGAAACAGCTGGCGCAACGGTTGCGAAAAATGCGGCTCGGCCTCGAGGTCCGGTTGATCCAACGGGATCGCTCCTGACGCTTCAGTTCATTGTCTTGCAAAGACTAGACTCTCGGCTTTGGCAAGCCAAGTTCTTAAGCGTTCAGTTCACGCACGCGCCGGTCGAGCCATTGCAGCTCTGCATCGGGGATGCCCAGTTCGTCCAGATGCTGCGCCGTGTTGAAAAGATATTCCGTGTTGGGCCCGCGTCCGCCCACCGCCCGCGCGATGATCCGGGCCTGCTCTTCCAGTTCGAGGTGGCAGTATTGCACGTGATCCGGATCGATCACGTAGACCACGGCGGTGATGACGCGCCCGTCGGACAGCGACAGGGTCACCTGGCGTTCAAGATAGGCCGACGAGATCAGTTCACGCGCGCGCAGGTAGGCCAGGACCTCGTCGGCCTTGTCGGGGTCCGCGGCAAAGGCCACGCCGTCGCAGGCCGCACCCTCATCGGCGTCGAGGGCCAAAACGAGGCCGGGGTCTTCCTCGGTGCCGCGATGATGGATCGAGCGCATGCAGAAACTGCGCCTATAACCCGGCAGGCGCGCGGGCACCTTCTCGACCACGTCGAAGCCGGGGTTCCAGAGAAGTGATCCGTAGCCGAAGACCCAAAGCGTCATGGATTCTGGTCCTTTCATCGCCCGCGTTCTAAATACCAAATGTGGCCGGGCGAAAAGGGCAGGAACATGAAGAAGCTGATTTTGGTCGTGGTCGCGGCGGCGCTGCTGTGGTCCGGGGCATGGTTCTGGCAGGCGCGGGCGCTGCGCGGTGAGATCGACGCCTGGTTCGCGGCCAAGCGCGCCGATGGCTGGGTCGCGGAAGCCGCCGATATCTCGGTGCATGGCTTTCCCAACCGTCTGGATGCCCGCTTTGAGGAACTGGTGCTCGAACCCCGCCCGGGTCTGCGCTGGGAGGTGCCGAAGCTGCAGGTCATGCAACTGGTCTACGACCCCGAGCATCTGATCATCGCGGCGCTGGGCGGACAACGTCTGGAATTCAATGGCGAGCAGATCACCATCGACGGGGACGGCCTGCGCGCCAGCGCGGTCAGCGAGGACGGAACCCTTGACCGGATCGCCATCGAGGCCGCCCGGCTCGACCTGATCCGCAACGGTCGGAGCAACATCTACCTGCGCGATCTGGGCGGCACGCTGAACCGCCTGCCCGGTCAACCAGAGACCTGGCGTCTGGCCCTTGCCGCCGCCCCGGTCGGCCCCGATGCCCCCAAGGCCGGGGACGAACGCATCTCGCTAGATGCCACGCTTGGGCTCGCGGGGGCGCTGAGTGCTGCCGCGCAGTTGCAAACCATCGCGCTTGACGGGTTGACCTACAGGTCCGGGGGCGCGGGGCTGTCGCTGTCCGGCGACTTCGAGATCGACGACAAGCGCAGGCTGTCCGGCCCGCTGACCCTGGACGCCGAACAGTGGCGCACGCTGCTGGCGCGCGCGGGCCAGGAGGGGCGGCTGCCGCAGGAAGTGGTGCCGCTGCTTGAAAACGTGTTCAACGTGGTTGCGGGGCTTAGCGGGTCGGGCGACGATCTGGATCTGACGCTGCGCATCGACAAGGGGCGCGTGTCGCTGGGGCCGCTGACCATCGGGCGACTGCCGGACATGTGATCGGGCTTGCGCGCCTGCGCCCGAGGGATCAAAATCGGCCCCATGTCCGACCCCCTTTATACCCGTATCGAAGCGCGCCGCGACGACATCGTCGCGCTGACACAGGCCCTGATCCGGATCCCGACGCTGAACCCGCCGGGGCAATTCTACCACGAATGCTGCGCGCTGGTGGGCGACCGCCTGCGCCCGCTGGGGTTCGAGACCCGGATGATCCGCGCCGAGGGCGCGCCCGGCGACACCGACCGCTTCCCGCGCTGGAACCTCGTGGCCCGCCGCGAAGGCCCCCGCCCAGGCGACTGCGTGCATTTCAATTCGCATATCGACGTGGTCGAGGTCGGTCGCGGCTGGACACGCGATCCGTTTGCCGCTGTCATGGAAGGCGACCGCATCTATGGGCGCGGGGCCTGCGACATGAAGGGCGGGCTTGCCGCGTCGATCATCGCGGTCGAGGCGTTCCTGCAAGAACACCCCGATTACGCGGGCGCGATCGAGATATCGGCCACGGCGGACGAAGAATCGGGCGGCTATGGCGGCGTTGCCTACCTGGCCGAACAGGGCTTTTTCGATCCCGCCCGTGTCCAGCACGTCATCATCCCGGAACCCCTTGGCAAGGATCGCATCTGTCTTGGGCATCGCGGCGGATGGTGGGCCGAGATCGAAACCCACGGCGAGATTGCCCATGGGTCCATGCCGTTTCTGGGCGATTGTGCGATCCGGCACATGGGCGCGGTGCTTGACGCCTTCGAGCGGGACCTGTTTCCCGCCATGGCCGCCCGGCACACCGACATGCCGGTGATCCCGGACGGCGCGCGGCAATCGACGATGAACATCAACGCGATCCACGGCGGCCAACCCGAGAAGGACCCGGGCAGCACCGCCCTGCCCGCCCATTGCGTGCCCGACAGCTGCCGGATCACCGTGGACCGGCGGTTCCTGATCGAAGAGGGGATAGAGGCGGTCGAGGCCGAGATGCGCGAACTGCTCGACGGGCTCAGGGCGAGCCGCGACAATTTCGACTACTCCCTGCGCGAGATCAACCGCGTGCTGCCCTCGATGACGGACGAGGATGCGCCGGTCGTCACCACGATCCGCGCGGCGATCGCCGACGCGCTGGGACAGGAGGCTGCGTTCGTGGCCTCGCCGGGCAGCTACGACCAGAAACATATCGACCGCATCGGCAAGCTGAAGAACTGCATCGCCTACGGGCCCGGCGTGCTGGAACTGGCGCACAAGCCGGATGAATGGATCGGCGTGACCGACATGCTGGACACCGCGCGGGTCATGGGCCGGGCGCTGGAGACGCTGCTGCTGCCGGATTGATGCGGCGCGGGACCGGCTTCTCCGCCCGGGCGGGCGTCGGCGCGGCGCTCAGGCCGGCTCGCGCAGCACGCGCGGGATCTTGAACTCGACGTTTTCCTCGGCGGTGGTGACGGTCTCGACGGTCAGGTCGTAGCGGGCGCGGAAGGCGTCGATCACCTCTTGGATCAGCACGTCCGGGGCCGAGGCCCCGGCGGTCAGGCCGATGGTGCGGATGCCCTCAAGCGACCGCCAGTCGATATCCGTGGCGCGCTGGACCAACTGCGCATAGCCGCACCCGGCCTTGGCGCCGACCTCGACCAGCCGCCTGGAATTGGACGAATTGGGCGCGCCGACGACCAGCAGGGCGTCGCATTTCGGGGCCATTGCCTTGACGGCCTCCTGCCGGTTGGTGGTGGCGTAGCAGATGTCTTCCTTGTGCGGCCCGACGATGGCCGGAAAGCGCGCGCGCAGGGCCGCCACGACCTCGGCGGTGTCGTCGATCGACAGCGTCGTCTGGGTCACGAAGGCCAGCCTGTCGGGGTCGCGCACATTCAGCCCGGCCACGTCCTCGGGCACCTCGACCAGCAGCACCTCGCCTTCGGGCAGCTGCCCCATCGTGCCCACGGTTTCGGGGTGACCGGCATGCCCGATCATCACCATTTGAAGACCGTTCTCATGGTGCCGCGCGGCCTCGATATGCACCTTCGAGACCAGCGGACAGGTCGCATCGACATAGATCATGTCGCGCGCCCGGGCAGCGGCAGGCACCGCCCGGGCGACGCCATGGGCCGAGAAGATCACCGGACGGTCCACCGGGCAGTCGTCAAGCTCTTCGACAAAAACCGCACCCTTGTCGCGCAGCCCATCGACGACGAACTTGTTGTGCACGATCTCGTGGCGCACATAGACCGGCGCGCCCCATTTCTGCAGCGCCATCTCGACGATCCTGATGGCCCGGTCGACGCCCGCGCAAAAGCCGCGCGGGGCCGCGAGAAACAGTGTAAGGGGCGGGTTGGGCATGTCTGGCTCCTGTTGTCATCCCCACAGGTAAGGGATGGGCGGGGCCGATTCCACCCCTCGGGCGGGGTCAATCGCGCGGCAGAAGCACCGCCTCGACGCGACGGTTCGCCTGGCGGCCCGCTTCGGTGAGGTTCGAGGCGATGGGCGCGAGGTAGCCCGCGCCTTCCGCCGCGATCTGGTCCAGCGCGACGTTGGCGGCCCGCATATAGGCGGCGGCGGCCTCGGCCCGGCGCTGCGACAGCGCGCGATTGCCCGCGAGCGAGCCTATCGCATCCGTGTGCCCGACCAGCAGGATACGTCGGTCAGGCGTGGCGGCCAGATAGGCGGCCAGCGCATCAAGCTCCGGCACCGGACCGGGGTCAAGCGCCGCCGAGCCGCTGGCGAAGTCCACGCCCTGCAAAATGACCGCGCCGCGCGACTCAAGATCGGCGATGATGCCGGACAGATCAGCGCTGACCCGCGGCAACACCTGCGCGCCGCCGGAACCGACCGTGCCGACCGTGCCGACGGGCTCCCTTTGGCGCAAGGCCGGGACCGCGTCGCCGCCCCGTGGCCGTGCGGTGATCGCCTGCACATAGCCTGCCGCGAGGTGGCGGCTGGTCAGCACCGCAACGCCGTCGCCCTGCGGGCCGATCGCCGACAGGAACCGGAAGTTCGAGATATCGACATACATGTCGGGTGCCGGGATCACATCCGTCGCAAAGCGAAAGTCGAAGCCGCCGCACCGCCGCGCCGCGCAATCGAGCTGCAGGGTGTAGCCCGCCTGCTCCAGCGCCGTGCGAATCGGCGACAGTAGCTGTGTCGGTGTGATCTGGGTGCCGTCGATCCGCCATGCGCGGCGGGTGACGTCGCCTTCGATGCTGGTCACGGGAATGCCGGTCTCGATCGTCCACGGACCGGTCGGCAGCGCGTAGACCGCGCCGCCTTGACGGATATCCGCGGTCACCTCGGCCCCGTCGGGCAGGGGCACCTCAAACGCCGCAAGCGGCCCCGCCCAGAGGCAGAGGATCAGGCTAGCGCGCCTGAGAATGGTAATCGTCATTCGGACGCATGTCGGTGGCGCTTGCGACCCGGTTGGTCATGTTGAAGAAGGCCGCGACATTCACGATGTCCCAGATGTCGCGATCCGAAAAGCCGACGTCGCGCAATGCCGCGCGGTCCGCCTCTTCGACAAGGGCCGAGCTTTGGGTGACCTTCTCGGTAAAGCGCAGCATGGCGTGATGGCGCGGCGACAGGTCGGCCACGCGCCAGTTCATCACGATCATTTCGCCGAGGATCGGGTCGCCCGAAAGCTCGCGGACGGCGGCCCCGTGGGCGGTCAGGCAGTAGAAGCAGCGGTTGATCGCCGAGACGCAGACCGCGATCATCTCACGCTCGAGCTTGGACAGGCCCGAGTCGGCCAGCATCAATTCGTTGTAAAGCCCGGCAAATGCATTGAGCTTGGCAATGTCGAAGGCATGCGCACGCAGCACATTGGGCACCATGCCAAGCTTTTCCTGACAGATGTCAAAATACTTTTGCGTATCGGCGGGCAGCGGCGAAACCTGCGGCAGATCAAGCGCGGTCGGGGCTGGCAGTTTGCTCACGGTGTCTCCTCGGGGTGGGTGCGATAGTGGTATCCTCCAATTTCGGACATTCCAAGGGCCGCATAAAGCGCGTTGGCCGTGGCATTGGCGCGGGTCACCAGGATCACCAGATGGGTCGCGCCATGCGCGCGCCCCCAGCGCGCGGCCTGCCGCATCATCCATTTGGCCAGACCCATGTTCCGCAGCTTCGGCACCACTTCGACCGCGTGCACGACGACGTTGCGGTCGGCGATGGCGGCGAAGGCGACCCCCCCGGGGTTGTCGTTGATCCGCCCGAGAATGGCGGTCTTCGGCGCTGTCACCCGGTCCATGACGGCAAGTCGCGCGGGGCCGATACCGGCGGCGGCCCAGATCTCGTACATGATCGCCAGGGGTTCCCAGATGGTAAAGGCGGTGACACGAGGGATGTCGCGGTCGTCGATGGCATCGATGGGCGCGGACAGGATGACTGTGGGATCGACCACCCGATAGCCGCGCGCCTCAAGCTCTGCGTCAAGCTCGGCCTCGCCCTGGCGGATCATGAACAGCGGCGTCTGGCCAAGCCCGCGCATCGCCGCCTCGGCAGGCGCGATCTGCGATGCGGTCCAACTGTCTGCGGCAGTGGCCGCCGAGACCCGCTTGCCGCCGCCCTGCCCGGCACGCAGGATGAACCCCGGCGTTTCCAGCTTGCGGTCCGCAGGCCAGGTCGCATCGAGCATACCGGTCAGATCGATCATCCGTCGAAAACCGCGCAGAGCCGTGTCATCGCGGCGTCGACGCGGCCCGGATCGGTGCCGCGCACAACCACATTGGCCCCGAATATGCCGTTGTCGTGGAACGGATAGGAGCCAAAGGACAGATCGTCGAATTCCTCGGCCAGCGCCCGCAGCGGTCCAGCGATATCGCCCTCTCCCCGCTCGACCCGCAGCGACTGGCTGAGCATCGGCGCGCCGCTGGTGAGTGTCGGCAGGACGCTGGCGACCATCGCCTGAAAGACCGACGGCACCCCGGCCATCACATGCACGTTGCCCAGGGTAAAGCCGGGTGCCGCCGAGACCGGATTGTCGATCAGCGTCGCGCCTTCAGGGATCCGCGCCATGCGCAGGCGGGCCTCGTTCAGCTCCTTGCCGGTACGCTCGTAATGCGCGGCCAGGATCGCGCGGGCATCGTCGCGCACGTCGATGGGCGTATCGAAGGCCGCGGCGACGCAGTCTGCGGTGATGTCGTCATGGGTCGGCCCGATGCCGCCCGAGGTCACAACCACATCGAAGCTGTCGCGCAACGCCCGCAGCGCCGCCACGATCGCATCTCGGTCGTCGGATACGACGCGCACCTCGGCAAGGTTGATGCCGCGCTTGGTGCACTCCCCGGCGAGGAAGTGCATGTTCGCATCGCGGGTCCGGCCCGAGAGGATTTCATCGCCGATCACCAGCATTGCGGCGCGGGGGTTTGCCATCGTCTCTCTCCTTGGCCTTCGTACGTGTCCTAGCTATAGGCCGGTGCCATGCGCTTTCAAACCCCTCTCGTCCCGGCCCGGCTGATCGGTCGCTACAAACGCTTCCTCTGCGATGCGCGGCTGGACGACGGGCGCGAGGTGGTGGCCCATTGCGCCAATCCCGGCGCGATGTCGGGGCTGGCCGAACCGGGCGCGCGGATCTGGCTGGAACCGAACGACGACCCGAGAAAAAAGCTGGACTGGAGCTGGAAACTGGTCGAGGTGCCGGGCGGCGGGCTGGTCTGCGTCGATACCGGCATGGCCAATCGCGTCGTGCGCGCCGCGTTGCAGGCCGACATGGTGCCCGGGCTGACCGGCTACGGCGCGATCCGGCCAGAGCAGAAATACGGTAACGGCAGCCGCATCGACTTCCTGTTGCAGGATGACCGCCGCACCGACACCTATGTCGAGGTCAAGTCCGTGTCCCTGTCGCGCAGCCCCGGCCTGGCCGAGTTTCCCGACAGTGTCACCGCGCGCGGCACCCGGCATCTGGGCGACCTCGCTGCGATGGCCGAGGCCGGGCACCGCGCCGTCATGCTCTATCTCGTGGCCCGCAACGATGCCGCCCGCGTGACCCTGGCCGCCGATATCGACAGCGCCTATGCCACCGCCTTTGCCGATGCCCGGGCGCGCGGTGTCGAGGCAATGGCGCTTGGCACCGAGATCACGCCGGAGGGCATCACTGCGGGGCCGATCCTGCCCTTCGTGGCGCCATGATCGCCCGACCGCGCCTTGATGCGCGCCGCGTCACGGGTCCGTGCAAGCTGCGATGCGGCATTCGGTTGGCAAAGCCGGTCGCGAGGCATTACAATAACCGTCGACAAACGAATGGAGACCCGGTGTGAATGAAGCGCCCCGAGGCCGTCTGACCCGAGATGGCATCCGCATCTACGAGCCTGCCGATTTTGCCGGCATGCACAAGGCAGGCCGCCTCGCGGCGCAGCTGCTCGACGAGGCGGCGGACCTGGTCGATGTGGGCCAGACCACCGGTGCCATCGACGACTTCATCCGCAACCGCATCGCCGAAGAGGGCGCGACCTCGGCGACGATCGGCTACAAGGGCTATCAGCACGCCACCTGCATCTCGGTCAATCACGTGGTCTGCCACGGCATTCCCGGCGACAAGAAGCTGAAGGATGGCGACATCCTGAACATCGACGTCACCGTCATCGTCGATGGCTGGTTCGGCGATACCAGCCGGATGTATGTGGCCGGAAAGCTGCCGCGCAAGTCCGAGCGGCTGATCCAGGTCACCTATGACGCGCTGATGATGGGCATCGACGCGGTCAAGCCGGGCAACACCTTCGGCGATATCGGTCACGCCATCCAGACCTATGTCGAGGCGCAGCGCATGTCGGTGGTGCGCGACTTCTGCGGCCACGGGCTGGGTCGCGTGTTCCACGCCCCGCCCAACGTGCTGCACTATGGTCGCGCGGGCACCGGGCCGGTGCTGGAAGAGGGCATGTTCTTCACCATCGAGCCGATGGTGAATATCGGCGGCCATGCGACCAAGGTTCTGGCCGATGACTGGACGGCGGTCACGCGCGACAAGTCCCTGTCGGCGCAGTTCGAACATTCGGTCGGCGTCACCGCCGACGGCGTCGACATCTTCACGTCCTCTCCGGCAGGCAGGTTCCACCCGACATACGGGTAGGCTGCGGCGCGTGGCGTGACCGGCAGCGGCCTTGCCGTCTCGGATCTCGGGATCGGAACGGAGGCGGCGTGATCATCGGCCCGCCCACCGCGATAGCCTGTGGGCGGGCCGGATCGCGCGGCACGGCGGGCCGGGTGTCAACCAGCCAAGCGCTGTCCGGCCATCTGCCGTCCTGTGCGGGTCCTTGCGCCGGTCCGTCACTCCCATTGCCAGAGCGCGGGCACGAACCGATAGGCGTCGCCCTCGCGCATGACGTGGCCGACCCCGGGGAACGGGAAGTGATAGCCCAGCACCGCCATGCCATCCGCCGCCGCCATGTCCAGCAGCCGCCGCCGCGTCGCCGCGGTTTCGGGGCCGTCGTGATCGATCTCGTTGTACCAGTCGGGATGCGAGAAGTTGAGATAGGCGTGGGTCATCGCATCGCCCAGGATCATCAACTGTTCGCCGCCTGCCTCGAGGATCAGGCTCATGTGTCCGGGCGTGTGGCCGGGGGTCATGATCATGCGCAGGCCCGGCGCGATCTCTGTGCCGTCGGCAACCTGCGTCCACTCCAACCCGTCGGTCGACAGCGAATTCTGCGCCCCCACGACGAATTGCTGCCGCTCTGGCGCGACCTGGCTGGCAAGACCATCCTGCATCCAATAGGCATATTCCGCCTCGCCGATGAACTTCTCGGCGTCCGGCAGCAGCGCCTCGTCGAAATCGTCGCGAATGCCCCAGACGTGATCGGGATGCGCATGGGTGATCGCCAGATGGGTGATCGCGTCCGCGTCGATGCCCGCATCCGACAGGTTGCCCAACAGGCGCCCGACCGTGGGCAGGAACCGGTCGCCCGACCCGATATCGACCAGAATGGTGTGCGCGCCCTGCTCGATCACGACGTGGTTGGTGTGCGAATACCCCAGTTCCGTCGACTGGAAGTGCCGGGCGAGGAAGTCCTGCACCGCGCCTTCGTCGGCGTTGACGCCCAGCCCCGATGTCGGCAGTTCGAAATAGCCATCAGAGACGACGGTGATCTTCGCATCGCCGAGGGTGAACCGGAAATGCGCCGGGTTCGCGGCGGCGGGTCCGCCCAGCGCCGCGCTTGCGCCCGAGGCTGGCAGTATGAGTGCCGGCATGGCGGCGGCGGTTTTCAGAAGATCGCGGCGGCTGGGGTGCCAGGACATGAGGTTCCTCCCGATATTCAACAATTTGAATAAGACGGTAAGGGGCCGGATCGGCCTTGGCCAGCGCTTTTTATCCGGCCTCGAGCAGCGTCACGTGGGTGTCGCCATAGCGGCGGCTCTCGCGGGGCAGGAAGCCCTCGGGCGGGGCCTGCGGGGTGCTTTCCTCCCACACGATCAGGGCACCGGGCGCGATCCATCCGCCGTCGCGCGCCGCGCCAAGCGCCTTCGCGCCCAGACCCTTGCCATAGGGGGGATCGAGGAAGACCAGCGTGGCGGGGGCGGCGGCGTCGGGCAGGCGTGTCGCGTCACGCTGGACGATGCGGGTCGCGTAGGCACACCCAAGCAGCGCGATGTTCTGGCGCAGGATCGACAGCGCCTTGCGCCCGTCGTCGACGAAGGTGACTTGCGCCGCGCCGCGCGACAGCGCCTCGAGCCCCAGCGCGCCCGTGCCCGCGAACAGATCGAGCACGATGGCGTCGCTGAACGGATCGCCAAAGCGCCCCCCCGCCAGCATGTTGAACAGGCTTTCGCGCACCCGGTCGGTGGTGGGCCGCAGATGCGCGCCCGGATCGCCCTTGCCCACCGCCGCCAGCGCCCGGCCCCGATATGTGCCCGCGATGATCCTCACGCCTGCAGCAGCGCCTTGAGGTCGGTCGCGACATCGCCGACCGCGTCCGGATCCGGCGATTTGCCCGCCTCGATCAGGCGCTTGCCGACCATGTAGGCGCGCGGATCGTTCATCGCATCCACCGCGATCAGGCGCGGGCCGGTGAAATACCAGAACGACACCGCGTCCGCCGCGCCCTGCCGCGTCACGATGCGGTCATAGCCGGTCGACAGGCCCGCGATCTGCAGCTTGGTGTCGTATTGATCCGACCAGAACCAGGGCTTGGCCTCATAGGCGCGCGCGGTGCCCGCGATGTTGTCGGCCACGCATTCCGCCTGGTCGATGGCATTGCCGACGCTTTCAAGACGCAGGCGTCCGTCGCCATACGGAAACGAGGCGCAATCGCCCGCCGCCCAGATCGCCGGGTCCGAGCTGCGCCCGGCCGCATCGGTGCGGATGCCGTTCTCGATCGCCAGGCCCGCGGCCTCGGCCAGACGGGTATCGGGGGTGATGCCGACACCGACGATGACGAAATCCACGTCGAGCATGTTGCCGTCCGACAGCTCGGCCCGCCTTACCTGACCGGCGTCGCCCACGAGGCACACCAGCCCCGTGCCTTCGCGAATGTCGACCCCGTGCCGTGCGTGCAGCGCGCGGAAATAATCCGAGGTCTCGGGGGCGGCGACGCGGGACAGGATGCGCGCGCCCATCTCGACCAGCGTGACGTCGAGGCCGCGCTTCGCTGCCACCGCCGCCGCCTCAAGCCCGATATAGCCGCCGCCAACGATCAGCACCCTCGCGCCGGTGACGAACCGCGGCACCATGGCATCGACGTCCCGCAGGGTGCGCACCGTGAAGACCCCGCCCAGATCGCCGCCCATCGCCGCAGGCAGACGGTTCGGACGTGCACCGGTGGCCAGCACCAGATCGTCATAAGCCAGCGTCTCGGACCCGAGCGTCAGGGTCCGCGCCGCGGGGTCGATGCCGGTGACGGGCGTGCCAAGGCGCAAGTCGATGGCGTTGTCCTGGTAGAACTGCGCTGGGCGCAGATACAGCCGCTCAAGCTCCATGTCGCCCAGCAGGTAGGCCTTTGACAGGGGCGGGCGCTGATAGGGCGGAACGGGTTCCTCGCCGATCAGGGTGATGCCGCCCGCAAAGCCCTTCTGACGCAGGCGCGCGACACATGCCGCCCCGGCCTGACCCGCCCCGATCACGACGACATCGCCCATGTCCTGCCTTCCCCCGAATGCCATTTTCCTTTTCGCAGATACGCCTATATCCCGGCCTGACAGGACGCAAACGTGAAAGGACGTGCCATGCCGATATCCGTAGGGGACACATTGCCCGGGGCCACGCTGGTCAGGCTTGGCGAGGACGGGCCCGAACAGGTCGATCTTGGCGACAGGCTCCGGGGACGGCGGGTGGTGATCTTCGCGGTGCCGGGGGCGTTTACGCCGACCTGCGATTCCGCGCATGTGCCCAGCTTCATCCGCACCAAGGACCAGTTCGACGCCAAGGGCATCGACGAGATCATCTGCCTCGCGGTCAACGATCCCTTCGTGCTCAAGGTCTGGTCCGAAACGACCGGGGCGGATGCGGCAGGCATTACCATGCTGGCCGATCCCGACAGCGCCTTCACCAAGTCCGTGGGCATGGCGTTCTCGGCACCGCCGGTCGGGTTCATCGACCGCTCGATCCGCTACGCGATGGTGGTCGAGGACGGCGTCGTGCAGGTTTTCCACGAAGAGGAAGGCCGCGGCGTCTGCGAGGCGACGGCGGGCGAGGCACTGCTTGCGGCGATCTGAGGCGCGGGCCGATCGAAGACCGGGTCGCGGGGGACGTCCGCGCGGCCCGGCGACCCGCCGCCTGGGTTCAGCGGATCAAAGCGCGTCCAGCTTCTGCGCCAGTTTGACGTCAAGCGGCGACAGGCCGTCCACGTCATGCGTCGTCAGGGTGACCGTGACGCTGTTGTAGACGTTCGACCATTCCGGGTGATGGTTCAACTTTTCCGCATGGATGGCCGCGCGCGTCATCCAGCCGAACGCGGCGACGAAATCGGCGAACTTGAAGCGCTTGGTGATGGCATCGCGCCCGTCCTCCAGCGCCCAGCCAGCGTTCAGCAGCGGCTTCAGATCGCTGTTGCGGGCGGCCTCGGTCAGTTTCTCGGTCATTCCTGCTCCTCCGGGTTGGCTTTGCGGAACGGGCCGTATTCGGTGAGAACCTCGATGTCCTCGGCGATGGCCCGGCGTTCCTCGACAAGGTAGCGCGCCACCGCGTCCGAGAAACCCGCATCGCCGATCCAGTGCAGCGAATTGGTTTCGGTCGGCAGATAGCCGCGCGCCAGCTTGTGTTCGCCCTGCGCCCCTGCCTCGACCCGCGCGAGCCCGCGTTCGATGGCGATGTCGATGGCTTGGTAATAGCACAGCTCGAAATGCAGGCAGGGGTGATGTTCGCGGCACCCCCAGTAGCGACCATAGAGCACATCCCGACCGACGAAATTCAGCGCGCCGGCGACATAGTCCCCGTCCCTTTCGGCCAGGACCAGCACCATGTCCCGGCGCAGCGTCTCTTGGGCGATGTCGAAGAACGCGCGGGTCAGGTAAGGCGTGCCCCATTTTCGCGCGCCTGTGTCCTGGTAGAAGGTCCAGAACGCGTCCCAATGTTCGGGCCGCAGATCGTCGCCCGACAGGCGATGGATGGTGCCGCCGAAACCCTGTGCCTGCGCCCGTTCCTTGCGGATGTTCTTGCGCTTGCGCGACGACAGGGACGCCAGGAAATCGTCAAAGCTGTCGTAGCCGTGGTTCAGCCAGTGGAATTGCTGGGTGACGCGGGGCAGCAGGCCCATCGCGGCACCGCGCCGCGCCTCTTCGGGCGTGCAAAAGGTCACATGCAACGAGGACAGGCCGTTTTCGTCCGCAAGCTGGATCGCGCCCTGCAGCAGCGCGGCCTCGGCGGTCGTCTCGAACCCCGGTCGCGCCAGCAGGCGACGGCCCGTCGCGGGCGTGAACGGAACCGCGATCTGGAGTTTCGGGTAATAGCGACCGCCCGCCCGCTCGAAGGCATGCGCCCAGTTGTGGTCGAAGATGTACTCGCCCTGACTGTGGCTCTTGACGTAAAGCGGCGCGACGCCGATGACCTCGCCCGCGACCTCGGCGGTCAGGTAGCGCGGATCCCATCCGCTGCCCCGCCCGACCGAGCCCGATTGCTCGAGCGCCAGAAGAAAGCGATGCGTCGTGAACGGATCGTCGGGCGGCCCCCCGTCAGCCGCCTCGGGGCAGGCACAGGCATCCCAGACCTCTGCGGGAATGTCCGCAAGGCTGGCATGCATCGCTATCGAGATCGTCCGATCCGGAGGGGTGTCGTCCATGGGCTGTCGCCTTTCCGGAGTTTATCTGGCCCCGGGTGGCCGGGCTTCAAGCGTCGTATCCCTCGAACGTGATATTGTGCGCGATACGCCGCGCCTCGGCCTCCTGTTCGGGGCTGCGCACGGTCCAGCACAGCACCGGCAGACCGGCCTCGCGGATCTGGGCCACCCGCGCCATGTCAAGCGCCCGGCGGTCGTGCGAGATGAAGGCCGCGCCCACATCCTCGAGATCGGGGATCCCGGCAAGCCGTTCGCGCACCGCCGCCGGCAGCATCGGCCAGTCGCTCTGCTCGAACGCGGCGGTGGTCAGCCCGCGCGGAACGTTGGGCAGCAGTTGAGCCACCCGCGCGACGCTGTGGGGGTTGAACGACATCAGCGCGACCTCGCCCTGATAGTTCGCCAGCGCCGAGGCCGTCGCCGCCTCGAGCGCGCCGACATCGGTGCCCATCTCGCCGTCCTGATCCTTGATCTCGATCAGCAGCGGCACCTGTGCGGCAACCAGCGACAGGATATCGGTCAGGGTCGGGATCGTCTCGTCGCCGTGGCGCAGGGGGATAGCGGTCAACGCCTTGGAATCCCGGGCCAGGATCGCACCCGGCGTCGCCGTCAGCCGCTCAAGGTCGTAGTCGTGGAAGACCATGGCCTGACCGTCCCGCGACAACTGCACGTCGATTTCGATGCCATAGCCCTTCGCAATCGCCGCCTCGCAGGCCGCACGCGAATTTTCCGGTCGGTTGCGGGTCTTGTCGTGAAAGCCGCGATGCGCGATCGGGCGGTCGAGGAACCCGGCGGGAAGGGTCGGGTTCATGGTCAGTCGACCTCGAAGATGCCTTCGATCTCGACCGCAACCCCCAGAGGCAGGGACGCCGCCGAAACCGCAGAGCGCGCATGCCGCCCGGCATCGCCGAAGACCGCAACCATCAGATCGGAGGCGCCGTTGATGACCTTGGGCTGATCGGTGAAATCGGCGGTCGAATTGACAAAACCGGTCAGTTTCACCACCCGGCGAAGTCGCGACAGATCGCCGTCACAGGCCGCGCGGACCTGCGCAATCAGGCTGAGCGCACAGGATTTCGCCGCCTCGGCCCCGGCGCCGACATCCATGTCCTGTCCCAGCTTGCCAAGCGTCAGCCCGTCTTCTGACTGGCTGATCTGGCCCGATACGTAAAGCGTGCCGCCGCTGTTTACGTAAGGAACGTAGTTGGCGGCGGGCATGGGGGCATCGGGCAGCGTGAGGCCCAGATCGGAAAGGCGGGTTTCGATGGCGTTGCTCATGGCGCTCTCGCATTTGGTTGTTCGACGAAAGGCTACCCCCGGGACGCGCGGCAGGAAAGCAGGTTTCCGGTCTCGGGCCCGTCTCGGGGCCCGTCTCGGGGCCGGTCAAGGTCGGTCGGGGCCGGTCGGGGCCGGTCAGGGGCGGTCAGGCCTCGCGGAAGGCGCGGTTCATGTAATCCGTCAGCGGCTTGAGCAGGTAGGACAACGGCGTGCGGGCACCGGTGCGCAGAAACGCCTCGACCGGCATGCCCGGCACCAGATTGATGCCCTCCGGCAGCGCATCCTCGGCAAAGGTGATCTCGGCCCGGTAATAGGCGGTGCCCTGCTGGCGGTCGACCAGCGCATCCGCCGACACCCAGACCACGTTGCCATCGATGCGCGGCGTGGTGCGCTGGTCCAGCGCGGTCAATCGCAGCGTGACCGGCTGGCCGGGCCAAACGCGGTCGATCTCGGCGGGGGCGATCCGCGCCATGACGCGAAACGTCTCGTCCTGCGGCACCAGCGTCAGGATCGGATCGCGCGGCGCAATCACCGCGCGGGCGGCGGTGACGCGCAGATCATGCACCACGCCCGCGGTCGGAGCCACGATCTCAAGCCGCCTGCGGTCTTCGGCCAACGCGGCACGCTGGGCCGCCAGCAGCCGGGTGCGCGCCCGGACCTCGCGCAACTCTCCGATGATCTCGGCGCGGCGTTCGTCCTGCATGCGCGCGGCGGACGCGGCGATTTCCTCGATCTGGGTGCGGGTGGCGCTGGTGCGCGCCTCGAGCGATTCCAACCGTGTGTCAAGCTGCGCCGAGGTGCGGCGCAGGCTACGCACGCGGCTCATCTGCACCAGTCCCTGCGCAAGCAGACTTTGCTGGTCGGCCAGTTCCTCGGCCACGATCTCGGTCTCGATGAGGATGCCACGGCGTTCGGTGTCGATGGTGCGCAGATCCGCGTCAAGCCGGGCACGGGTCAGGCGGCGTTCCTCCTCGGCGCGCATGAGGGCAGCCGCGCGGGCCTCGAACAGGCGGGACTGGCCGGTCATCAGCTCGGCGACATCCGGGTCTTCCGCGCCGCGCTGGCGCAATTCCGCAACGAAATCGAGCGTATCTCGCCCGTCGCGCTCCGCCTCGTAACGCGCGCGGCGGGCCAGAAACTCGAAATACTGGCTGTCGGCCTCGGCAATCTCGGCGTCGATGCGGGTGGGGTCGAGCTGCAACAGCGTCTGACCCGCGGCGACGGTGTCGCCCTCGCGGATCGACACCGCGGCAACAACGCCGCCTTCGGGGTGCTGGACCACGATCTCTTCGGCGGCGACCTCGATCACGGCGGCGGCGATGACCGCGCCCTCGATCTTTGCCGACGCGGCCCAACCGCCCAGCCCCGCCCCCAGAAGGGCGATCACGGCAAGGCCCGCCAGCACGGTCGAGCGGATCGAGAAACCCGGGTCGGTCATGCGCCCCCCCCGGTGCCGGTCTTGCGCGCGGCGGTGGCGATCTTGGCGTGGTTCGAGACCCGCGCGCGCAGCACCTCCTCGCGCGGGCCGAAAGCCGTTCGCTGACCGTTCTCGAGCATCAGCAGCATATCGCATTCGGCGATCGCAGACGGGCGGTGCGCCATGATGATCGCCGCGCCCCGCGTCGCCTTGATGTGGCGGATCGCGGCATTCAGCGCCTCGCCGCCGGGGTGGTCCAGATGGGCGTCCGGTTCGTCGAGAACCAGCAGAACCGGATCGCCGTAAAGCGCCCGCGCCAGCCCGATGCGCTGCACCCGCCCGCCCGACAAGGGCGCACCGGGTGCGGTGATCGGCGTCTCGTAGCCCTGCGGCAATTGCAGGATCATGTCGTGCACACCGGCCGCCTGCGCCGCCTTCAGCACCGCCGCGTGGTCCGGTTCCGGGTCCATCCTGGCGATATTCTCGGCGACGGTGCCGTCGAACAGCGCCACCCGCTGCGGCAGGTAGCCGACAAGCCTGCCAAGGCGTTCGTCCTCGTAGCGGTCCAGCCGCGCGCCGCCCAGGCGGATATCGCCGATCCGCGGCGACCAGAGGCCCACAAGCGCGCGCGCCAGCGTGGTCTTGCCCGAGCCCGAGGGGCCGATGACGCCCAGCGCCTGCCCCGGTTCGAGGGTGAAACTGACGCTGCGCAGGGTCGGTTCGGGCTGGCCCGGGGGCACGATGGTCACGCTGTGCAGTTCGACCCGCGCCTCGGGGTCTGGCAGCGCCAGCAATTCGGGTGCCGCGGGGCGATCGCGGATGGCGCGCGACAGGGCCGCCGAGGCCGCCAGCGCGCCCGACAGCAGCCGCCATTGGCCGATGACCGTTTCGATGGGGGCCAGCGCGCGGCCCAGCAGGATGGAACTGGCGATCATCGCGCCGGGGCTGACGACACCCTGTATGGCCAGATAGGCCCCCAGACCCAGCATCGCCGATTGCAGCAGCAACCGGATCGCCCGGGCCGTGGCACTGAAGGCGCCGACCCGATCGGCCAGTGCGACGTGATCGTTCAGCCCGCGCCGCCGTTCGGCCTGCCAGCGGGTGGCGAGTGCCCGGCGCATGCCCAGCGCGAAGATCGTCTCGCGTTCTGACTTGGCGAGGGTTTCAAGCCGCAGGCTGGCGCGGGCGGAGGTGGCGAAATCGGCCTCGCGCTTGCGGGTCAGCCAGCGTTGCGACAGCGCGATGATGATCAGCGTGACGCCGCCCACGGTGGCCAGCACCCCGAGCCAGGGGTGAAAGAGGGTGATCGCCAGCAGAAAAAGCGGCGTCCAGGGGATGTCGAAAACCGAAGCCGCCGCCGTCGAGGACAGACCGCGCGTCATTGACGACAACGCGTCGGGGCCGGGGGCCGGGCCGCCGTCCTTCGCCGCTTCGGGGTCGAGCGCCACCTGGAAGGCCAACGGATCGAGCCGCGCCTGAAACCCGCCCGCGATCCGCGACAGCGCCCGCGCGCGCACCCCGTCGAGCAGACCCATCGCCGCGTAAAGGAAGACCGCCAGACCCGACAGCGCCACAAGCGTCTCGACCGAACCGGAACCGAGCACCCGGTCGTAGACCTGCAACATGTAGAGCGGGCCGGTGAACATCAGGATGTTCACCACGGCACTGAACAGCGCCACGGCCACCAGCCCGCGTCGCACCGATGCCCGTGCGCGGGCCAGTTCCACCTGTGCCGATACCACCTTGTCGCCCATACCGTTCCGATGTCCTCCGGGATCGCCGACAGGGTATGCCACCATTGGTTAGCTGTCCATTTACAGCGGCGCGATCAGATGAAATCGCGCGCGCCGCGTCGGGTCAGTTGCCGAACAGATCGCGCAGCACCTGATTGATGATCGCCTCGACCGGGTCCTTGGGGCGTTCGCGCCGCTGCTGACGCTGAGGTTGGCGTTGCGGTTGCGGCTGCGCCTGACGCTGGGGTTGCTGCTGGACCTGCGGCTGCGGGCGCGCGGGTTCGGACATCGGCAGATCGCGGGCCGGCAGACCGTCATGCACCCGGACCATGGCTTCTTGCCAGATCTCGGCGGGCAGGCCGCCGCCGGTCACGCCCGACAGCGGCGTGTTGTCGTCATAGCCCATCCAGACGCCCGCCACGTAATCGGCGGAGAACCCGACGAACCAGGCATCGCGCTGTTCGTTCGAGGTGCCGGTCTTGCCCGCGACCTGCCGCCCGGGCAATTGCGCCCGCGAACCCGTCCCTTCCGAGATCACCTTTTCCATCATGAAGACCAACTGCCGCGCGGCGTCTTCCTGGATCACCCGCTCGCCGATGCCGCCCGCGACATCCAGCAGCGGATCGCTGTCGCCCTGATAGCGCAGGCGCGTGACGCCGTAGGGGCTGACCGACGAGCCGCCGTTCAGAATGCCCGCGAAAGCGCCGGTCATCTCGAGCAGCGTCGCCTCGGACACCCCCAGCGCCACCGAGGGCGAATCGACGACGCGGCTGTCGATGCCGAAATCCGTCGCCACCTTGGCCACCAGATCGCGGCCCACGCTTTCGGAAATCTTGATCGCAGGGATGTTGAGCGACCGTTTCAGCGCATCGATCAGCGTCACCCGCCCGGCGTAGTTGCGGGTATAGTTCTCGGGGCACCACTGGCCTGAACCGGGCACGTTCATGCAGAACGGCTCGTCGACGACGGTGTCATAGGGCGAATAACCCAGCTCGAGCGCGGTTGCGTAGACGAAGGGCTTGAAGGCCGATCCGGTCTGCCGCTTGGCCTGGGTCGCGCGGTTGAAGACGCCGGACGCGCCGATCTTGCGCCCGCCGACCATGGCACGCACGGCCCCGTCGGCGGACATGATGATGATCGCCGCCTGCGCCTTCGAGCCGTCGCGGACCTTGGCCTCGAAGACGGTGGTGATCGCGGACTCGGCGGCGCGTTGCAGACGCGGATCGAGGGTTGTCGTGATCTCGACATCCTCGCGCGACGAGACGTCGGCGAAGGGCGGCAGCGTGTCCATAACCCAGTCGGCGAAATACCCGCCAGAGCGCCGTTCCGCCGCTTCGGACAGCGTCGCGGGGTTGGCGACGGCGTCGCGCGCCTCGGCATCGGTCAGATAGCCCTGTTCGTCCATCAGGCCGATCACCAGGTTGGCGCGGTTCTGGCTGCGTTCAAGGTCATTGGTCGGGGCCAGCGTCGAGGGAGCGGTCAGCAGACCCGCAAGCATCGCGGCCTCGGCGGGGTTCAACAGCGCCGCGGGCTTCGAGAAATAGCGCTGCGCCGCGGCTTCGGCGCCAAAGGCTCCCGCCCCGAGATAGGCCCGGTTGAGATAGATCGAGAGGATCTCGTCCTTGGAGTACTTGGCCTCCATGGCCAGCGAATAGATCGCCTCGCGCGCCTTGCGGGCGAGCGACGATTGCCGACAATCCTTGACGTAATCCGCTTCCGTCTCCCACACTTCGGGATCATAGCGCACGCCCAGACACAACAGCTTTGCGGTCTGCTGAGTGATGGTCGAGCCGCCATGCCCCTGAAGCGGGCCACGGCCTTCGCGCAGGTTGATGCGCACCGCCGAGGCGACGCCGCGCGGCGAGATCCCGAGATGCCAGTAGAAGCGCCGATCCTCGGTGGCGATCACCGCATGCTTGAGGTGACGCGACACGCTGTCGGCGGTGACGACGCCGCCGAACTGGTCGCCGCGCCAGGCGAAGACCTCGCCGTTGCGATCGTAAAGCGTGACAGAGCCTTGCGCGCGTCCGTCGAGCATCTGCGCGGCGGGCGGCAGCTGGGCATAGGTATAGGCAACCCAGAGCCCGACCAGCAGAACGAACACCAGCGCGATCCGCGACGTGACAACCCAGACGATCCGCCCGATCCATCGAAAGATGCCCAGAATGAAGGCGGCGAACCGGTTGCGGGGCACCTTGCGCGCGGGCTTGCGCCGCTTGGGCGTGGGCTTTTTCGCCGCAGGTTTGCTGGCAGCGGGTTTTGCCTTTGTAAAATAGCGTCGGTCGGCCACAAGCCGACCTTTGCGTTTGCCTGAATCACTCATCTGCCCTGCCCGGCGCCTCGTTGTTTCGGCGCAAGATAGTCATTTCCCGCCCGGTTGTGGACCAGCATCGCCCGCATAATTCATCTATTTTGTGCCTACCAAATAGGCATTCACCTATCAATGCCTTATTTTTAGGCAAATGGATCGGTTTTTGCGCCGAACGAGACCGCGAAAACCTTCCTAATCGGTCTCTCCGCGCCCTTACCTCGGCATGTGAAACGCAGGCCCCGACCTGCCAGACGGAATGCAGGCCCCGACCTGCCAAACGGAAAGGGACACAGGTGAAGCTTATCATTGCGACGATCAAGCCATTCAAGCTCGAAGAGGTGCGCGAAGCTCTGACCTCGATCGGCGTGCGCGGCATGATGGTGACCGAGATCAAGGGCTTCGGCTCTCAGTCCGGGCACACCGAAATCTACCGCGGCGCGGAATACGCGGTGAACTTCGTGCCGAAGATCAAACTCGAACTCGTGGTCACGGCCGCCATGGCCGACGAGGTCGTCGAGACGATCATCAAGACCGCCAAGACCGGCAAGATCGGCGACGGCAAGGTCTTCGTCCTCGACGTGGGTCAGGCGATCCGCGTGCGGACCGGCGAGTCAAACGCAGACGCCCTCTGAGCCCCTGCGCGACAAATTCAAGGAAACGGAATACCATGACACTTCTCAAGACGCTTATCCCGGCTGCTGCGCTGATCGCGCTGCCCAGCCTCGGTCTTGCACAGGAAGCCGAGGCGGCCCCTGACGTGAACGCCTATATCTTCACCACCCTGCTGTTCCTGATCGGCGGCTTCCTCGTTTTCTGGATGGCGGCGGGCTTTGCGATGCTCGAGGCCGGGCTCGTGCGGTCTAAGAACGTGACGATGCAGCTGATCAAGAACATCTCGCTCTTCTCGATCGCGGCGATCATGTACTGGCTGATCGGCTTCAACCTGATGTATCCCGGCGATGGCTGGTCGGTTGCAGGTGTCGTCGGCCCGTTCTTCTCGATCACCTCGCTGGAGCCCGTGGGCCTGGCAGCGGCGGATGCGTCGCTTGACTACGCATCGGTCGGATCGGACTTCTTCTTCCAGCTGATGTTCTGCGCCACCACGGCGTCCATCGTGTCGGGCACGCTGGCCGAGCGCATCAAGCTCTGGCCCTTCCTGATCTTCGTCGCGGTCCTGACCGGCGTGATCTACCCGATCGAGGCATCCTGGCAGTGGGGCGGCGGCTGGCTGTCGGAAGCGGGCTTCTCGGACTTCGCAGGTTCCACGCTGGTGCACGCAGCCGGTGGCTGGGCCGCCCTTGCAGGCGCGCTGGTCCTCGGACCCCGTATCGGCAAGTACAAGAGCGGCCGCACCGTCCCGATGCCCGGTTCCAACCTGGCTCTGGCGACCCTCGGCACGTTCATCCTGTGGCTGGGCTGGTTCGGCTTCAACGGCGGCTCGCAGCTGGCGATGGGCACCGTGGGCGATGTGACCGACGTCAGCCGCATCTTCGCGAACACCAACATGGGGGCCGCAGCAGGGGCCGTCGCGGCGCTGATCCTGTCGCAGATTCTCTACAAGAAGCCCGACCTCACGATGACGCTGAACGGCGCGCTGGCGGGCCTCGTGTCGATCACTGCCGAACCGCTTGCGCCGTCGCTGTTCGGGGCACTTCTGACCGGCGCTGTCGGTGGTGTGATCGTGGTCATCACGGTGCCGCTGCTTGACAAGCTGAAGATCGACGACGTCGTCGGCGCGATCCCGGTGCACCTTTGCGCCGGTATCTGGGGCACGCTGGCCGTGGCCTTCTACACCGGCAACTGGAGCGCGCAGATCCTGGGCATCGTTGCAATCGGCGCCTTCACCTTCGTGGTGTCGGGCATCGTCTGGATGGTCCTGAAGGTCACCATGGGCATCCGCGTGTCGGAAGAGGCAGAGATCACCGGTCTCGACATGACGGAACTGGGCATGGAAGCCTATCCCGACTTCACCACCGGCTGAGCGCAACGCTTACGCCTTGCCAAGACAGCGACCCGGGCGGCGACGCCCGGGTCTTTTTGTGCCGACCGGTATCAAGGCGGCGCGACGCCGCCGCGACGGCCCGCGCCGTCCGGCGATCCCGCGGGCCCGATGGCTTTCCGCGCGACCCCGCCCCGCCCCGCCCGATCCGCTCGCTCCGCCCGGGCCTCGAAGGCCCCGGACTCCCCCGTCAGGATCGCGGGCATGACCCCGAAGACCTCGGACACCCCGCGCAGAACCGGTAAATTCCGCAACAGCCGCGCAGATTTGATATGTCCCTTCGCCCCGCAAGACGATAGCTCAGAGGCATGGATGTCGTTGTGATCACCGCGATCATCGCGGGACTGTTTTTCATTCTGGGTGTGGCCGAGCCGCTCGCCGGACGCGCCCGGCTGCCCTATACGGTGATCCTTGCCGGGATCGGTATCGTCATCGGCCTGTCGGCGTCGTTCTTCCTGCGCACCGACATCACCGACGCGTTGAACCCGGTTGCCACCGCGATCCTGAACTTCCCGATCCGGTCAAACGTTTTCCTCTACGTCTTTCTGCCGACGCTGCTGTTCCAGGTCACGCTGGGCATGAACCTGCGACGGATGGCCGACGACTGGGTGCCCATACTCGTGCTGGCGGTGGTGGCGGTGTTCTTCTCGACCTTCGTGGTGGGCTGGTCGCTGTCCTGGGTCAGCGGTATCGACCTCGTGGCCTGCCTGCTGCTGGCCGCGATCATCTCGACCACCGATCCGTCGGCGGTGGTGTCCATCTTCCGGTCCATCGCGGCACCGCGCAGGCTGGCGCGGATCATCGAGGGCGAGAGCCTGATGAACGACGCCGCCGCCATCGCGCTGTTCGGCCTCTTGATGGGTTTCGTGATGCGCGGCGTGCCCGAGCCGTCCTGGCAGGATGCCCTGCTGCGCTTTCCGGGGCTGATCGGCGGCGGCGTGGCGGTGGGCATCGTGCTGGCCCGCGCGATGGTGTTCCTGATGTCGTTCTTCGACCGGCACGAGGCGGCGCAGATCTCGATCTCGGTGGCGCTGCCCTATCTGGCCTATATCGCCGCCGAACAAGTGCTCGGGGCCTCGGGGGTGATCGCGGTTGTGGCGGCAGGCATGACCATGACCGTCACCGCCCCCGGATCGATCAGCCCGACGAGCTGGGTCAACATGCGCGAGATCTGGAACCTCTTGTCGCATTGGGCAGGCGCGCTGATCTTCGTGCTGGCCGCGCTGCTGATCCCGCGCCTGCTGAGCGACGTGACCCTGACCGATATCGGGCTGATCCTGTTCGTTGCGCTGGCCGCGCTGGCGGCGCGTGCGGTGATCCTGTTCGGCCTGCTGCCGCTTCTCAGCCTCTTGCGCCTGTCCCCGGCGGTCGAGCCGCCCTATCGCGCGGCGATCCTCTGGGGTGGCCTGCGCGGCGCGGTGACGCTGGTGCTGGCCCTGGCGGTGACCGAAAGCCTGCGGGTGCCGCCCGAAACGCGGCGGATGGTGGGCATCCTGGCCACCGGCTACACCCTGTTCACATTGGTTGTGCAGGGTTCAAGCCTGCGTTGGGTGATCAGCAAGCTCGGGCTCGACAAGTTGTCGGCGCTGGATGCGGCACTGGCCAAGCAGGTCGTCGCCGTGGCGTTGCAGGCGGTGCGCGAAGACGTGGCCGAGACCACCAAAAACTACGATCTTTCGCACGAAACCGTACGGTCCGAGGCCAAGGCCTTCGGCGAACGGCTGGACGGTGCGGTCAAGGCCGCCGAAAACTCCGAAGATGTGCTCGACCGCGACCGCATCACGCTGGGGCTGGTGGCGCTGGCCTCGGCTGAACGGGATATCGTGATCGAGCGTATCCGCGAACGCGCCGTTTCGACCCGTCTGGCGGACCGGATCCTGACCGATACCGACCGGCTGGTGGAAGCCGCACGGCAATCGGGACGCGTCGGCTACCGGCGCGCCGCGCGCGGCTCTGTCGGGCTGAACACCTCGTTCCGACTGGCCGTCTGGCTGTTCAACCGGCTGAAGATATCGCGCCCGCTGGCGCGGCTGACGGCGGACCGCTTCGAGGTGCTGCTGCTGCAGGGTCTCGTGCTGCGCGATCTGGACGGCTTCATCGACCGGCGGATCCGCCGCATCCATGGCCGCCGGGTGGCCGACCTGCTGCACGAATTGCTGGCCCGACGCACCGAGATGGTCGAACAGGCGCTGGACGGCCTGCGCCTGCAATACCCGGGCTATGCCGAAGAGCTTGAGCGCCGCTTCATCCGCCGTACCGCGCTGCGCATGGAAAAACGCGAATATGACGAGTTGCAGGACGAGGGCCTGATCGGGATCGAGTTGCACACCGACCTGATGCAGCGCCTGCAACGCCGCGCCGCGCAGGAAGAAAAACGCCCCGCCCTCGATATCGTGCTGCAAAAGGCCGAGATCGCGCGGCAATTCCCGCTGTTCTCTGAACTGGACGAACCCAGCCTGCGCCGCCTCTCCAAGGCTCTGGTGACGCGCTACGCCGCCGAGGGCGACGTGATCATCAGCCGCAATTCCGCCGCCGACACGGTCTATTTCATCGCCTCCGGCGCGGTAGAGCTGCGGTCGCGCGGCATCGCCTACCGGCTTGGCCGGGGCGAACTTTTCGGCCAGCTGGCGATGCTTACCCAGTCCGCCCGTCGCGCCGAGGTGCGCGCCATCGCCCCCTGCACGCTGCTGGCACTTGACGAACAACGCTTCCGCCGCCTCCTGCGTCGGTCGAAGGCGATGCAGGACGCGGTCGCCGAAAGCGCCGAGAAACGCGGCATCCAGGTGCCCTACCTTGACGAAATCCGCGCCGCCGGGGGCTGAATTCGCCGCGCACCGACCCCATATCGGGCCATGGACAGCACCCGACAGAGACGTTAGCCAAGGCGACCATGGCCAAGAAAAGCGAAAACGAAAACTACAAGGTGATCGCCGAGAACCGGCGCGCGCGCTTTGAGTATGCCATCGAGGACGATGTCGAATGCGGCATCATGCTGCACGGTTCGGAAGTGAAGTCGCTGCGCCGGAATTCGGCCAATATCGCCGAGAGCTATGCCGAGGTGAAGAACGGCGAACTGTGGCTGATCAATTCCTACATCGCACCCTACGATCAGGCGATGTTCGGCCACGAGGATCGCCGCCCGCGCAAGCTTCTGGCGTCCAAGCGCGAATTGGCGAGGTTCTGGAACGAGACCCAGCGCAAGGGCATGACGCTGGTGCCGCTGGTGCTCTATTTCAATCATCGCGGCATCGCCAAGATCAAGATCGCCCTCGGCAAGGGCAAGAACGTCGCCGACAAACGCGAAACCCAGGCCAAACGCGACTGGAACCGGCAGAAGCAGCGGCTGATGAAGGACCATGGCTGAACTTGCCTCGGTGCCCGCGGGCGATTAAGCACGAAGCGCAGTGAAGTGACGAGACCGAGGTGGCCATGCCGACCGACGATCCCCGGACCCTTGTGTCCACCGACTGGCTGGATGCGCATCTGAAAGACCCCGATCTTCGGGTCCTCGATGCAAGCTGGTATCTTCCCGACGAAAAGCGCGATGCCAAAGCCGAATACGACGCCGCGCATATCCCCGGCGCGCGGCACGTGGATATCGACGATCTCAGCGATGCGCGCTCGGACTTGCCGCACATGGTGCCGCCGCCCGAGAAATTCATGAGCCGGATGCGCGCCATGGGCGTGGGCGATGGCCACCAGGTCGTGGTCTATGACGGCGCGGGCCTGTTTTCGGCGGCACGGATCTGGTGGCTGTTCCGCCTGATGGGCCATTCCGACGTCGCCGTGCTCGATGGTGGCTTTCCGAAATGGCTGGCCGAAAAGCGCCCGGTCGAGGACATGCCCCCGATCATCCGCGACCGGCACATGACGGTGCGACGTCAGGCCCAGATGGTGCGCGATGTCACGCAGGTCTCCTCGGCGATGAAACTGCGCACCCACGAGGTGATCGATGCCCGCTCGCCGGGCCGCTTTCGTGGCGAAGATCCCGAACCCCGGGCGGGCCTGCGATCCGGGCATATTCCCGGATCGAAGAACGTGCATTACGCCACGCTGCTGAACGACGACGGCACGATGAAGGACCCCGAGGGGCTGAAGGCCGCGTTCGCGGCGGCTGGCGTCGATCTTGCACGGCCCGCGATCACCACCTGCGGCTCGGGGGTCACCGCCGCGATCCTGAGCCTGGCCATGGATCGGCTCGGCAAGCACGACCATTCTCTTTATGACGGCTCATGGTCCGAATGGGGCCAGTTCCCCACCCTGCCCGTCGCAACCGGAGACGACTGATGTTCGAAAATCTCAAGGAACAACCCGCCGACAAGATCCTCGCGCTGATGGCGGCCTACAAGGCGGACCCGCGCGAGGGCAAGATCGACCTCGGCGTCGGTGTCTACAAGGACGCCTCCGGCAAGACGCCGATCATGCGTGCGATCAAGACCGCCGAACGCCAGCTTTGGGAAACCGAAGAGACCAAGTCCTATACCGGGCTTGCGGGCGATCCGCTGTTCGGTCAGCGCATGGCCGACCTGGTGCTGGGCGATGCGGTCGCGATGGACAAGGTGGCGACGGCAGCGACCCCGGGCGGCACCGGAGCCGTGCGCCAGGCCTTCGATCTCATTCGCATGGCCAATCCGGACGCGCGCGTCCACGTTTCGGACCCGACATGGCCCAACCACCTGTCGATCCTGAAGCACATGGACATCCCCTTCACCCCCTACCGCTACTTCGACAGCGAGACCGGCGGCGTCGACTTCGACGACATGATGGCGGACCTGGCCAAGGTGAAGAAGGGCGACGTGGTTCTTCTGCATGGCTGCTGTCACAACCCGACCGGCGCCAATCTCAATATCGAAGAGTGGAAGGCCGTCGCGGACCTGTTGAACAAGCACGGTGCGGTGCCGATGATCGACATCGCCTACCAGGGCTTCGGCGACGGGCTTGACGCCGATGCCGCCGCGACCCGGCTGGTGGCCGCGCATTGCCCCGAGACGCTGATCGCGGCCTCGTGTTCGAAGAATTTCGGCATCTACCGCGAACGCACCGGGTGCCTGATGGCCATCGCCCATGAAGACGGTCGCCAACAGCGCAACCAGGAAACCCTGGCCTATCTCAACCGCCAGAACTATTCGTTTCCGCCCGATCACGGCGCGCGCCTGGTGCTGATGGTGCTGGGCGATGCCGACCTGCGCGCCGACTGGCAAGCCGAGCTTGAGGACGTGCGTCTCGGCATGCTGCGCCTTCGCGAGCAACTGGCGACCGAGCTGCGCGAGCTCTCGGGCTCCGACCGCTTCGGATTCCTGGCGCAGCACCGCGGCATGTTCTCCCGGCTGGGCGTCGGCCCCGACAAGGTCGAGGCGCTGCGCGACAAGCATGGTATCTACATGGTCGGCGACAGCCGGATGAACATTGCCGGCCTCAATGCCGAAACCATCCCGAAACTGGCCCGCGCGATCATCGACGTCGGCTGCTGATCCGATTGTGCAGGCACGCCTGCACAGGTCATGTCACCCGAGGCCAGGGGCCTCGGGCTCCGGTTTTGCCTCCGGCGGGAGTATTTGACGTCCGGTCGTAACGCTCTGTTAAGCTTGGTCGGCGATCCTCGTCTTGCGGTACAGGCGGGAGCGCCGATGGCCGTGTCCGGTCGTGACCCCGTCACACCAAGCCCCGTCTTCGTTATCGAAGGCGGGGCATTTCTTCGTGTCTGTTCACGATCGGACCAGAAATACTCCGGAGAGCGCGAGAAGCAGCGCCTCTCGCAGGCGCAGGGCTTGCACTGCGCCTCTACGTCGGATCCCGCGTGACGGCGCGGCATATCTTGCCCCCGGTGCCGCACCGTGCGAGCGTCATCATCGAACATCGACAGGAGGGAGGCGTCATGCAGGCCACCCATGCGACCCAGACCGCGCATCTGCCCCAGATTGTCGAGCCGCGCAACCCGGGGCTTGCGCTGGATCTCGACTGGGTGATGCGCGCGACCGCGAACCGTTCGGCGATCGAGCGGCGTGCCGCGTCGTTGCCGGGGCGGCGCAGTGTCAAGAAGGACCATCAGGCGGCCTGGCTTGCCCGAGCGATTGCCTGCATCGACCTGACCACGCTTGCGGGCGACGACACCGAAGGGCGCGTTCGTCGTCTATGCGCCAAGGCCCGCCAGCCGGTCCGGGCCGATCTGCTGGACGCATTGGGATTGCCTGGCCTGACCGTTGGCGCGGTCTGTGTCTATCACGACATGGTCGCGCCCGCTGTGCGGTTCCTCGACGGCTCGGGAATGCCCGTGGCGGCGGTCTCGACCGGGTTTCCCGCCGGGCTGTCGCCGTTTCACCTGCGCGTGGCCGAGATCGGCGAGAGCGTCGCGGCGGGGGCGTCAGAGATCGACATCGTCATTTCGCGCCGTCACGTGCTAACCGGGAACTGGCAGGCGCTCTACGACGAGATGCGGGCCTTCCGTCAGGCCTGCGGCGATGCGCATGTGAAGGCGATCCTGGCCACAGGCGAGCTGGGCACCCTGCAGAATGTCGCGCGCGCCAGCCTTGTCTGCATGATGGCGGGGGCCGATTTCATCAAGACCTCGACCGGCAAGGAAAGCATCAATGCCACCCTGCCGGTGTCGCTGGTGATGATCCGCGCGATCCGCGACTATCACGATGCGA
Source organism: Roseivivax sp. CAU 1753 (assembly GCF_054482575.1). Classification (NCBI taxonomy): domain Bacteria; kingdom Pseudomonadati; phylum Pseudomonadota; class Alphaproteobacteria; order Rhodobacterales; family Roseobacteraceae; genus Roseivivax; species Roseivivax sp. CAU 1753. The sequence continues at coordinate 424,312 of NZ_JBTLRF010000002.1, read as the reverse complement.
CCGGCTTCCGCGTCGGTTACAAGCCCGCGGGCGGCATTTCCAAGGCGAAGGACGCGATCACCTATCTTGCGCTGATCAGGGAAGAACTGGGGCGCGAATGGCTGTCGCCGCATCTCTTCCGGTTTGGTGCTTCCAGTCTTCTGGGCGATATCGAGCGGCAATTGGAACACCACGTTACCGGTGCCTATTCGGCAAGCTGGCGACATGCGATGGCCTGAGGGCCGGGGGACGATCATGGGCGTGACGGAGATTTTCGAGAACATGGAATACGGCGCGGCCCCCGAGGCGGCGGGCGACGCGCTGGCCTGGATCACCGACCAGGGGGCGCGGTTCGGCCATTTCATCGACGGCGCCTTCGGCAAGCCGGGTGCCACCTTCGAGACCACGAACCCCGCCAATGGCGAGGTGCTGGCCTTGATCACCCAGGGCACCGAGGCGGACGTCGCTGCGGCGGTCGCGGCGGCCCGACGTGCCCAGCCCAGGTGGGAAAAACTGGGCGGTCCGGCGCGTGCGCGGTATCTCTATGCCATCGCCCGACTGCTCCAGAAACATGCGCGGCTTTTGGCAGTGCTCGAGACGCTGGACAACGGCAAGCCCATCCGCGAGGCGCGGGATATCGACATTCCGCTGGCGCAGCGGCATTTCTACTATCACGCGGGCTGCGCGCAACTGATCGACGAGCAGATGCCGGGGCGCGTGGCGCAGGGCGTCTGCGGCCAGATCGTGCCGTGGAACTTTCCGCTGTTGATGCTGGCGTGGAAGATCGCTCCGGCATTGGCGATGGGCAATACGGTGGTCCTCAAGCCCGCCGAATGGACGTCGCTGACGGCGCTGTGTTTTGCCGATATCTGCCGACAGGCGGGGCTGCCCGCGGGCGTCGTGAACATCGTCACCGGCGATGGCGACACCGGTGCGGCGCTGGTCGCGGCCGAGGTCGACAAGATTGCCTTCACCGGCTCGACCGAGGTGGGGCGGCGCATCCGTGCGGCCACCGCAGGGACCGGCAAGGCCCTGACGCTCGAGCTGGGGGGCAAGTCGCCCTATGTGGTCTTCGAGGATGCGGATATCGATTCCGCGGTCGAGGGGTTGGTCGATGCGATCTGGTTCAACGGCGGGCAGGTCTGCTGCGCGGGGTCCCGACTGCTTGTGCAAGAAGGCATCGCAGAGCGGTTTCACGCCAAGCTGCGCGCCCGGATGGACAAGCTGCGGATCGGCGATCCGCTGGACAAGAGCATCGACGTGGGTGCCATCGTCCACCCCGAGCAATGCGCCCGGATCGCAGCGCTGGTGGACCAGTCGGACGGCACGATCTACCGCGCAGCGCAGTCGGTGCCCGAGGGCCGTTACTATCCGCCGACGCTGATCTCGGACCTGGCCCCCGCCTCGCCCCTGATGCAAGAGGAAATCTTCGGCCCGGTGCTGGTCTCGACCACCTTCCGCACCCCGTCAGAGGCGGTGGAGATCGCCAACAACACGCGCTACGGGCTGGCGGCCACGGTCTGGTCGGAAAACATCAATGTCGCGCTCGACATCGCGCCGCGGCTGATGGCGGGCGTGGTCTGGGTGAACGGCACCAACATGTTCGACGCTGCCGCCCCGTTCGGGGGCATGCGCGAATCCGGGTTTGGCCGCGAAGGCGGGCCCGAGGGGCTGATGGCCTACACCAAGCCCGCGGGCAAGACCAAGGCGCTCAAGCGCATCGCGCCGTTCCAGGGCGACGTGGCCGAACCGCAGCCGGTGGACCGGACCGCCAAGCTCTATATCGGCGGCAAGCAGGCGCGCCCGGATGGCGGCTATGCGCAGGCGGTGTTCGACGGCAAGGGGCACCTCTTGGGACAGGCCCCCATTGCCAACCGCAAGGATGTGCGCAACGCCGTCGAGGCCGCACGCGCCGCAACAGGCTGGGCTGGCGCGACGGCGCATAACCGCGCGCAGGTACTCTATTATCTGGGCGAGAACCTGTCGGCGCGGGGCGATGAGCTGGCGGGGCGCATCGACCGCATGACCGGCAAGAAGGGCGGCAAGGCCGAGGTCGAGACGGCAACCTCGCGGCTGTTCGAGGCCGCCGCCTGGGCCGACAAGTTCGCAGGAGAGGCCCGCGCGGTGCCGATGCGCGGGCTGGCCATGGCGCTGCGCGAACCCACCGGCGTGATCGGCGTGCTCTGTTCCGACGACGCGCCGCTGGCCGGGCTGGTGTCGGCGATGGCCCCGGCGCTGGCGATGGGCAACCGGCTGGTGATCGTCGCCTCCGAGGCGTTTCCGCTGATCGCGCAGGAACTGACCCAGATCCTCGAGACGTCGGATGTGCCGGCGGGTGCCGTGAACCTGCTGACCGGCCCGCATGACGCGCTGGCGGCAACGCTGGCCGATCACGCCGATGTGGATGCGGTCTGGTCCTTTTCCGGCGCCGACATCTCGGCCGAGATCGAGCGGCGCGCGGCAGGCAACCTCAAGCGGACATGGGTCAACCATGGCCAGGCGCGCGACTGGATGGGCGATGCGGGGGCGGCGCGGGCCTTTCTGGAGGCCGCGACCGAGGTCAAGACCGTGTGGGTTCCCTACGGTGCGTGACCCGCACTTATTGAGATTTGGCCCTCGCGGTGTTATCTTGGTTGCATCCCATGCGCCGGGGGATGAATCCGGTGACTATGTACGAAGGAGGACGATGTCCTGTTGCCCTACGCTTCTGCGGCCCGTGCCGCTGAACTTGGGGGCCCGATGACGGGCCATACCCCAGTAAATCCATCGAGCGAGCAATTCCTCGATGCGATCCTCGAAACTCTTGATGACATGAAAGCCGAAGACATCGTGCAGATCGACCTGCGCGGCAAGACGTCATTCGGCGATTACATGGTGGTTTGCTCTGGCCGGTCCTCGCGTCAGGTCGCGGCCATTTCGGAAAAGGTGGCGGATGACCTCAAGGCCCGTTTCGGTATCCTGTCCAAGGTCGAAGGTCGCGAGACCGGCGATTGGGTGCTGATCGATGCCGGTGACGTGATCGTGCATGTCTTTCGTCCGGAAGTGCGCGATTTCTACCAGATCGAGAAGATGTGGGCGCCTGCGGTCACCACGGCCAAAGCCCAGTAGGTGCGGCTGCACCTTTGCGTCGTCGGACGGCTTCGCAAGGGGCCTGAAAAGACGCTTGTCGACGATTATCTCGACCGAGCGGGAAAAACCGGGCGGGGCATGGGCCTTGGCCCGGTTTCCGTTGTCGAGGTCGAGGACAGGAAGGGCGGCGGCATGGCGGCAGAGGCCGCCCTGCTGCGGCGCGCGGTGCCGACCGGCGCGGTGCTGTGCTGCATGGACGAACGCGGCAGTGCGCTGAGTTCGCCGGGTCTGGCCGACCAGATCGCCAGATGGCGCGACACCGGGCGGCAGGACGTCGCCTTTGTCATCGGCGGGGCCGACGGGATCGACCCCGGGTTGCGCGACGCGGCGGATTTCAGCCTGTCGCTCGGCGCGATGGTCTGGCCCCACATGCTGGCCCGGGTGATGCTGTCAGAGCAGCTTTACCGGGCGACGGCGATTCTGGCGGGCACGCCGTATCACCGGGCCTGAGGCAGGCTCAGATAATTTCGTCCTCGTCGTAAAGCGCAGGCAGTTCCAGATGGTCGGACAAGGCGTCGGGTGCCAGCGGCCGCGCCGGGGTGGCGATGTGGAAACAGGCATCCCCTTCGTTGACCACCGGCAGGTTGGTGCGCCCGATGACGATGCCCGCCTCGGCGGCGGTGATCTCTTCGTCGATGTGCCCGAACGGGTCCGACACGATGCCCAGCACCGCGCCCGCATCGACATAGTCGCCCGCCGCCTTCAACGTCCGCAACAATCCCCCCGAGGGCGCGCGCACCCAGGACGACCCGTCGCAGAACACCGATGCGCCGCGCGGCTTGGGTACGCCGCGCCCGCCGATCATGCCAAGGCTCTGCATCACCCGCAGGATCCCGGCCACGCCCGCACGCGCCGCCGTCTCGTCAAAGCGCAGGCCCTCGCCCGCCTCGTAGAGCAGCACGTCGACGCCCGCCGTGTCCGCCGCCCCCCGCAGCGACCCGTCGCGCACCCGCGATGTCATCGTAACCGGCGCGGCAAAGGCGCGGCCCAGTTCGGCCAGACGCGCATCGTTCGGCGTCAGCCGGATCTGCGGCAGGTTGGTGCGGCCCACCGCCGCCGAATGCAGATCGATGCCGACATCGCAGCGCGACACGATCTCTGTCATGAAGATATCGGCCAGCCGTGCCGCCAGCGATCCATGCGCCGAGCCGGGGAAACACCGGTTGAGATCGCGCCGGTCGGGCAGATAGCGCGAATGGTTCAGAAAGCCGAAGGTGTTCACCACCGGCACCGCGATCAGCGTTCCTGCCAGTCGCGACAGGTGCTGCGCCCCGAGCACGCGGCGCACGATCTCGACGCCGATGACCTCGTCGCCATGCACCGCCGCAGAGACGAACATCACCGGCCCCGGGCGGCGTCCATGCACGATCTCGGCGGACAGGTGGACCGGCGTGTGATCCGACAGGACCGATACCGGCAGATCGACTGAGGCGCGCGTTCCGGGTGCAACCGTGATGTCGCCAATCTCGAAGGGCTGGGGCATGGGCGTAATCCTCACCGGGGTCCCTTGCGCGATACGCGAATGACGTGCCGGTGCCAAGCGTCCTCAGGCGCGGCGGCGCTGAAACAGGCTCCAGTTCTCGGCATAGGCCGCAAGGCTCAGCGACAAGAAGCCCAAGGCCGCGAAACCACCGAACATCGGCAGCACCGTGCCGTCATAGAGATAGCCCAGCGCGGCCCCGATCAGCCCGCCGCCCAAAGTCTGCACCGTGCCGAGAACCGCCGACGCGGTGCCTGCCACATGGCCCAGCTCTTCCATCGCGAGCGCGTTGAAGTTGGACGGGATGAAGCCGAAAAAGCAAAACTGCGGGATCAGCAGAAGGATGAACCAGAACAGCGGCAGCGCGCCGTCAAAGCGTGCCGCAAGGGCAAAGTGCAAAAGCGCAAGCATCGCAAAGCCCAGAAGCGCGCCGTGGCTCAGGCGGCGGGTGCCGACGATGCGGACAAGGCGCGAGTTGGCAAAGCTGCTTCCGGCCATGAAACAGGCGACCAGCGCGAAATACAGGGTGAACTCCGGACCGATGCCGTAGACCTCGGTATAGACCTGCTCGGCCTGGCTCACGAAGGAAAACAGCACGCCGAAGAAAGCCCCGGTCGCCAGCGTGTAGCCGAAAGCCCGGCGGTTGGTGAAGATGATGCGGAATGCCTCGAGGACGCGCGCCACGGTCAGTTCGCGGCGATCTTCGGGCCGCAGGGTCTCGGGCAGGCGCAGATAGCTCCAGACGAAGGCGGTGCCGCCGAACAGGAACATCACCCCCGCCAGCAGCCGCCAGTCGCCGAACATCAGCACCACGGAGCCGAGGTTGGGCGCGAAGACCGGCATCACCATGAAGACCATCATCACCAGCGACATGACCGAGGCCATCGCCTCGCCCTTGAACCGGTCACGCACGACCGACAACGCCACGACGCGGGTTGCCCCCGCCCCGATCCCCTGGATCAGACGCAGCCCCAGCAGCGCCTCGAACGAGATGGCAAAGGCCGCCGCGATGGCCGCGACGCAATAGATCGCAAGTCCGGCAAACAGCACCGGCCGCCGCCCGAACCGGTCCGACAGCGGCCCGTAGATCACCTGGCTCGCGCCGAAGCCGATCACGTAGAAGCCGATAACCAGCTGGCTCGCGTTCGGGTCGGTCACCGCCAGGGCCGCGCCGATATCGGACAGCGCCGGGATATAGATGTCGATCGCCGCCGCATTGAGCGCCATCAGGAACGCCACCATCGCGACGAATTCCCAATAGGGCAGCCGCTCGGACGCGGATCCGGCAGGGCGCGCCGCAGAGTTGGACACGGAGGCGGAATCGCGGGCGGGTTGATCGGGCATGGCGGTCATAAGAGGTCCAGACGCACGGAGTGGAAAGAAAAACCCGACGCGGAATGGCACCACGTCGGGTCTGCTGTCTACTAGATACGTCGCTCAAAGGCATCCACCAGTCCTGCAACGGCGCTGTATCGCACATGCGCTGTGCAGCGGCGGACGCCCGCCGTCCGCGATCAGGCGGGCAGTTTCGCCATCCGCAGGTAGGGCAGCACGGTCTGATACTGGCCGAACTTCTCGCGCGCGTCCTCGTCGGACACCGACGTGGGGATCACGACGTCGTCGCCGACGTTCCAGTCGGCCGGGGTCGCAACCGTGTGCTTGGCGGCAGTCTGCAGCCCGTCGATGGCGCGCAGCACCTCGGCGAAGTTGCGCCCGACGTTCATCGGATAGGTCATCGACAGCTTGAGTTGCTTGTCGGGGCCGATGATGAACACGGCGCGCACGGTGGCGGTGTCGTTCGGGGTGCGACCGTCGGCCAGGTAAGCCTCGGCGGGCAGCATGTCGAACGCCTTGGAAACCGCGAGTTCGGTGTCGGCGATGATCGGGAAGAACGCCTTGGCCCCCGCGGTGCTTTCGATGTCCTTCTTCCAGCGCTTGTGCTCTTCGGCATCGTCGACAGAGACGCCGATGACCTTCACGCCGCGTTTTTCCCATTCGTCCTTGAGCCGGGCGACAGCACCGAATTCGGTGGTGCAGACCGGGGTGAAATCCTTGGGATGCGAGAACAGGACAGCCCAGCTGTCACCGATGTAGTCGTGCAGGCTGAGCGTGCCGTGGTCGGTGTCCACGGTCAGGTCGGGGATGGTGTCGTTGATGCGCAGGGCCATGAGGAGCCTCCGTTTAGCGATTGCGTCTTCGTTGTATCTAGGACCTGCGTGCCGCCATTGCATCCCCCGATTTGGAGCGTCATGAATGGCGGATGTTATGATCTGATGTCCGGGCAGACGGGCCCGGACCCCTGCCTTTTGAAACGGGAGAGCACGATGCTCGACAAGCGCAAATTCTTCATCGACAACGCCTGGGTGGATGCCCTCGACGGCACGGATCACCAGGTCATCGACCCCTCTACCGAAGAGGCATTCGCGACCATTTCGCTGGGTGGTCAGGCCGATACCGATGCCGCCGTCGCCGCCGCCAGGGCGGCCCTGCCCGGCTGGATGGATACCCCTGTGGCCGAGCGGATCGCGGCGGTTGAGCGGCTGCTTGACGCCTACAAGGCGCGCGCCGACGATATGGCGAAGGCCATGAGCCAGGAAATGGGCGCGCCCATCGATCTGGCCAGCCGCAACCAGTTCGGCGCGGGGGCCTATCACCTCAAGAACTTCATCCGCGCCGCCAGGGAATTCGCCTGGGAGGCCCCGCTGGGCGATCACGCGCCCAACGACCGGATCATCCACGAAGCCGTCGGTGTCGCGGCCCTGATCACACCGTGGAACTGGCCGATGAACCAGATCACCCTGAAGGTCGGCGCCGCCGCCGTGGCGGGCAATACGATGGTGCTGAAGCCGTCAGAGGAAAGCCCGATCTCGGCACTGATCTTTGCCGAATGCGTCGCCGCGGCGGACTGGCCCAAGGGGGTTTTCAACCTGGTGAACGGCGATGGCGCGGGCGTCGGGTCGCAGCTTTCGTCGCACCCGGATGTGGACATGGTCAGCTTTACCGGCTCGACCCGGGCGGGCACGCTGATCTCGAAGGCCGCCGCCGACACGCTCAAGCGCGTGCACCTGGAACTTGGCGGCAAGGGGGCGAACCTGATCTTCGCCGATGCGGACGACAAGGCGGTCAAGCGCGGCGTGCTGCACATGATGCAGAACTCCGGGCAAAGCTGTAACGCGCCGTCGCGGATGATGGTCGAGGCCTCGGCCTATGACCGCGTCGTCGACGAGGCGGCAGAGGTCGCGGCCAAGGTGTCGGTCGGCCCCGCCTCCGAGGCAGGCCGCCACATCGGGCCCGTGGTCAACCGCACCCAGTGGGACAAGATCCAGGGGCTGATCCAAACCGGTATCGACGAGGGCGCGCGGCTGGTCGCGGGCGGACCGGGCCTGCCCGAAGGCATGAACAAGGGCTTTTTCGTGCGGCCCACGGTCTTTGCCGACGTGACCCCGGATATGACCATCGCGCGCGAGGAAATCTTCGGGCCGGTCTTGTCGATCATGAAGTTCGCCGACGAGGGCGAGGCGCTGCGCCTGGCCAATGACACGCCCTATGGGCTGACCAACTACGTACAAAGCACCGATGGCGCGCGGCGCAACCGACTGGCGCGCAAGCTGCGGTCAGGCATGGTCGAGATGAACGGCGAGGAACGCGCGGCGGGCTCGCCCTTCGGTGGCATGAAACAGTCGGGCAATGGCCGCGAGGGCGGGTCCTGGGGCATCCATGACTTCGTCGAGGTCAAGGCGGTGTCCGGCTGGGACCCCGAGGCGGAGTAGGACCGCGGCATCCGACGAGGCCCCGGATCGGGTCCGGGGCCCGGGGGCGCGTTCCGGTCCCGGCCCTGCGCCGCGACCTCGTCGACCCGGGACATATGCCCGCGATCCACGCGCCCGGAGGCACCGGGTCACGGAGGCCAGCAACAGAGCCCGCGCCCGCGCCTTGCGCGGCCGACAGCGTCTTCGCCCCGGCACGATGTCCGCGGTCCGCGACGTCGCGCCTAGGATCTGTAGTCGGCGTTGATCGAGATGTAGCCATGGGTCAGATCGCAGGTCCAGACCGTCGCTGCCCCGCTGCCCAGCCCCAGATCCACGTTGATGTCGATTTCGGGCGCGCGCATCACCGCCGCGCCTTGGTCCTCGTGGTATTCGGGCGAAACCCAGCCCTTCTCGGCCACCAGCACATCGCCGAAGCGGATCGACAGCAGGTCCCGGTCCGCGGCCGCGCCGGATTTCCCGACAGCCATGACGATCCGGCCCCAGTTCGGGTCTTCCCCGGCAATCGCGGTCTTGACCAGCGGCGAGTTCGCGATCGACATCGCATGGGTCCGGGCGTCGGCATCGCTTGCCGCGCCTGTCACCGCGACGGTGACGAATTTCGTCGCCCCTTCGCCATCCTTGACCACCTGATGCGCCAGATCGCGGAATACCCCGTACAGCGCGTCGACGAAAGCCGCGTCCGCTGTCGTCACCCGCACGCCCGAGGCGCCCGTTGCCCCCATCAGCAACGTGTCCGACGTCGAGGTGTCGCTGTCCACGGTGATGCAGTTGAAGGTCCGCGCGTTGATCGACGACACCATCTCCTGCAACTCCGCGCGGGCGATGGCGGCGTCGGTGAAGATGTAGACCAGCATCGTCGCCATGTCGGGCGCGATCATGCCCGAGCCCTTGGCGATGCCCGCGATCCTGACGGTCCGGCCGCCCAGCTCGATCTCGGCAGAGGCCCCCTTGGGGAAGGTGTCGGTCGTCATGATTGCCGATGCGGCCGCCTCGATGCCGGTTTCCGACAGTCCCGCCACCAGATCGGCGACCTTGGCGGTGATGCGGTCATGCGGCAGCCGTTCGCCGATCACGCCGGTCGACGAGGTGAAGACCCGCGCTGGCGGCAGGTCCATTGCCGTCGACACGGCTTCGCAGAGCGCGTGCACCGAGGCGTCGCCCGCGCGCCCGGTGAAGGCGTTGGAATTGCCCGAATTCACCAGAATCGCGGCACCGTCGCCCTCCTTCGGATCGAGCCCGATCTTGGTCTGGCAGTCGAGCACCGGCGCCGACCGGGTGGCCGAGCGTGTGAACACGCCCGCGACGCTCGATCCCGGTGCCAGATGGGCCAGCATGACGTCGGTGCGCCCGGCATAGCGCACCCCTGCCGCGACGGTGGCGAACCGGACGCCCTTGATCACCGGCAGATTCGGGAACGCCTCGGGTGCCAGCGGCGAGCGACCGGTGATCTTGGCCATCTTACTCTCCGTTCAGCAGATCGACGCGGGTCAGCAGTTCGGGGTCCAGCTCGGCCCCCGGGCGCGTCACCTCGGCATCGGCGACAAGCGCCTCGATCGCCTCTTCGACGACCTGTTGCATCAGCGTCTGCTCAAGCTGGGCGCGCACCTCCTCGAGGGCGGGGGCTTCCTTCAGGCGGGTCTCGTTCAGCTTGACCACGTGCCAGCCGAACTGGGTCTTCACCGGGGCGGACACCGCACCGGGTTCAAGTGTTTCCACCGCGGTCTGGAATTCGGCCACCATCTGACCGGCAGAGAACCACCCGAGGCTGCCGCCACCGGGGCCCGACGGTCCGGTCGACTTTTCCTTGGCCAGCTCCGCGAAATCCGCGCCGCCTTCGATCTCTGCGACGAGCGCCTGCGCCTCTTCCTCGGTCTCCACGAGGATGTGCGACGCGTTGTATTCGGTCGCGCCGCCTTCGATGGCGAACTCCGCCTCATAGGCCGCCCGGATGGCTTCTTCGCTGACAGCGCCGTCCGAGATGGTGTTCACCGCTTCGGAGGCCAGCAGCGCGCGCTCTTCGTTCTGCAGCGCGATCCTGACGGTGTCGGTCGCGACCGCGCCATCCGACTGCGACAGTGCCTCTTGCTGGATCAGCTGGTCGAGGATGCCATTGAACAGCACATCCGCGGGCAGTTGCTGATATTGCTCCGGCAGGCTCGCGCGCACCATGATCATGTGGCCGAGCGTGATCTCCTGGCCGTTGACCGTGGCCATGACGGTGGACAGATCTGCCTCCCCGCCGGCGGCCTCATCCTGCGCGAACGCGGGGGCCGCCACGGCAATCAGCGCCGCGGTTGCAAGTTTCAGGCTCAGTCGGGGCATGTTTACACCTCTTTCTGCGGCCCCTTGGAGGGCAGCGTTGACACTCACAGGACCGACGCTTACATCGCCAATTGGCTGTCGGCAGCCGGTCTTTTCTCTGCGTTTGTGTATGGGCTCGGTGCAAGACGGGCAAGCAGTTGCCGGCACACGAGATAGTGACAGGCGAAAGAGAGCGTATGCTAGGGTTCGGAACACTCGCAAAGAAGGTCTTCGGCACCCCGAACGACCGGGTAATCAAGGCGACCCGCCCGCTGGTCGAGAAGATCAACGCGCTGGAGCCGGAGTACGAGGCGCTCGACGACGCGGGCATCATCGCCAAGACCGCCGAGTTGCGCACCCGCGCCGCCAATGGTGAGGCGCTGGACGATCTTCTGCCCGAAGCCTTCGCCAACTGCCGCGAGGCCGCGCGCCGCGCCCTGGGCCTTCGGGCCTTCGACGTGCAGCTCATGGGCGGCATCTTCCTGCATCAGGGCAACATCGCCGAAATGAAGACCGGCGAGGGCAAGACCCTGGTCGCGACCTTCCCGGCCTATCTGAATGCGCTGTCTGGCAAGGGCGTGCACATCGTCACCGTCAACGACTACCTGGCGCGCCGCGATGCGGACTGGATGTCGAAGGTCTATGGCGCGCTCGGGCTGACCACCGGCGTGGTCTACCCGCGCCAGCCCGACGACGAGAAGAAGGCCGCCTACGAGGCCGACATCACCTATGCGACCAACAACGAGCTGGGCTTCGACTATCTGCGCGACAACATGAAGTCCGAGCTGAGCCAGATGTATCAGCGCGGCCACAACTTCGCCGTGGTGGACGAGGTCGACTCGATCCTGATCGATGAGGCGCGCACGCCGCTGATCATCTCGGGGCCCTCGCAAGACCGGTCGGAGCTTTATACCGGCATCGACAAGCTGATCCCCGAATTGAGCGAAGACCACTACGCCATCGACGAGAAGACCCGGAACGTCACCTTCACCGACGAGGGCAACGAGTTTCTGGAAGAGCGTCTGGTCGAGGCGGGCTTCGTGCCCGAGGGCCAGTCGCTTTACGACCCGGAATCGACCACCATCGTACACCACCTGAGCCAGGGCCTGCGCGCGCACAAGCTGTTCCACCGCGACAAGGATTACATCGTCCGCGACGGCGAGGTCGTGCTGATCGACGAATTCACCGGTCGCATGATGGCCGGTCGCCGCCTGTCGGACGGGCTGCACCAGGCCATCGAGGCCAAGGAAGGCGCGCAGATCCAGCCAGAGAACGTGACCCTCGCCAGCGTGACCTTCCAGAACTACTTCCGGCTCTACAAACGGCTGTCGGGCATGACCGGCACCGCCTCGACCGAAGCCGACGAGTTTGCCGAAATCTACGGTCTTGGCGTGGTCGAAGTGCCCACCAACAAGCCGATCGCGCGCATCGACGAGGACGACCGCGTCTACCGCACCGCGCAGGAAAAATACACCGCCATCGTCGAGGAAATCCGCGCGGCGCATGAAAAGGGCCAGCCGGTCCTCGTCGGCACCACCTCGATCGAGAAGTCCGAGATGCTGTCGCAGCTTCTGAAGGACGCGGACCTTCCGCACAACGTGTTGAACGCCCGCCAGCACGAGAAGGAAGCCCAGATCGTTGGCGACGCGGGCCTGCCGGGCGCGATCACCATCGCCACCAACATGGCCGGTCGCGGCACCGACATCAAACTCGGCGGCAACTTCGAGATGAAGGTGCAGGAGGCGCTGAGCGCCGATCCCGACGGCCACCCCGACGAGATTCGCGCCCGCATCGAGGCCGAACAGGCCGAGGACGAGGCAAAGGTGAAGGCGGCGGGCGGCCTGTTCGTGCTGGCCACCGAACGCCATGAAAGCCGCCGCATCGACAACCAGCTGCGCGGTCGGTCGGGTCGTCAGGGCGACCCCGGTCGGTCGTCGTTCTTCCTGTCGCTCGATGACGACCTGATGCGCATCTTCGGGTCCGAGCGGCTCGACAAGGTGCTGTCGTCGCTGGGCATGAAGGAAGGCGAGGCGATCATTCACCCCTGGGTGAACAAATCGCTCGAGCGCGCGCAATCCAAGGTCGAGGGCCGCAACTTCGACATCCGCAAGCAGCTGCTCAAGTTCGACGACGTGATGAACGACCAGCGCAAGGTGATCTTCGGCCAGCGCCGCGAAATCATGGAAGCGGACGACCTGTCGGAGGTCACCGACGACATGCGCGACGAGGTCATCGACGACCTGGTCGATACCTACGCGCCGCCCAAGACCTATGCCGACCAATGGAACGCCGAGGGGCTTGACGCCGCGATCAAGGACGCGCTGGCGCTTGACCTGCCGATTGCCGCCTGGACCGAAGAGGACGGCGTCGACCACGACGAGTTGCGCGAACGGATCACCAAGGCCGCCGACGAGATGATGGCCGAAAAGGCCGCGGCGTTCGGCCCCGAGGCGATGCGCCAGATCGAAAAGCAGCTTCTGTTGCAGACCATCGACGGCAAGTGGCGCGAACACCTTCTGACGCTCGAGCATCTGCGCTCGGTCGTGGGGTTCCGCGGCTATGCCCAGCGCGATCCGTTGAACGAGTACAAGACCGAAAGCTTCCAGCTGTTCGAATCGATGCTCAACAGCCTGCGCGCCGATGTCACCCAGAAGCTGTCGCAGATCCGCCCGATGTCCGAGGAACAGCGGCAGCAATTGCTCGACGAGATGCGCCGTCAGCAGGCACAGGCGCAGGCGGCCGCCGACGCGGCCCCCGCCGGTGCCGCCCACGCCGATGCCGAGGCCGCCGGGCCAGCGGTCGCGGCGGGCACGCCCCTGGTCGACGGTTTCGACGAAACCGATCCCGACACCTGGGGCAATCCCGGTCGCAACAGCCCCTGCCCCTGCGGCTCTGGCAACAAGTTCAAGCATTGCCACGGACGGCTGGCATGATGCGGGCCCGCGGCGCGCGCCGGTCCTGACGACCCCGTATCGGAAACGGCACATGGCGTTACTGCTCAGACAGGACCTGGTCTACCTGCATATCCCGAAGACGGGCGGCAACTGGCTGACCAAGGTGCTCGAGGACCAGGGCCTCGTGGTTGCACCGGTCAGCCACAAGCACGCGACCTATGATCTGATCGCCGGTCAGGTGCGGCAGGCCAAGGGCGCATTCTTCAAGCGCCGCGTCCTGCCGCGCGGCCCGCTGACATATGTCGCCGTGGTCCGCCACCCGATGCGCTGGTACGAAAGCTGGTTCAAGTACCAGTCCTCGAAGGCATTCCGCGACTGGGGCCATCCGGGACAGGCGGCGAACTGGCACGTGATGTCACCGCTCAACGGCACCCGGGACGACGACTTCAACACGTTCCTCGACAAGGTCACGTCGCGGGCGCCGGGGTTCGTGTCGGGGATGTATGCGGCCTATTGCGCCGGATCGAACGCGCGGGTGCTGCAGAACGAAACGATCCGCGACGACCTCGCATCGCTGAACCGCGACCTGGGCCTTGGCATTCCGGACGCGGCGATCTTCGACACGCCCGCCCATGGGGTCAGCCCGGCAATGGCGCTGACATGGGACCGCGCCATGTTCGACCGGGTCGCGCGGTACGAGGCTTCGGCGCTCGCTGCCTATGACTACGACCCGGAAGCCGGGACGGTCATCACCTGAGCCGCACAGACGTCCGCTGCCTGTTGCGGCCCCATTGCCGACCGCGCCTTTGCGCCGGATTGTTTCTGCCTTGGAAACGCCCAAGCCTGTGCACATGCGCGCCCCATACTGGCCACCTTTGGGGGCCATAGACTATGGGAATGTAACCGTCTTACGGAGGCTTCGATGGCCAATCCCAAGACCCGACTCCTTGCCGTTGGCACCGCGACCTGCGCCTTCGCCATTGGCTATGTGATGCAGTTTGGCATGCCCTTCAGCTCTGGCCCGACAGGCCCGATAGAAGTGACCGGCATCGTCGATACCGCAGCCCCGGTCGATGCCGAAGCGCCCAGCTTGCAGACCTCCGCCGCGACCGGAATGGCGGGCCTTGTCCTGCCCGAGATGCCCGGCGATGCGGCGGCCAGAGCGGTCCTGCCTGACGCGGTCGTCGAATTTGCCGCCGTCGATACCGGGACGACATCGGATGCGACCCTGCCCGCCGAGGCCGCGCGCTCGGGGTTCGATTGCGACATCGCCGCCACCGCGGAGCCGACCGCCGGTGCGCTGGTGTCGCTGGCGATCACGGCACCCTGCCACGGATCGGAACGCCTGACCGTGCACCATTCCGGCATGATGTTCACCGCGACGATGCAGCCTGACGGGTCGTTGGCACTGGTGGTTCCGGCGCTGTCGGAACAGGCGGTCTTCATCCTGTCCTACGCATCCGGGGATGGCGCGGTGGTCCAGACGCAGGTGTCTTCGCTGGCGTTCTACGACCGCGTCGCGCTGCAATGGCGTGATCAAAGCGGGCTTCAGCTGCATGCGCGCGAAATGGGCGCGGACTACTTTGCCGAAGGCCATGTCTGGTCCGGCGCGCGCGGTTCGATCGAAGCTGCGGCCCGTGGCGAAGGCGGGTTCCTGACGCGCCTTGGCGACGCCGACGCACCCGAGCCGCTGCTGGCCGAGATCTATTCCTTCCCCGCGGGCACGGCCCGGGTGAATGGTGACATCGCGCTGACCGTCGAGGCGGAAGTGACCGCGGCCAATTGCGCCGGCGATGTCGAGGCACAGATGTTGCAACTGCGCACCGGATCCTCGCTGACCGTGCAGGACCTGACGCTGTCGATGCCCGAATGCGACGCCGTGGGCGACTTCCTGGTACTCGACGAGATGGTCCGCGACATCGAGGTCGCAGCCCGCTGATCTTCTGCGCCGCGGCCACTTGAACTTCCCCGACCGGGCGCGGACACTCTGCCGCGATACCGGAAAGGACCGAGGGGGCGCGCCATCCCGCATATCGTCAGAGATGTCATGCATGCGGCGCTTGGTGCCGCAAGTCTGGTGTGGCTAGGCCTCACCGCGACCCCCGCCACGGCAGAGGACGTGGTGCTGCGGTCGCAGGATGGCGGCGTGTCGATCACCGGCACGCTGCTGGGCTTTGACGGGGAATTCTACCGCATCGCATCGCAATACGGCGAACTGACCGTCGACAGTTCCGGCGTCCGCTGCGAAGGGGTGGCCTGCCCGTCGCTGACCGACTTCGTCGCCGAGATGCGGATTTCCGGGTCCAGCACCATCGGGAACATCCTGCTGCCCGCCCTGATCGAGGGCTTCGCGCTGCGAGAGGGCTTTGTCGCGAACCGCAATACCATATCGCCGTTGCGCACGACCTACACCCTCGAGAACCCCGGCACCGGCAAGGCACTGGCGCGGTTCCTCATCGACTCCAGCAATACCGACAAGGGCTTTGCCGACCTGCTGGCCGACGATGCAGACATGGTGATGGCGCTGCGCGAGATTCGCCGCGACGAGGCGTCCCGCGCCGCGCAGTCGGGCCTTGGCGACCTGCATCAGGCAAAATGGGCGCGGGTGCTGGCACTCGATGCGATGGTGCCGGTGGTGGCGAACGCGAACCCTGTGCAGGCCATCTCTCTGGCGGCGCTTGAGGGGCTGCTGGCGGGGCGGATCGACAACTGGTCCGCCATCGGCGGCCCCGACGCGCCGATCACGCTGCATCTGCCGGCGGTCACCTCGGGGCTTGCGCAGTCGATCGAAAGCCGCCTGATGGATGCCCGCGCGGATGGTGTCGCGGGCACGATCATCCGCCATGCCACGCAAGAGGTGCTGGCCGCCGCCGTCGCGGTCGATCCTTTCGGCATCGGCATCGCGAGTTTTTCGGAGACCGGGCTGGCCCGTCCGCTGGCCCTGACCGGCCCCTGCGGCTTTACGCTGCGCGCCACGCGCCGGACGATCAAGACCGAGGACTGGCCCCTGACCGCGCCGATGTTCCTTTACCTGCCCGCCCGGCGTCTGCCGAAAATCGCGCGCGATTTTCTGGCCTATACCGGGTCGCGTCCGGCACAGAACGTGATCCGGCGCGTCGGATTTACCGATCAGGCCAGCGAAGAGGTTCCGATTGCCGACCAGGGCGCGCGACTGGCCAATGCGATCGCCGTGGCAGAGGGCGAAACCGGACTGGCCGAGCTGAAGCGGTTGCAAGCCGCGCTCGGGCCTCGGACCCGGCTGACCACCTCGTTCCGGTTCGAACCGGGATCGGCACGGCTGGACGCGCAGTCGCGGGCCAATGTGCAGACCCTTGCGGCGGATATCGAGGCCGGGATCTACGACACGCGCGACATCCTGTTCGCCGGGTTTTCCGATGGCGTCGGACCTGCGGCGGCCAACCTCGCCATCGCGCGAAAACGCGCCGAAGCGGTACGCAGGGCCGTGCTCGATGCCGCAGAGGCGGCGGATACCGCGCATCTGTCCACCCGCGCGGATGCCTTCGGCGAGACGATGCCGATGGCCTGCGACGACACCACATGGGGCCGCGGCGCGAACCGGCGCGTCGAAATCTGGCTGGACTGAGGCCACCCGCCTCAGATCAGCCCCTCGGCCCGAAAGCTCAGCTCGCGGCGTTTTCCGATCACCAGGTGATCATGCAATGTCACGCCCAGCGGCGCACCCGCCCGGGCAATCTCTTCGGTCATGTCGATATCGGCAGGCGACGGGTCGGGGTCGCCCGACGGATGGTTGTGGACCAGGATCAGCGCCGAGGCATTGAGTTCGAGCGCGCGCTTGATCACTTCGCGTGGATAGACCGGCACATGATCGACCGTCCCCCGCGCCTGCGCCTCGTCCGCGATCACGACGTTCTTGCGGTCGAGAAAGAGCACGCGAAATTCCTCGATCTCCTTGTGGGACAGGGCGGCGTGGCAATAGTCGATCAGCGCATCCCAGCTTGAGACAACGGACCGGTTGAGCACCCTGCCGCGCGCCAGCCGCTGGGCCGCGGCCTCGACGATCTTCAGTTCGCAGATCACCGCGGCACCGACGCCCGGTATTTCCAGAAGCCGCGCCTGCGGGGCCGACACCGTGCGCGCGAAGTCACCGAATGTATCGATCAGAGCGCGGGCCAGCGGCTTGACATCGCGGCGCGGAATGGCGCGGAACAGCACCAGTTCCAGCATTTCGTAATCAGGCACAGCGTCGGCACCACCCGCCACGAAGCGGTCCCGCAGGCGTTGACGGTGATCGCGCAGGTAGGACGGCAGGATCGGACCGCCCGCATCGCGGCGTGGCGGATCGAACAAAGTGCCCTGCATCTCGGAGAAACCGTCTTTTGCCATAGGGCCAGCATAGCGACCGGCGGGTTAAGCGGACGTTAATGCGGATTCGGTTTTGCGTTAAGCTTCTGGAAAGCTCTCGTGCCGCAAACTGGCGTTGACCCGAGGGTCGTAAGCACACGTTTCCTGATGAACGCGCCCTGCGGTTCCGCCGCAGGGCGCACCCCATCTTCGAAGAGGGAGAGATTATTCCGCCGCGTCGCGCTTGGGCAGCACCCAGTCCGGACGCGGGAAATGACAGGTATAACCGTTCGGGATACGCTCGAGGTAGTCCTGATGCTCGGGCTCTGCCTGCCAGAAATCGCCCGCCGGTGCGACCTCTGTCACCACGCGGCCGGGCCAGATGCCCGATGCCTCAACATCGGCGATGGTGTCTTCCGCCACCGCCTTTTGATCGGCATCGACGTAGTAGATGGCCGACCGATAGGACATGCCGGTATCGTTGCCCTGCCGGTTGAGGGTAGTCGGGTCGTGGATCTGGAAGAAGTATTCCAGGATGCGCCGATACGAGATGCGGTCGGGATCGAACCAGATCTCGATGCCCTCCGCATGGGTGCCGTGATTGCGATAGGTCGCGTTGGGAACGTCGCCGCCGGTATAGCCGACGCGCGTCTTGCTGATCCCGTCCATCTTGCGGATCAGGTCCTGCATGCCCCAGAAACAGCCGCCCGCGAGGACAGCGCGTTGCAGATCGCTCATGCCGGATCCTCCACCTGGTCCAGATAGGCACCATAGCCTTCTGCGTCCATGTCGTCGCGATGCACAAAGCGCAGCGCCGCGGAATTGATGCAATAGCGCAGCCCGCCCCGGTCTGCCGGTCCGTCCGGAAACACGTGACCGAGATGGCTGTCGCCGTGCCTCGAGCGCACCTCGGTGCGGATCATCCCCATCGAGGTGTCGCGCAATTCAGCGACATTCTCGGGCGCGATGGGCGTCACGAAGCTGGGCCAGCCACAGCCCGATTCGTATTTAGACGATGAGGCAAATAGCGGCTCGCCCGACACGATATCGACGTAGATGCCCGGCTCCTTGTTGCCCAGATGGGCCCCTGTGCCGGGCCGCTCGGTGCCGTTTTCCTGGGTGACGCGGTAGCTCTCGGGGTCGAGAGCGGCAATTGCGTCGGGGTCTTTGCGATACTCGGCCATGCGGCCCCCCTTGCGTGTTTAATGATCCCTATAAGATGGGCGGCCAGGCCGGAAAAAAAAGGGCTGCGTGGTCTTGCCCCATCCCGGGCCAGGGAATGCGGGCCCTAGCCCCGGGGTGTCAGCCGCGCCACGGCCCAGCCCGCCGCGTCCCGCACCGTGGCGTCGGCATCGCCCGTCCGCGCCTCGGCCACCGGACGCAATGCCGGACGCCCGGAATTTCCGATCGCGTACAGCACGTTCCGCACGAAACGGTCGCGCCCGATCCGCTTGATCGGAGAGCCCGAAAAACGCGCCCGGAAAGCCCCGTCGTCAAGCGTCGCCAGGTCGGCGAGGTCCGGGGCCAAGAGATCGGCGCGGGCGTGATACTTTGCCTCGCGGGCCTCTGCGGCGAACTTGTTCCACGGGCAGACCGCAAGGCAATCGTCGCAGCCATAGATTCGGTTGCCCATCTTCGCGCGGAGGTCTTCCGGCACCGGCCCCTTGTGCTCGATCGTGAGGTAGGAAATGCACCGCCGCGCGTCGAGCTGGTAGGGGGCCGGGAAGGCATCGGTCGGGCAGATGTCGAGACAGGCGCGACACGATCCGCAATGGTCCCGTTCGGGTGTGTCGCGCTTCAGGTCCTGCGTGGTGAAGATCGCGCCCAGAAAGAACCAGGATCCCATCTCGCGGCTGACGAGGTTGGTGTGCTTGCCCTGCCAGCCCAGCCCGGCGGCCTGACCCAGCGGCTTTTCCGCCACCGGGGCGGTATCGACGAACACCTTGATCTCGGGCGCGGTGCCGGTGTCGCGCGCTGCCGCGTCGATCAGCCAGCGGCCCAGCCGCTTGAGGCGTTTCTTGACCACGTCGTGATAATCGCGGTTCTGCGCATAGACCGAGATCGCGGCTTTTTCCGACTCGGACAGGATGGCCAGCGGATCGTGCTCGGGCGTATAGCTTTCGCCGAGCATGATGACCGACCGTGCCTCTGGCCACAGCGCGCGCGGATCGCCACGCCAGACCGCCCTGTCCGCCAGCCAGCCCATCTGCCCGTGCCGGTCCGCGTCCAGAAACTGCCCGAGACGCGCGGGGACCTCCGGAATGGCATCCGGCGCGCAGATCCGGGCGGCGGTAAAGCCCACCGCCACGGCCTCATGTTTGAGTTTTTCGGTCAACGTCATGCGACCCCCGCGACCCCGCCCGGCAGGCCGATCACGACACGACCGATGCGAGGTTCAGAAATCCAGGTCGGCATAATGCGCCGGCGGCGGAAATCCCGGCATCTGGTCGGCGAGGATCCGGCGAAACGCCGGGCGCGACTTGATCTTGGCGTACCAGTCCTTGACCGCCGCCTGCCGGTTCCAGTCCACGTCCGAAATATAGTCGAGCGACGACAGATGCGCGGCAGCTGCGAAATCGGCCAGGGTCATGGCATCGCCCGCCAGCCAGCGGCGGTGATCCAGCAGCCAGGCCATGTAGTCGAGGTGGTATTTGATCGCCTTCGCCCCGGCCTTGACGTTGCCCGAGTCCGGGAAACCCGCCTTCATCACCTTCTTGTTGACCCGCTCGTAAAGCAGTTTCGATGTCACCTCGGAATGGAACTTGTCGTCGAACCAGCCGATGATCCGACGCATCTCGTACTTGGCATCGGGGCTTTTGGGCATCAGGGACGGTTCGGGATAGGACTCTTCGATCCACTCGCAGATGGCCGCGCTTTCGGCCATGGTCTTGCCGTCGATCTTCAGAACCGGAACCTTGGCCGCAGGGTTGCGGCGCAGGAAATCGGGGTCCTTTTCCCAATACCGCTCTTCGACCAGCTCCACCTCGATCTTCTTCTCGGCGAGGCTGAGACGGACCTTGCGGCAAAAGGGCGAAAGGGGCACGTGATAAAGCTTGGCCATCTGGAAACACGCGTTTTCTTGAAATTCCCCTTGGTCTTACCCCCCAAGGCGGGGACGATACAACACCTCGTATGTGAAACGGCGTCGCGGACGGCGGTGTTATGCTGGCTCGAAGCAGGCAGCGCGCCCATCGCGCTGGATGGTGGCCGCACCGTCACGGATCGATGCCGCGCGGCGACGCACGAACGACGACGGATCGCTGGCAGAGCGGCCCTTGGGGTCCGGCAGGATCGCCGCCAGACGCGCCGCCTGAACCGGCGTCAGATCGCGCGCGGTGGTGCCGAAGTAGTGCTTGGCCGCTGCCTGCACGCCGAACACGCCCTCGTCGAATTCGGCCACGTTCAGATAGACCTCTAGGATCCGGCGCTTGGGCCATGCGGCCTCGATCGCGGGGGTGATCAGCGCCTCGAGCGCCTTCCGCGGCCAGCTGCGCCCGTGCCAGAGATAGACGTTCTTGACGACCTGCTGCGATATGGTCGAGGCCCCGCGCGTGCCGCCCTGTTCGATGGCATCGCGGATCGCGCCCATGTCAAAGCCCCAGTGCGTGCAGAAATTAGCGTCCTCGGCCGCCACCGCCGACCGGAACATCACCGGGGCGATATCATCGGCATCGACCCAGTCGCGCGCCACGCCGTCAAGCCGACGCGCCTCGGCCATGATGTAGGGCGTCGTGGGCGGGTCCACCACACGGTAAAGCCCGACGGCCAACGCCAGAAGTAGCGCCACCGCCAGACCGGCCCGGAAGGTCCATTTCAGCAGAAACCGGACCGGGCGGATGCGGGGCTTTGCCTTGGATGTCTTGCGCGACGTGCTGGTCTTGACTGCCATGCCTTGTTCTTAGCCTTGGCAGGGCGCGACGAAAAGATATTCGCGCGCCGGTCGCAAGAGGCGCGGTGGAAATGTCACCCCCGCGTCGCGGTCAGCATGGCGCGCGCATTGTCCGGTATTTGCGAGCAATCCCAACCCGACGGGCCGATTGTTTCGTCTCCGGCAACAATTACTTGTGGGACAACGCGCCCCGTCGCGCGCTCAGTGCCGCTCCATCACCTCCACGGCCAGCACGGTCGGCAGGTGGCGCGCGATCTCGACCCATTCGGCGCCCTCGTCCCGGGTGGCGAAAACCGACCCCGAATTTGTGCCGAAATAGATACCCGCCGGGTCCTGCCGGTCGCCCGCCATGGCCTGACGCAACACGGTGAAGAAGCAGCCGTTCTGCGGCAGCCCGTTGCGCTGCGCTTCCCAGCTTTGCCCGCTATCGCGTGAACACCAGACCGCCGCTGCCGCATCGGGCGGATAGCGGCCCACGCTGTCGCCATTTAGCGGCAGGGTCCAGATCACGTCCGGATCGCGCGGATGCACGCGGATCGGAAACCCGAAGGTCGAGGGCAGCCCCTCGGTGATATCGTCCCACGAGCGCCCGCCATCGGACGAGCGCCAGACGCCGTGATGATTCTGCTGGTAGAGCACCGCACCCGGCCCCGGCGCCCGCATCATGTTGTGGACGCAATGCCCGGTCTCGCCGTCGCGCGGGGCGGCGGGATGATCGTGATGGCCGCAAGCCTCGGCGTTGGACAGCCGGTTGCGGCGTTCCCATGTGGCCCCACCATCCTCGGTGGCGAAGACCCCGGCGGCAGAGATGGCGATCCACATTTTCTGCGGGTCGTCCGGATCGTGGACGATGGTGTGCAGCACGAGGCCCGCGGCACCCGGGTTCCAGTGTTCCGCCGACGGATGATCGGTCAGCGACGACACCTTGTCCCAGTGCGCACCGCGATCCCGGCTGACCAGAAGCCCCGCTGGCTTGGTGCCTGCGTGCAGCGCCCCATGGGCGTAGTTCAGCGACCAGATCTGGCTGAATTCATCACCGAAGGGCAAGGGCGCATCGGTCCAGCCGATGGCCTTGGCAAAGTCCGGATCGTTGGCGGCCCAGTCGTCGTTCACGCCGCGCGTCAGCCGGGTCAGCGCCCAGCTGTCACCACCGTCATCCGAGCGCCAGACCCCGGCTCCGGTCCATTCCCCGCCGCCTGCCGCCCAGATCGTTCCGGTCTCGGGGTCCGCCGCAAGGTGGTTGATGGCCCAACCGTCGCAAAACGGCCCGGACACGGACCAGGCATCGCGGTCCGAAGTGCCGTTCAGGATGAAGGCGCCCTTGGTGGTGCCCACGAGGATGCCGAGGTCATTCGCGGTCATGAGAATACTCCGCCATGCGAGGAATGCGCAGGCAGTCTACACCCGTTCGGCGATTCCGCTAAGCGCCGACTTTCGCGCCCCCCGCCGGTCAGAAGAAGGGCCGCGCCGAAGGTATCCGGCGCGGCCCCATGGTCGGTGACAGGCAGGGGGCTATTCTGCCGGAACCGCCTGATCCTCGATGCCGAGCGGATGTGGCAGCTTGTCGAGCATCTCTGTCGGGCAGACCTGGAGGAAATTGGCCTTCTCGACGTCCCAGTTCTGCAGGATGTCCGCCGCCTTGAGGCTGCGGGTCTCGGCCAGATGGGTCTCGATCAGGACCTTCAGCTCGGCTTCCCAATGCGCCACGCTGACCGCGCATGTCACCAGCCCGTCGTGGTTGATCAGCGTGTTGGCCTGGCCCTCGGGATCGTAGAGATAGGCCATGCCGCCGGTCATGCCCGCGCCGAAGTTCGCCCCGATCGAGCCCAGGATCACGGCGATGCCGCCGGTCATGTACTCGCAGCCGTTGGATCCGCAGCCCTCGACAACCACCCTGGCGCCTGAGTTGCGCACGGCAAACCGTTCGCCCGCACGGCCCGCCGCGTAAAGATACCCGTTGGTCGCGCCGTAAAGCACGGTGTTGCCGATGATGGTATTTTCCGACGCCACGAGCGGGGAATGCATCGGCGGGCGCACCACCACGATCCCCCCCGACAGGCCCTTGCCAACATAGTCGTTGGCATCGCCGGACACTTCGATCTTCAGGCCCGGGGCCGCGAAAGCGCCCAGCGACTGCCCCGCCGAACCGGTCAGCTTGACCGTCAGGTGATCGGGCTGAAGCGTATTGCGCATGCCGAAACGCTGCACGATGTGGCTTGAGACCCGCGTGCCCACGGTCCGGTGCGTATTCTGCACCGCGTAGGACAGCTGCATCTTTTCGCCGTCATTGAGGAAGCGCGCGGCGTCCTTGACGATTTCCGCATCGAGCGTGTCGTCGACCTCGTTGCGGGGTCCGGTGCGGTCGAAGCGCGCGATATCGCCGCCATCGACCCGGATCAGCAGCGGGTTCAGGTCCAGATCGTCCAGATGGTCCGAGCCACGGCTGACCTGGCTCAGAAGATCGGCGCGTCCGATCACATCGTCGAGCGACCGGGCGCCGATTTCCGCCAGAAGCTCGCGCACTTCCTGGGCGTAGAAAGTGATGAGGTTCACCACCTTGTCGGCATTGCCGGTGAACTTCTTGCGCAACGCTTCGTCTTGCGTGCACACCCCCACAGGGCAGGTGTTCGACTGACACTGACGCACCATGATGCAGCCCATCGCGATCAGCGCGGCGGTGCCGATGCCGTATTCCTCGGCCCCCATCATCGCGGCCATGACGATGTCACGCCCGGTGCGCAATCCGCCATCGGTGCGCAGCGTGACCCGCGACCGCAGCTTGTTCATCGACAGCACCTGATGCGCCTCGGTCAGGCCCATTTCCCACGGCAGGCCCGCGTATTTGATCGAGGTCGCGGGCGAAGCGCCGGTGCCGCCGTTATGGCCCGAGATCAGGATCACGTCGGCCTTGGCCTTGGCTACGCCCGCCGCAATCGTGCCGACGCCCGAGGACGCCACCAGCTTGACGGTCACCTTGGCCCGCGGGTTGATCTGCTTGAGGTCATAGATCAGCTGCGCCAGATCCTCGATCGAGTAGATGTCGTGGTGCGGCGGCGGCGAAATCAGCGTCACCCCCGGCGTCGACAGCCGCAGCCGGGCGATCAGCTCGGTGACCTTCATGCCGGGCAGCTGGCCACCCTCGCCGGGCTTCGCCCCCTGCGCGACCTTGATCTCAAGCTCTTCGCAAGCGAGCAGGTATTCCGCCGTCACACCGAACCGGCCAGAGGCCACCTGCTTGATCTTGGCCGACCGGTTGTCGCCATTGCTGTCGGGCGTGAAGTCCTTGGGGTCTTCGCCACCTTCGCCCGAATCGGACTTCGCCCCGATCCGGTTCATCGCGATCGACAGGGTCCTGTGCGCCTCGGGCGACAGCGCCCCCAGCGACATGCCGGGCGTGACAAAGCGTTTGCGGATCGCGGTGATGCTCTCGACCTCCTCGAGCGGCACCGGCGCGCCCAGCGGCTTGATGTTCAACAGGTCCCGCAAATGGATCGGCGGATTGGCCCGCATCGCCTTGGAATACTGTTTCCAGGTCTCGTAGGAGGCGTTGTCGCATGCCGTCTGCATCAGGTGCATCGTCTGCGCCGCCCAGGCGTGGGTCTCACCCGATTTGCGGGCCTTGTAGAAACCGCCGATGGGCATCACGTCCTGACCGCCCCGGAACCCGAGCGCGTGGATCTCTTCGACCTTGGTCTGGATGCCCGAGACACCGATGCCGGAGATGCGCGACACCATGCCGGGGAAGAACTCGGCGCACATGGCGCGGCTCAGGCCCACGGCCTCGAAGTTGAGACCGCCGCGATAGGACGACACGACCGAGATGCCCATCTTCGACATGATCTTCAGCACGCCAAGATCGATGGCGTCGCGGTAGCGCTTCATCGCCTCGGTCAGGGTGCCGTCCATCAGGTTGCGGCGGATGCGGTCGGCGATGGTCTCTTCCGCGAGATAGGGATTTACCACCGTCGCACCGGCCCCGATCAGCACCGCGAAGTAATGCGGGTCGATACATTCCGCCGAGCGGACATTGAGCGAACAGAAGGTCCGAAGCCCCTTTCGGGTCAGGTGGCTGTGCACCGCGCTAGTGGCCAGGATCATCGGCATGCCGACGCGATCCGCACCCGCCAGATAGTCGCTGAGCGTGATGTGCCCGGCGCCCGACCGCACCGCGTCTTCGGCTTCGGCGCGGATGCGATCCAGGTTGTCCCGCAGCGTGTTGGGCCCGGCCCCCGCGGGGAAGGTGCAGTCGATCTCGATCATTTCGGCGTTGAAGTAGCCTTTCAGCGCCTCGAGCTGGCCACTGGCGACAAAGGGCGTGTCCAGCACCAGGATCTCGGTCTGGGCCGAGGATTCGTCGAGCACGTTCTTGAGGTTGCCGAACCGCGTCTTCAGCGACATGACCCGGAACTCGCGCAAGCTGTCGATCGGCGGGTTGGTCACCTGGCTGAAATTCTGCCGGAAGAAATGCGACAGCGGGCGATAGCGCTTGGACAACACCGCCGACGGCGTGTCATCGCCCATCGAGACCACGGTTTCCTTGCCGTCCTCGGCCATCGGCATCAGGATCTGCTCGATCTCTTCGATGGTATAGCCGGCCGCGATCTGGCGGCGGCGCAACTCTGCCGACTCAAGCTGCGCGGTCTCCTGCACCTTTGACAGCGGCTCATCAAGCTCGGCGATCTTGCCGACCCATTCGCCAAAGGGCCGCGCGGCGGCGAGACGGTCCTTGATCGCGACATCGTGGAACAGCGTCCCGGTTTCCATGTCGACGGCGATCATCTGGCCGGGGCCAAGCGCGCCCTTTTCGCGCACCGTGGCCTCGTCGGTGGGAACCATGCCCGCCTCGGAGCCCGCGATCAGAAGGTTGTCGCCGGTCACGACGTAGCGCATCGGACGCAAGCCGTTGCGGTCGAGCCCGCCGCAGACCCAGCGGCCATCGGTCATCGCCAGGGCGGCGGGGCCGTCCCACGGCTCCATCACGGAGTTGCAGTAGGAATACATGTCGCGCCAGGATTGCGGCAGTTCCTCGGCCTGCTTGGACCAGGATTCGGGCACCAGCATGGTCTTGGCCATGGGGGCGTTGCGCCCTGCCCGCACCAGCACCTCGAACACCGCGTCAAGTGCCGCGGAATCCGATGCGCCCGAGGCGATGATCGGCTTGATGTCGCCCGCCATGTCGCCGAACGTGCTCGAGGCCATGCGGATCTCGTGGGACTTCATCCAGTTGATGTTGCCCTTGAGGGTGTTGATCTCGCCGTTATGGGCCAGCATCCGGAACGGCTGGGCCAGCCACCACTGCGGGAAGGTGTTGGTGGAATAGCGCTGGTGGTAGATCGCGAAGGCGCTCTCGAAACGCTTGTCCAGAAGGTCGGGATAGAACTCGGCCACGTCCTGCGCCAGCATCATGCCCTTGTAGATGATCGACCGGCAGCTGAACGAGGCGATATAAAGCTGGCTTACACCGGCGGCGGCGGCGGCCTTCTCGATGCGGCGACGGATCACGTAAAGCTCGCGCTCGAAGGTTTCCTCGTCGACGCCCTTGGTGTTCGAGATCAGGATCTGCTCGATCTCGGGGCGGGTGGCATTGGCCTTCTCGCCCAGGCATTCGACATTCACCGGCACATGGCGCCAGCCGTAGATGTAATAGCCCATCCGAAGCACTTCGGATTCGACGATGGTCCGGCAGGTTTCCTGCGCGCCGAAATCGGTGCGCGGCAGGAACACCTGGCCCACCGCCATCAGACGGTCCTTGCGTGGCGTGTGGCCGGTCCGCTCGATCTGGTCGTAAAAGAAGTTCACCGGGATCTGCACGTGGATGCCCGCCCCGTCGCCGGTCTTGCCGTCGGCATCGACAGCGCCCCGGTGCCAGATCGCCTTCAGCGCGGTGATCCCCGCCTCGACGACCTTGCGGCTTTTCTTGCCGTCTATGGCAACGACTAGGCCGACACCGCAGGACGAATGCTCTTCGTTTTCGGAATATAGCCCGTTCTCGGCGAGCCACTTACGCTTGGCTTCCGTCTCGGCGGCCCAGTTGGCATCGTATTTGGTCATGGAGCATCTCCTTCGACGAAGAGGTTTTTCGCTTCGTATTCCGCGCGGGTTGCGCGCTTGTGATCGCCAGACAAGGGCAAATAGGACGGTGCCTGATCGACATAGACCTCGGAGACGAGCGGGAAATCCGCCGCACCGGGGAAGAGTCCGGGCATGAATTCGTAGTCGTCTTCGGGCTGCGTGTTTCGCATCCACAGATGGCTGCCGCAGGTGGCGCAGAACGCGCGTTCTGCGAAATCCGACGACGCATGGCGCTTGACCGGGCCGCTGATCGTCACCGCCTCGGGGGACGCCGAGAAGCAGCCGAAGGCAACGCCGTTCCAGCGCTGGCACATGCCGCAATGGCACAGGCCGACCGCCGCGACATAGCCGCCAACGATCGCGATCGTGACCGCACCGCACATGCAGTGCCCCGATAGCGCGCCGGTTCTGCGATAGGCATTGATCATTCGGAAGGGCTTTCCTGCATAGCGGCCACCATTGCGTTGATGTCGGCCTCGGTCAGCCTCTTTCGTGTGCCGGCGAATGCATGGCTGTCGAGCTTGTGGTCGATATAGACCTCCTGCGCGAAGGTCATGCCGGACGCGTCGTCCAGTGCGCCGCAGCTCAGCGCAAGCATGCCATGCATCGGACCGGGGGCGGTCAGCCGCCAGAACAGGTTGGTTCCACAGGTTCGGCACCATCCGCGTTCCGCCCATTCCGAGCTTTGGTAGGTCTGGATGTTGTCTTCACCTGACCACGCGATCGCATCGGGCAGGGCTTCGATGCCCAGCTCGATCCCGCCCGACCAACGACGACACATGGTACAATGGCACGCGCCGTATTCGGTCGGCGCTTCCGCCAGCGTGAACTGCACCGCCCCGCACAGGCAATGTCCGGTCTTCGACGCCATGACCGCTACTCTGCCGCGATGGCGCTGGCGGCGTTGAACTGCGCCAGAACCGCATCGGCGCAATCGCGACCGTCGCGGATGGCCCAGACCACGAGGCTGGCCCCGCGCACGATGTCGCCAACCGCATAGACACCGTCCAGGGCGGTCTTGCCGGTGGTGAAATCGGCCTTGATGGTGCCCCAGCGGGTCACCGTCAGTTCGGGCTGATCCCACAGCGTCGGCAGCGCCTCGGGCTCAAAGCCCAGCGCCTTGATCACCAGGTCGGCAGGTTCGTCATAATCCGACCCGTCGATCACCTCGGGCGACTGGCGGCCGGTGGCATCCGGCGCGCCAAGGCGCATCTTTTCGACGATGACGGCCTCCACCGGATCGCCCTTGAAACCCTTGGGCGCGGTCAGCCATTCGAAAACGACGCCTTCTTCCTCGGCATTCTGCACTTCGCGCTGGCTGCCCGGCATGTTGGCGCGGTCGCGGCGATACAGGCATTTCACCGATGTGGCACCCTGCCGGATCGCGGTGCGGACGCAATCCATCGCCGTGTCGCCGCCGCCGATCACCACGACGCGCTTGTCCTCGGCGTTCAGCGCGCCCGATTCGAACTCGGGCACGTCGTCGCCAAAGCTCTTGCGATTGGACGCGGTCAGGAAATCGATGGCGTTGACGATCCCCGCCGCACCCGATCCGGGGCCCTGCAGGTCGCGGGTCTTGTAGACGCCGGTGGCGATGATCACCGCGTCGTGCTTCTGGTGGATGTCCGCAAACGAGATGTCGTCACCCACGCTGCAATTCATCACGAAGGTGACGCCCGCCTTTTCAAGTTGCGCGTTGCGGCGCATCACGACGTCCTTTTCCAGCTTGAAGCCGGGAATGCCATAGGTCAGCAGCCCGCCCGCGCGGTCGTAGCGGTCGTAGATCGTGACCTGCACACCGGCGCGGCGCAGTACGTCCGCCGCGGCAAGTCCGCCGGGGCCCGCACCGATGATTCCGACGCTCTCGGCGCGCTCCTGGGCGGGCACGATGTCCTTGACCCAGCCCTTCTCCCAGGCGGTGTCGGTGATGTATTTCTCGACCGCGCCGATGGTGACGGTGCCGTGGCCCGACTGTTCGATCACGCAATTGCCTTCGCAAAGCCGGTCCTGAGGGCAGATGCGGCCGCAGATCTCGGGGAAGGTGTTGGTGGCCTGGCTGAGCTCGTAGGCCTCTTGCAGACGGCCTTCGGCGG
This sequence comes from Roseivivax sp. CAU 1753, assembly GCF_054482575.1. Classification (NCBI taxonomy): domain Bacteria; kingdom Pseudomonadati; phylum Pseudomonadota; class Alphaproteobacteria; order Rhodobacterales; family Roseobacteraceae; genus Roseivivax; species Roseivivax sp. CAU 1753. The sequence continues at coordinate 394,382 of NZ_JBTLRF010000002.1, read as the reverse complement.
TCAGACGCAGCCAGTCGGGAATGTTGTTGTGCAGCGGGCAATGCGTCTGACAATAGGGCACGCCGCATTGCGAACAGCGACTGGCCTGCTCGGCGGCCTTCTGGTCGGCAAACTCGGCATATATTTCATGGAAGTCTTCGCGACGCGCTTCGGCCTTGCGCTTGTCGGGCATATCGCGTTCGACTGAGACGAACTTGAGCATCGGCTGCTTGGCCATGAGACGTCCTCGTATTTCCGGATTGCGCCGTGATATACGGCGGTGAAGAAGAATAAAAGTCAGCAAAGCTGACCTTTATCAAAGAAATTTACTGCGGATCAATCTTTTTTTCGCTTTGGCGCTGAAAATTAGGTCCGATTTTTTACCTATTTTCGCGCTTCCTTTTGAAAACAGGGCGTTTATAGCAGGGCCTCAGGCTTTCCCCTAGTGCGGTTCATCGCTCATGTCGCTTTTCCACCTGCTGATTCTTGCGCTTATTCAGGGCATTACAGAGTTCTTGCCGGTCTCGTCCTCTGGCCATCTGATCCTGTTGCCGCAGCTGACCGGCGCGGAAGATCAGGGTTTGGCCCTGGATGTGGCGGTGCATGTGGGCACGCTTCTGGCGGTGATCCTTTATTTCTGGGCGGATGTGCGCGTGGCTCTGGCCGGCACGATGCGACTGTTGCGCGGCAAGATCGACACCGCCGGCGCGTTTCTGGCGCTTTGCCTGCTGATCGCGACGATCCCGGTGATGGCCGCGGGCCTGCTGCTGCGCCTGTCGGGCTTTGACGAGGCGTTGCGGTCGGTCGCGGTGATCGGCTGGGCGATGATCGTCTTCGGCGTGGTGCTCTACTGGGCCGACCGCCGGGGCGCGGAAACCGCGCGCGCTGAAAACTGGACCCTGCGCCACGCGGTCATCATGGGGCTGTGGCAGGTGCTGGCGCTGATCCCCGGCACCTCGCGGTCGGGCATCACCATCACCGGCGGGCGGCAGCTGGGCTATGACCGCCAGAGTGCTGCAAAGCTGGCCATGCTGATGTCCATTCCCACCATTCTTGCCTCTGGCGGCTTGCTCGGCCTCGAGGCGATCACCAGCCCCGATCCCCTGCCGCTGCGCGATTGCGCCATCGGTGCGGCGATGGCCTTCGGGGCCGCGCTGGCCGCGCTGTCGCTGATGATGCGCCTCTTGCGGTCGGTCAGCTTTACGCCCTACGTGATCTACCGCCTGGGTCTCGGGGTTGCCCTGCTGGTCTATGCCTACGCGTGATGCACCGCGCGGCTGTCCTCGGGGGCGTCCTCGCGGTCGAACATGCCGTAGTCGCGCAGCACGTGGCAGACCTTGAGCCGATAGTCCGAAAAGACGCCGCCGCGCCCCTTGGCCTGGGCGCTGCGATGCGCCGAAAGCGTGCGCCAGCGCTGCACCGCGGCCTCGTCCTCGAAGAACGAGATCGAGAGCAGCTTGTCGGTGTCGGTCAGGCTCTGGAACCGCTCGACGCTGATGAAACCCTCGACCTCGTGGACCAGGGGCCGCATCTCGGCGGCGATGTCGAGGTAATCGTCGCGGCGGCCCTCGGCGGGGATCACTTCGAAGATGATGGCGATCATTGGAGTACTCCGTTGGGGGTCGGAACAGGGGCCAAGGGGCGGCACGCGAATACTGCGTCGATAACCGAACGAACGCGCGCAAAAATTTCAACAAATTTTTGAGATCTCGACATCCCGGCGACTCAAAATCTTGACCAAGATTTTGGCACCTCACCCCGGCTGCGGCGTCAGGAGTGGCCGCAGCAAGGCCACCGGATGCCGCCGCAGGGTCAGGCGCATGGCCACGTAATCCTCGACGATCTCTTCGCCCTCGCTCATCTGCGGCAGGTGGGCGGCAGGCTCGACGATGCCCTCGCCCTCCATGTCGCCCGCGAACAGCGGCAGCGGCTTGTCACCGGCCAGCGCCTTGGCCTCCCACAGCGCCTCGCGCCGCGAAAGCCCCAGCGCCGCGAACACATCGGCTTCCGCCAGCCGCGCCACCACCCGCGGTTCCAGCCCCGCCCGCCGCCAGACATCGCGCACCGACAGATAGCCGTTGCCCCGCGCGGCGCACATCCAGGCGGCGTCCTCCTCGGGCAAGCCCTTGATCTGCCGGAAACCCAGCCGCAGCGCGAGCCCGCCCTGCCCGTCCGGCTCCATCACGTTGTCCCAGTAGCTTTCGTTGATCGCCACGGGCCGCACCGGAACCCCGTGTTCGCGCGCATCCCGCACGATCTGCGCGGGTGCGTAAAAGCCCATCGGCTGCGCATTCAGCAGCGCGCAGGCAAAGATCCCGGGATGGTGGCACTTGATCCACGCCGAGGCATAGACCAGCAGCGCGAAGCTTGCCGCGTGGCTTTCGGGAAAGCCGTAGGATCCGAATCCCTCGATCTGCGAAAAACACCGTTCGGCGAATTCCTGGTCATAGCCGTTGCGCCGCATCCCCCGCAGGAACCGGTCGCGCAGTTCCGACACGTTGCCATGTTTCTTGAAGGTGGCCAGCGCCCGGCGCAGACGGTCTGCCTCGGACGGCGAAAACCCCGCCCCGATGATGGCGATCTGCATCGCCTGTTCCTGAAACAGCGGCACGCCCAGCGTCTTGCCCAGCACCTCGCCCAGCGCGTCCGACGGAAACCTCACCGTTTCCTCGCCGTTGCGCCGCCGGATATAGGGATGGACCATGTCGCCCTGAATGGGCCCGGGGCGGATGATCGCCACCTCGATCACCAGGTCGTAGAAGCTGCGCGGACGCATGCGTGGCAGGAAGTTCATCTGCGCACGGCTTTCGACCTGGAAGACGCCGATGCTGTCGGCCCGGCACAGCATGTCATAGACCTTCGGATCCTCGGGCGGCAGCGTCGCCAGCGTGTGCCTGACCCCGTGATGCTGCCGCATCAGATCGAACGCCTTGCGGATACAGGTCAGCATGCCAAGGCTGAGCACGTCCACCTTCAGGATGCCCAGCGTGTCGATATCGTCCTTGTCCCAGCAGATGACGGTGCGGTCCTCCATCGTCGCGTTCTCGATCGGGACCAGTTCATCAAGGCGGCCCTCGGTGATGATGAAGCCCCCCACATGCTGCGACAGGTGGCGCGGGAAACCGATGACCTCGTAGATCAGTTCCATCGTCAGGCGCAGCCGTGTGTCGTCCGGATCAAGACCGATCTCGCGCATCCGGGCCTCCTCGAGCCCATTGGTCGAAAAGAACCCCCAAAGCTGCGAGCTGAGCGCGCCGATGGTGTCCTCGCTGAGGCCCATGGCACGGCCTACCTCGCGCACCGCGCGCTTGCCGCGGTAATGGATCACCGTCGCGCAGAGGCCCGCGCGATGCCGCCCGTAGCGTTCGTAGATGTGCTGGATCACCTCTTCGCGGCGCTCATGTTCGAAATCGACGTCGATATCGGGCGGCTCGTCGCGCGCCTCCGAGACGAAACGTTCGAACACCATGGTGCCGATCTCGGGGCTGACCGAGGTCACGCCCAGCGCGTAGCAGACCACCGAATTGGCTGCCGAGCCGCGCCCCTGGCACAGGATGCCCCGGTCGCGCGCGAAGGCCACGATATCGCGCACGGTCAGGAAATAGGGCGCATAGGCCAGCTGCGCGATCAACGCCAGTTCATGCTCCAGAAGGCCGCGCACCTTCCCGGGCGCGCCGGTGGGATAGCGCCAGTTCAGCCCCTCGCGGGCCAGCCGCGCGAGGCGCTGATCGGCGGTCTCTCCGTCGGTGATCTCGGAGGGGTATTCATAGCGCAGGCTGCCCAGGTCGAAGGTGCAGCGCGCCGCGAGCCGCCCCGCCCGGTCCAGCGCGTCCGCGTGCCGCCCCAGCAGGCGGCGCATCTCGGGCGCCGACCGCAGACGCTGTTCGCCGTTGGCCAGCGCCGCGCGGCCCAGCGCGTCGACGCGGCAGCCCAGTCTGACGGCGCTCAGCACGTCCGCCAGCTTGCGCCGCCGCCCGTGATGCATCAGCGGGCGCGCCGAGGCCACCGTCTCGATGCCCAGCGCCGCCGCCAGCCGTGCCAGCCGATTGAGGCGCGCCGCATCGCCGCCGTCGTAGCGCGGGGCCAACCCCAGATGCGTACGGTCCGGAAACCGCGCCACAAGCCTGCGGGCCAGCGGCGTCCAGTTCGGCTCATCCGCGACCTCGGGGCCGAACAGGACCAGTTCCAGGCCCTCGGCGTCGTCCAGAAGGTCCTCGAGCCGGATATCGCACTGTCCCTTGGGCGCGCGCAGCCGCCCCTTCGAGATCAGCCGACAAAGCCGCGCCCAGCCGGTGCGCGTGGCGGCAAGCGCGGTGATTTCCAGCCCCTCGGCAAGGACCAGCCGCGCCGCCGGGATTAGCCGGGGCACGTTGCGGATGGCCAGCGACGGTGCCGGGGCGCAGCCCTCGGGCGCGGGCGGGCCGATGGGGCCGTCCACCGCCTCGGCATCGGCGCGTTCGGCCACCACGCGCGCGATCTCTCGCGCGCGCTGATAGGCCCGCACGATCCCCGCGACCGAGTTCTCGTCAGCCACGGCAATCGCGTCGAGCCCCGCCAGCGCGGCACGTTCCATATATTCCTCGGGGTGCGACGCACCGCGCAGGAAGGTGAAGTTCGAGGTGATGCTCAGTTCGACGGACATGGGAACACAATGCGGGAATCATCAGCTTTCCCCGGCAGTATGTTCTACTTTTGTTCCAATTGTGAGTCCCGACCGTGTGTCCCGACCGTGAGTCCCGAAGTGGCGCCTGACCTGCGACCTCTGTCACACGCCCCGGAACGTCGGCAGCAGATCGCCCTGCTCGGGCGTGGCCTCCCAGACCGCCCGTGCGATGGCCCGCGCGACACAGATCGACCCGGCATGCCCCAACGCCGCAACGTCCGCGACCGGATCCGACAGCCCGCGATCCCCCGTCGCGACCGAGAAGATCAGATCGCCGTCCAGCGGCGAATGCGCGGGCTGGATGGCGCGCGCCAGCCCGTCATGGGCGGCAACGGCCATGCGGTAGGCCTGCGCCTTGTCGAGTGCGGCATCGGTCGCCACGATCCCGATGGTGGTGTTGCCCAGCGCCGCCATCGCCGCCAGCTTCCGCGACGGCGGCAGGGCGCGCAGCCCGGCCTCGGGATCGGGGCCCAACCCGCCGAATTCCTGGCCCACCTCATGGGGCGCGGCCCAGAAATGCCGCCCCGAGGGCGTCGTGACACAGCCCATCGGATTGACCGCCACCAGCGCGCCCACCGTCACCCCCGACGGCAACACCAGCGACGCAGAACCAAGCCCGCCCTTGACCTGCGCCGTCTGCGCACCGGTTCCGGCCCCAACAGATCCAAGCGAGAAGTCCGCGCACGCGGCGCCGAGCGCCGCCCGGCCAAGCGCCGGATAGGGGTTTTCGCCCCATCCCTTGTCGCCGCCGTTCAGCAGATCGAACAGGATCGCCGCCGGCACGATGGGCACTTTCGCCGACAGAACCGCAAAGCCGCGCCCGGCCTCGGCCAGCGCATCCATCACCCCTTGCGCCGCGGCCAGACCGAAGGCAGACCCGCCCGACAGCACCAGCGCATCGGCCCCCGGCGCGGTCTTGTCGGGGGCCAGCAGATCCGTCTCGCGGGTGCCGGGCGCGCCGCCCATCACCGCGACGGACGCCACGAAGGGCGCATCCGCCACCAGCACCGTGGTGCCGGATTTCAGCGCGCGGTCCTCGGCATTGCCGACCCGCAGCCCCGCCACATCGGTGATCAGGTTGCGCGGTCCGGGACGCATCTCAGATGCAGCGGCCACCGTCGACCTCCATCGCCACGCCGGTGATCATGCCCGCCTCGTCGGACGCCAGATAAAGCGCCGCATTGGCCATGTCCTCGGGCGTCGAGAACCGCCCCAGCGGGATCGTCGACAGGAACTTCGCGCGCATCTCGGGCGTGTCCTCGCCCATGAACGACGCCAAGAGCGGCGTCTCGCCCGCCACCGGGCAGAGCGCGTTTACGCGAATGCCGGCAGGGGCCAGTTCCACCGCCATGGTCTTGGTTGCCGTCACCATCCAGCCTTTCGAGGCGTTGTACCAGTTGAGACCCGGGCGCGGCGACAGCCCGGCGGTCGAGGCCACGTTGACGATCACGCCGGACCCTTGCGCCTTCATCAGCGGCACCACGGCGCGCGCGGTCAGATAGACCGACTTGCAATTGACCGCGAAGACCCGGTCGAACTCGGCCTCGGGCACGTCCTCCATCGGCATCGGCAGATGGGTGATGCCCGCGTTGTTCACCAGGATATCGATGCCGCCCACCGCCTGCTGCGCCTCGGCCACCATCGCGGCCACGCTTTCACCCGAGGCCACATCGACGGTCACGGCAATACCGCCACAGGCCTCGGCCACCTTGCGGGCGGCGTCTGCATTGATGTCGGCCACCACCACCCGCGCCCCTTCGGCGGCAAAGCGCGCCGCAATACCCGCGCCAAAGCCCGACCCCGCGCCCGTCACCACGGCCCGTTTCCCTTCAAGTCGCATGCAAGCTCTCCTTTGTGACGAGACTCTCTGGCAGCACCGGTGCGGCGCGGATCAGCTCTTGTGTATAGGGATGGACCGGCTCGGTCAGCACCGTCTCGGTTGGCCCTTCCTCGACAATCCGACCCTTTTGCAGAACCAGCACGCGGGTGGTGATGCCGCGGACCACCGACAGATCATGGCTGATGAAGAGGTAGGCCAGGTTGAACCGCTCCGAGATATCGGCGATCAGATCGAGGATCTGCGCCCGCACCCGCACATCGAGCGCCGACACCGCCTCGTCGAAGATGATCAGTTCGGGCCGGGTGATCAACGCCCGCGCGATGGCGATGCGCTGGCGCTGTCCGCCGGAAAAAGCGTGGATATGGCGGCTGGCATCCCCGGGCGACAGGCCCACGGCGGTCAGTGCCTCGGCGATGGCGGCCTCGCGCGCGGCGCCGCGCGGTGCATCGCGCATCAGGTGAAACGGCTCGGTGATCAGCCGCGCGACATCGTGGCGCGGATTGAAGCTGCCGTAGGGATCCTGGAAGACCACCTGCATCTTGGCCTGGGTCGCGCGCGGCGTGCGCCCCGGGGCCACGTCGGCCCCTGCAAGCGTCACAAGACCCGCGCGCGGAGCCTCGAGCCCGAGGATCGCGCGGGTCAGGGTGGATTTTCCCGATCCGCTTTCGCCGACCAGACCGACCCGTTCGCCCGCGCGGATGGTGAAGGTGACATCGCTCAGCGCATCGAAGGTCGGGCGCGGACCGAACAGGCGCGTCCGGGGCAATGCATAGCTTTGCCCGAGCGCGGCAACTTCCAGCAGTGGCGTCACGGCGGTGCGCGGGGCCAGCGTGGCGCGGTGGCGCGAGGCCGCAAAAAGCGCACGGGTATAGGCGTGGCGCTGTTCGGCAAAGACCTGGGCGGTCGGCCCCTGCTCGACGATCCGGCCCTTGTTCATCACCGCGACCCGGTCGGCCATGCCGTGCACCACCGCAAGATCGTGGGTGATCAGCAACAGCGCCATGCCCTCGTCGCGCGCCAGGCCGGTCAAAAGATCGAGGATGCGCGCCTGCGTGGTGACATCGAGCGCCGTGGTCGGTTCGTCCGCGACCAGCAGCTTCGGGCGCAGCGCGGTGGCCATGGCGATCACCACGCGCTGCCGCTGCCCGCCCGACAACTCATGCGGAAAGCGCCCCAGCGGGATCGCCTCGAGCCCGACGCGGTCGAGCGCGGCGCGCGCCAGCTCCTCCGCCCGGGCGGGCGTCGTCGCACGGTGCAGACGCACGGTCTCGGCCACCTGTCGGCCGATGGGCTGCACCGGATTGAGCGCCGTCATCGGCTCCTGGAAGACCATACCCATTTCCTGCCCGCGCAACCCGCAAAGCGCGGGCTCGGGCAGATCGCTGACCACATGCGCGCCCAGCCTGATGGTCCCGCTCTGCGTCGCGGCGCGCGGCAAGAGGCCCATCGTCGCCAGCGCGGTCATCGACTTGCCCGACCCGCTTTCACCGGTCAGCGCCAGGATCTCGCCCGGGGCGATGGAGAGCGACACGCGGTCCAGCACCGTGAGCGCTCCGAAGCGCACCGAAAGGTCGGTCACCTCGAGCACGCTCATGCCCGCACCTCGCGCAGCTTGGGGTCGAGCGCGTCGCGCAGCCCGTCACCCAGCAGGTTCAGGCCCAGCACCGTGAACACGATGGCCAGCCCCGGCATCAGCGCCACATGCGGCGCCAGCGACACCATGGTCTGCGCATCCGCCAGCATCCGCCCCCAGGACGGCACCGGCGGCTGCGCGCCCAGCCCCACATAGGACAGCCCGGCCTCGGCGAGGATACCCAAGGAGAACTGAATCGTTCCCTGCACGATCAAGAGGTTGGTGACATTGGGCAGGATATGCTCGACCGAGATCTGCGCCCGCCCCTTGCCCGCGACCCGCGCCGCCATGATGAACTCGCGCGCCCAGATCGACAGCGCCGCCCCCCGCGTCAGCCGCGCGAAGACCGGGATATTGAAGATGCCGATGGCGATGATCGCATTGGTCGCGGATGGCCCGGCAATGGCGGTGATCAGGATCGCGATGACCAGGCTCGGGAAGGCGAACACCAGATCGTTGCCGCGCATGATGATCTCGTCGAGCCAGCCGCCATGCCGCGCCGCCGCCGCCAGCCCCAGCGGCACGCCCAGCCCCATGCCGATCCCCACCGCCACCAGCGCCACGGCGATGGATGTGCGCGCGCCCACCATGATCATCGACAGGATGTCGCGCCCGAAGTGATCGGTGCCGAGAAGGTGCCCGCCCGAGGGCGGTTGCAGGCGGTTGGCGATGTCCATGCCGTCGACCGCGTAGGGCGTCCAGACGAACGAGATCGCCGCCGCGACAAGAAAGACCCCCGACAGCAGCGCACCGGGCAGGAGCGACCGCTTCATGGCCGTTTCCTCAGGCGCGGATCGGCGGCGGCATAGGCCAGATCGGTCACGAAAGTCACCAGGATCACCGCGAAGACCAGCAGCATCACCACCGACTCCACCACGATCAGGTCGCGCTGCGAAATGGCCTGGAAGATCAGCCGCCCGAGCCCGGGCAGAAAGAACACCTGTTCGATGATGATGGCCCCCGCCAGCAGGAAGGAAAACTGCAATCCGATGATGGTCAGCACCGGGATCAGCGCATTGCGCAGCCCGTGCCGCCACAAGGCCTGGCCCCGGGTCAGACCCTTGGCGCGCGCCGTGCGCATGAAATCCTCGGCCATGATGTCGATCAGCGCCGAACGCATGACCCGCGCCAGGATCGCGGCCTGCGGCAGCGCCAGCGCCACGGCGGGCAGGGTCAGCGCCTTGATGGCCAGCAGCGGGTCGTCCCAGCCGGGAAAACCGCCCGCCGAAAACCAGCGAAGATTGATCGCGAAGAACAGCACAAGAAGCATCGCGAACCAGAAATTCGGCACCGCGATGCCCAGCTGCGTCGCCCCCATCACCGCCATGTCACCCGCCTGCCCGCGCTTGGCCGCCGCATAGAGCCCGGCCGGAAAGGCCAGAAGGGTGGACAGCAGCAGCGCAAACAGCGCCAGCGGCAGCGATATCCAGAGCCGGTCCGCGACCATGTCGGCGACCGGTGTGCGATAGGTATAGGAGGTGCCGAAATCCCCGGTCAGCATGCCGCCCAACCACGCGCCGTACCGCTGCCATTTCGGTACATCGAGGCCCAGCTCGGCGCGCAGCGCGGCGACCGTGTCCGGCTGGGCGTTGATCCCCAGCATGTAACTGGCCGGATCGCCGGGCGCGACCTCGACCACCAGAAAGATCACCAGCGAGGCCACGAGCAGGCTCAGGCCAAGTGAGATCAGGCGGCGGAGGGCATAGCGCAGCATGGGGGCACGTTAGGATGCGGTGCCGCGACGGTCCAGCAGCAGAATGCCGGGGATGCGGTTTTCAACCGCCCGCCGCGCGCCGACCCACAGGCTCAGAAGGTCGCGGAAACCTCGTACATCACCGGCTCGAAGCGCGAACAGAGCCCCGCGATCTCGCGGTTGCGCTTGCGCATCTCGTCGGATCGCAGCATCGCCTTGAAATCGTCGCGCGTCTGCCACTGGGAATAATTCGCGATCCGCGTCTCGGCATCGTTCACATGCAGCCCAGCCGCGAGGAACCCCGGCTGATGCGAGATGAACTCGGCATAGGCCGATTCGAGCAGCGCCATGAGGTCGGCGCAGGTTCCGGGCGAACATTCGAACGTGGTGATGACGGTCTGATGGGCGGTGTTGGCCTTGATATCGAGCATGTCGGATCCTCCGTATCGGCAATATATCACGTCTGACGCGTCCGCGTCGCGCGCAAGGCCTTTGATGGCGGGGCGCCACCGCGAACGGGTGTCACCGCCATCGCGGGCGAAAGGCGCGCGACCGGGCGCCATCACGAACGAACGGCGCGCGACCGGGCGCGACGTGTCCCACCGACGCGCCGGGCCGCGCGGACGGCCCGGTCGCAACGGGCAAATCGCGGGACTACTCGGTCGCCCAGGACACCTGTGCCAGCGGGTTGGCCTGGGTCGGCTGGTTCTGCCACAGCCCGCGCAGACGCGCATCGGCCACCGTCGGAAAGGCCAGCTGGAACAGGTAGACGTTGACATAATCCTCGGCGATCTTGCGCTGCGCCTGCCCCATCAGATCCGACCGCGCGTCGGGGTCGGTGGTCGCCGTCAGCTTCTTCATGATGCTCTGGAACTCGGCGTTGTCATACTGGAAGTAGTAATCGGGCCGGGCATAGATGCCGATGTCGAACGGCTCTGTATGGCTGACGATGGTCAGGCCGAAATCCTTGCCGCGGAACACTTCCTCGAGCCATTGGGCCCACTCCAGATTGGTGATCTGGGTCTCGATCCCGACAGCGCGCAGCTGCGCCGCGATGATCTCTCCGCCGCGCCGGGCATAGGACGGCGGCGGCAGCTTGAGCGTGGTCGAGAAGCCCTCGCCATAGCCTGCATCCGCCAGCAGTTGACGCGCCAGATCCGGATCGTAGGGCGACAGGTCCTTCAACTCGACGTAATCGGGATTGTGCGGCGCGAAATGGGTGCCGATCGGCGTGCCCTGACCGAACATCGCACCGTCGATGATCGACTGGCGGTCGATGGCGTGGGCCACCGCCTTGCGCACTTCGGGATCGTCGAAAGGTGCCTGCTTGTTGTTCATCGCAAGGATCGTTTCGCCCTCGGTCGAGCCGACGAGAACCTGAAAGCGCGGATCGACCTCGAACTGGGGCAGGTTCTCGGGCGCGGGATAGCCCGCGAAGGCGTCGATATCCTGCGCCATCATGGCCGCGAAGGCCGCCGTCGGGTCCGAGATGAACTTGAAGGTCACCGCCTCGAGCGCCGGGGCCTCGCCCCAGTAGTCGGCGTTGCGGACCAGCTCGATCCGGTCGCCCTGAACCCATTCGGAAAAGCTGAACGGGCCGGTGCCCACGGGGGTCTGCTTGATGCCGTCGATGGTTTCGGGTGCGACGACAACCGCATCGCCCCATGCCATGTTGAACAGGAAGTTGCCGTCGGGCTGCGACAGCGTCACGGCAACGGTCTGCGGATCGACAACGCTGACATCCGCGATGCCCTCGAACAGGGCCTTCTGCGCATTCACGCTGTCATCGGCGCGGGCGCGATCGAGGCTGAACTTGACGTCCTCGGCATCCATGACCGAGCCGTCATGGAAGGTGACACCGGGGCGCAGGGTGAAGGTATAGGTGGTGCTGTCATCCGAGATGTCCCAGCTTTCCGCCAGGCCGGGCTGCACCGATCCGTCGGCGGCAAAGCGCGTCAGCCCCTCGAAGACATTGGCGTAAAGCACGCTGTCGATGGCCCCCGCCGCAGCCGAGGTCGGGTCAAGATGCGGCGGCTCAAGCTGGAGCGCAAGGGTCAGGTCGGTCTGCTGGGCAAGCGCGGGGCTGGCGCAGAGCGCGAGCGCGGTCAGGGTGCGGCGAAACATCGGAAAGCCTCCTTGGCGATTTGGGCCAGTGTTGTGCGGATTGGCGCGGCGATCAAGCACCGAGCGCTGCCGGTCACGATCATCCCCGGTTCGGCGCGGCCCCTCTGGTCCGCTCAGGCCGCAAGTGCTAGACGCGCGCTCGAATGCCCCGCGCCACAGGAGACGCCGATGAGCGCCACCGCGAGACAGACCGCCCCGCTGCCCGACGATATCCGCGCGATGAAGGGCAAGACCCCCATCGTCAGCCTGACCGCCTATACCACGCCCATGGCGCAGATGATGGACGCCCATTGCGATTTTGTCCTCGTCGGCGACAGCGTCGGCATGGTGCTGCATGGCCTGCCCTCGACGCTGGGCGTCACGATGGAGATGATGATCCTGCACGGTCAGGCGGTGCGGCGCGGTCTTGCCCGTGCGATGATGGTCGTCGACATGCCCTTCGGCAGCTACGAGGAAAGCCGCGAACAGGCGTTCCGCAGTGCCGCCCGGATCATGTCCGAAACCGGCGCCGGCGCGGTCAAGCTGGAAGGCGGCGCCGACATGGCCGACACCATCGGTTTTCTGACCGCGCGCGGTGTTCCGGTGATGGCGCATATCGGGCTCACGCCGCAATCCATCAATACGCTGGGCGGCTACAAGGTGCAGGGCCGCAGTGCCGCCGGCGACCGGCTGATGCGCGATGCCGCCGCGGTCGCGGACGTCGGGGCCTTCGCCCTGGTGCTGGAAAAGGTCCCCGAGGCGCTGGCCGACCGCATCACCGAGGCCGTGGCGATCCCCACCATCGGCATCGGGGCCTCGGCGAACTGCGACGGGCAGGTGCTGGTCGTCGACGACATGCTGGGCCTCTTCACCGCGTTCAAGGCAAAATTCGTCAAGCGGTTCGCCCACCTGGGCGACGATGCCGAGACGGCCATCGCACGCTATGCCGACGACGTGCGCGCCCGCCGCTTCCCCGGCCCCGAACATGTCTTCGCCGACCAGGCACCGGGCCGGTCCTGATGGCGACGATCATCCGCGACAGGGCCGATCTGCGCCACGCGGTCACCGGATGGCGCACCGCCGGTGCCACTGTCGGCGTGGTGCCCACCATGGGCGCGCTACATGACGGACATCTGAGCCTCGTGGCGGCGGCAAAAGCGGCCTGCGACCGGGTGATCGTGACGATTTTCGTGAACCCCAGGCAGTTCAACAACCCTGGCGACCTCGACGCCTATCCGCGCACCGAGACCGACGATGCGGCGAAGCTGGCGCCTTTCGCGGTGGATGCGGTCTATGCCCCCGGCCCGGACCAGATCTACCCGGCGGGTTTTGCCACCAACGTGTCCGTGGCGGGGCTGACCGACGTGCTCTGCGGCGCGCAGCGCCCGGGGCATTTCGACGGGGTCGCGACGGTGGTGTCCAAGCTGTTTCTGCAAAGCGGCGCCGACCGTGCCTTCTTCGGCGAAAAGGATTTCCAGCAATTGCAGGTGGTGCGCCGCATGGCCCGCGATCTCGACATACCGATCACGGTCACCGGGTGCCCGACGGTCCGCGATGCCGACGGGTTGGCGATGTCGTCGCGCAATGCCCGGCTCGGGCAGAGGGCCCGCGCGGTGGCCCCTCGCCTGCACGCCGAAATGACGCGGGTCGCGCATACGCTGCGTCAGGGCGACGCGACGCAACCCGCAATCACCACCGCCACGCAGCAGCTCATCGGCGCGGGGTTCGAGCGAGTGGAATACCTTGAACTGCGTGCCTCCGACGACCTGTCGCCCCTGACCCGGGCCGATGCGCCCGCGCGCCTCTTCGCCGCTGCATGGCTGGACGGCGTGCGGCTGATCGACAACATCCCCGTCTGATCCAGCGCCGCACCGCCCGGTCACCCCCGCGTCCCACGCCCGGACACAGGCGACGCAGGTCACGATCGGACCCGAAATACTCCGGGGAGCGCGAGGGGCTGGCCCCTCGCTCCCGTCCCCGCACGCCGCCCCGACAGCGCCGCTGTCAGCGCAGTTTCGGCGGCTTGTCCGGATCGCTTCCCGGGGCCGTCGGTACCACGCGCGCCCCGGTCGCGGGTTCGGGCAGGTCAAACCGCAGACCCACCCGCGCGATGCGCGCCGTGACCGCATCGCTGTCGGCCAGGAACACGATGTCGAGCGCGCCCGCCTCGATGCCGGAAAACACCAGCGCCTCGTTGACCGCACGGGCCAGCGGCCCTTCGGCACCGTCCTTCGCGCCAGTGATGCCCAGCAGGTGTCCCCGGCTGCCATCGTCATAGGTCACGCCCGCCAGATAGGCCTTGCGCGCCAGACCCGCCGCGCGCCCGAGCTTGGCATCCAGCGCCGTCAGCAGCGCCTCGGGCAGGCCCTTGGGCGGGTGCAGCTCCGAGGGTTTCGCCGCTGTCTCCTGCGGCCCGTGGCCCAGCGTCTCGGCAAGCCAGGCCACCGCTTCGGGTGGGACCAGGTGCGCCGAGGGCGCGACCTCGATATTGAGCGCCAGCCCGATGCCCTGCCCGGCCAGCATGGTCGCAATCACCCGGCCCGGCAGCGCCGCGTAGGGTGCGGGCTTGCCGACAAATCCCGCGATCCGCGCATCGGTATCGAAGACCAGCACGAAAGAAGCATCCTCGACCTCGAATATCTCGGGATCGAGCGTTTCCCCCGCCATCTCCCTGGCCAGCAGCAGGTTCAGCTCGGTATCGGCGAGACGTTCGTAAAAGCGCAGGCGCGCCGCATCGTCTTCGGGTGCGGCCTCCATCGCGGCAAAGGCGGCATCAAGGGGCGTTTCATGTTCCATGACCGGCGAGGTAGCGGGCGCGCCCCCCGGGGGCAAGTCAGTCCGGTGCCGACCCCTCGATCTCGTAGCTTTCGGGCATGTTGCGCGGCCAGTAGCCCTTGTGCTCGGCGCGGACCTTGACCGACCAGTGCACAAGCGCACCTTCCGGGATCGTGCGGCGGTCGCAGCGGGGCAGATACCAGCCCGCGATATCGGGCTTTTTCGAATCCTCGGGCTTGATCCGGGGCAAGCCTTCCATCAGCGCCGCGGCCCAGGACATGGAATTGTGCCGCGGCCCCAGCGGGTCGGGCGCGACATACTCGTCGTCCGCGCTGCCGCCCCGGGCCACCTTGTTCACCGTCGCCGTCCAGAACCCCGCGCCCTGCGCCTTGGCCTCGTCGATCATCCAGACCAGGGGCAACTTGCCGAGGCCCGATTCCGCCTCTGGGTAGCCGCCGCCGATATCGCCGTGCACGCCCCAGAACCAGACCTCGCGCGCATCCTGGTCCTCGGCATCCTCGGTCTTCATGAAGCGATTGGGTTTGTATTTCTGACCCATCGGCCAGAGCTTGCCGCGGAACATCGTGCGGCGTTCGTGGATCGCCATCGCCTGCCGCACGCTCTGCACGCTGGGATTGGTCTTGGTAAAGGCGTGCGATTTCAGCCGGGGCCCGAACGGCCCCCATTCGATCACCGAGGCGACCGTGTCGAACAGCCCCATGAAGCGGATCGACGGGCGCACCGGATCGAGGATGCGTTCGTAAAGGCGCATCTCGGCGAAGGCATTGTCGCCGCCATCCTCGCCGATCCGCTTGTAGGCGCGATAGGCATAGTCGAGCAGGTTCAGATTGCGGCTCTGGATGATGCCGAAGGCATGCAGGAACCCCGCCAGAACCCGCACCGAATAGGACCCGCGCGAAAAGCCGAAAAGGTAGATCTCGTCCGCCGGGATCGTGTTGCCGTCGGCGTCCTTGCCACCGGGATCGTAGGTCTCGACGAGGAAGCGGTAGGCGTCCTTGACGTTGGCGTCGAGTCCCCAGCCGGTGGCCATGCCCCACACCTCCTGCACCTTGCGCCAGGTCGACAGCCAGGCGTTCTCGTCGCCGATGGTGCCGACGCCGGGGTCGTAATAGACGACCTGGTCGTCGCGTTTCAGCAGGCACCCGTAGAGGCGCAGGATATTGGTGCGCTTCTTCGTGGAAATCTGGTTCGAGGTTCCATCGAGAAGAATCACGATTTTCTTGGGCATCGGGGGGGTTCCTTGTGTTCAGGCATTGAGCTCATCGAGAAATCGGTCGCACCACTGCTGCACCAGCGCGCTGTAGGGCGCCTCGGGGGCGGTCATCGCGCGCAATTCCTCAAGGATGCGATCCGACAGATCCGACAGCGACGCCGAGGCGCGGCGCACCGCAGGGTCGGCATGGGCATCGAGGTCGGCGGCGATGATGTCGATTTCGAAGATCAGTCCGCGCAGAAACTCGAGATGCTTGAGCAGGCGCGCGCGGTTTTGCACCAGCCCCAGTCGGTTCAGCCCGTAGACCTGGATCGACACCGCGCCGCGCAC
This sequence comes from Roseivivax sp. CAU 1753, assembly GCF_054482575.1. NCBI lineage: Bacteria > Pseudomonadati > Pseudomonadota > Alphaproteobacteria > Rhodobacterales > Roseobacteraceae > Roseivivax > Roseivivax sp. CAU 1753. The sequence continues at coordinate 378,132 of NZ_JBTLRF010000002.1, read as the reverse complement.
CGAAAGCCCCAACGCCTCGGCATGTTCCGCAATCGCCGCGCCATCACCCAGGCCCGCCGCGACCGCCGCCGCACCGGGGGGACGTTTCGGCAAGGCCAGCGGCCACAGATCACCGGGATCGAGGTGAAACTCGATATGCGCCATCGGGTCGTCGCGGCAGGGATCGATCAGATAGGCCCGTTCCAGTTCCAGGGCGTCGGTATCGACCGCCGCCCGTGTTCCCGCGACCGGAAAGGCGTCTTTCTTGCCCGTCTGGGTATCGGTCCGCGCCCCGGCCACAAGCTCTGACAGCGACGCCTTGGGGTCAGGGGCCTGTTGCTTGCGGCGGCGATTGCAGTCGATGCAGGACGGCAGCAGATTGTCCCACGCCATCGCGATCCACCAGTAGCCGGGATGGTCGGGAGCATCGGCAACAGCCCCCTTGGGGCGAAAATGTTCGACGTCGACGGGGGCCTGCGCGGAATAGAACGTCTCGCAGTAGGCGCATTTGCCGTGGAACAGATGCTCGAGCGCGGCCTTCACCTCATCGTGCTTGTAGACCGCGAACTTGAAGCTCTTGTCGCGCGTGGCCGGATCGGCACGATGGGCGCGCACCTTTTCAAGTTCGTTCGGCCCGGGCCGCCCGGGCTCGGTCAGCACCCTGGGCGGAGCGATGTCGCCACGGTTCACCCGGCGCATCAGCCCGACTCCCGTGCCAGGGCGCGCTTGATCTTGTCCTTGGTCGCCTGCCGCAAGCTCCGGCGGCGCGTCGCCGTGGCATGGCGCGTCGCCAGCACGTATTCCGCCACCGCCTCTTCGACGATGCGCGCCACTTCGGTCGAGCCGACAGGCAGCGCACCGCGCACCTCGGTCTGGAATTTCTGGATCGTGGCCTGCACATCCTCGGCAAGGTCGGTTCCGGTCTCGATCGCCGCGCGGGACACCGCCAGCGCATCCGCCAGATCCGCCATCGCCTGCCCCGTGCGGGGATCGTCGGTGTCGAACAGGTCGAACAGATCCGAGGTCAGGAGCTGCTCGACGGTCAGCTTGGTCACATCCGGCAATTCGCGCAGCGTATCGACGAATACCGGAAGATCCGTGTCGCGACTGACCCCCGGCACCCGTTGCAGCACCATCACCTCGCCGTCGCGCATGCCGCGCAGGCACAGGGGATCATGCGTCGTGACGATGAAGGTCGCCGCCGGGAAGGCCCGCCTGAGCCCGTCCATGATCGACACTTTCCAGCGCGGATGCAGATGCGCCTCGACCTCGTCGATCAGCACCACCGCGGGATAGCTTTCCAGCGTGCCGAACCGCGGATGTCTCATCGCCCAGCGCATCAGGTCGCATGTCAGCGCAAGGATGGTGCGAAACCCCGAGGACACGGTATCGAGCGGGGTCCGCAACGACACGCCGTCTTCCTCGACGATCACCAGGCAGCGTTTCTCTTCACGCTGAATGATGCGGAAGCCGCCGCCCATGACCACACGCAGCGCGCGCACCACCATGTCGAAGTGGTCCTCCGGCAGCGACAGCAGCCACTTCTCGGGGTTCGACAGCAGGTCGTCCGAGTGAAACAGCGACCGCACCGCACGGTCCGCCCGCCACAGACGCTGATTGGACTGGTAGTGGCGATAGGCCCCGTAGGCGAAGATCGGGATGCCCATCTCCGAGCCGGAACTCGTGATACGGTCCGGCGTCACCCTGAGCTGCAGATGATCCACGTCGCCGCGGCCATCGCGCCCCTCAAACCGCAACAGTACCCGCGCCTCCGGTGCCCGCGCCATCCAGGCCACGCCCATGAAGGCCGGATCGAGCAGATAGCTGACCGGGTCTTCACCCAGGGCCTCGACGGCTTCGTGATCGATCATGGTCAGCGCGATACCTTCCAGGATCGAGCTTTTACCGGTGGCGTTCTCGCCCAGGATCAACAGCGCGGCGGCGGTATCCTCGGACGGCGCGGGCGGGATGTCGAAAGCCGCCCTGGCGATGCCCTTGAAGCTCTCGATCTCCACATGAGCGAGGCGGGAATAGGCCTTGATCGGCTCTTCCGCCGCCCGGCGCTTCGCCTCCGCGATCGAGAAGTCCACAAAGGATTTCCGCCGCGCGATCAGCTCCGGCGGCTCGGCTTGCTCGGGCACCGTGCGATGCGCCCGCCGGAACATCAGGCTGGCGTGAAATTCCGCGATCCCGGGCGGTTGCCAATCGGGATGTTCCGCCCATTTCGCCTCGGCATCCGCGATCGCGATGCGGCGCCTTTCGACCAGCGCGTCGCGGTTGAGGTCGAACACCTCGATGGTGATCCCGGCGCGGTCGTCCCCGGCCTCGAACACCCCGTCGGCATCGACACTCAGCCCTTGTGCAAAGGCATCGTCCACGCAGGGGTCGAACAGCAATTGCGCCTCGTCGAAAGGCTCGGGCCACACACCCGTCCCGGCCTCGACAAAGGCGGCATAGGCCGACACATCCGGCACCCTCAGCCGCGCGCCATCGACCGGAAAAATCCGGCCATGCGCCGACCGCGCCCCGCAGTCGGTGCAGATCGGATAGAGGTTCTGCCAGACATCGGACAACCATGCGTAATAGATATGCGCATCGCTCAGGTCCGGGTCGCTCAACCCGTTCGGCGGACGGAAGCGGTACGGCACAAGCGGCGTCCCACTGCCCTCGCAGAATGCGCATTTCCCCTGGAACAGTTCGAGCAGCGCCGGCAGGACCTGCGGCTTGTCCGGCAATGTCCGGTCCGGAACGCGGGTTTGCGCCCGCTCCTTGCCGTCAAGCAACAGATATTTGAGAAAGGCCTCCCGTCCCGCGGCGTAGGGCGCGGACATGAGTTCCCTGGGAACGGGGACAGAGGTGCGATCAACAAGGCGCATGAAAAGGAATGCCTGAAATAGCTCCCGCGATGGTTGCACGGCGCTCGTTTTCTGGCAAGCCAGAGAAACCCTAGGCCAACGCCTCGGCCACGCGCGCCCGCAGCACCGGCAGCAATTCGGCCTCGAACCAGGGATGCTTCTTCAGCCAGCCGGAGTTGCGCCAGGACGGATGCGGCAGCGGAAATGTCCCCGGGCCGTGATCCCGCCACCCCCTGACCGTGTCGGTGACGCTCTGGCGGCTGCCCAGGTGATAGCGATGGGCATATCCCCCCACGATCAGCCGCAGCCGCACCTCGGCCAACTCCGCCATCACCCGGTCGTGCCAGGTGTCGCGGCAGATCCGTGGCGGCGGCAGGTCCGCCCCCTTCGCGTCATAGCCCGGAAAACAGAAGGCCATCGGCACAATGGCGATGCGCTGCACATCGTAGAAGGCGGCGCGGTCGATCCCGAGCCAGTCCCGCAGCCTGTCGCCCGACGGATCGTCGAAGGGCGTGCCGGACCGGTGCACCCGCACCCCCGGAGCCTGCCCCGCGATCAGGATGCGCGCGGAGGGCGCGAACCAGGCCACCGGACGCGGACCATGCGCGGTCTGCGTCGCCGCAAAGCGCGCGGCACACAGGCGGCAGGCGCGGATCTCCTCCTTCAGGCTCATGCGCCCAGACGGGACGGCACGATCAGTCGGGTGCCGTGGCGGATACGCGCCGCGATCCACAGAAGATCCGCCCGCGCGACGGCGACACAGCCCTCGGTCGGGAAGCCGGGCCTGCGCCACTGATGCACAAAGATCGCCGACCCGCGCCCGCGTTCGGCCCGGGGCCAGTTCCAGTCGGTCAGGATCACCACGTCATAAAGCGGATCGGCGCGGCGCAAACGCTCGTGACCGTGGCAATAGGGCGCGCGCACCATCAGGTTGTAATCCTCATGCGCCGGATCGTCGGACCACAGATCGCCGGGCCGGATCGGCACCGCCCAATCCGCGGGCCGCGCCAGGCGGTCGGGACGATAGAGCATGCCGACGATCCGGTGCACCCCCGCCGGCGTCGCGCCATCGCCCTCGCGCTTGTCGACGGTGATGCCACCCCTGCCGACGGTGCAGGCAAAGCGGCGCTGCATGAAGCGCACACCTCCCCGGTCAAGAACCAGGTCTTCCGGCGTCATGACATTGCGCCCCGGTCCGCCCGGTGTGCCGCCCGGTCCCGCATGACCGCCGCCGATGCCTTTCCATTTTCCAAATACGCACTCTCCCGGGTCACGCCTGGACCTCGCTCACAGCAAATGCCCGGACTTCCGCGCCTTGGTGGCGAGGTAGTGATGGTTGAACCGGGTCTCGCCGACCTTCAGCGGCACACGCTCGGTCACCGCAATTCCCTCGTCCTGCATCCGGGCGATCTTGGCGGGGTTGTTGGTCAGCAACCGCACGGATGCAAAGCCCAGCCGCTGCAGGATCTGCGCCCCGAGCCGGAAATCGCGCTCGTCATCCTCGAAGCCCAGCCGGTGGTTGGCCTCGACCGTGTCGAAGCCCTGATCCTGCAGCGCATAGGCCCGCATCTTGTTGGCCAGACCGATGCCGCGCCCTTCCTGGTTGAGGTACAGCAGCACGCCTTCGCCGTCCCGGCCCATCTGCGCCAGCGCCGCGTTCAGCTGCGGCCCGCAATCGCATTTCAGCGACCCGAGAAGATCGCCGGTAAAACACGCCGAATGCAGCCGCGCGAGCACCGGCCTTTCACGGTCCGGACGCCCGATCTCGACGGCGTAATGCTCTTCCGAGCCATCCGCCGGGCGAAACACATGCAGCCTGGCCTGCTCGGCGTGGCGCAGCGGCACCCGGGCGCTGACCACGTGGTCCAGCGGCGCAAGCCGCGACAAATGCGGTGCGGCGGCTGCCGCGTCGATGCGCGTCAGCCCGGGCGGCGCGGCATCGCGCTCAAGCGGCACCACCAGGACCGCGGGCAGAAGCCGGGCGGATTTGGCCAGGCTCAGCGCCAGCCGGTGCAGATCGGCCGTGCCCGCGCGCCGCAGGGCCAGCGGGCCCTTCATCGGTGCCGCCAGGTCGTCGGCGGGATCGGCGAGGTTCTGAACCCATGCCAGGTCCGCCGCGTCGGGCAGGATCACGCGGGCCACATCGCCGTCGTAGGCCGGTGCCCGCAACGTCGCCGCCCGTCGCCCGGTCAGCGCCAGATCGACAGGACGGCCCAGCGCGCGGACCGCATCGAGCCGCGCCGCGGTCAGTGTCTCGACCGCGAAGATCAGCACCGCATCCCGCGCGTCCGACACCAGCACCGGCACACCCATGCGCAGATCGCCGCGGGCGCGGGCAATGGTTTCGTTCAGGTCGGGTGAAAAGGCGGAATCCGATGTCATGTGCCCAAGATATTGTAACAATCCCGCGTCGTTTACACGACGCCGTGAAAGAGTTGCAGCAAAACTTGCCGGGTGACCCCTGCGCTCACATTTCTGTCACAAGAAACGGAGGACCCGACATGGCGCAAATCAAGAATATTCTGTTGGTCGATGACGATGAAGACCTGCGCGAGGCATTGGCCGAGCAACTTGTCATGACCGAAGACTTCGAAGTGTTCGAGGCCGAGGACGGAGCCTCTGCGATGCAGAAGGTGAAAGAGCAGCACCACGACCTGGTGATCCTCGATGTCGGCCTGCCCGACACCGACGGGCGCGAGCTGTGCAAGCGGATGCGCAAGCAGGGGGTCAAGGCCCCGGTGATGATGCTGACCGGTCACGATTCCGATGCCGACACGATCCTCGGCCTTGATTCAGGTGCCAACGATTACGTCACCAAACCGTTCAAGTTTCCGGTGCTTCTGGCGCGCATCCGGGCCCAGCTGCGCCAGCACGAACAGTCCGAAGACGCGATCTTCCAGCTTGGCCCCTACTCGTTCCGCCCGGCGATGAAGATGCTGGTGGACGATGCGGAAAAGAAGATCCGCCTGACCGAGAAGGAAACCAACATCCTCAAGTTCCTCTACCGCTCACCCGATGGGGTGGTGCCGCGCGATGTGCTGCTGCACGAGGTCTGGGGCTACAATGCGGGCGTGACCACGCACACGCTCGAGACGCATATTTACCGACTGCGCCAGAAGATCGAACCCGACCCCTCGAACGCCCAGCTTCTCGTCACGGAAACCGGCGGTTACCGGCTGATGTCCTAGGGCTTTCCCGGTCCGGAACCTTCGGGCCGGACCGAGTCGGCCCCCAACAGTTCCCGTTGCATGTGCGGGTGATCGCATGCACCTCCCTGTTGGACTGCCCGGGCCTCGTGCCCGGGTTTTTTTGCCCGGGCGGCGGTCCGGCCCTACCGGTGCCCGAAAGCAGCAGCCAAACCGGCCGCCGGAACGCAAAAGGCCCCGGACGATGCCGGGGCCTTTCAGATACTCGGATCCGACGGGTCGGATTACTCCGCGTTTTCCTTGGCAGCCGCGTCGGGCGCCATCTCTTCGCCGGTCTCCTGGTTGACGACCTTCATCGCCAGGCGGACCTTGCCGCGATCGTCGAAGCCCAAAAGCTTGACCCAGACCTCCTGACCTTCCTTGAGCACATCCGACGGATGGTTCAGGCGGCGGTTTTCGATCTGGCTGACATGCACGAGGCCGTCGCGCTTGCCGAAGAAGTTCACGAAGGCGCCGAAATCGACGATCTTCACGACCTTGCCCTTGTAGATCTTGCCCTCTTCCGGCTCTGCCACGATCGAGTAGATCATGTCATAGGCCTTCTGGATGGCTTCACCGTTCGGCGAGGCGATCTTGATGATGCCCTCGTCGTTGATGTCGACCTTGGCACCCGAGACTTCCACGATCTCGCGGATGACCTTGCCGCCCGAGCCGATCACTTCACGGATCTTGTCGGTGGGGATCTGCATGGTCTCGATGCGCGGCGCATGCTCCGAGAATTCGCCCGCGCTGCTGAGCGCCTTGTTCATCTCGCTCAGGATGTGCATCCGGCCCGCCTTGGCTTGCGCCAGTGCCTTCTGCATGATCTCGGGCGTGATGCCCGCGACCTTGATGTCCATCTGCAGCGACGTGATGCCGTTCTCGGTGCCTGCGACCTTGAAGTCCATGTCGCCGAGGTGATCCTCGTCGCCCAGAATGTCAGACAGGATCGCATAGTCGCCGTCTTCCTCGAGCACGAGGCCCATGGCGACACCGGCCACCGCGGATTTCAGCGGCACGCCCGCATCCATCATCGACAGCGACCCGCCGCAGACCGACGCCATCGAGGACGAGCCGTTGGACTCGGTGATCTCGGAGACGAGGCGGATCGTGTAGGGGAAGTCCGTCGCCGGCGGCAGGACCGCCTGAAGTGCGCGCCAGGCCAGTTTGCCGTGACCGATCTCACGCCGTCCCGGAGGGCCGACACGACCGGCTTCGCCAACCGAATAGGGCGGGAAGTTGTAGTGCAGCAGGAAGTTCGAGCGCGAGTTGCCATGCAGCGCGTCGATGATCTGCTCGTCGTCGCCGGTGCCCAGCGTGGTCACGACCAGCGCCTGCGTCTCGCCACGGGTGAACAGCGCCGAGCCATGGGTCCGCGGCAGGATGCCGGTCTCGGACACGATGGGACGGATCTCGTCAAGCGCACGACCGTCGATGCGGCGCGAATTCTTGACCACATCGGCACGCAGCACAGTGGATTCAAGCTTTTTCAGCGCCGAGCCGAGATTGGCATCCGCCGCCTCGTCTTCGGACAGCTCGGCCTTGATCGCATCCTTCGCAGCCGAAACCGCCGCGGTGCGTTCCTGCTTGTCGGTGATCGCATAGGCGTCGCGCATCTTCTGCTCGCCCAGGGCCTTCACGCGGTCGTAAAGCGCCGCGTAATCGGGTGCCTGAAAGTCGAACGGCTCTTTCGCGGCGTCTTCGGCCAGGTCGACGATCAGGTCGATGACGGGCTGGATCTGCTCATGGGCGAAATTGACGGCCCCCAGCATTTCCTCTTCGGTCAGCTCATAGGCTTCCGATTCAACCATCATCACCGCGTCGCGGGTGCCCGCGACGATCAGGTCGAGACGTTGATCGGGGTTGTTGCGGAGGCCCTGCATATCCTCGACCTCGGGGTTGAGGATGTAATCGCCACCCTCGTAGCCGACGCGGCAGCCCGCGATCGGACCCATGAAGGGCGCGCCGGAAATGGTCAGCGCCGCCGAGGCCGCGATCATCGCCACGATGTCGGGGTCATTGACCAGATCGTGCGACAGCACCGTGCACATGACGAGCACTTCGTTCTTGAAGCCCGGCACAAAGAGCGGGCGGATCGGACGGTCGATCAGGCGCGCGGTCAGCGTCTCTTTTTCGCTCGGACGGGCCTCGCGCTTGAAAAAGCCGCCCGGGACCTTGCCGGCCGCGTAGTATTTTTCCTGGTAGTGAACGGTGAGCGGGAAGAAATCCTGCCCTTCCTTGGCCTTCTTGGCGAAGGTCACATTGGCCATGACCGAGGTCTCGCCCAGCGTGGCGATCACCGATCCGTCGGCCTGACGGGCAACCTTGCCCGTTTCCAGTGTGAGCGTCTCTTCGCCCCACTGCATGCTTTTCGTCGTCGTATTGAACATCATCGTATCCTATCGAGGAGCACTCCCGGGCGTATCCCGGGTCTCCCGTTTGAATGGCGGCCCCATTGCCGCCGCCCCCTATCCTCGCGCATGGCCCGGGGGCTTGGGGCATCACGTCTCAGATGACGGTGCCCCTACATCAGAATTGCGGCGTTGGGAAGGGTGGCATGTCACAGCGGCCCGGTTTGCCAGAGCCGAACCTTGGTGCCGCCGTGATCGACGATCGCGCCCGGTTTGCGGAACGGCAGGCCGGTGGCGCGCGCCAGCTTCGCCTCGGATGTGACCAGCGCCACGCGCCAGCCCGGGAACGCGGCTTTCATGCGGGTGCCGAAGGCGGCGTACAGACCGTATAGCGGGGACTTCGCGCCGATGCGCAGGCCGTAGGGCGGGTTCACGATGACCAGACCCGGGGGGCCCGCGGGCGGCGTGACCGCCGACACCGGCTGGCAGTCGAACCGGCAGAGATCGCCGACCCCGGCGCGCGCGGCGTTGGCTTGCGACATGGCGACGGCACCGGCGTCGCGGTCCGAGCCCTGAAAGACCAGATCCGGCGGCACCGCGCAGGTCGTTCGCGCTTGGCGCGCGGCCTCCCATGCGGGTGGATCGAAGGTGGCAAGATGCCGGAACGCGAAGTCGCGCGCGCGCCCGGGCAGCAGGCCCGCCGCCCGCTCCGCGGCCTCGATCACGAAGGTGCCCGAGCCGCACATCGGATCCACCACCGGCTCTGCCGCGGTAAAGCCCGCCGCCCGCAGAAACAGGCTTGCCAGCGTTTCGCGCATGGGGGCCTTGTTGACCTCTTCCTTCAGGCCGCGCTTGTGCAGCGACACCCCCGAGGTATCGACCGACAGGGTGCAGAGGTCATCCTCGATGCGCAGTTTCAGCGTGACGGGCGCATCCTCGGCGATGCGCACCCCCAGCGATTGGGTCAGCGCGGTCTCGATCCGCTCCTTCGCGGCACCGGCGTGATAGATGCGCGACTTGCGGGTCGTGGCCTCGACCCGGACCGGCACATCGGTGCGCAGCCAGTCGCCCCAGGGAAGTTTGCGCGCGCTTTTGTCCAGCTGCGACAGGTGATGCGCATGGAACGCCTCAAGCCGCACCAGGACGCGGGTGGCCCCGCGCAAGGTCAGGTTGGCGCGCCAGACGCAGGGCCAGTCGCCCTTGATCGACACGCCGCCGGGATCGATATGCGTGACGGTGAAGGCCGCGGCGCGCGCCTCTTCCGCAAGGAAATGCTCAAGCCCGGGTGCCGTCACCAGAAAGATGTCGAGTTCGGTTGCGGGCATGGCGATGGATGTCTCCCTTGCAGCGGGGTCGAAAACGAAAACGGCCGCCTTCGCGAGGAAGACGGCCGGTCGGGTCAATCGAGGCGCGGCTTAGCGACGGATGCCGAGCTTGCCGATCAGGGTCTTGTAGCGCGCTTCATCGCGCGACTTGAGGTAGTCGAGCAGCTTGCGGCGCTGGGCGACGAGCTTCAGAAGACCACGACGGGAATGGTTGTCCTTCTTGTGGGTCTTGAAATGCTCGGTCAGCGCGGTGATGCGGGTGGTCAGGATGGCAACCTGCACTTCCGGCGACCCGGTGTCGCCGCTTGCAGTTGCGTATTCCTTCATGACCTGTTGCTTGGTCTCGGCAGTGATCGACATCGGGGTCTCCTTCATCGGTTCGAGTTGCCGCACAAGCCGGGATGTCGTCCAGCAGGGCGTTTGGAGCTATGTCGGGGACGTCGTGCCCGGACCGCGCGGCTATAGGGTGATTCCGCGTGGTTGGAAAGCGAAAAGCTGAAACAGCGACATCGGGTTTGGATCAGGCCTGGATCAGGCCGGGACCAGGATGTCCTGGGCTTCGCTGGCGGCGATCAGGATGATGTCGCCCAGCGGCGGGGCATCGCCCGCGGGCATCGTCGCCAGCACCTGGTCGCCCGACCGCAGTTGGACCTGATCGGCGGCCTCCGGATCGGGATGATAACCGATATCCTCGGGCGGGCCGAGCGCATCGTCGTAGACCACGATCATGCGGTCTTCCGCAGGCTCGAAATCCGTGATGCTGGCGCCATCGACGCCGATCCAGTGGCCGGTCACGAAACTGTCGGCACCGGTCCCGCCCGAGCCGGTGTCGCCATCACCCAGAAGCAGCGTGTCATTGCCCGCGCCGCCATTGACAAAATCCGCGCCGGACACATCCGTTGCCGTCGCCACGTCGATGTCACGGTCGATGCCCAAGACGAGGTCGTTGCCGTCGCCACCGAACAGCGTGTCGATGCCGGTGCCGCCCGACAGCGTGTCCGCGCCTTCGCGCCCATGCAGCGCATCCGCGCCACCGTCGCCCGCGAGATTGTCATTCCCGAGCCCGCCTTCCAGGCTGTCGGCCCCGTCGCCGCCCGACAGCCAGTCGTCGCCGTCATGTCCGTAGATCGAATCCGCCCCGGCGTCGCCGAAGATGCGGTCGCCCCCTGCTTCGCCATGCAGCGTATCGTTGCCGTCACCGCCCGCGATCCAGTCGTCATCGGCACCGCCAAGCAATTCGTCATCGCCACCTTGGCCGGACAGGGTATCGTTCCCGGCACCCCCTGAAAGCTGATCGGTCTGATCGGTGCCGACGATGTCGTCGGGATCGTCGGATCCGGCGGTGATCAGGCCGCCTTCGGGCGACATGGTCAGGCTTTGGACCGCGGCTCCGAGGATGTCTTCACCGGGTTCAAGCGCCGCTTCGGTGTCGGTCTCGACCTCGGGATCGATATCTTCCGCACCCCCGGAGCTGGCCTGATCGTCGCTGTCATCCCCGGGCACGGAGGACAGAATGGCCACAGAGCCGACAACCATCGCACCAACGAGACCTGCAAGAAACAACACGGCCAATTCTCCGACTTGGCCCGCGACGGCAGGCAGCAAGGACAAATTCCGCCACCAGGGGCAGACTATGGACTATGCCGCGCGCGGCGTCCCGGAGCAAAGACTCTTCGATGTCGTGGTTAAGACCTCGTTTCCACGGTCAGGATGCGTCCTGTCCTGCCGCCACCGGATAGCGCGCGGCGGCGTCCCACGGCGCAGGCACCGTGGCGTAGGGCACATACAGGGGATGGCGCGGATGACCATCGCGGGTCAGACCCAGATGCCACAGCTTGCCCATACGATGGGCAAAGCATGCCGCGCGTCCCCGATAGGCCCCGTGCACACCCCAGGCCGCGACTGTCATCCGCGCCGACCCATGCCAGCGCATCAACAACTCGTCGTTGTCCGGCCCCACCGGATCGGGCGCGGTCTTGAGATCCGCAGGGCGTGTCGCGCGAAAGCCGAACAGGTTGGCGATCTGCACCCCGCCAGCCCGCATGGTCCGGGCACGCTGTTCGCAACGGTGAATCGTCGGGTCGTTGGCCAGTTCGGTCGCGGTGGACGGGTTCAGCATCACGAACAGGACCGGCGGTGCCTCCGACCATTGGCGGGCCAGCCCGTAACGATAGCATTCGCAGTCGGAATAGACCGCCTCTGACCGAGTGCCGTGGCTTTCATGGGTGCGGTGGATCATCCGCGTTCCCTGCCGCAAACCGCCGCCGCGATCAAGCGATGGCCCGCAGCGCCGCCGGCCTTGTACCAGTCGGGACGGATTGCCCCCCGAACCAGGACTGACCCGGAGGACCCCCCGTCGCAATCATGCCGCGCATCGCTTGACGGACGCGGATGCCGGGCGTGAAAGGTCAGCGCGGATCGTCGTCGTCGGTGTCGGTTTCGGGCGGCGCATCATGCTTGGGCCTCTGGTCGTCCCGCCTCGGTTCATGGCCGTTTTCCGCATCGGCGGGGGTGTGCAGCTCGTCCGCCGTGCCCTCGACCGTATTGCCCGTGACATTGGCCAGACGCAGCGCCTGGGTGCGCCCGTCCTTGGCCTCGCCGAAAAAGATCGTCTGGTGCGGGAACGGAATCTCGATGCCGCGCTCGTCGAAGATGCGTTTGAGAATGCCGTTATAGGCCCGGCCGACGCTCCACTGGCTGCCCGGAACCGTCTTGATCCGCGCACGCAGCACGATGGCGCTGTCGCCAAATTCATTGAGTCCGAACCACTCGAGATCGCCCATGATCAGCTTGGCCTGATCCTCGTCCTTCATCAGTTCTTCGAAACTGTCGAACATCGCCTTCTTGGCCTCTTCGATATCCTCACGGTAGGCGACGCCCATGTCGCAGACGAAGTACGAGAAATCGCGCATGAAGTTCGATACCATGTCGACGGACGAGAACGGGATGATGTGAAAGGTCCCCTGCACATCGCGCAGACTGACGGATCGCACGGTCAACTTCTCGACCGTGCCGGTGGTGCCGCCGACGGTGACCACATCGCCCACGTTGATGGCGTTTTCGAACTGGATGAACACGCCGGTGATGATGTCCTGCACCAGTTTCTGCGCGCCGAAACCGATGGCCAGGCCGAGCACCCCGGCAGAGGCCAGAAGCGGGCCGATATTGAGCCCGATCTCGGACAGGGCGAACATCAGTGTCAGGACGATCAGCGCGATGGTCGCGGCATTGCGCATCAGCGACAGCAGCGTCTTCTCGCGGGATGTCGGCACCTTTCCGATCTCCGGGCTGAGCCGGAAATCGACCCAGGAATTCATCGCCAGCCAGATCAGCGCCGCCACCAGCAGGATGATCGCCACCGAAACCACGCGCCCGGACGCGTCGATGCCCAGATCCGAACTCATCCAGCCACCGATATCGATCAGCCTGATGGTGTCGACGGCATAGGCGATCACGGCAATCGCGATGACAAAGCGCAGGCCGATCAGGATCTTCGGCACGATACGGTTGAGCCGTGTCTCGAGCAGCGGGATATGATTGCTGATATTCTCGGGCAGGGTGATGCCGCTGCGCAGCCAGCTGCCGATTGCGCCGACGGTCACCGAGCCCAGGATCACCGCGGCGAAAATCTTGGCCGAGCCGACGACATAGCCCACGACCACCGCGTTGGGCTGCGACAGGACCACCGCCACCATGAAGGCCAGGTAGGCCAGAACGAACCAGTGCCACATGCGCGTCAGCGTGCCGAGCAACCCGCCGAGCCTTGCGCTCGCGTGGGTCTGGTCGTCCTGTTCCGGCGCGCTGTCGTGGGCCATGAGACGCCGCGCGATCCAGTTCGCGACAGCCGCATGGTGCCGGATCACCAGGATGACGAGGTAGATCAGCACGAGGATCGACAGGATCGCCGCGACCGCGGTGCCCGCCGCCAGCGACGCGCTGCGATTGACGATCGGCACGACCAGCAAATGCCCGTAGCCAAGCACGCTCACCACGATGTTCAGGTGGCGCGCCAGCTTCTTGGCGGCCTTGTTCGACATGTTGACGAGGCGCAGGTGCCGGGTCGCGGGCGACAGAATCGCGCGCATCGCGACCTTGACCATCTCGACCAGCAGGAAGGCGTTCAGGTACAGCGCCTGCCGCAACGCGATCTGGCCGGAATCGCCGACCAGCAACAGCGTGATCGCATAGCCCAGACCCCACGCGAAAACCACGATCAGCGCATCGACGAGCACCGACTCGACGAAGATGACCGCGGTGCGCAGCGCGTTGGCTTCGCTGGCGCGCCGCCCCAGTCGCCGGAAGAACGGCAACATGAGCGTGCGCAGCCCCAGAAATACCGCCACGGTGATCACGATGACGATGAACAGGTTTTGCAACGCGCCGAACAACAGCCCCAGTTCGCCGCCCGACAGTCCGTCCAGAACCGTGTCGCCACTGGTCAGCCGTTCGACGAAGTCGATGGTCGCCGTGGCCACCCTCTGCGCGGTGTCCTGGGTGAACCGCGCGATCCGCGTGCCGATGGATTCGGACTGCGGTTCAGGCTCCGTGCCCGCGGCGGGGGCCGCCTCGCCGTCGGAGGTCGCGGCATCGCCGCCCTCGACCGAGGGCAGCAGTTGGGTCAGCTCCTCGATCAGGGCCTGCCGGGCCGCATCGTCCTGCAACACCTCGAGCAAGGCCGCCAGCGCGCCGGGAGCAGCGGTTGCGGCATCGCCGCTTTGCGTGTCAGCCGATGCCGACCCGTCGCCAGACGGCACGCCCAGGCTGACCTGCGCCGACGCCGGACCGGCCCCGAATGCCAGGACCGTCACCAGAAGACCGGCGAACAGCCACTGCAGGATTGCGGCGCCGTGGCGCATCGGAGTCGTCGTCATGTAGGGCCCTCGACCGTCTGAATTCTGCGCGCCAGGCGCATGTCACGCACCCGGTCGCTCGCCGGGATCGCGTGAAATTTATGCATTAACCGGGTCAACCGGCGTAGTATGCGCTGGTTCCACGCGACATGCCAAAAAATCCGATGTGTTGCGACATGGCCGTCATGCGTGCAGTCTCTGGCGGTCGACCGCATCCCCGGGTCAGCGTGTGCGATGCAAAGCCGCCCGCCCGCCGGGAATGCGTTACAGAAATCTTCTCTCGCGGAAATATCGTAACTTTTTTCTTGCGCGAATCCGTTTCGAAAAATATACCGACCGCATGGTTGGCTAATTCTGGAGGACATGCCCTTGGACGCGTTCATTTGCGACGGGATCAGAACCCCGATCGGGCGCTACGGCGGCGCGCTTTCCGGTATCCGCACCGACGATCTGGCGGCCTTGCCGATCGCCGCGCTGGTCCGCCGCAATCCGGGCGTCGACTGGTCGCTGGTGGACGACGTCATCTACGGCTCTGCCAACCAGGCCGGTGAAGACAACCGCAACGTCGCGCGGATGGCGGCGCTGCTGGCCGGTCTGCCCGACAGCGTGCCCGGCACCACCGTCAACCGGCTTTGCGCCAGCGGCATGGACGCCGTCGGCTTCGCCGCGCGCGGGATCAAGGCGGGGGACTACGACCTGACCATCGCCGGCGGTGTCGAAAGCATGAGCCGCGCGCCCTTCGTCATGCCCAAGGCCGATACAGCCTTCACGCGGTCGAACGCGGTCTATGACACCACCATCGGCTGGCGCTTCGTGAATCCGAAGATGAAGGCGCAGTTCGGCATCGACTCGATGCCCCAGACCGCCGACAACGTCGCTGCCGATTTCGGCATCAGCCGCGAAGACCAGGACGCCTTCGCCGCGCGGTCGCAGGCGCGCTGGGCCGCCGCCAACGAGGCCGGGATCTTCGCCGACGAGATCGTGCCCGTGTCGGTGCCGCAGCGAAAGGGCGATCCGGTCATCGTCGACACCGACGAGCATCCCCGCCCCGGGACCGATGCCGCGAAACTGGCCATGCTGCGCGGCGTCAACGGGCCGGACCTGTCGGTGACCGCGGGCAATGCCAGCGGTGTGAACGACGGTGCCGTGGCGCTTCTGATCGCATCGGACACAGCCGCCAAGACGCACGGCCTGACGCCGATGGCGCGGGTTGTCGGCATGTCGGCAGCCGGTGTGGCCCCGCGCATCATGGGCATCGGCCCGGTTCCGTCCAGCCAGAAGGTCCTTCAACGCGCCGGACTCACCATCGACCAGATGGATGTGATAGAATTGAACGAAGCCTTTGCGTCGCAGGGTCTGGCGACACTGCGCCAGCTGGGCGTGGCCGACGACGATCCTCGGGTCAATGCCTATGGCGGTGCCATCGCGATGGGGCATCCCTTGGGCATGTCGGGCGCCCGTCTGGTGCTGACCGCCGCCTACCAGCTTCGACGCACCGGCGGGCGCTATGCGCTCTGCACAATGTGTGTGGGTGTGGGCCAGGGAACGGCTATCATCATCGAACGCGTTTGAATTGGGAGAACCGACCTCATGTATGCACAAATGGTGAAATCCGAAGCCGCCGATGAAAGCGCCGAGGCCAGGGCCTTTCAGGCGCGCATCGATGCGGGCGAAAAGATCGAACCCAAGGACTGGATGCCCGAAGGCTATCGCAAGACGCTGATCCGCCAGATCGGCCAGCACGCGCATTCCGAAATCGTCGGCCAGCTTCCCGAGGGCAACTGGATCACCCGTGCGCCCACGCTGGAACGCAAGGCGATCCTGCTGGCCAAGGTGCAGGACGAGGCGGGCCACGGGCTCTACCTCTATTGCGCGGCGGAAACGCTGGGCGTGTCGCGCGACGAGCTGACCGAAAAGCTGCTCGACGGGCGGATGAAGTACAGCTCCATCTTCAATTACCCGACGCTGACCTGGGCCGATATGGGCGCGGTCGGCTGGCTGGTGGACGGGGCCGCGATCCTGAACCAGGTGCCGCTGCAGCGCACGTCCTACGGCCCCTATTCCCGCGCGATGATCCGGGTCTGCAAGGAAGAGTCCTTTCACCAGCGGCAGGGCTATGCCGTGATGATGAAGCTGGCGCGGGGCACACCCGAGCAGAAGAAGATGGCGCAGAACGCGCTCGACCGGCTGTGGTATCCGTCGCTGATGATGTTCGGCCCGTCCGACAAGGACAGCGTACATTCCACCCAGTCGATGGCGTGGAAGATCAAGATGAACACCAATGACGAACTGCGCCAGAAATTCGTCGACCAGACCGTGCCGCAGGCGGACTACCTGGGCCTGACCATTCCGGACGAGCACCTGAAATGGAACGACGAAAAGGGCGGTTACGATTTCAGCGAGCCGGACTGGGACGAGTTCTACGAAGTCCTCAAGGGCAACGGACCCTGCAACACCGAACGTCTCGCCGCGCGCAACAAGGCGTGGAACGACGGCAAATGGGTGCGCGACGGTCTTCTTGCCCATGCCGAGAAACGCAAGATGAGAAAGGTGGCGGCAGAATGAGCTCTCCCAATTCCGCATATCCCGACACGCCCGAAACCCAGACCCGCCCCAAGCGCCACGAATGGCCCCTGTGGGAGGTGTTCATCCGCGGCCAGCACGGCATGAGCCATCGCCACGTGGGCAGCCTGCATGCCCCGGACGAGGAAACGGCGATCAAGAACGCCCGCGACGTCTACACCCGCCGCAACGAAGGCGTCAGCATCTGGGTTGTCGAGGCACGCCATATCGCGGCCTCGTCCCCGTCCGAGAAGGGCCCCCTGTACGAGCCGTCCGAAAGCAAGGTCTACCGCCATCCGACCTTCTTCGACATCCCCGACGAAGTGGGTGCGATGTGATGCCCGACGCGCTTTTCGAATTCCTGTGCCGCATGGGCGACAACACGCTGGTGCTGGGCCATCGCGTGTCGGAATGGTGCGGCCATGCGCCGGTGCTGGAGGAAGACATCGCGCTGGCCAACACGGCGCTCGATCTGATCGGCCAGACGCAGATGTGGCTGGGGCTGGCGGGCGAAGTCGAGGGCAAGGGACGCTCGGCGGACGATCTGGCGATGCTGCGCGATGTGTGGGACTTCCGCAATGTGCTGCTGGTCGAACAGCCCAATGGCGATTTCGGGCAGACCATGATGCGCCAGTTCCTGTTCGACAGCTGGCATCTTGCGATGCTCAAGGCGCTGACCGCATCGACGGACGAACGTATCGCGGCGATCGCCGCCAAGTCGGTCAAGGAAGTGGCCTATCACGTCGAACGCTCGGGCGACACGGTCATCGGACTGGGCGACGGCACCTCGGAAAGCCACGACCGGATGCAAAAGGCGCTGAAGCTGCTCTGGCCCTATGTGGGCGAGCTGTTCCATGCCGACACGGTCGACGACGCCATGACCGAGGCCGGCATCGCCCCCGATCTGGCCAAGCTGCGCGATGCGTTCGACGCCCATGTGGGCGCCGTCCTGACCGAGGCGACGCTGACGATTCCGGAAGATCCGTTCGCGCACAAGGGCGGCAAGACCGGCTTTCAGCATTCCGAGCATCTGGGCCATCTTCTGACCCAGATGCAGTGGCTGCAGCGCGCCTATCCCGGGGCATCGTGGTAAATGAAACCCGCAGAGGACGTGATCTGGGACTGGCTCGATGATGTGCCCGACCCCGAGATCCCGGTGATCTCGGTCGTCGATCTGGGCATCGTGCGCGATGTGAAATGGCAGGGCGACACGCTGGAGGTGGCGGTCACGCCGACCTATTCGGGCTGCCCCGCCACAAGCGTCATCGCGATGGATATCGAAACCGCCCTGCGCGACCGCGGCATCGACGATATCCGCATCAAGACCCAGATCAGCCCGCCCTGGACAACCGACTGGCTGTCGGACAAGGGGCGCGCCAGGCTGGTCGATTACGGCATCGCCCCACCGCGCGCGGCAGGCGGCCCGGACTGCTGCCCGCGCTGCAAGTCGACCAATGTCGTCCGCATCAGCCAGTTCGGCTCGACCCCGTGCAAGGCGCAGTGGCGCTGCACCGACTGCCTCGAGCCGTTCGACTATTTCAAATGTATCTGAGGAGCACATGTGATGGCGCGCTTTCATAAATTGTCCGTCACTGACGTGTCGAAGACCATCCGCGATGCGGTTGTGGTGTCACTGAAAGCGCCCGACGACGCGGACTTCGACTTCATCCAGGGCCAGTACCTGACCTTCCGGCAGGACTTTGACGGTACCGAGGTGCGTCGCTCCTATTCGATCTGTTCGGGCAAGGATGACGGCCTTCTGCAGGTGGGCATCAAGAAGGTCGAAGGCGGTGCGTTTTCGACCTGGGCCAACGAAACGCTGGCACCGGGCATGGTTCTCGAGGCGATGGCGCCGATGGGCAGCTTCCACACGCCGATCGACCCCCGGGGCGCCAGAAATTACCTTGGATTTGCCGGTGGGTCGGGCATCACGCCCGTGCTGTCGATCATGAAGACCGTCCTGGCGCGCGAACCCGGCAGCACCTTCACGCTGGTCTATGCCAACCGGGGCGTGAACACGATCATGTTCCGCGAAGAGCTGGAGGACCTCAAGAACCTCCATATGGGCAGGCTCACCGTGATCCACATTCTCGAAAGCGATGCGCAGGACATCGACCTTTTCACCGGTCGGGTCGACGCCGAGAAGTGCCAGGCGCTGTTCACGCACTGGATCGATATCGACAGCATCGACACCGCGTTCATCTGCGGACCGGAACCGATGATGCTGGG
This sequence comes from Roseivivax sp. CAU 1753, assembly GCF_054482575.1. NCBI lineage: Bacteria > Pseudomonadati > Pseudomonadota > Alphaproteobacteria > Rhodobacterales > Roseobacteraceae > Roseivivax > Roseivivax sp. CAU 1753. The sequence continues at coordinate 358,796 of NZ_JBTLRF010000002.1, read as the reverse complement.
CATCGCCGCCGCCCTGCGTGACCACGGGCTGAGCGACGACCAGATCAAGTTCGAACTGTTCGCCAGCGCCCAGCCCGGACGCCTGACCCGCAAGGCCAGCAGCGCCACCGCCGATGCCGCGGCCAAGTCGACCGAGGCCACCATCACCATGGACGGGGCGGCGCGCAGCTTCACCATGGACAAGGACCAGTCGATCCTGGATGCCGCGCTCGAGAACGCGCTGGATGCGCCCTATGCCTGCAAGGCCGGGGTCTGTTCGACCTGCAAGTGCAAGGTGATCGAGGGCGAGGTCGAGATGATCGCCAACCATGCGCTCGAGGATTACGAGGTGGCGCGCGGCTATGTGCTGTCGTGCCAGTCCTACCCCCTCACCGACCGTGTGGTCGTGGACTACGATCAATAGGAGCAGCACCATGACCGACACGATGGATATCACCGAATACCTCGCACAGGGTGGCCGCCTGACGAACCCCGCCAATGCCCCCTCGCGGTATCGCGCCGAGTTGATGCGGATCATGGCCACCTTCGTGGACAGCGAACTGGCCGGTGCCGCCGGTTTTGCCGATGTGATCAACGCAGGGCCCGGCATCAAGGAACGCATCGCCGCCGCGCGCATCGTTCTGGAAAAGACCGACAATGCCGACAAGGTGCTGCGGCTGATGGGCGAGTTCGGCGCCAACACCGATCGCTACGCCAATCACCACCCCTGGACGGACCGCCTGCCCCGCGACACCGCGCCCGGCACGCCGCGCAATGCCCATGACATGCGGCTTTCGGTGCTCAATTATCCGCTGGAAGGCTGGGTCGATGCGGTGGTGATGAACATGCTCATGGGGCTTGCCGTCGGCGTGCAACTGACCGAGTTCCTGACCAGTTCCTACCAGCCCTTCGCCGAGGCGATCCGCGAAGTGGCGCCGCGCGAACAGCGCCACACGGAGCTTGCGGTTGAAGGCGTCGAAAAGCTGATCCGGCAGGGCGAAACGGACGCGGTGAACCGCTCTGTCGCCTATTGGTGGCCGCGCGTCGGCGAAAGTTTTGCCGCCCGGGCATCGGCCCGCGGCACGGCGTTGCAGGCGATGGGCCTGCGCAGCAAAAGCAACGCCGAACTGCATCGGGCGTGGGTCTCGTCCGCGACGGCGGCACTGGGCACCCTGGGCCTCGCGGCCCCTGCCGAGGCGGCCTGACCAGCAACCGCAGCCCGGCGCGCGACCGTCAGAGGCCGCGCACGCCGCTCAGCGTCAGCCGGGTCACGAGCGCCGCGTATTCATCGCGCGCATCGTGATCGGCGCTGGTGTTCCACATGTAGAACCAGTTGAGCATTCCGAAGATCGACATCACCGTCGCGCGCAGCTTCCGCGCGTCGCCGTCAAACACCGCAGGCGCGATCCTGGCCACGATATCGCTCATCTGGGCGACCATGTCGCGCTGATAGGCCTTGAGGGTCTTTTGCTGATGTTCGGGCAACACCGGGATGCCCTCGGTCTGGATCTTGTGTTCGTGATCCATACCCTCATAGGCGCGCAGCGTCTCGGCGACGACGGCCCGCAACTGCATTGACGGGTCTAGCCCGGCCATGTCCAGCCCGATGATGCGGTCGCGCAAGGCCGAAAGATAGGTGTCGAGAATGTCGAACAGCAGCGCGTCCTTGCTGCTGTAATAGTGGTAGATATTGGCCTTCGAGATGCCGCAGTCCCGCGCCACCTGCGCCATCGAGGCCCGCGCAAATCCCTCGTCTGCGAAAACGCGGGCCGCGACTTTCAGTATATTCGCACGTTTTTCGTCGTGGTCTTTTGCTATCGGTCGCGACACGTCTATTCCTTGTTGCGGCTGTCCACGACGCGGACGGCCTTGCCTTCGCTGCGTACGACGGAACCGGGGTCGCCGACAACAACCTCTGTGGTTATTCCCACCATGTCCTTGACGTGCTTGGTCAGCATGCGGGCCGCGGCTGTCCTCGACAGTTCATCCGCCGCCTTCGGGCTGGCTTCGACGAAGATGCGCATCGCATCCATGCGACCGGACTTGTAAAGTTCGATCTGGAAATAGGGGGCCAGCCCGCCGGTCGCCATGACCTGTTCCTCGATCTGGGTCGGAAACACGTTCACGCCGCGCAGGATGATCATGTCGTCAGAGCGTCCGGTGATCTTTTCCATTCGGCGCATGCTGCGCGCCGTGCCGGGCAGCAGCCGGGTCAGATCGCGCGTGCGGTAGCGGATCATTGGCATGCCTTCCTTGGTCAGCGTGGTGAAGACCAGTTCGCCCTCTTCGCCGTCTTCCACCACCTCGCCTGTGGCCGGGTTGATCACCTCGGGGTAATAGTGGTCTTCCCAGACGTGCAGCCCGTCCTTGGTTTCCACACATTCGTTGGCCACACCCGGCCCCATGATTTCGCTGAGCCCATAGATATCGACCGCGTGCATGTCGAAGGCCGCTTCAACCTCCTTGCGCATGGCGTTGGTCCACGGCTCTGCCCCGAAAACGCCCACCTGCAGCGACGACTCGCGCGGATCGATGCCCGCCTTGTGAAACCCCTCGAGGATATTGAGCATGTAGGACGGCGTCACCATGATGCCGGTCGGGCGGAAATCCCGGATCAGGTTGACCTGTTTCTCGGTCTGCCCGCCGCCCATCGGCACCACGGTCGCGCCCAGCCTCTCAATGCCGTAATGCGCCCCCAGACCCCCGGTAAACAGACCGTAGCCATAGGCGTTATGGATGATGTCGTGCGACCGCAGCCCCGAGGCCCGCAGGCTGCGCGCCAGAGTGTCGGCCCAGACGTCGATGTCGTTCTTGGTATAGACCACCACCGTCGGCTTGCCCGTCGTGCCCGACGAGGCATGGATGCGCACCAGCTTCTCTTTCGGCACCGCCGACAGACCAAAGGGATAGTGGTCGCGCAGATCGTCCTTGTAGGTGAACGGGAACCTGGCCAGATCCTTCAGGTCGTGCAGGTCATCCGGATGCACGCCCGCCTCGTCAAAGCGTTTGCGATACATCGGCACGTTTTCATAGGCATGTGTCAACGACCACTTCATCCGCTGCAGCTGAAGCGCGGAGATCTCGTCGCGGCTGGCGATCTCGATCGGTTCCAGATCGGACGCTTCTGGGCTCAGGTCTTTCATGGCAGGTTCTCCATCCCTCGGATTTGTCGGATCATTCTTCGAACAACTGGCCCTTGATCGACCGGGACAGGCCGCGCATCTCGGCAATCGTCTCGTCGTTCTGGTTGGCCACGCGCACGTCGTAAATGCCGCTGCGCCCGGTCAGCGACACCTCGCGCGCCGTTGCCGTCAGCGTGTCGCCTTCGCGGGCGGGCGCGATGAAGGTGATCATGTTGCCCTGTGCGACGGTCGACTGGTTGCGGCTGTTGCAGGCAAAGGCAAAGGTGCTGTCGGCAAGGGCAAAGGTGATGCCGCCGTGGCAGATCCCGTGGCCGTTGCAATGATGCGTCGCGACCCGAAGCGACATCGTGGCCATGCCCTCGTCGGTATCCACAAGCGTCATGCCCAGCCATTGCGACGCCGCGTCCCTGGCCCACATTGCCCTGGCGGCACGGTCCGCGCGTTCCTTTGCGGTCATGCTCATGCCCCCCTCATGCCCCGCTGAATTTCGGCGCGCGCTTTTCCAGAAACGCCGACACACCCTCGGCATAGTCTGCGCTTTCGCCGCAGGTTTTCATATAGGCCGCCTCGAGGTCGAGGTGATCGTGCAGCGTGTCGGTGGCCGCCGCCTGGATGGCCGCCTTGCTCAGCCCCAGACCAAGCGTCGGGCCATTGGCAAGACGTTCGGTCAAGGTGCGGGCCTCGGTCATCAGCTCGGCATCCGGCAAGGCCTTCCAGATCAGGCCCCAGTCCTCGGCCTGCTGTGCGGGCAAGGGCTGCGCGGTCAGCGCCAGGCCCTTGGCGCGCGCTTCCCCCAGAAGCCGCGGCAGATGCCAGCTGCCGCCGGTATCGGGAATCAGCCCGACCTTCGAGAAGGACTGGATGAACGTCGCACTCTGCGCTGCCAGCACGATATCGCAGGCCAGCGCCAGATTGGCCCCGGCCCCGGCGGCCACGCCATTGACCGCACAGACAACCGGAAACTCCAGCGACCGGATCAATCGCACGAGCGGCGCATAGAAGGTGCGTACCGTCGCCCCGAGATCGGGCGGCGCGGTCATCTTCGACGGGTCGCGGTCGCCAAGATCCTGACCGGCGCAAAACCCCCGCCCGGCCCCGGTCAGCAAGATGGCGCGCGCGCCGCCGTCGCGGGCCGTTTCGAAGGCGCTGCGCAGGGCAAAATGCATCTCTTCGTTAAAGCTGTTGAGTCGGTCTGGACGATTCAATGTAATTTCGGTCCAGATCTCATGGGTTTGCACACGGATCGTGTCGGTCATCTGAAATCGCTTCCTGGCTTTTCCTGAATATATCTTGCATAAACCGACCGGTTGGTCAATTAATAACCCATCCGATGATTCTGGAAAGTGTAGCATGATGGACGGTGCCGCGGTTCCGCTGAAGACGGTCTCGCACGGGCTACTCCGGCGCTTGCGCATGGCGGCGGAACTTCTGGGGGCGGGTGCTTTCGGGGGGTCGGTGGCAGCGCCATCGGCGACCGGATGCTGACCGGCTCCCGACGGCATCGCCAAGTCGCGCCTTGCGAGCGCAGCATCCTTCGGTCCCTACTTGCCAGACCCAAAGCGGGTCGCCCCGGGAAAAGAGTGCCCACCACCCCACGAAAGGAAACCACATGAGCCTTCTCGACGTCAAAAGCTTCGCGGCCGGTCAATGGGTCGCCCCCGATTCCAACGCCCGGATGATCGAAAACGCGGTGACCGGCGCCCCGCTGGGCCGCGCGGGCAACGATACGCTCGATGTTCAGGGCATGCTCGACCACGCCCGTCAGATCGGCGGACCGGCTCTGCGCGCGATGACATTCCATGATCGCGCCCGGATGCTCAAGGCGCTGGCCACCGATCTGGGCAAGCACAAGCAGGCGCTTTACGATCTGTCCTTTGCCACGGGCGCGACCCAGTCCGATCACCTGATCGACATCGACGGCGGCATCGGCACGATGTTCGTCTTCGCGTCGAAGGGCCGTCGGGAAATGCCCGATGCGCATGTCTATCTCGATGGCGAGGTCGAGCAGCTGTCGCGCTCCGGCACCTTTCTGGGCCAGCACATCGCCACCTCCCTGCAGGGCGTCGCGGTGCATATCAACGCCTTCAACTTCCCGGTCTGGGGCATGCTGGAAAAGCTCGCCCCGACGCTGCTGGCAGGTGTCCCGGCCATCGTGAAGCCCGCGACAGCCACCTGCTACGTCACCGAACTGGCGGTGCGCATCATGCTCGACAGCGGCATCCTTCCGGCAGGCGCGCTGCAGCTTGTGTCCGGCGGTCTCGGCGACATGCTGGATCGTCTGACCTGTCAGGACGTGGTCAGCTTTACCGGGTCGGCCAACACCGCGTTCAAGCTGCGGTCCGCCCCGCATATTCTGCACAACTCCATTCGCTTCGTGGCCGAACAGGACAGCCTGAACGCCTCGATACTCGGGCCTGATGCCATCCCCGGCACGCCCGAGTTCGACCTTTTCGTCAAGGAAGTGCAGCGCGAGATGACCGCCAAGGCCGGTCAGAAATGCACCGCCATCCGCCGGATCATCGCGCCGCAGTCGCAGGTCGAGGCGGTGATCGAGGCGCTGAGCGCGCGCCTCGCCAGGACGGTGATCGGCGATCCGACGGCGGAAGGCGTCCGGATGGGCGCGCTGGTCTCGAACAGCCAGAAGCGCGACGTTCTGGAAAAGGCCGATATCCTCGCCACCGAGGCCGAGCGTGTGCACGGCAACCCCGACGATTTCGAGGTCAAGGGGGCCGACGGGTCAAAGGGTGCATTCCTGCCGCCGATGCTGTTTCACTGCGCCGACCCCGACGCCGCCCGGCGCATCCACGACACCGAGGCATTCGGCCCGGTCTCGACGGTCATGGGATACCGCGATCTGGAGCACGCCATCGCCCTAGCCAATCGCGGCGCAGGCTCGCTGGTGGCCTCGGTCATCACGCACGACCCGGAGGTCGCCCGCACGGTGGCGCTAAGTGCCGGGGCGTTCCACGGGCGGCTCTATTTCAACAACCGCGACAGCATGACGGAATCGACGGGCCATGGTTCGCCCCTGCCGCACATGGTGCATGGCGGCCCCGGGCGCGCGGGCGGCGGCGAAGAGATGGGCGGTGTGCGCGGTGTCATGCATTACATGCAGCGCACAGCCATCCAGGGCAGCCCCGACATTCTGACCGCAATCGGGCGCAAATGGGTGCCCGGTGCGCGCGAGATCGAAGGCCCCGCGCATCCCTTCACCCGCACCTTCCACGAGCTGTCAATCGGCGAAACCATCCACACCGACCCGCGCGTCGTGACACTGGATGACATCGAACATTTCGCCAATTTCACAGGCGATACCTTTTATGCGCATATGGACGAGGAGGCGGCTCAGAGAAACCCGTTCTTCCCGGGTCGGGTGGCGCATGGCTATCTGCTGCTCAGCTTTGCCGCCGGGATGTTCGTAGAGCCGAACGAAGGCCCGGTGCTGGCCAATACCGGCCTCGACAACCTGCGCTTCATGCAGCCGCTTCAGGCCGGTGACAGCATGAAGGTGCGGCTTACGGTCAAGCACAAGACGCCGCGCAACGACGACTATGGCGAGGTGCGCTGGCACGTGACGCTGACCAACCAGAACCAGCAGCAGGTTGCGGAATACGAGCTTCTGACCATGAACGCCTACGCGAAGTGAGCTTGGATTGGCGCCATGGCCGGTTTATGATCGCGGCATGAAAACCGCGCCTTCTCAGGACCATATGATGTGTCTGATCGGCGACCAGCCCCCCCGGGTCTGGTCGCTTCTCATTACGGTGTTCGGGGAATTGGCGCAGGACGAGGGCGCGCGCCTGAGTGGATCGCTCCTGCGCCACATCAGCGAACGCATCGGCATCAAGCCCGAAGCCATGCGCGTCGCCCTGCACCGGCTGCGCAAGGATGGATGGATTGCCAGCCAGCGCACGGGCCGCACCAGCGCCTATTTCCTGACCCCCTGGGGCCGCAGGCAAAGCGCGCAGGCCTCGCCGCTCATCTATGCCTCGGGCCCTCTGGCAAAGCGGGCCTGGCTGGTGCTGTCCGACCCCGGCCAGGCCCAGCCTGCCGATGGTGTCACGGGCACGTGGCTGTCGTCGAACCTGCGGGTCACCTCGGACCCGGGCACGCCGCCCGACACCTTCGTCACCCCGCTGCCCCCCGACATCCCGCTGCCGGGCTGGATGACCTCGAGGCTCTGCGACAGCGCCACCATCCGACTGTCGCAAGAGTTTGCGGAGGCGCTCGACACCCTGGAACGACGCCTGACCGGCGCGCCCGAGCTTGGCGTGCTCGACATCGCCGTGCTGCGGGTTCTGCTGGTCCATGGCTGGCGGCGCATCGTGCTCAAGGCGCCACGCCTGCCGGACCACCTGTTCCCCGACGACTGGCGCGGGCCGGTCTGCCGCCAGCGGGTCTTCGGCCTGCTGACACGCTATCCGAAACAGGACCTCGAAACGTTGACAACCGCCATCGCCACCGATGCGCGCGCATGAGTGTGAAACGTCGACTTCGCACGCTGCCCTGAGATCGCCGGAGCCCTGAGAATACTGGGGGCACCGGAAAGAACGGTGTTATCAGGTCTGACATGGCACAGCCGCGTCGCACCCAACCGCTGAACGACTTCGACACCGAACGGCTGTCGATCCGGCATTGGTCGCGGACGCTGGAAGACGCTGCCGAAAGGCAAAAGCTGGTCACGGACCTGGTGCCCGTTCTTGCGCCCGTCGTGCTTGAACATCTGCCGCCCGCGATGCAGGTCGCCCAAACGGAAGAGGCCGTGTCACGCTGGGTCAGGGATCGTTCCGCCGAAAGCGATGTATACCTCGTCCGCACGATAGATCCCCGGTCGCTTGTCGGGCTGCTGATCACCGTGACCGGCGCGCCGTCCAGGACGGTGCCAGAGGTGCATATCGGGTACCTGCTGGCGCAGGCGGCGTGGGGCCGGGGCTATGCGACCGAGCTGATCAAGGGCCTGTTGCGCCAGGCGCATCGCCACGCGCCCATGACCCTGATTGGGGGCGTCGCAAGGGCAAACAGGGCCTCGGCCCACATCTTGCAGACGCAGGGTTTTTCGCGTCGACCGAACCAGTCGGACGATGACGTCGACATCTTTGTCGCGTTCATTGACCGATAATGGCCCAAACCGGGAAACCGGGCAAAACCCGACCGCAACGCGCGCACCCGCGGCCAACGCGCAACACCCGCCGCCAAAGCAGCAGGCCATCCGAAACAGACAAAGGGGGGAATTTGGTGGAGCCTAGGGGGATCGAACCCCTGACCTCTTGCATGCCATGCAAGCGCTCTCCCAGCTGAGCTAAGGCCCCGTGCCATACGCACCCGAAGGCGCGTCGTGCGGCGTCAGATACGCAAAGGCGGGGGCGGGTTCAAGTCCAAAAACACCCCGCCCGCGCCGGTCTTGTCAGGTCAGTCGTCGTCGTCGCCCGCGACGTCCGCGATCTCGTCGAGCGAGACCTTGTCATCGTCTTCGTCGTCATCGTCGAGCACGTCATCGTCACCCAGATCGACATCGACATCATCATCGTCGTCGACAAGCTTGTCGTCGGTCTCTTTTTCCTTGGCCTTCCGGGTCGCGCCGTCTTCGGAATCGGCGGCGATCATGGACCGCTTGCCGGTCTCGACCTCAACCACTTCGCCCGTGTAGGGGCTGACGATCGGGTTGCGGTTCATGTCGTAGAACCGCTTGCCGGTCGTCGGGCACAGCCTTTTGACGCCCCATTCTTCCTTCGCCATGGGAGGTCCCTTTCCATTTGGTCACACTTGCGGACAATCCGGGGCAACTGCCATAAGGTCCGGGCAGTGTCAAAGCCTTTGACGCGTTGCGCACGACCCCGTCACCATGAGGCGCATATGGGTGTGATCGAACTTCGCGGCAACCCGCCGATCGCGGTGATTCTGCGCCGCTCGGCGCAGGCCCGGAAGATATCGCTGCGTCTGTCGGGCATTGACGGTCGGGTGACGCTGACGCTGCCGCGATCCGTCCCGGAGCGCGAGGGGCTGGCCTTCCTGCACGAAAAGGAGCCCTGGCTGCGCGGTCATCTGGAGCGCCGTGCCGAACCGATCGCCATCGGCCCCGGCGCCGTGCTGCCGGTCGAGGGGATCGCCCGCACGATCCGCCCCGGCCCCGGACGACGGATCGCCCTGACCGCGACAGAGCTGCTGGTCCCCGGACCCGCGCCGCGCATCGCCGCGCGCCTTCACGGTCACCTCAAGGGGCTTGCGCGCGACCGGCTTGCCGCTGCGTCGGACCGCTATGCCGCGGCGCTGGGGCGGTCCTACAGCCGCATTACCCTGCGCGACACCCGGTCGCGCTGGGGGTCGTGTTCAAGCCAGGGCGCGCTCAGCTATTCGTGGCGGCTGATCCTCGCCCCGCCGGACGTGCTGGATTACGTCGCCGCCCACGAGGTCGCGCATCTGGCGCATATGAACCACTCGGCCCGCTTCTGGGACGCGGTATCCGCGCTCTACGGCGACTGGCAGGGCCCGCGCCGCTGGTTGCGCGAACAGGGCGCGGATCTGCACCGCTACCGCTTCGACGATTGACGTCGCCCGGATTTGTGATCACAACTGACGCATGTTGACCCAGAACCGTTCCGCGCCCGTGTCCGTCCCCCGCGTGGCCGAGCCAGCGACATCGGCCCATGACAAGGTCTATCGCGGTCTGCGCACGCGGATCATGTTCGGCCAGATGGCCCCCGGTCAGGCGCTGACGCTTCGGGGTATCGGGCGCGAATTCGGCGTCTCGATGACGCCTGCGCGCGAGGCGGTGCAGCGGCTGGTGGCCGAAGGCGCGCTGTCGATGTCGGCCTCGGGCCGGGTCGCCACGCCGGAACTGTCGCCCGACCGCATCGAGGAACTGGCTGCCCTGCGCGCCCTGATCGAGGTCGAGCTGGCCTCGCGCGCGCTGCCACGCGCCCATATCGCGCTGATCGACCGGCTGCAAAGCATCAACACCGCGATGACCGATGTCGTCTCGAACCGGGATGCGGTGGGGTATATCCGCACCAACCTCGAATTTCACCGCGCCCTCTACCTTCGTGCGCAGGCCCCCGCCATGCTGGCCATGGCCGAAACCGTCTGGCTGCAACTCGGCCCGACGATGCGCGCGCTGTACGCCCGGGTGCGCCGCTCGGAGGCACCGCAATACCACCGCCTGATCGTCGCCGCCCTGAAGGCCGGGGACGAGCCGTCGCTGCGCCTCGCGGTGCGGTCCGACGTAACCCAGGGCCTCAAGATGCTGGCCACCTGACACCATGCCACTTGAACTAAGTCTGATCGCGCTGGGCGCGCTGTTTCTCGCCGGGCTGGCCGCCGACACGCTGGGCCGCCGCACCAAGGTGCCCCGTGTCACCATCCTGCTGATCCTCGGGGTGATCATCGGCGCGCCCGGCTTCGATCTGATTCCCGGCGAAATCACGGCTCTCTATGAATTGCTGTCGATCCTCGCGCTGACGATGGTGGCGTTTCTGCTGGGCAGCGCCATGCGCATCGACACGTTGCGTCAGAACGGACGGGCGATCCTGTGGGTCTCGGGCGCGATCGTCGTGGTGACGATGGCGCTGGTCTCGTCCGGTCTGTGGCTGCTCGGGGCACCGCCTGAAACGGCCCTTGTGCTCGGGGCGATCGCCACCGCAACGGCCCCCGCCGCGACCCGGTCGGTGCTGCAGGAAACCGGCGCCACCGGCCCCTTCGCCGACACCATCGAGGGCATCGTGGCCATCGACGACGCCTGGGGCATGATCGCCTTCGCGCTGGCCATGGTCGGCGCGCAGATGCTTGCGGGCGGGGCCGGTGCGGATCATGGACCCGCCTTGCTGGCCGCGGCTTGGGAGGTGGCGGGATCCATCCTGCTGGGCCTCGCGCTGGGGCTGCCGGCGGCCTTTCTGACCGGTCGGATCAGCGCCGGAGAGCCATCGCAGACCGAAGCCCTGGGCCTCGTTTTCCTGGTGTCCGGTCTGGCGATCTGGCTCGATCTGTCGTTCCTGCTGACCGGCATGACCGTCGGCACCGTGATCGTGAACCGCGCGGTGCATCACGACTACGCCTTCCACGAGATCGAGCATATCGAATGGCCGTTCCTGACGCTGTTCTTCCTGCTGGCGGGCGCCACGCTCGAGCTTGGCACGCTGGGCGAGCTTGGCCTCTTGGGGGCCGGATACGTGCTGCTGCGGGTGGTGGCGCGGCTGGCGGGCGGGATGATCGGGGGATGGCTTGGCGGCATGCCGCCGCTGGAACGGCGCTGGATCGGTCCGGCGCTTCTGCCTCAGGCCGGTGTGGCGGTGGGCATGGCGCTGATCGCCGCCGAACGGCTGCCCAACCACGGCGAGGTGGTGCTGAGCCTGACCATCGGCACCACCGTCATATTCGAGCTGTTCGGACCGCTGACCACCGCGCTGGCCCTGCGCCGCGTGCGGAACCCGCCGCCGGAATAGGTCGGGCTCAGGCCGCCAGACCCTTGGCACCCAGATCGAGGAACTTCTTGCGCCGCGCGGCGATCAGCGCCTTGGGGTCGCTGTCCTGGAACTCGCTCAGCATGGCCGTCAGCGTCTCGCCGACCGCGGCGATGGTTTTTGCGGTATCGCGATGCGCGCCGCCCATCGGCTCTGGAATGATGCGGTCGCAGACGCCCAGCTTCATCAGATCCTGCGCTGTCAGCCGCAACGCCTCGGCGGCTTCGCGCATCTTCTCGGCGTTCTTCCACAGGATCGACGCGCAGCCCTCGGGCGAGATTACCGAATAGACCGAATGCTCCAGCATGGCGACGCGGTTGGCCGTCGCAAACGCCACCGCCCCGCCAGAGCCGCCCTCGCCGATGATCACCGACAGCACCGGAACGCCGATCTGCAGGCATTTCTCGGTCGAGCGGGCGATCGCCTCGGACTGGCCCCGCTCTTCCGCGCCCTTGCCCGGATAGGCGCCCGGCGTGTCCACCAGCGTGACCACCGGCAGGCCGAAGCGGTCGGCCATGTCCATCAGCCGGATCGCCTTGCGATAGCCTTCGGGGCGCGCCATGCCGAAGTTGTGGTGCAGGCGCGTTTGCGTGTCGTTGCCCTTCTCGTGGCCGATCACGAAGACCGGACGGTCGTTGAACCGCGCCAGGCCGCCCATCACGGCATCGTCCTCGCCAAAAGCGCGGTCCCCGGCGAGCGGCGTGTATTCGGTGAACAGCGCATCGATGTAGTCGCGGCAATGCGGTCGGGTCGGATGCCGCGCCACCTGACACTTCCGCCAGGGCGTCAGCTTGCCGTAGAGGTCCCGGAGCAGGTCCGCCGCCTTGCGGTCGAGGGCGCGCGCCTCGGACTCGATGTCCATATCCTCGTTGCTGCGCGCCATCGCCCGCAACTCCTCGGCCTTGCCTTCGATCTCCGCGAGCGGCTTTTCGAAATCGAGATAATGGGTCATCGCATCGCGTCCTTTTGCCTCGCCTCGATATGCCGTCGCACGCGCGCCATTGCAACCGTTGCAGACAATTGCGCATCCAGGGTCCCTGTGTGGATGCGCGAAGCGGATCGCGCCTTTCCGCCGCTGGCCGCCGCTGGCCGCCGCTGGCCTCAGGCCAGAAAGACCGGGATCATCGACACCACAAGCAGACCCGCCATGGTCCAGTTGAACAGGCGCAGGCGGCGCGGGTCCTGCAGGAACCGGTTGAGCGCGGTGCCGATGGTGGCCCAGCTGGTGGTCGAGATGACACCGCAGGCAACATAGGCCCCGACCACCCAGAGGATCGCACCGATACTGCGCCCGGGCGCGTAAAGCGTGATCGCCGACAGCGCCATCGACCAGGCCTTCGGGTTCACCCATTGGAATGCCGCCGCCTCGGGAAAGCTCAGCGGGGTGCCCCGGCGTTCGGGCGCGGCATCGGCCTCGGGCGGGGCGGCATTGGCAATCTTCCACGCAAGATACAGCATGTAGGCCACCGACAGCATCGTCAGAACCGTATAGGCGGGCGGCCAGAGGTCGAACAGACGCATCACCCCGAGCCCGACACAGAAACACATCGCCGGAAAGCCAAGGCCGACCCCCAGCATATGCGGCAGCGTGCGGCGGAAGCCGAAATTCGCCCCCGAGGCCATCAGCATGAAGTTGTTCGGCCCCGGCGTGATGACGGTGACAAAGGCAAAGGCCAGAAGCGCGGTGAGAAGATCGACTGTCATGCCAGCGCGCATAACCCCATTCGTGGCGCGATGGAATTGCCAAAGTCGCGCGGCACAACCCTTCGCAGGGCGATCCGGTCCGGGCCGTCGCCGACCACGCGCTCGGCCCGGCGTCGGGGCACGTTCCCTGCTATATGCCGTGCTTGCCCCGGGGGCGGCACCGCCTGTAGACGGAGGCCACGCAGACGGAGGCCGATATGCGCGCGGATTACAATGAGCTGACCCAGACCATCGCCGCCCTGACCGAGGGCGAAACCGACGCCGTGGCGCTGATGGCCACGATTGCGTGTGAACTGCACCACGCCGACGACCGCTTCGACTGGACCGGGTTCTACCGCGTGACCGGCCCCGACATGCTCAAGATCGGGCCCTATCAGGGCGGCCATGGCTGTCTTGTCATACCCTTCGCCCGCGGCGTCTGCGGGGCGGCGGCCCGCACCGGAGAGGTGCAGCTGGTCGACGACGTCGACGCGTTCCCGGGCCACATCGCCTGCGCCAGCTCGACTCGTTCCGAAATCGTGCTGCCGGTGCGGAACGGCGCGGGGCGGCTCCTGGGCGTTCTCGATATCGACAGCAACCAGCCCGGCGCCTTCGACGCCTCCGACGCAGAGGCCCTGGCCGCCATCCTCGCCCGCAGTTTCGAACATGCGACATGAGCCTCGATGCCTGGCTGATCTTCGCGGGCTTCTGGGTGCTGTTTGTGACCTCGCCCGGTCCCAACGCCGTCAATTGCATCCAGAACGGCATGACCCACGGCTTCGCGCGCGCGCTCTGGGGTGTCGCCGCGATTCTGACGCAGGCGACGCTGTTCCTGATCCTGTCGGCGTTGGGCATCACGGCGCTGCTGACCACCGTGCCCGCGGCGTTCCTTCTGGCCAAGATCGCCGGCGCGGCGGTGCTGATCTGGCTTGGCATCCGCGGCTGGCGGCGCGCCGGGCAGCCGCTGGGCCAGATCGTGACGCACCAGCGCTCGATCTATGTCCGCGCCCTGATGATCGCGACGATCAATCCCAAAAGCGTCGCGGGGTACCTTGCCGCCTTTTCGCAATTCGTCGATCCCGCGGTGCCGATCCTGGCGCAGATGGGGGTGATCCTGCCCACCGCGCTGACCATCACCGCGATCAGCTATGTGGGCTATACCGCGCTGGGGGCCGGTCTGGGCCGGGCGGCGCTCGGGGCGGTGGCCAACCGCGTCGTCAGGCGTGTGCTCGCGGGGTGTTTCGTGTTCTATGGTCTGGCACTCGCCGCGACGATCTTCCTCTGAGGGGGCCAGGCCAATGCTGACCGGTAGCTGCTGTTGCGGCGATGTCACCTTCACCGTCTCGGGCACGCCCGAAGGGGCCAGCGTTTGCCATTGCACGCAATGCCGCAAGATGTCGGGGCATCTGTGGTCATCGGCGCAGGTGCCCGAGGGCGACATTTCGGTGACCGGAGATCTGACGTGGTTCGCCGCCAGCGATACCGCCAGGCGCGGCTTCTGCCCGCGCTGCGGGTCGTTCCTGTTCTGGCAGGCGCTTGACGAAGCTATGCTGAGCTTTGCCCTGGGTGCCATCGACGGGCCGACCGGCATGACGCTGACCAGGCACATCTTCACCGATTCCAAGGGCGATTATTACCAGATCGCCGACGGGCTGCCGCAAACGCCATGACCGCGACGATCGCCCTGCCCGACCTTGCCACGCTGCTGACCTTTCTGGGCGCGGGCGTGTTGCTGAACCTCACCCCCGGCGCGGATGTGATGTTCGCCCTGGCCTCGGGCGCGCGCGGCGGACCCCGGGCGGGCATCGCCGCGGCCGCCGGGATCAGCTTCGGGTCCGGCGTCCATGTCTGCCTCACCGCGGTCGGTGTGGCCGCCGCCCTGCACGCCCTGCCCGGGGCGTTCGCCGCGATCCGCTGGGCCGGGGCGGGCTACCTGATGTATCTCGCGGTGCAAAGCTGGCGCGCGGGCCCGGGGCGGCGAACCACCGGCGTGCAGGACCTCGGCGCGGCCTTCCGGACAGGCTTTGTCACCAACCTGCTCAACCCCAAGGTGGCGCTGTTCATCCTGGCCTTCCTGCCGCAATTCGCCGACCCGGCCAGGGGCCCGGTCTGGAGCCAGATTCTGGCGCTGGGGGCCGTCTTCATGCTGTCCGGTTTCGTCATCACCGCCGCCTACGGCGCGGCGGGCGGGGCCGTGGCGCAGGTCCTGAAGGACCATGCGCGGGCAATGAACCGGCTCGCGGCGCTGGTCTTTGGCGGCCTGGCGGTTAGGTTGGCATGGGGATGATCACGACACCAATGACAAGGAGGCCCTGATGGCCAAGATCACGCTTCTCGACGGCGGCATGGGCCAGGAACTGGTCAAGCGCTCGGGCGAGGCACCGACGCCGCTCTGGGCGACGCAGGTGATGATCGACCGGCCCGGGATGGTGCAGCAGGTGCACGAGGATTTCTTTGCCGCCGGGGCCACCGTCGCCATGACCAACACCTATGCCCTGTTGCCGGATCGGCTGGCGCGGGGCGGGTTGGAAGACCGGCTTGATGAATTGCTCGCCGCCGCGCTGGCCGAGGCGGAATCGGCGCGCGAGGCGCATGGCCGGGGGCGCATCGCGGGCTGCATCGGGCCGCTGGGCGCGTCCTATCGCACGGACGTCTTCCCCGGCATGGACGCGGCGGTGGCCGCCTATACCGACGTCGTGCGCAAACTGGCCCCCGAGGTCGACCTGATCGCCTTCGAGACGATGGCCTCGATCGAGAACATGCGCGCGGCGATCGAGGCCGGCCGCGCCACCTCGAAGCCGGTGTGGATCGGGCTGACGGTGGACGACCGGGACGGCACCAAGCTGCGCTCGGGCGAAAGCGTGGCCGAAGCCGCAGAGATCGCGGCAGAGGGCGGCTGCGACGCGCTCTTGATCAACTGCTCGGCCCCCGAGGCGATCGGACCGGGGCTGGCGATCATCGCGGCGACCGGCCTGCGTTTCGGCGCCTATGCCAACGCCTTCACCCAGATCACCGAGGCGTTCCTGAACCCCGACCCGACCGTCGATGCGCTGTCGGCGCGCCGCGACATGGGGCCCGCGCGCTACGCGGGCTTTGCGATGGACTGGGTGCGGCAGGGGGCGACCATCGTCGGCGGCTGCTGCGAGACCGGGCCAGAGCATATCCGCGCCATCGCCGAGCGGCTGCGCAACGCGGGCCACGAGATTGTCTGATCCGGCCCGCAGCGCCTATGACCCGCCCGGGGGCGACATCCCTGTCCTGCATGCCGATCACGAGATCCTCGTGGTCGACAAGCCCGCGGGGCTGCTGTCGGTGCCCGGCAAGGGGCCGGAACTTGCCGATTGCCTGATCGCGCGTCTTGCGGTGGCGTTTCCGCAGGTGCTGCTGGTGCACCGGCTGGACCGGGACACCTCGGGGGTGATGGTGTTCGCGCTGACGCCGCATGCCCAGCGCCATCTCAGCCTGCAATTCGAGAAGCGACACGTGAAGAAGACCTACGTGGCGCGGGTGCAGGGCCGGGTGGACGGGAAACGCGGCGAGATCGACCTGCCCATCGGTGTCGACTGGCCGAACCGGCCCCGGCAGATGGTCGACCCCGAGAACGGGCGCGCGGCCTTCACCGAGTGGCGCGCCCAGAAGGCGGGCGATACCGACACGCGGATGCGGCTTTACCCCAGGACCGGGCGGTCGCACCAGTTGCGCGTACACATGCTGGAACTGGGCCATCCGATCCTGGGCGATCCGCTCTATGCGCCCGAAACCGTGGCCCGACACCCCCGGATGATGCTGCATGCCGAGGAATTGCGCCTGCGGCACCCCGATGGCGGCGCGGGCCTGCGGTTCCGGGCAAAGCCGCCTTTCTGAGGTCTGCGCAAGGCGGCGTTGCCGCCTGCGAGAGGTTCTACCTCTCGCGCTCTCCGGAGGTATTTTCGGTCCGATCGTGAACAGGTGCCGAAGACGGGTTGTCTTGCGCCGGGCGCGCGAAGACGCGCGCGGGGTGGAATGCGCCGGCGCGGAACTGCCCCACCGCGACCGGTTCGCCGTCGCAGGACGCCCAGCATTCATCGCCGAACGCGAGTGCCGGTCCGAAGACGAGGCCCGGGTTGCCGTTGCGGATCTTGCTGGCCTCCGGCGCGGTGCAGCGCATTTCCGGCAGGTCGGTCAGCCCGGCCTCGAGCGGCAGCAGGTGCGCGTCGAGTGCGGGGTCCCTCGCCAGCCGCTCGATCTCGGCCAGAGAGATCGCGTCGGCGGCGTCGAACGGGCCCGACCAGATGCGGCGCAGGTCCCGCACATGGCCGAAGCAGCCAAGCTTCCGGCCAAGATCGCGCGCGATGCTGCGCACGTAACCGCCCTTGCCGCAGATCATTTCGAGGGTGACATGGTCCGCATCCTCGCGCCCGGTCATCACCAGTTCCTCGACCCAGAGCGGGCGGGCGGCGATTTGCATTTCCTCGCCGTCGCGGGCGCGTTTATAGGCCCGTTCACCGTCGATCATGACGGCGGAGAATTGCGGCGGGACCTGCATGATGTCACCGGCGAAGCCATGCAGCGCCTCCTTGATTTCGGCATCGGAGGGGCGCGCGTCGGAGGTTTGCGTCACCGTACCTTCGCGGTCATCGGTGTTGGTGGCCTGGCCCAGCCGCACGGTGAAGCGATAGGCCTTCAGCGCGTCGGTGATATAGGGCACGGTCTTGGTCGCCTCGCCCAGGGCCACGGCCAGCACGCCGGTGGCCTCGGGGTCGAGGGTGCCCGCGTGCCCCGCCTTCTTGGCCGAGAGCGCCCAGCGCACCTTGTTGACGACGGCGGTCGAGGTGATGCCCGCCGGCTTGTCGACAACGAGCCATCCCGAAATGTCCCGTCCCTTGCGTGCGCGTCCCATGCTGTCTCCTTGTGGCAGAGGCGCGGGGCGTAGACGACGTCGCGAGGGGTGTCAATTCGGGGCGCGACCGGGGCGCGCGGGCGCGCTGCGGCCCGGTCAGGAAGGCGTCAGCGCGGCGGGCAGCCCCTGGCCGCCCAGCACGCCCACCCGGCGGCAGAGCACGATGGCCCCCAGAACCGCGGCAAGATTGGCCGCCACCGCCGCGGCCAGGATGCCCGGATAGCCAAGTGTGTAGGCTCCGGCCCATGCAAAAGGCACATAGACCAGCGCGATGCGTCCAAGGCTCAGCGACAGCGAGTGCAGCGATTTCTCGCGCGCGTTCATCGCCGCGTTGGCGGTCACGAGGATGCCGTATCCGAAAAAGCTGATCGAGACCCAGCGCAGGTATTGCGCGGCATAGGGCACCGCTTCGGTGCCGTTGGTCATGACCTTCGCGATGGGCCCGGCAGTGAGCCAGAGCAACACCGCCACCGCCAGACCGTAGCCGAGGCACAGCAGGAAGGTCAGGCGCACGGCGGTCCTGGCGCGGTCCCGGTCGCCCGCGCCCCAGGCCTGGCCGACCACCGGGCCGAT
The DNA here is from genome assembly GCF_054482575.1 of Roseivivax sp. CAU 1753. NCBI lineage: Bacteria > Pseudomonadati > Pseudomonadota > Alphaproteobacteria > Rhodobacterales > Roseobacteraceae > Roseivivax > Roseivivax sp. CAU 1753. The sequence continues at coordinate 340,086 of NZ_JBTLRF010000002.1, read as the reverse complement.
GCCCGCCGACAGCGCCAGCATCGGCACGAAGAGCAGGTTCTGCACCCGGGTCGCGGCCCCGAACCCGCCGACGGCGCTTTCGCCGATGACGGCAACCGCGGCGGTGACCATGGCCATGCCCGCGGGATTGATCGCGTTCGACAGCGACGCAGGCCCGCCGACCTTGCCGATGCGCGACACGGACGCGACAAACCCCGACAGCGCGCCGCTGGACAGATCGAGGCGCCCGCTGCGGACCGCAAAGGCGAGGCAGCCGGCAAAGGCCAGGATGCGGGCAGCGGCGGTGGCGATCCCGGCCCCTTCGATGCCCAGCCCGGGCACCGGACCCAGCCCGAAGATCAGGATCGGATCGAGCACGATATTGATCAGCGCCTGCGACAGCATCACCGTGGCCGCGATCCGCGCCTCGCCCCCGGCGCGGAAGACCGCGTTCAGCGCCTGTCCGGCGACGATGAAGGGAAAACCCAGACACCACCAGGGCATGTAGGCGCGGATCCCGTCGAGCACCGCACCGCGCGCGCCCATGACGGTGAAGAGCCCCGGGGCGACAAGCCAGATCGCGATCGCCACCAGCGTCGCCGCCGTCGCCGCGAAGATCAGCGCATGCAGGGCAAGCCGCGCGCTGACCGCGTCGTCACCGCCCCGCGCCCCCAGTTCCTGGCTGATCACGGAGCTGGTGCCCGCCGACAGGCCGATGGACAACGAGGTGACGGCGACGATCACCGGGTAAGATGAAGCCGATGGCGGCCAGTGCATCCTGCCCGGCACGGGCCAGAAAGTAACTGTCGGCAAGTCCAACGGACAGCACCCCGAGAATGCCGAACGCCATGGGTGCCGACACCTGCCAGAGCGCGGCTGGGACCGGCTTGTCGTTCAGATCGAGAGTGTCCGCCATGCCCGGGCTCCTGTCCGCCTTCGGGCAGAGCTAGCGGTCTAGGCCGGATCGTCCAGCACGCGGGCCTCGGAAACCAGCATTACCGGGATCCCGTCGCGGATCGGAAAGGCCAGCCCGGCGCGCTTGCTGACCAGTTCCTGCCGCTCTGCATCATAGGACAGGGTCGCGTGTGACTGCGGGCAGATCAGGGCTTCGAGCATGCGCCGGTCGAAGGCGGGTGTCTCGGTCATTGCATCAGGTCCTCGCCATCGGTACCGCCAGAGCGCAGCGCATATTCCAGAAGGGTCACCAGCGTCTCGCGACGGGTCATCAGGCTTGGCGCTTCAAGCAGCGCCTGCTTTTCTTCGGGATCGAAATCGAGCAGCATCGACAGCGAATTGATCAGCAACTCGTCATCGGCCTCTTTCAGCGACGACCAGTCCGCCGACAGGTCGCGCGCGGCGAAAAACCGGTCAAGAATCTCGAGAAAGGCGGCGCGGTCGAAGGCGGTGTCATGCTCGGTCTTGCCGCGATCGGCCTCGAACCCCTGCCAGTTGACGTTGGCCCGGCGGTAGGGGGAAAAGCCCTCGATCTCGGTGTCCAGCCGAAAGCGCGAAATGCCGGTCAGGGTGATCATGTAGCGCCCGTCCTCGGTTTCGGAGAACTGGGTGATCCGGCCCGCGCAACCGATCTTGTGCAGCGCGGCGTCGTTTGACGGGTTGGGATTGGGCTGGATCATCCCGATCAGACGCTCATCGGTCTTCAGCGTGTCGTCGAACATCTGCAGGTAACGCGGCTCGAACAGGTGCAGCGGCAGATGCGAGCGCGGCAACAGCAACGCGCCCGGAAGCGGAAAGATCGCGATGGTGTCGGGGAGATCTGTGAATCTTGCCATACCCGCCAAGTAGTCCCTTCCGCGCCTCAGGCAAATATCATCGAACTGAGCTTGCGCCGACCGTTCAGGACAATGGGGTCGTTGGGCTTCAGGGCCTCGAAAATGGTGAACAGCTGCTGTTTCGCGGCCGCATCTTGCCACTCGCGGTCACGGCGAAACACCTCGAGCAGCTGCGCCACCGCCTCTTCGGTGCGGCCACCGGCATGAAGCGCCTGCGCCAGATCGAACCGGGCCTGAAGATCGGCGGGTTCCGCGGCAACCTTCTGCTCAAGCTCGGTGATCGGGCCGGCCTTCTCGGCCTGCCGCGCCAAGGCAATCTGGGCGCGGGCGGCCTCAAGCTCGGGCTTGTCGGAAATGTCTGCGGGGGCACCGTTCAGCACCGCCTCGGCCTGATCCACATCGCCCATGGCCAGCGTCGCGCGCACCAGACCGCCATAGGCTGCCGCATGCGCGGGCTCTTCGCCAAGGATGGCCTGGAAGATCTGCGCCGCGTCCTCCGGCTGACCCGAATCGAGCATCTCTTCCGCCGCGGCCACGGCGTCATCGAGCCCGCCCGAGGGATCGCCACCGCCCAGCTTGGCCAGCTGTTCGACGAACTGCTTGATCTGGCTTTCGGGCACCGCCCCCTGGAAGCCATCGACCGGCTGGCCCTTGTGGAAGGCGTAGACCGTGGGGATCGACTGGATCTGCAACTGCCCGGCAATGGCCTGCGCCTCGTCGACATTGACCTTGGCCATCTTCACCGCGCCCTTCTGGGACCGCACGGCGGCCTCGAGCTGCGGCCCAAGCGTCTTGCACGGCCCGCACCAGGGTGCCCAGAAATCGACGATCACCGGCACCTCCTGCGAGGCCTCGATCACGTCCTTCATGAAATCCTGTTCGGCGACGTCCTTGATGATGTCGGCGTCGTTCGGGGTCGATGCTCCCAGTTCGATCATGGCGCGGTCTCCGTCTGGTCTGAATAGGGCGGGCCTGAATAAGGCGGCTTTCGGGTTTAGATGGCGCTCGCGGCGGCGTGATGCAAGGGGCGATGGTTCCCCACCCCGGATGCCTCTGCCGGACAAGCGCGCCGCGCCCCTCACGATCGGACCGAAAATACTCCGGGAGCGCGAGGGCAGAGCCCTCGCACGCACCGCTCCGGCCCGCGCCGCGCATCGAACCCCGGGACGCACGTGCACGCCCCCCGCGGCCCCGGACACGATCCGGGGCCTCCCGCCGATGGGCCCGCGCCGTTCAGAGGTCGAAGGTCGCCAGCACCGGCGCGTGGTCCGATGGCTGCTGCCAGCCGCGCACGTGCCGCAGGATCCGGCTGCCATGCGCTGCGCTGGCGATGTCGGAGGTGGCCCAGACATGATCCAGCCTGCGCCCCTTGTCCGCGGCGTCCCAATCGGCTGCGCGGTAGGACCACCACGAATAAAGCGGCCCGTCGGGAATGTCGGCGCGGGTCACGTCGACCCAGCCGCCAGCCTCCCGCGCGGCGGTCAGGTGCTCCACCTCGATGGGCGTGTGCGACACGATCTTGAGCAGTTGCTTGTGCGACCAGACGTCGTCTTCGCGCGGTGCAATGTTGAGATCACCCACCAGCACCGCGCGTTCGGGGCGTTCCGCGTGAAACCAGTCGCGCATCTCGGTCAGGTAATCGAGCTTCTGGCCGAACTTGTCGTTCACCGCCCGGTCCGGCTTGTCGCCACCCGCGGGCACGTAGAAATTATGGATCGTCACACCGTTTTCCAGCCGCCCTGCGACGTGGCGCGCATGGCCGAGCGATGCGAAATCCTTGTCGCCCACATCCGCGATCGGCAGTTTCGACAGGATCGCCACGCCGTTATAGCCCTTTTGCCCGCGCGCGATCATGTGGGGATAGCCGAGATCTGCAAAGCCCTGCGTCGGGATCTTGTCGGCCGGGCTCTTGCATTCCTGCAGGCACAGGATGTCCGGCGACTCTTCGATCAGCAGCCGCGTGACAAGGCCTTCGCGCAGGCGCACGGAGTTGATGTTCCAGGTGGCGAGCGTGAAGGGCATCGGGTCTCTCCTGCGGGCGGCATCGGCACGGCTGCCGGGTGCGGCACCGCGCATCATGGGGCGGGCTTGGGTGTGGCGCCGGTCTCGCGTATCGGCACGCGGGGCGCAAGAGGCACAGGCGACACGGGAGGCGCAAGAGCCACAGGCGCGCGCGATTGACAACGCATCCGCGACCGGTGCCAATTAGCGCATGATCTCGGTTCAGTTCCTGCTTACCGCCCTTGTCGTCGTCGTTCTGCCCGGCACCGGGGTGCTTTACACACTTGCGGTGTCGCTCGGCCGGGGCCGACGCGCCGGGCTCTGGGCGGCGCTGGGATGCACTGTCGGGATCGTGCCGCATCTGACCGCCGCGATCTTCGGCCTCGCGGCTCTGCTGCACACCAGCGCGCTTCTGTTTGCCGCCGTCAAATGGGCCGGGGTCTGCTATCTGCTCTGGCTGGCCTGGCAATCGCTGGGCGCGGACGGGGCGCTGTCGATCACGTCGGACCGCAGGCCCGAGCCGGGCCTGCATGTCGCCCGGCGCGGGGCGCTGATCAACATCCTCAACCCCAAGCTGTCGGTGTTCTTCCTGGCGCTATTGCCGCCCTTCCTCAGTGGCGATGCCGCCACGGCCACGGCGGAAATGACCGCGCTTGGGGTGGTGTTCATGGCGCTGACCTTCGGGATCTTCGTGCTCTACGGCCTGATGGCAGCCGCCGCCCGCGACCGCCTGCTGGCGCGTGCGTCGGTGATGCGCTGGCTCAACCGGTCCTTCGCGGCGCTGTTTGCCGCTCTTGCGGGCCGCCTCGCGCTTGAGCGTGCCGGGTGACTTCGCCCGTCCGTCGCGCTATCTGAACGCAAAGACCGTCAGCCGGAGCGACCGCGATGATTGAGATCCCCCGAGCCGCCCTGACCCTGGGCCTTGCCGGCGTGCTGCCCTTCGCATGGGGCGCATTGACGCTGCTGTCGCCCGATCTGGCGGATTGGGGGCTGGCCAATCTCGGCGCGCGGTTCATCGGACCCTATGTGCAGCTCTATTACGGCGCGGTGATCCTGAGCTTCATGTCCGGTGTGCTCTGGGGCTTTGCCACCAAGGCCGAGGATGCCCGCGCCGCCACCGGCTACGCGCTGTCGGTGATCCCGGCGCTGTGGGCGTTCTTCATGACCGGCGGCGGGCCGGTCTCGGCGGGCGTGAACCTGATCTTCGGCTTTATCGGCCTGCTGGCGTTGGATTTTGCCTTCTGGCGTTGGGGCCTGGCGCCGCGGTGGTGGATGCAACTGCGCGGTCTGCTGACCGTTCTCGTCGTGGCCTGCCTGAGCGTCGGCGTCTTTCTGTAGCCTAACCCCGAAACCCGCGTCACTCTCGGTCCCGTCACCGGGCCGCCCCGGACGCTTTCAGCCGGACGCTTTCAGCCGGTCGCAGCAGAGGTGCCCCACGCCAGCACGGCGTAGCGCCCGGTCTTGGCAATCGTGACGAGGCTCAGGAATACCCAGGGCCGCACCCGCATGATGCCCGCGATAACCGTAAAGGCATCGCCCAGCGGTGCCCAGCTCAGCAGGAGCGTCCAGACGCCGTAACGCTGCCACCAATCCTGCGCGCGGTTCATCTGCTTGTCCGAGGCGGGGAACCAGCGCGTCTCGCGCAGCCGTTCCGCAAACAGCCCAAGCCCGTAGTTGACCACGGCACCCAGAATGTTGCCGACCGACGCCACGGCGACCAGAAGCCACACCGCGGCCACGTCCTTGATCTGCATGCCGACAAAGACGATCTCGGACTGGAAGGGCAGCACGGTCGCCGCGGCGAAGGCCACGCCGAACAGCCCCGCGAGCGCGGCAAGCGATGCGTCCATCGGGACCGCGCCGGGCCGGTCAGGATGCGGTGGCGGGCTGCAACGATTCCATGGACTGCATGTCGCGGGGCGGTCGCCCGATCACGTCGCGCAATTCATCGAGTTCGATGAAATTGTCGGCCTGACGGCGCAATTCATCGGCGATCATCGGCGGCTGCGAACGGATCGTCGACACGACCGACACGCGGACGCCCTGCCGCTGCAGGCTGGCCACCAGCGGCTTGAAGTCGCCATCGCCCGAAAACAGCACGATATGATCGACACGCGGAGCCAGTTCCATGGCATCGACCGCAAGCTCGATATCCATGTTGCCCTTCACCTTTCGGCGCCCCTGGCTGTCGGTATATTCCTTGGCCGGTTTCGTGACCATCGTGAAGCCGTTGTAATGCAGCCAGTCCACCAGCGGGCGGATTGGCGAGTAATCGTCGTTTTCTAACAGCGCTGTGTAGTAGAAGGCCCGGACCATGCGTCCACGACGCACGAACTCTTGTCTGAGCAGCTTGTAATCGATGTCAAACCCCAGCGCCTTTGCCGCCGCATAGAGATTCGAGCCATCGATGAACAGCGCCAGCCGTTCGTCCTTGTAAAACATAAATCGCCTCATCAATGAATTGACGTCGCTGAATCGGTAACAGGAAAAGAATCACTGTTTGTCAGTATACGCCTATTTAGGCAGCGTAGGGGTTACGACAAGAACGTGTCGCCTTCGCATAAGAATGCCCCCCTACCCGAAAGGATATGACCCACCATGACGACCCGACAGGATGCGTTGGTCGCACTCGGTGCGAACCTGCCGTTTGAGGGCGCGGCACCGTCAGTCACACTGTCGCATGCGATCGCGTCGCTGGCAGCCGGGCCGCTGGAATTGCGCGCGGTCAGCCGATTTTTCCTAACGCCTTGTTTTCCCGCGGGTGCCGGGCCGGATTACGTCAATGCCGCGGCGGTTTTCCGGGTGCCGGACACGATGAATGCAGCCGAAGTTCTGGGCCATCTGCACCGGATCGAGGCCCGCTTCGGTCGCCGCAGGGAGACCCGCTGGGGCATGCGTACACTGGACCTGGACCTGATCGCCGTGGGCCGGACGGTGGCCCCGAATGACGTAACGCAAACCGCCTGGCGCGACCTGCCGCCCGACACTCAAATGCAAAGCGCGCCGGAAACGCTGGTGCTGCCGCATCCACGGCTTCAGGATCGCGCTTTTGTGCTGGTGCCGCTCTGCGACATCGCGCCCGGCTGGGTGCATCCGCTGCTCGGGCGCAGCCTGCGCGAACTGGCCGCCGATCTGCCGCCCGGGCAGCGCCGGGAGGTCGCTCCGATGTAGGGAAAACGCCGCTTGTCAAGCCTCTTGTCGCGCGTTAGACACGGGCTTTCTGACGTCAGACCGAAGACTGGAGATACTAATGGCCCGCGTGACGGTTGAAGATTGCGTTGACAAGGTCCCGAACCGCTTCGAGCTGGTTCTGCTTGCAGCACATCGCGCCCGCGAAATTTCCGCCGGTGGCGCGATCACCGTGGACCGCGACAACGACAAGAACCCGGTCGTCGCCCTGCGCGAGATCGCGGACGAGACCCAGTCCGCCGACGATCTGCGCGAGCGCATCATCGAGGCGAACCAGACCCAGATCGAAGTCGACGAGCCCGAGGAAGACGCCATGGCGCTTCTGATGGGGGCGGAGCCGGACAAGCCGCAAGAAGACGACATGTCGGAAGAAAAACTCCTGCGTGCACTGATGGAGGCACAGGGCGAGCGCTGAGGCGCAGTCCTCGCGGGCGCGCGCCGGAAGGCCGGAAGGATAGAGGCGTATGATCGCCGCCGAAGACCTCATTGCGCTGGTCCGCAATTATAATCCCAAGACGAACGCGGCACTGATCCGCGCGGCCTATGACTATGGGCTCGCGATGCACGAGGGCCAGACGCGCCAGTCCGGCGAACCCTATTTCACGCATCCCGTGGCCGTCGCGGCGCTTCTGACCGAACAGCAACTCGACGATGCCACGATCGTGACCGCCTTGCTGCACGACACCATCGAGGACACCAAGTCCACCTATTCGCAGATCGCGTCGCGCTTCGGCGACGAGGTGGCGATGCTGGTCGACGGGGTGACCAAGCTGACCAACCTGCAACTGTCCTCGACCGAGACCAAGCAGGCCGAGAATTTCCGCAAGCTCTTCATGGCGATGTCCAAGGATCTGCGGGTCATCTTGGTCAAGCTTGCCGACCGGCTGCACAACATGCGCACGATCAAGGCCATGCGCGAGGACAAGCAGCTTCAGAAAGCCCGCGAAACGATGGAGATCTACGCGCCGCTGGCCGGGCGCATGGGCATGCAGTGGATGCGCGAAGAGCTTGAGGATCTGGCCTTTCGGGTGATCAACCCCGAGGCCCGCACCTCGATCATCCGCCGCTTCATCACCCTGCAGCGCGAAACCGGTGACGTGATCCCGCGGATCACCGCCGACATGCGCCACGAGCTCGAGGCCGCGGGCATCGAGGCCGAGGTCTTCGGGCGGGCCAAGAAACCGCATTCGATCTGGCGCAAGATGCAGGAGAAGGACCTGTCCTTCTCGCGGCTGTCGGACATCTACGGGTTCCGGGTCATCACCCGCTCCGAAATGGACTGTTACCGCGCGCTCGGGGCGATCCACCACCGCTGGCGCGCCGTGCCGGGGCGGTTCAAGGACTATGTCAGCCAGCCCAAGACCAACGGCTACCGATCGATCCATACCACCGTGTCGGGGCGCGACGGCAAGCGCGTCGAGGTGCAGATCCGCACCCGCCAGATGCACGAGGTCGCCGAAACCGGCGTCGCCGCGCACTGGTCCTATCGCGACGGTGTGCGCGCCAAGAACCCCTTTGCCGTCGATCCCGCCAAGTGGATCGCGTCGCTGACCGAACAGTTCATCGCCGAAGAGGATCACGACGAGTTTCTCGAGGCAGTCAAGCTCGAGATGTATTCCGACCAGGTGTTCTGCTTCACGCCCAAGGGCGAGGTGGTCAAGCTGCCCAAGGGCGCGACGCCGCTGGATTTTGCCTACGCCATCCACACCCGCATCGGGTCGGCCTGCGTCGGCGCCAAGGTAGACGGGCTGCGGGTGCCGCTCTGGACCCGGCTGAAGAACGGCCAGTCGGTCGATATCATCACCGCCGAGGGCCAGATGCCGCAGGCCACATGGCTCGACATCGCCAAGACCGGCAAGGCCAAGTCGGCGATCCGCCGTGCCCTGCGCGAGATCCGCAAGGAACGCTTTGTCAAGCTGGGCCGCGAGATCGCGCGCGCGGCGTTCGAGCATGTCGGCAAGAAATCCTCTGACAAGGTGCTCGAGAAGGCCGCCAAGACCCTGCGCCTGCCGGATGGCGAAACGCTGCTGGCGCGGCTTGGATCGGCGGATATCTCGGCCCGGGACGTGGTTGCGTCGGTCTATCCCGACCTGACGCCGAAGCGGCACGCGATGGTCGACACCAAGCGCGCGGTCATCGGGCTCGCGCATGATCAGGCGTTTCACCGCGCGGGCTGCTGCCAGCCCCTGCCCGGAGAGCGGATCGTCGGCATCGTCCGGCGCGGGCATGGCGTGGTCGTGCATGCCATCGACTGCCCAAAGCTGGTCGATGTCGAGGACGAACCCGACCGCTGGCTGGACCTGCACTGGGCCGACGGCCGGCACCCGGCGATCTATCCGGTGGCGCTCGATCTGACGATCGGCAACGATGCGGGCGTGCTGGGACGGGTCTGCACGTTGATCGGAGAACGCAAAGCCAATATTTCGGACCTTCACTTCAAGGACCGAAAGCCCGATTACTATCGGCTCAAGGTCGATGTCGAACTCAGCGATGCCGAGCATCTGCACTCGGTGATCTCGGCGCTGGAGGCGGAAAGCGATGTCGCGCAGGTCGAACGCTGGCGCGACAGGACCCGAATGGAACCGGCCCACGCGGCCGTTGTGTAGTAATGAGGTGATGCGCCCGTGGTCTTCAGGCGTCGCGACCAACAACCGCTGTGGAAACGGGGATTGCGCGCGCTCTGGCCAAAAGGGGGCTGGGCGCGGGCTGCGCGCTATGTCCGGCATCGTCTGCAGCGCCTGCCCGATCCGCCCGACAAGATCGCGCGCGGGCTGTTCGCGGGCGTGTTCACCACCTTCACGCCGTTCTATGGCCTGCATTTCTTTATCGCGGCCTTTCTGGCGCTGGCCCTGCGCGGCAATATCGTGGCAGCCCTTCTGGGGACGTTCTTCGGCAATCCGCTGACCTATGTGCCGATTGCCGTGATCTCCCTGCAGACCGGCAACTGGCTGCTGGGCGTCGAAAGCGACCCCGAGAATCACCGCTGGGTGGGCAAGAAGTTCACCGATGCCGGACAGGACCTGTGGGACAATTTCCGCGCCATGTTCACCCCCGACGTGGCGGACTGGAGCAGGCTGTCGGTGTTCTACGATGAAGTCTTCTATCCCTATATGGTGGGCGGCATCATTCCCGGCATCGTGGCCGGGCTGGGCTGTTATTACATCTCGCTGCCGCTGATCCGCGCCTATCAGAACCGGCGCAAGGGGCGCATCGCCGCCAAGCTTGCCGCGCTCAAGTCCAAGAAGAAGGCCAAGGCCGCGGACGCGGCGACGCCGCGGGATCTGAAGCGGTGATTCCCGTTTCAATGCGCGCGACCACACCCTAGCTTGCGGCAGCAGGATCAAGAACGGAGACGAGAATGGCTGAGTTCAAGGGGCCACTGAGGCTCGGGGTCAATATCGACCACGTCGCCACCGTGCGGAACGCGCGCGGCAGCGCCTATCCCGACCCGCTGCGCGCCGCCCAGCTGGCCGAGGCGGCCGGGGCGGACGGCATCACCGCGCATCTGCGCGAAGACCGCCGTCACATCCGCGATGCCGATATCGAGGCCCTGATGGCGGGACTATCGGTGCCGCTGAATTTCGAGATGGCGGCAACGCCCGAGATGCAGAAGATCGCGTTGCGGCACGTGCCGCACGCGGTCTGCATCGTGCCGGAAAAGCGCGAAGAACGCACCACCGAGGGTGGCCTCGAAGTGGCCAAGGATCAGAACCGGCTGGCCGATTTCATCGCCCCCCTGCGCGAGGCCGGGTGCCGGGTGTCGCTGTTTGTGGCCGCCGACCAGGGACAGATCGACGCCGCGCATCGCATCGGCGCCGAGGTGATCGAGCTGCATACCGGGGCATATTGCGACCATCACTACGCCGGCGAGATCGCGGCACGCGACGCGGAGCTTGCGCGGCTGCGCGACATGGCCCGCTACGCCGACGGGCTGGGCCTCGAAGTGCACGCGGGTCACGGACTGACCTTCGACATCGTCAAGCCCGTCGCCGCCTTCGCCGAGGTGATGGAGCTGAACATCGGGCATTTCCTGATTGCCGAGTCGATTTTCCTCGGGCTGGAAGCGGCCATCGCCGAGATGCGCCGCCGGATGGACGAGGCCCGGGCATGAGCCGCTTCTCCGCCCGTGCGGGCGTCGTCGCATGTGCCGGTGCGGCCCGATGACCCGGACCCTGACGCTGACCGCGACCGAAGAGGCCGCGCTCGACGCGGTGATCGCGAAGGCGCGCGCGCTGTTCGACGCGGCGGGCGCAGGCCCGGTCTTCACCGCCGCGGTGGTCGCGGGCAACCGCATCGTCACGCTCGACCGCAACGAGGTCGACCGCGACAACGACCCGTCGCGTCATGCAGAGATCGTGGCCATGGCGCGCGCCGCCGCGGCACTTGGACGGCGGGACCTGTCGGGTGCGACGCTCATCGCCTCCATGCAGCCCTGCGAGATGTGCCTTGCGGCGATGCGCTGGGCCGGGATCGACCGGCTGCTCTTTGCCATGACGCAAGCCGAAGCCCCCGCCTTCTTCCGGTTTCCGGGCCTGACCATCGACGATTTCGCCCGCGCCGCGGACACCCCCTTTGCCTGGCAGGGCGGGCTGCGGATTGCCGAAGTGCGCCACATCTACGCGAGCGGCGCATGATTCTGGGCGTTGGTACCGATCTGGCCAATATCGAGCGGATCCAGGGCACGCTGGACCGCTTCGGAGACCGCTTTCGCAACCGTGTCTTCACCGAGGACGAGCAGCAGAAGGCCGAGCGCCGCGCCGACACCGCGGGCACCTATGCCAAACGCTGGGCGGCGAAAGAGGCGTGTTCCAAGGCGCTCGGCACCGGCCTGCGCATGGGCATCGCCTGGAAGGACATGGCGGTAAGCAATCTGCGCACCGGTCAGCCGGTGATGGAGGTCACCGGCTGGGCCCGCGACCGGCTGATCGCGATGACGCCGCCGGGGCACGAGGCGATCATCCACGTGACCCTGACCGACGACCACCCCTGGGCGCAGGCCTTCGTGGTGATCGAGGCGCGCCCGCGCGTCTGACAAGACCCGCGTGCCTGACTGCGCCCTCTCGCTTGACTTGCGCGGCCCCGGTCGGCACTTAGCGCACGTCAGGTAAAGGGGCAGATCATGGCAGCCAAATCGGCTTCAGGCGGCATTCTCGAGACCATCAAAACCGTCATTTACGCGCTGCTGATCGCGGGCGTCTTCCGGACGCTGTTCTTCCAGCCGTTCTGGATCCCCTCGGGGTCGATGAAGGACACGCTTCTGATCGGCGATTTCCTGTTCGTCAACAAGATGGCCTACGGCTATTCCTACGCGTCCTGCCCATCCGTCCGCATCCCCTCTGTCGGCATCAACATCGACGCCACCGACATCTGCGGCTGGGCCGATGGCGACAATACCCGCTTTCTCGGCGCCGAGCCCGAGCGCGGCGATATCGTGGTGTTCCGCCATCCGGTCAACGGGTCGGATTTCATCAAGCGCGTGATCGGTCTGCCGGGCGACACCGTGCAGGTCCGCGATGGCCGCGTGATCATCAACGACACCCCCGTCGAGGTCACCGCCAACGGCACCTTCGAGGAGGTCGCCAAGCCGCAGGGCCCGCAGGCCATCCGGCCCCGCTGCGCCAACGGCCCGGTGGGCGATGGCGGCACCTGCATCAAGGAAAAGTTCATCGAGACGCTGCCCGAAGGAGTCAGCCACTCGATCCTGAACATCGGCAACCAGAGCGCCGACAACACGCCGGTCTACACCGTCCCCGAAGGGCATTTCTTCTTCATGGGCGACAACCGGGACAATTCTTCGGACAGCCGCGTGCCCAGCGTCGCGGGCGGCGTCGGCTTCGTGCCCTATGAAAACCTCGTGGGCCGCGCCGACCGGGTGATCTTTTCGTCGGCGGGCAGCTCGATGCTGTATTTCTGGACCTGGCGGAAGGACCGGTTCTTCGAGGCGCTGGAGTGAAACGGTCGGCCGAACTTGCGGAATTCGAAACCCGGCTGGGCGTGCGGTTCAAGCGTCCGGATCTGCTCCGCGAGGCATTGACCCATGCGTCGATGTCCGGACCGAACCGGGCCGACAACCAGCGGCTGGAATTTCTCGGCGACCGGGTGCTGGGGCTGGTGATGTCCGAGGCGCTGCTTGACCGCGACCGCGCCGCCTCCGAAGGGCAGTTGGCACCGCGCTACAACGCCCTTGTGCGCAAGGAGACCTGCGCCGACGTCGCCCGCCAGATCGGCATTGGCGACGCCCTGAAACTCGGCCGCTCCGAGCGGCTGTCGGGCGGGCGGCGCAAGCTGGCGCTGCTGGGCGACGCGATGGAGGCCGTGATCGCGGCGGTCTATATCGATCAGGGTTTCGAGGTCGCCAAGACCATGGTGCTGCGCCTTTGGGGCCACCGCATCGACGGGGTCGAGGAAGACGCCCGCGACGCCAAGACGGCGCTGCAGGAATGGGCCCAGGCGCGGGGCCTGCCGCCGCCCGCCTATGTCGAGACCGGGCGCGACGGCCCGGATCATGCGCCGGTCTTCACCATCGAGGCCCGGCTGGAAAGCGGAGAGATGGCCGCCGCGCGTGCCGGGTCCAAAAGGCAGGCCGAACAGGCGGCGGCGCAGACGCTTCTCGACGCGGTAACCGGCGGCGCGGCCTAGGTCGCGCGCCGCCCGATGCGCCCGCGCCCATCGGGGCTGCACCACACCGCCGCCGACAGGGCAACACGCGCCGCGCGGCAGGCCCGTTGCGGCCCCTGGCCCTGACCCGCCGCGGCCCGCCGCATGCGCCCCGCTTGCGTTTCGCCCGGTTCCGCGAGACAGAGCCCCCAACCAGAGCGCGGAGCCCGCCCCATGACCGACAACCTGCGCGGATCGCTTTTCATGGTTGCCGCCATGATCGGCTTTGCCATCGAGGATGCGCTGTTCAAAACCGCGACCGCCACCGTGTCACCGGGGCTGGGCACGCTGATCTTCGGGCTGATCGGCCTTTCGGCGTTTTTGATCCTGACCCGCGCCACGCGCACGCCCCTCTGGTCGCCCGCCTATCTGCAACCGCGTCTGATGACCCGCTCGGGGTTCGAGGTCATGGGCCGGCTCTTTTTCGCGCTGAGCCTCGCCTATACGCCGCTGTCGACCACCTCGGCGATCCTTCAGGCCGCACCGCTGGTGGTCACGCTCGGCGCGGCGCTTGTCCTCAAGGAACAGGTCGGCCCCAGACGCTGGAGCGCGCTGGCCATCGGCTTTGCGGGCGTTCTGCTGATCCTGCGTCCCTCGGGCGATGCCTTCGGCCCCGAGGCGATCTTTCCGATCCTCGGCATGCTGGGCTTTGCCTGCCGCGATCTGGCCACCCGCACCAGCCCGCCCGAGGTGACCGCCGGACAGCTTGGCATCCTGGGCTTCGTGACCGTCACGCTGGCGGGGGTGATCATCCTGATCTGGGAAGGCGCGGTGCCTGCCGCGCCCACACCCACGGCCTGGGCCTGCCTGTTCGGGACCGGGCTGGCCGGCATTCTGGGCTATTCCGCCCTGACCCGGGCGATGCGCACCGGCGAGGTTTCCGTCGTGGCCCCGTTTCGCTATTCCCGGCTGATCGTGGCGCTGGGATTTGCCTATGTCCTGTTCGGCGAACACCCCGACGCGCTTATGCTGGTCGGGGCCGCGCTGATCGTCGTCTCGGGCAGCTACACCCTGTGGCGCAGCGGAAAGGCTGGCCCCGGACCCCGATCTGGATTAAACGCCCAGACTTCATCCCTTGAGGACCACCACAGATGACCACACGCGCAGGCTTCATCGCGCTGATCGGCGAACCCAACGCGGGCAAGTCCACGCTGCTCAACCAGATGGTCGGGGCCAAGGTCTCGATCGTAACGCACAAGGTGCAGACGACCCGTGCGCGCATTCGCGGCGTCGCCATGGAGGGCGAGAGCCAGCTTGTCTTCGTCGACACGCCGGGCCTTTTCAAGCCGCGCCGCAGGCTTGACCGCGCGATGGTTGCCGCCGCCTGGGGCGGGGCCGCCGACGCGGATATCGTGGTGCTTCTGATCGAGGCGCATCGCGGCGTGACCGACGGCGTGGCCGCGATCCTCGAACAGCTCGACACCGTCGGGCATGGCCGCCCGGTGGCGCTGGCCATCAACAAGATCGATCGGGTCAAATCCGAGGTGCTGCTGAAGCTGAGCGCCGACATGAACCAGCGCTTCAGCTTCGCCGAGACCTTCATGATCTCGGCCGAGAAGGGCCATGGTGTGAAGGACCTGCGCAGCTGGCTGGCCGCGTCGCTGCCCGAAAGTCCGTGGCTCTACCCCGAGGATCAGATCGCCGACCTGCCGATGCGCATGATCGCCGCCGAGATGACGCGCGAAAAGCTGACCCTGCGGCTGCACCAGGAACTGCCCTACCAGCTGACCGTCGAGACCGAGAACTGGGAAGAGCGCAAGGACGGCACCGCGCGCATCGACCAGATCATCTACGTGGCACGCGACGGCCACAAGGGCATCATCCTTGGCAACAAGGGCGAAACGATCAAGGCCATTTCGAAGGCCGCCCGCGAAGAGCTCGAGGAATTCCTCGGTCGCAAGGTACACCTGTTCATGCAGGTCAAGGTGCGCGAAAAGTGGCTCGAGGAAGCGGCGCGCTATTCCGAGATGGGGCTTGATTTCCGGGACGGCGATGGCTGAGCCACGGCTGACCGCGCGCTTCTGGGTCGATGCCTACCGGCGGCGGCTGGCGCTGCAGGACATCCCCTGCTACGTCGTGGCCCATGGCGACGACACCGCCGGTGCGGTGCTGGTAAAGTGCGCCACGCTGGACGGTCAGGCCCGCGCCTTCACGCGCAGCTTCGACCTCGCGACCGGCGACCGGGTCTGGCAGGAACTGGCGGCGGGCGACGAGGCCGAGGTCGACGCCTCCATCGCGAAGCAGCGCGGCTTCGATCCCGATCTCTGGGTCATCGAGGTCGAGGACCGCCAAGGGCGACATCTTCTTGACGCGGACGGTCTCGGCTGAGCCAGCGCCCCAGCGCGACCAGCCCCAGACCCGCGATCCAGAACACCACCCCCAGCCCCGCCAGCCACAGGACCACACCGTCCCAGCCGACCTGCGTCGGATCGACAAAGAAATAAGGATAGCGGTCGATGAAGGTGCCCCGCCCCAACGCATAAAGCGCGTAGCCCGCGGGCCAGAGCAGCCACAGCAGCGCATGCACCGGTCGCAGGCTGGCCTTGGGTCCGAAGGCCAGCCACCACAGCGCCACCGCCAGCGGCACCACGCTGTGCAGCATCTGGTCCGCGACCAACCGAAGCCCGTCGAGTTCCCGCGCCAGCAGCCCGTGATAGACCGCGCCCACGATCAGCGCCCAAAGCGTGATCGCCCCGGTCCAGCCCGCGCTGGCCCGCCCCAGAGCGGTGATGCGCAGATATTGCGCCAGCACCATCAACGTGGTCAGGTTGGTGAAATACCGCGCCATGCGCCACAACTCGCCCGCGACCGTCCGGTCGGGCCGTCGCTCGAGGCCGACATAAAGCTGCAGGCCAAGGGCCGCGAAGGCCAGGGCCACGATCAGGGCTGCGGAAAGGCGGGCGTGAAGCGTCATTGCCGTCAATGTGCAGTCTTTGCCGCAGTCTTCAAGCGTGCCAATAGTCACAAGTTATGGATTGGCGCGACACAGGTATACTTCTGGCGACCCGGCGGCACGGCGAAACCTCGGCGATCCTCGAGGTTTTCACCGAGGACCGCGGACGGCATGTGGGCGTGCTGCGCGGCGCCACCAGCCGCAAGCTGGCACCGATCCTGCAACCCGGCGCAGAGCTGGACCTGCACTGGCGCGCCCGGCTCGAGGATCACATCGGCACCTATACAGTCGAGCTGAAACGCTCTCGGGCGGCGGATGCCATGGCCGACCGCATAGCGCTGTCGGGTCTCAACGCGCTGGTCGCGCTGCTGTCCTTCACCCTGCCCGAGCGCGAGGCCCACAAGGACCTCTACACCCGCACCACCACGCTGCTGGAACTGCTGCGCCAGCCGGATCTCTGGCCGCTGGCCTATCTGCGCTGGGAGATGGCCCTGCTGGACGAAATGGGCTTCGGCCTCGATCTGCGCGCCTGCGCCGTCACCGGTCGCGCCAACGATCTGGCCTTCGTGTCGCCCCGGACCGGTCGCGCCGTGTCGCGGTCGGGGGCGGGCGACTGGGCGCCGCGCCTGCTGCCCCTGCCGCCGGTCATGCTGGGCGCCGGGACGGGCGGCGATGCCGAGGTGCTCGAGGCGCTGGGGACCACCGGCCATTTCCTGACCCGCCATCTCGCACCATCGCTGGGCGAAAGACCGCTGCCCGCCGCCCGCGCGCTGTTTCTGGACCGGCTCGCCCGCCGCGCCCGCGACTGACGGCGAAACTTCCACCTTTCCGCCGCGCGGCAGCCGCGCTAGGAATGCCTCATGCGCTGGACCCTGCCAAACATCCTCACCCTGATCCGTCTTCTGGCGGCGCCCGGTGTCGCCGTCATGTTCCTCTATTTCTCACGGCCTTTCGCCGACTGGTGCGCCCTGATCCTGTTTCTCGGCGCCGCCGTCACCGACTGGTTCGACGGCTACCTGGCGCGGTCCTGGGGCGAAGAGACCAAGATCGGCGCGATGCTCGATCCGATTGCCGACAAGGCGATGGTGGTGATCGCGCTGATGGTCATCGTGGGCTATTCGTCGATGTCGCCCTGGCTGGTACTGCCCGCGACCCTGATCCTGTTCCGCGAGGTCTTCGTGTCGGGTCTGCGCGAATATCTCGGCCACCTGTCCGGCACGCTCAAGGTGACGCGCCTGGCCAAGTGGAAGACGACGATGCAGATGGTCGCCATCGCCGTGCTTTTCGCGCAGGGCATCTTCGAACATTTCCTCGTCGCCTCGACCATCGGCATGGATGCCGACATCATCTCCGGCGTGCTTTCGGGCGAAGTCAGCGACGAGCTTGGCCTTCGCTGGAAGCAGACCGGTATGATCTGGACCGGCAATGCAGGCATCGTGCTGCTCTGGATCGCCGCCATCCTGACCGCAATCACCGGCTGGGACTATTTCGTCAAGGCCAGGCCCCACCTGACCGAGGATCGCTGATGGACGTGCTGTATTTTGCCTGGGTCCGCGAACGGATCGGGGTTCCGAAGGACCGGGTCGAGACCGAGGCCGCCACCGTCGCCGAGCTGGTCGAGGAACTGCGCGCCCGCGAAGACCGCTACGCCGCCGCCTTCGCCGACCTCTCGGCGCTCCGGGTCGCGGTCGACCAGGAACTGACCGACTTCGACGCCCCGCTGAAAGGCGCGCGCGAAGTGGCGTTCTTCCCGCCGATGACCGGCGGCTGATGCGGATCTCGGTGCAACGGGACGGCTTCGATACCGGGGCCGAGCTTGACGCCTTCGCCGCGGGCCGAAGCGACATGGGCGCGGTGGTCTCGTTCACCGGCGTGGTGCGCAACTCCGACACGGGCGATCTCGACCGGATGGAGATCGAGCATTACCCCGGCATGACCGAAAAGTCGCTGACCGCCATCGCCACCGAGGCGCGGACGCGCTGGTCGCTGGGCGACGTGCTGGTGATCCACCGCTACGGTCCGCTGACCCCGGGCGAGAAGATCATGATGGTCGCCACCGCCGCTCGGCACCGCCAGGACGCCTTCGACGCGGCGGAATACCTGATGGACTACCTGAAATCCCGCGCCCCGTTCTGGAAGAAGGAACACACCAGCGAGGGCACCGGCTGGGTCGCCGCGCGGGACGAGGACGAAGACGCCCTCAACCGCTGGTAGCGGCACAGTCCCCCCCGCCTGTCGACCGCGCCACCCCGGCCTCGCCCTCCCCTGCCGGGCACCGATCCTCGGACTTCATCTTTCCGGATAAACGCGCGCCGCAGGCACACCGGAAGCGGCGCGCCCCGCGCCGCTGACACGACATGCCGCGGGGCCCCCGGCCCCGCGCGACCGCCGGATCACGCGCCCCGCCAGACACCCGGTCAGGCGGCCTCGAACAGCCCGTCGGCCTTGGCCGCCGCCATCGCCTCGTCAAGGCTCTTGCGGGCGCGCGCGATCAGCATGTCGATCTCGTCCTTCGAGATCACCAGCGGCGGCGAGATGATCATCCGGTCGCCCACATGCCGCATCACCAGGTTGTTGGCGAAACAGCGCTCGCGGGTCATCAGCCCGATCTGGCCTTCCGCGCCCTTGAACTTCGCCCGGCTGGCCTTGTCCGGGGTCAGCGCAATCGATCCCATCATGCCGATGATCCGCGCCTCGCCGACCATCGGATGGTCCAGCAGCGTCTCGAACTGGGCTTTCAGATAGGGCCCGGTCTCGTCGTGCACCCGGGTGACGATGCCTTCCTCGTCCAGAATGCGCAGGTTCTCGAGCGCCACCGCCGCCGCCACCGGATGGCCCGAATAGGTGTAGCCGTGGTTGAATTCCGCGTCCCCGATCACGCGTGCGATCTCCGATGACACGATGGAACCGCCGATCGGCAGATACCCCGAGGACAGGCCCTTGGCGATCGTCATGATGTCGGGCGTGATGCCCATGGCCTGCGACC
Source organism: Roseivivax sp. CAU 1753 (assembly GCF_054482575.1). Lineage (NCBI taxonomy): Bacteria > Pseudomonadati > Pseudomonadota > Alphaproteobacteria > Rhodobacterales > Roseobacteraceae > Roseivivax > Roseivivax sp. CAU 1753. The sequence continues at coordinate 320,591 of NZ_JBTLRF010000002.1, read as the reverse complement.
CGAACCAGTGGCCGGTGCGTCCGAAGCCGCAGATCACCTCGTCGGCGATCAAAAGGATGCCGTATTTCCGCACGATGCGGCTGATCTCGGGCCAGTAGGTCTCGGGCGGGATGATGACGCCGCCCGCGCCCTGTACCGGCTCGGCGATGAAGGCCGCGACGGTCTCGGGGCCCAGTTCGAGGATCTTGTCCTCCAGCAATCGCGCCCGCGCGCGGCCGAATTCCGCGCGGCTCATGTCGCCGCCCTCGGCCCACCAGTCGGGCTGGTCGATATGGTGGATGTCGGGGATCGGCATGCCGCCCTGGGCGTGCATCCCCTTCATGCCGCCCAGCGACCCCGACCCGACCGAGGACCCGTGATAGGCGTTCCAGCGCGAGATCACGGCCTTGCGGTCCGGCTGGCCCTTCAGCTCCCAATAGGTGCGCACCATGCGCAGGTTGGTGTCGTTCGCTTCCGACCCCGAGCCCGCGAAGAACACATGGTTCAGATCGCCCGGCGCCAGTTGCGCCAGCCTTTCGGCCAGCTTGATCACCGGCACGTGGCTGGTCTGGAAAAAGGTGTTGTAAAACGGCAGTTCCGACATCTGCCGCGTTGCCGCGTCAACCAGTTCCTGCCGCCCGTACCCCAGATTGACGCACCAGAGCCCGGCCATCCCGTCGAGGATGCGATTGCCATCCGAATCGATCAGCCAGCAGCCCTCGCCGCGGGTGATGATGCGCGCGCCTTTCGCGCCCAGTTCCGCACCGTGGGTGAAGGGATGCATGTGATGCGCGGCATCCAGCGCCTGCAATTCCTCGGTCGGGGCGATGTTCGAGATCTGGGCCATGATCGGACCTTTCGAATGGGGCGAATTTTGCGCGACATGCGTGCTCCGGAAAATATGATCAAATTATTGAGGGGTCAATGACGACCCTCACGGGGTGGTGAGGCCGAGGGCGATCTGCTCCATGCCCTGCGCCACGTCGGCGGCCATCGCCTGCCCCACGCGGTCGCGGTCCCCCTGACCAAGGGCGGCCAGCAGATCCTTGTGACGATCCGGCAGACCCTGCGTGCCGAGACGCCCGCAGACGACCCGCAGCGACGGCCCGAAGCGCAGCCAAAGCGTCTCGACCAGCCCGGTCAGGATCGGCGCACCGGCATATCCGTAGATGGTGGCGTGAAACCGGTGGTTGCAGGCCAGGTATCCGGGGATGTCGCCCGCCGCGATGGCCGCATCGAGCGCGTTGTCCACCGCGCGCAGCGCCGCGATCCCATCCGCATCGATCCGGTCGGTTGCGCGGCGGGCCAGTTCCGGCTCCAGCGCCAGTCGCGCCACCGACAATTCCTCGATTGCGGGCGCATCGAGGATCGGCACCGCGATCCGCCGGTTGCCCTGAAAATTGAGCGCGCCTTCGGCAGTCAGCCGCCTGAGCGCCTCGCGCACGGGGGTCATGCCGACCCCGATTCGGTCGGTCAGACCCTGGATGGTGACCGGCTGCCCGGGCGCGAGATCGCCAAAAAGAATCAGGTCGCGCACCTGCCGATAGGTTTTTTCGTGGACCGGCATCACCGTCGCTCCCGGCCCCGCAACCGTGGTGTTCTGTGCTGGTTTCATGGCATTCCCTGTCCAGTTTCGCGCCGATCACAACCCGCCTTGCATGCCTGACGAGCACATGGAAACATCGCGTAGTTGCCAGCATCGGCAAATTTTGATCAAATTCAAGGACCCGGGAGCAACGACTCCCGTGAGACTTATGGGAGCTCGAAGAATGAAAATCGAAAAACTGATCGCTGTGGCCGCGCTTGCGCTTGTCGCGGGCCCTGCCGCCGCTCAGGAAGTGCGGGTGTACAACTGGTCCGACTATATCGACGAAGACCTGCTGACCAAGTTCGAGGAAGAGACCGGCATCGAGCTGATCTATGACGTCTTCGATTCGAATGAAGTCCTCGAAACCAAGATGCTGGCAGGCTCGTCCGGATATGACGTGGTGGTGCCGACGGGCACGTTCCTGCAGCGCCAGATCCAGGCCGGCGCGTTCCAGAAGCTCGATACCGCCAAGCTTGGCAATCTGGACAACATGTGGAACGTGATCAAGACGCGGACCGCGACCTACGATCCCGACAACGCCTATTCGATCAACTACATGTGGGGCACCACCGGCATCGGTGTGAACGTTCCCAAGGTCAAGGAAGTGCTGGGCGACGACGCGCCGATCACCTCGTGGGATCTGGTCTTCGATCCGGCCAACATGGAAAAGCTCGCGGCCTGCGGGGTGCATTTCCTCGACGCCCCGGCCGAGATGATCCCGGCGGCGCTGAACTACATCGGCGAAAACCCCGACAGCCACGACCCGGACGTGATCGCCAAGGCCGGGGACGTCTTCGGACCGATCCGCCCCTATATCCAGAAATTCCATTCGTCGGAATACATCAACGCGCTGGCCAATGGCGACATCTGCGTCGCGGTGGGCTGGTCGGGTGACATCCTGCAGGCCCGTGACCGTGCCGCCGAGGCCGACAACGGCGTCGAGATCGCCTACAATGCCCCAGACGAGGGCGCGCAGATGTGGTTTGACCAGATGGCGATTCCGGTCGATGCGCCGAATCCCGAGGAAGCGCATGTCTTCCTGAACTTCATCATGGACGCGCAGAACATGGCCGCGGCGTCGAACTACGTCTATTACGCCAACGGCAACGAGGCGTCGCAGGAATTCCTGTCCGAGGACGTGATTGGCGATCCGGCGATCTACCCCTCGCCCGCGGCGCTCGACAACCTGTTCACCACCACGCCCTATCCGCCGCGCGTACAGCGCACGGTGACGCGCCTGTGGACGCAGATCAAGTCAGGCGTCTGACCGACGGCCCCAAGGCCCGCACCGCCCCCCGGTGCGGGCCTTTTTTCCGATCTCTTCCCTGCCTGACCGTCCCCGTCCCAGTCCCCGTCTTTGCCGTACAGGATGCGCCATGAACCAGACCGTCTTTGCCCCCTGGGACGATCCGAACGAGACACCGCTCATTCGCTTTCGCGGCGTCACCAAACGGTTCGGGACCTTCGTCGCCATCGACGATCTGACCCTCGATATCTACGCCAAGGAGTTCTTCGCGCTGCTCGGTCCCTCGGGCTGCGGCAAGACCACGATGATGCGCATGCTCGCGGGTTTCGAAGCGCCGACCGAGGGCACCATCGAGCTGTCAGGACAGGACATCGCGCCGATTCCCCCCAACAAGCGCGCGGTGAACATGATGTTCCAGAGCTATGCGCTGTTTCCGCATCTTACCGTCTGGGAAAACATCGCTTTCGGCCTCAAGCGCGAGTCGCGGGACAAGGACGCGATCTCGGCACGGGTCGACGAGATGCTGCGCCTGACGCGGCTCAGCAAGTTCGCCAGCCGCAAGCCGAACCAGATCTCGGGCGGTCAGCGCCAGCGTGTCGCCCTGGCCCGGTCTCTGGCCAAGGCCCCGAAGCTGCTGCTGCTGGACGAGCCGCTGGGCGCGCTCGACCGGAAGCTGCGCGAGGAGACCCAGTTCGAACTGATGGATATCCAGGAAAAGACCGGCACCACCTTCGTCATCGTCACCCATGACCAGGAAGAGGCGATGACCGTCGCCTCCCGCGTCGCGGTGATGGACGAGGGGCGCATCGTTCAGGTCGCCACGCCGGATGTGATCTACGAAGCCCCGAATTCGGTCTACGTGGCCGACTTCATCGGCGATGTGAACATCGTCGAGGGCACCGCCACGCTTGACGGCGACCGCGCGTGCATCGACTGGGCCGAGGGCCAGCCGCCGATCTGGGCCACGCCGCGCGGGCCCTTGGCCACGGGCGACAGGGTGGCCTTTGCCATCCGTCCCGAAAAGGTCGCCATCGCGCGCGAAAAGCCCGCCGACCGGCGCAACGCGCTTGCGGGCGAGGTCATCGATATCGGCTATCTCGGCAATATCTCGACCTATCACGTCCGCATCGCCGATGGCCGCATCTTCAAGGCCCAGACCGCCAATACCCGCCGTCTCGTCAATCGCGATATCACATGGGAGGATCGGGTCTGGCTGTCATTCACCGAAACCTCCGGTGTGATCCTGGAGGGCTGAGCGATGCGCAGACTGCTTCTGATCGGGCTGCCCTACCTGTGGCTCCTGGCGCTGTTTCTCATCCCCTTCGTGATCGTCCTGAAGATCTCGCTCTCGGACATCGCGCTGGCGATCCCGCCCTACGCGCCGACGCTTGATTTCAGCGCCGGATGGTCTGGCATCCGCGACTTCTTCACCGCCCTCGACTTCGAGAATTACGCCTTTCTCGCCTCGGACGATCTGTACTGGAAGGCCTATCTGTCATCGCTGCGCATCGCGCTGGTCTCGACGCTGATCACCCTCGCCGTGGGCTACCCCATCGCTTATGCGATGGCGCGGGCGACGCCGGAATGGCGACCGACGCTGTTGATGCTGGTGATCCTGCCGTTCTGGACCTCGTTCCTGATCCGCGTCTATGCGTGGATGGGAATCCTGTCCTCCGAAGGGGTGCTGAACCAGGTCCTGATTGGCCTTGGCGTGATCTCGGATCCGCTACAGATCCTGTCGACCAACACGGCGGTCTATATCGGTATCGTCTACACCTACCTGCCCTTCATGATCCTGCCGATCTACGCGGCGCTTGAAAAGATGGACACATCGCTCTTGGAAGCCGCCGAGGATCTCGGCTGTTCGCGCCTGAGCGCCTTCTGGCTGATCACCGTTCCGCTGTCGAAAAGCGGCATCATCGCCGGATGTTTCCTGGTCTTCATTCCCGCCATCGGCGAATTTGTGATCCCGTCGCTGCTGGGCGGATCGGACACGCTGATGATCGGCAAGGTGCTGTGGGAGGAATTCTTCTCGAACCGCGACTGGCCGGTGGCCTCTGCGGTGGCGATCATCCTGCTGCTGATCCTGATCATCCCCATCGTGCTGTTCCAGCGTAACGAGCAGAAAGCGCGGGAGGCCGAGGGATGAGCGCGTGTATCGCGACAGGTATCGTTGCGGCGCGCGACGCGGGGTTCCGCCGCGCCATGCCCCGTCCCGCGCAGGCTTTCGCGGAGGGGCGGACATGAAACAGTTTTCCTGGTTCAACGCCACCTCGCTGACCCTGGGCTTTGCCTTTCTTTACCTGCCGATGGTCATTCTGGTGATCTACAGCTTCAACTCATCGAAACTGGTCACGGTCTGGGCCGGGTTTTCGACCAAGTGGTACGGCGAACTGCTGCGCAACGAGGAATTCCTCGATGCCGCCTGGGTCACCATCAAGGTCGCGATCTTCTCGTCGACCCTGGCCACCATCCTCGGCACCATGGCCGCCACGGTGCTGGTCCGGGCCGGACGCTTTGCCGGGCGCACGCTGTTTTCCGGCATGATCTATGCCCCCCTGGTGATGCCCGAAGTGATCACCGGCCTGTCGCTGCTGCTGCTTTTCATCGGCATCGGTCTCGACCGGGGCGTCTTCACCATCGTGCTGGCGCATACCACCTTCTCGATGTGCTACGTCTCGGTGGTGGTCTCCTCGCGCCTGACCAGCTTCGACCGGGCGCTGGAAGAGGCCGCGCTCGATCTCGGCTGCTCTCCGTTTCAGGCCTTTCGCCTGGTGACCCTGCCGATCATCGCGCCCGCGGTCATCTCGGGCTGGCTTCTGGCCTTCACCCTGTCGCTTGACGACCTGGTCATCGCCAGCTTCACCACCGGCCCCTCGGCGACCACCCTGCCGATCAAGATCTTCTCGGCGGTGCGTCTGGGCGTCAGCCCCGAGATCAACGCCCTGTCGACCCTCATGATCGCCATCGTGACCGTCGGCGTGATCACCGCCTCGCTCATTTCGAAACGCGCGATGGTGGCGCAGGCCCGTGACGAACAAAGCGCCCAGCGCGCCACCGAATGACGCGCCTCTACGAGCCCGCCGCCTATGCCACGCCCGAACGCTGCTACTGGACAGAAGGCGTCACGGCCCCCGACTGGCCTGCCCTCAAAGGCACACAGGCTTGCGATGTCGCGATCATCGGCGGCGGCTATACCGGCCTGTCGGCAGCCCTGCGGCTCGCGACGGCGGGCGTGGACGTCGCCCTGCTCGAGTCCGAAACCCCGGGCTGGGGCGCGTCCGGACGCAATGGCGGCTTTTGTTGTCTCGGCGGCGCCAAGGCCCCCGCAGCGCTTCTGCGTCGCCGGTTCGGGGATACCGGTCTGGCCGAGTGGCGCGCCACTGAAAAAGCCGCGATCGAGACCGTCGCCGCGGCCCTCGCCCGCCACCACATCGTCGCAGATACCCATTCCCACGGCGAGACCCTGCTGGCCCACACCCCGCGCGTCGCCCGCCGCTTCGGGGCCGCCGCCCGGGACATCGAAGCCGCCTACGGCGTCACCCCGCAGATCATCGGGGCGCAGGACCTGCACGCGGCGGGCCTCGGCGGCGCTTTTTTCGGTGCGCTGACGACGCCATTGGGCTTTGCGCTGCATCCTCGGAAATACCACCACGGCCTCGCCCGTGCCGCCCTGTCCGCAGGCGTGTCCTGCCACGGCCGAAGCCCGGTCTCCGCCCTGACCCGGCAGGCGGGAAAATGGCGGCTGACCACGCCCGGCGGCACGCTCTCGGCCGACCGGGTTCTGCTGGCCACCAATGGCTACAGCTCCGAAGACCTGCCCGACTGGATGCGCGCGCGGACCCTGCCGGTGCAATCGTCGATCATCGTCACCCGCCCCCTCACCCCGACCGAGCGCCACCGTCAGGGCTGGACCTCGCGACAAATGGCCTATGACAGCCGCGAACTGCTGCACTATTTTCGCCTGCTGCCGGACAACCGCTTCCTCTTCGGCATGCGCGGCGGCCTGACCGCGCGCGCCGGGGCGCAGCGCGCGACCTCGCGCAAGATCAGACGCGACTTCGCCCGGCTGTTCCCGCACTGGGCCGATGTCACAGTCACCCACGAATGGTCCGGTCTGGTTTGCCTGATGGCCGCCCTGACGCCCTTCGTCGGCGCGCTGCCCGGTCACCCGGGCCTCTTCGCGGCCATGGGCTATCACGGCAACGGCGTCGCCATGGCAAGCCATGCAGGCACGCTCGCCGCCGATCTTGTCCTGAACCGCGATCCGGCCATCCCGGCGACCATGGCCAGCCCGCCCGGGCGCTTCCCCCTGGGACGGTTCCGCCGCGCGCTGCTCTGGCCCGCCTACCGCGCCGCCGAAATGCTCGACCTCTGATCGCCGCCCTTGCCTTCATCTTTCCGCAAAAAACGCCGGGGGTCTGGGGGCCGCGCCCCCAGCTGACCGATGATCCAAGGATCAGCGGGCCAGACCTGCGCGCGCGGCACGCGCGCTCGACCCGGTCACCCCTGCGGCGTCAACCCGCTCTTGCGGGCGCGGCCGCGCTTCAGGCCCAGCTGGCGCTCGCGCCAGATGATCAGGATCCCGGCCAGCACGACGATCGCCGCACCGACAAGCATCCAACCCGTCGGCGCTTCGCCGAACACCGCGTAACCGATCAAGAGCGCGAACAGGATCGAGGCATAGTCGAACGGCGCCAGCAGACCCGCCTCGCCATACCGGTAGGCGGTGGTCAGCAGGATCTGCGCGAGCCCGCCCAACAGCCCCGCCCCGATCAGCATCAGCGCACCCGTCGCGCTGGGCCAGGCCCAGCCGAACGGTGCCGTCATCAGCGCAAACAGCGACGAGGTTATCGAGAAATAGAACACGATGGCCGAGGTCTCTTCCGCGCGCACCAGCCTGCGGATCTGGATATGCGCCAGAGCCCGGAACACGCTCGACAGCAGCACCACACCCGCCCCGATGGTCGCGGCGCGGTTCACCTCGTCAAGGCTCAGCCGGGGCCAGATCACGATAAGGACCCCGATCAGCCCGAGGGCGACCGCGCTCATGCGAAATCCCCGGATGCGTTCGCCCAGAAGCACAACGCCGAAAATCACCGTCAGAAGCGGCGCGGCATAGCCGATGGCCGTCACTTCCGGGAACGGCAGCAGGCCCAGCCCGGCAAAGGTGCAGCCCATCGCCGACACGCCGATGAAGCCGCGCCAGAGATGGCCCAGCGGATCGCGCGTCCTTAGACCGGTGCCCAGATCGCCCCGCCAGGCCAGCCAGCCCAGGATCACCGGCAGCGCAAAGGCCGACCGGAAGAACACCGCCTCGCCGGGCGGCACCTCGTCGGAGGTCGCCTTGATCAGCGCCGCCATTGCGACGAACAACACGACCGAGCCGATCTTCAGCGATATGCCGCGCAGCGGGGACATGGGCAGGAAAACCTTCCGGGGTCGGGGACCGCGCCACGCTCTCTCATCGTGCCGCGCGCGTCAATCGGACGCCGCCTTTGCGGCAATCGCGACCCGGCCCGGAACGCTTGCAGACAGCCAGTTACCCGTCTCCAGCCCCGCCAATCGCAGCTCAGGTGGTCTCGAGGCAATGCCGTCGGAACGCGCGTTTCAGCATGTCCAGTTCGGCGCGCAGCAATTCGATCTCGGCGCGGATATCTTCCGCCAGCGCATCGCCCGCGATCATCGTGAACGCCCCCAGCGTCACGTCGGCATTGGCATCGGTCACCAGAATCGTCTGCACCCCGTCGCCCATGGCCTCGATCGGCACCGGGATTTCCAGCAGCCATTGGCCCGCCACGCCCAGCGCGCTCACCTTGACGCCGCCCACCGGCATGTCGGCCAGCGATACCGCCACCTCGGGCGTCGGGGCATCCTGGGTCTCGGCAGTCAGCAGCCCCTCCCAGACGCCTTCCTTGAAACGGGTTTTCGTGAGCGTATAGACCGTCATCTCATGGCCCCCTCAAAGCTCGGCGCGCGGGCGGCGGCTGAAGGTCAGATCGCGCAGCGTCACCTGGTTCATTTGCGGCCCCTCGAAGATGATGTCGAGCCAAAGCTTCTCGACCCGCTTTTCGTTGAGCTTGGTATAGGCAAGGTCGAACTCGATCATCACGGCATCCTCGTGCAACGGCATCTCGCGCACCAGCTGCTCGGTGTTGGGACCGTGCTTGATGTTGAGCCGCGCGAAGATCTCGATCGGCTTTTCCATCTCGACGATGGTCTCGAGCCGGATCAGATGGCGCCGCTTGAGCCCCTGCGCGGCCTCTTCCGGCAGGTCGATGGACAGCGACAGGTACGAGCCGTCGAACTTGAACACATCGAGGCGCAGACCGAACGGCGCGAGGTCCGCCTCGCGGATATTGCGCAGCTGGCGCAGCGTCAGCTCGGAATGGATGCAGTCGTGAAACAGCGTTGCCTCGCGCCCCAGCATGGATTTCGATTGCACCGACGACATGCCGCGACGGGGCAACGGGCCGGTCCACAGCTCGGGCCGCCATGCCCAGTCCGCGTCATGCGGCCTGGGAAAGGTCTGGTTGCCGATCAGCGGCAACGCCAGGCGGCTGTCGGCAACATGCATGATCTCGTCGATCTCGGACTTGAGCTGCCGCGCCTGCGCCCGTTCGCGCCGAAGTTGGCGCAGATCGGCGGTCGCGGCCCCCCTGGCCACGCGCTTCAGTCGCCGCAGCGTCATCCGTTGCAGTAATCCGTCGAGTGTACCCTGTCGGTTTGCCATCTGCCCCTGTCACCGCGACCCTGTCGCGCCCAGTATGTCTTTGTTTTTTATTCTATGACAAACTGTTTCCAAATCCTGAACAATCGTCAGCCGCGCGACCCGTTGTCCGGTGCGCCGGATACCGGCGTCGCATTGCGCGGGCTCTCTTCGCGAATGCGCCGGAACGTCGCTTCGAGAAGCCGCGCGCCGTCCTCGCCGTCGATGCCGCTGCCCGCGGGGGCGTAGACCGCAAGGCCAACCAGACGCGATCCTTGCAGGAATGCGCCGCGCCAGTACCTTGGGTTGCCGCCGGAAAACAGCGCGTCGCCGCCGCTGCCCAGAAAGGCCAGCGACAGCCCGTCCTCATCGCGCATCTGCAGCAAGGGCGCGTCCGCAAGCCGGGCCAGCGTCGCCGCATCCGGGCGCACGGCGTTCCGTTCGGCCCGGCCAACCGTCACGGTGATCAGCGCCGGGGGCACCGATGCCCCCGAGGCACCGCCGGACAGGATGTTGCAGCTTGCCAGCACCACAAAGCCGCCATTGCGTCCGCTTTCCAGCGTGCTTGGGTCGACGCAATAGCCGAACGGTGCAGCGACCACCACGTCGCCGCCGGCAACGGCGACCGTTTCGACCAGCGACCGCGCGGCATCGGGCTGGGCCAGCGCCGCGTTGCCACCTTCCGAGCCGGGGCTCTGGAACCCCGACAGGAAGCCCTTGGGCATGTCGAAATCACCGTCCGGCGATACCGCGCAGCCGCTCAGCGCCAATGCCGCAACGACGGCCACGACTTGTCCAGCACGTGCGGTCATCAGAGATCCATATAGACGTGTTTTTCGGCAGCCCCGCCGGGGTGGGTGACCGCGCCCTTGTAGGTCGCGCCGACCAGCTTGGCGAATTTCCACAGCGCGCCGGACGCGTAGATCGTCGGCCGCGGTCCGGCCCAGGCTTCGCGGCGGGTCGCAAGCTCGTCGTCCGACAGGTCCACCGACAGCACGCCGGTGACCGCGTCGATGGTAATCAAGTCGCCGTTCCGCAACAGCGCGATGGGGCCGCCCTGCGCCGCCTCGGGGCCCACATGCCCGACGCAGAAGCCGCGCGTTGCGCCGGAAAAGCGCCCGTCGGTGATCAGCGCGACCTTCTTGCCCATGCCCTGACCGGACAGCGCCGCGGTGGTCGACAGCATCTCGCGCATGCCGGGGCCGCCCGCGGGGCCTTCGTTGCGGATGACGATGACCTCGCCTTCGCGATATTCGCGCTTCTTGACGCCCTCGAAGGCATCCTCTTCGCATTCGTAGACACGTGCCGGGCCGGTGAAGACCTGATCTTCCGCCGCGATACCCGCGACCTTCACGATGGCCCCCTCCGGCGCGAGGTTGCCCTTGAGACCCACGACGCCGCCGGTCTTGGTGATCGGGTTGGCGATGGCGTGGATCACCTTGCCATCGGCCTCGCGGGTGGTGCGGTCCAGTTCTTCGCCGATGTTGCGACCGCTCGCGGTCATGCAGTCCTCATGGATCAGCCCCGCCTTGCGCAATTCCTTCATCACGACCGGCAGGCCGCCTGCCTCGTAGAGGTCCTTGGCGACGAACTGCCCGCCGGGCTTGAGATCGACGAAATAGGGCGTGTCGCGGAAGATCTCGCAGACATCGTCGAGGTAGAACTCGATCCCCGCCTCGTGCGCGATGGCCGGAAGGTGCAGGCCCGCATTGGTCGAGCCGCCGGTGCAGGCGACCACGCGCGCGGCATTCTCAAGCGCCTTTCGGGTCACCACGTCGCGGGCGCGGATGTTCTTTTCGACCAGGTCCATGACCGCCTCGCCAGAGGCTTCGCCATACTGGTCGCGGCTCTCGTAGGGCGCGGGCATGCCCGACGAATTGAACAGCGCCAGACCGATGGCTTCCGAAACGCAGGCCATGGTGTTGGCGGTGAACTGCCCGCCGCAGGCCCCGGCCGAGGGGCAGGCCACCCGCTCCAGCACATCGAGTGCCGCATCCGACATCTCGCCGTTCTGGTGGCGGCCCACTGCCTCGAACATGTCCTGCACGGTCAGGTCGCGATTGGCAAAATCGGCCGGCACATCCGCCCCCGACGGGGCCCGGCCCGGCAGGATGGAGCCGCCATAGATGAATACCGACGGCACGTTCAGCCGCACCATCGCCATCATCATGCCCGGCAGCGACTTGTCGCAGCCCGCAAGACCCACAAGCGCGTCATAGCAATGGCCCCGCATGGTCAGCTCGACCGTGTCGGCGATCGCCTCGCGGCTGGCCAGCGACGACCGCATGCCCTCGTGGCCCATGGCGATGCCGTCGGTGACGGTGATGGTGGTGAACTCGCGCGGGGTGCCGGCGGCGGCTTTCACGCCCATCTTCACCGCCTGCGCCTGACGCGACAGCGCGATGTTGCAGGGGGCCGCTTCGTTCCAGCAGGTCGCGACGCCAACCAGAGGCTGGTGGATCTCGGCCTCGGACATGCCCATCGCGTAATAGTAGGACCGATGCGGCGCCCGCTCGGGGCCTTCGGTGACATGGCGGCTGGGCAATTTTGACTTGTCGAAGGGGCGCTTGAGCATGGTGGTCTCCCGGGGCGGATGTTTCGCGGCTTGGGATTGGGCATACAAAAGCGCCGGAGGCTTCACAAGAAAGAAGGCAGCACGGCGGCAGAGAGGCGCGGCTGCGCGCCAGCTCGGGACGGAGTCGTCAGCCCCTTGCCCGTCGCCCCGCGCCCCGGTCGCAGCACGGTCACAGGCCCAGCGCATCGTCCAGGGCGGGGTCGTGGATGTCGGTCAGATGAAAGGCCTGCCAGCCCAGCCTGCGCGCGGCCGCGACGTTTTCCGCCATGTCATCGACCAGAAGGATCCGCGCCGGGTCCACCCCGGTCGCCTCTGCGATGTGGTGATAGAACCCGTCGAACGGCTTGCGCACGCCGATGTGGCCCGACGCGAAGATCCGCTCGACCCTTTCGCCATAGCCCATGTCCTGTTCGATGAAGCGCGCGCGCCGCGCCTCGTTGTTGGTGGCGATGACCTGCCGGACGCCGCGCGCCTTCAGCGCACCGAGCCGCGCCAGCATCGCGGGCACCGGATGCACATCCTTCTCGAACCAGTAGCGCAGCACCGGATCCGGCCCGTGCGGATAACCCACCTGATCGGCCCAGTCCTGCACCGCATCGCGCAGGTCCTCGCGCCCGGTGACAACCGCATCGAAGCGCGCAGCACTGAAAAGCGCCCGGAAGGACGCCAGCGGATGCCCGAAATCGGCCTCGAACCGGTCGGCCCAGACGAAGCGGCCATCGCGGATGCCATCGTTGAGGACGCCGTCGAAATCCCAGGCGACAAGGTGCAGGTCGGGTGTGCGCATGGTTCAAGACTAGCACGCATCGCCGCGATCCCAAGGCGCACCACCGCTTTTGGCCAAACGACGCCCGCCCCGCCCGCATGATCTTGCCGCCGGGCGCTTGCCGGTTGTGCCCGGATGGGCGAATTGCCAACATGCGGCGATGCGCTGCGGACAGCCCTTGCGCGCCGCGCGCAACCGATCAGTTTGAGAATTACCCGATGAATTACGCCGCCTACGCCCCCATGATCGCGGATGCCCGCGCCAGGCCGCAGCTTTGGCGGCTGTTGGCCGGGCTGATCCTGACCGCCGTGATCGCCATGCTGGCCAGCCAGATGCTGCTTCTGGGCGCGGTCGCGATGGCGGGGCCGGATTTTGTCACGACCATCGTGACCGGCTCCACCCCCGCCGGGCTGATGATGCTGTTTGTTGCCATGGGCACCATGGCGCTCGGTACGCTGGTCGCCGCGCGCTTGCTGCACGGGCGCAGCCCGGCCAGCGTGATCGGACCCTACGGTCTGGCGCTGCGTCAGGGCGGACGGGCCGTCGTGGCCATCATCCTTGTCCAGGCGCTGCTGCTGGCCATGTTGAACTGGGGTATCACCGGCGACATCACCCTGAACATGGCCCCGGGCGCCTGGCTGATGCTGTTGCCGCTGGGGCTTTTGGGCGTGCTGATCCAGACCGGTGCCGAAGAGGTGCTGTTTCGCGGCTATATCCAGAGCCAGCTTGCCGCCCGGTTCCGTTCGCCGCTGTTGTGGATCGGCCCTCAGGCGGCGCTCTTTGCGCTGGGCCACTATGCCGCCGGGACCTTCGGTGACAATGCGCTGGGCATTGCGCTCTGGGCGGGGCTGTTCGGCGCGCTGGCGGGTGATCTGACCGCCCGCAGCGGCACCCTTGGCCCGGCCATCGCGCTGCATTTCGCCAACAACGTCATGGCGATCCTGATCATCTCGCTCGACGGGATGCTGTCGGGCCTGTCGCTGTTCACGCTGCCCTTCGCGCCCGGGGACGAGGACGCCATCGCCGCCGCCCTGCCGGTGGACTTCGCCGGGCTGATCGTGACCTGGCTCGCGGCGCGGCTGGCATTGCGGCTCTGACGTCCGCCAGACCCGCCGCGATTGCAATTCCCCCGCCCACGTCATAAGTCGAAAGCGACCGACGCAGCGCCAGAGCCGTTTTATGAACTGGATCACCAACTACGTCCGCCCGCGGATCAACTCCATCTTCTCGCGGCGCGAAGTGCCCGAGAACCTTTGGACCAAGTGCGACGAATGCGGCACCATGCTGTTTCACCGCGAGTTGGCGGACAACCTTCATGTCTGCGCCACCTGCGGTCATCACATGAACATCACGCCGCGCGACCGCTTTCGGGCGCTGTTCGACACCGGCAACTTCACCGAGGTGAAGGTCCCAGAACCGGTGCATGATCCGCTGCATTTCCGCGACCAGAAGAAATACCCCGACCGGATGCGCGCGGCGCAGAAGGCCACCGGCGAAAAAGAGGCGATGCTTGTCGCCAGCGGCGAGGTCGGGCGCACGCCCATCGTCGCCGCCGCCCAGGATTTCAGCTTCATGGGTGGCTCCATGGGGATGTATGTGGGCAACGCCATCATCGCCGCTGCCCAGGAGGCCGTGCGCCTGCACCGACCGCTGGTGCTGTTCTCGGCTGCCGGTGGCGCGCGCATGCAGGAAGGCATCCTGTCGCTGATGCAGATGCCGCGCACCACCGTTGCGATCCAGATGCTGCGCGAGGCGGGCCTGCCCTACATCGTCGTGCTGACCCATCCGACGACCGGCGGCGTCACCGCGTCCTACGCCATGCTGGGCGACATCCAGATCGCCGAACCCAATGCGCTGATCTGCTTTGCGGGTCCGCGCGTGATCGAACAGACCATCCGCGAAAAGCTGCCCGAAGGCTTCCAGCGCGCCGAATACCTGCTCGAGCATGGCATGCTCGACCGGGTTACCGACCGCCGCAAGCTGCGCGAGGAGTTGGTGACGATCCTGCGCATGCTGATGCAGATGACACCGCCGATCTGGGGCGAATTGCCGCCGCCCGCAGACCCTGCGACCGATGCCGATGCCGCCGCCAACGCCTCGACCACCGGCAAGGCCCCCGAGTCGCGGCGGGGATGACCGACGGCGCGTCGGATCACATCCTGCAGCGCATGATGGCGCTGCACCCCAAATACATGGATCTGGTGCTGGATCGGGTCTGGGCCCTGCTGGCAAAGCTTGGCCATCCCGAACGCGACCTGCCGCCGGTCATTCATCTTGCCGGGACCAATGGCAAAGGCTCGACCCAGGCGATGATCCGCGCCGGGCTCGAGGCCGAGGGGCAGCGCGTACACGCCTATACCTCGCCGCATCTTGCGCGCTTTCATGAACGCATCCGCCTTGCAGGCACGCTGATCACCGAAGACGCGCTGACCGATCTTCTGGACGAGGTCTACGCCGTCAATGGCGGCGACCCGATCACCTATTTCGAGATCACCACCTGCGCCGCCCTGCTGGCGTTTTCGCGCACCCCCGCCGAATACGTGCTGCTCGAGACCGGACTGGGCGGCAGGCTCGATGCGACCAACGTCGTCGACCGGCCCGCGCTGACGGTGATCACGCCGGTGTCGATGGACCACGAAAGCTATCTGGGCGACACGCTGGCCAGGATCGCGGGCGAGAAGGCCGGGATCATCAAGCGCGGCGTGACCTGCGTGGTCGGCCCGCAAGAGGACGCCGCCGCCGAGGTGATCGAGGCACGGGCCGCGGCGCTGGGCGCGCCGTTGCTTGCCCATGGCCAGCACTGGCACGTCACCGAAGAACATGGCCGACTGGTGTTTCAGGACGAAACCGGTCTGCTTGACCTGCCGCCTCCGGTCCTGCCCGGACGCCACCAGTTCGACAATGCCGGTGCGGCCCTTGCGGCGTTGCGGCACCTTGGCTGCGGTGAGGCCGCTTTCGAGGCGGCGGTGACCCGCGCCGAATGGCCCGCCCGGATGCAGCGTCTGCGGCATGGCCCGCTGGTCACGCTGGCGGGCACCGCCGAGCTTTGGCTCGATGGCGGCCACAACCCGGCGGCGGGCGCGGCGCTGGCCGAACACCTGTCGCAGCTTGGCGCGCGGCCCACCTACCTAGTCTGCGGCATGCTCAATACCAAGGACGTGACCGGCTATCTGCGCGCCTTCGACGGGCAGGTCCGGGGCGTGCAGGCGGTGGCGATCCCCGGCGAGGCCAACACCCTCAGCGCCGAGGACACCGCCGCCCACGCAACCCGCGCGGGTCTGCCCGTCGAGATCGCCACCAGCCCCGCCGAAGCGGTGGCCGCGATCGTCAAAGTCACGCCGCAAGCGCGCATCCTGATCTGCGGCTCGCTCTATCTGGCCGGTGCGATCCTGCGGGAACACAGCTAGCCCACAACAGATCGACCGAATCACTATTTGTTGACGCAAGGGATGCCCTTCGTCTATATCCGGTGGTAATTTCCCAGTGTCGGGTGACGTTCTTCTCCCGAAAGGTTTGGTCCATGCGTTTTATCCCTGCCGCTGCCCGTGCCGCAGCCCTTGCCTGCCTTGCGCATCCGGTTCTTGCGCAGGACGCTGGATTGACCCCGACGCTGCCCCGCCTTGACACCGAAATCGCGGGCCTGTCCGTGACGGTCGCACGCACCGGTCCGGCCTGTCCGCCCGCCTGCCTGCAACCGATCGAGGCCGCCCCCGGCGTCGCCCCCATGGGCGAGGCTGAGCTGATCGCCTTCCTTGCCGGGCCCGCAACCGAGATGACCGGTCTGCTGATCGACGCGCGCACGCCCGAGGCTTACGGCCAGGGCACCCTGCCCGGCGCGATCAGCCTGCCCGCCGCAACCCTGCGCGCCGACAACCCCTATCGCGTCGAATTGCTGGCAGCTCTCGGCCTCGCGCCGGGGCAGGAGACCACGTATGCGCTGGTGATCTTCGGTCAGGGGCCGCTCGATCCGGCCCCGGTGGCGGCGGTCCGCGCCCTGTTCGAAGCCGGCTACCCGGCATCCGCGATGCACTATTATCGCGGCGGTCTCGACGTCTGGACCGGTCTTGGCCTGTCAGCGGGATCGGGAAGCTAGGATGATCCGCGTCGCGCTTTATATCTCGGGGTTTCTCGCCATCACGGCGATTCTGATCCTGATGCAGCCGGGCGCGACCCCTTCGAACCGGATCGCCGCGACCGCGCCACCTGCGCCCGCCGCGCAGATCCCGCAGCCCGCGCCGATCGCGCAGGCACCGCCCGCCCCCGTCGCAAGCGGCACCGTGTCCCGCAACGATGGCTCTTTCGCACCGACGGCCCTGCCGCCGACCGGCGCGGTTGCCCCGGACGACATGCGGCAGCTCACCTGGACCGCCATCGCGCGGATCAACGCGGCCACCGGGCGCAACGTCGCCCCTGGCCGCCCCGGAAGCCTGCTGCACGCGGTGGTGCAGAAGTCGCTCGCCCCCACGGCGTCGCCCGCCAGCCCCGCCGCTGCCGAGACCGGTCAGCGGCAATACGTGGTGCTGGAGGGCGACAGCCTCGTCAGCATCGCCCGCGCGATCTATGGCGACGCCAACATGACCGGTCCGCTCTATGCCGCGAACGCCGACCAGCTGGACGATCCGCGCGATCTCAGCCCCGGCCAGGTGCTGTTCCTGCCGGAACGGTAGGACCACAAAGACACAACCTGTTGATATCGCAGGATTGTCAAAAACGACCCCTTGACGGTGATACTATATGTTGACGGTTGCATAAAACTCACGCTATGATTCGTGACATACAGGGGGCCCAGATCGCGACCATCAGACGATCAACCCCGAGGGACAGGACATCGAACCACCGGAACAGATCGACCCGCCCGCGTTGTCGCGGTCGGACGCCCGGAGCCCCATGTCCGACGACAAGAACAGGCGGTCGAAAAGCCGAGTCGAGCAGCAGCATCTGGGGTCCTTCGGGACCCCTTTTTTTGTGCCCGTGCGCGCCTCACTGCTCCTCGGGCAGACCCCAGTCTTGCGACTGCATCTCGCGCAGCCGACTTGCGGTGCGTTCGAACTCGAAGGCACCCGTACCCTCGACATAAAGGTATTCCGGCAGGGCCGCGGCGGACAGGATCAGCTTTGTCTTCGCCTCGTAAAGCGCGTCGATCAGGGTCACGAAACGCCGCGCCTCGTTGAAGTTCGACCGGCCAAGCTGCGGCACGTTTTCAAGGATCAGCACCCGCACCGTTTCGGCCAGCTTGAGGTAGTCCGCAGGCCCCAGCGGTTTGCCGCAGAGGTCGAAAAAGCGCGCCCGGGCCACCCCGTTGGCATATTTCGGCAAGTGCAACTCCCGGCCCTTGACGTGCAACACCAGCTCTTGCTCGGACCCGCCCGACAGCCGGTCCCACAGCGCGTCGATCGCGGCGCGGGCCGCGGCGTCGTTGGGGGTGAAATAGGTGTCCGTGCCCTGCAGCCGGTCCTGCCGGTAATCCCGGTGCGCGACCAGTTCGTGCACCACCATCCGCTCTTTCAGAAGCGCGATGAAGGGCAGGAAAAGCTGCCGGTTCAGCCCGTTCTTGTAAAGATCGTCCGGCACCCTGTTCGAGGTCGTGACCACCACGCATCCCGCCGCGAACAGCTTTTCGAACAGGCGCCCGACGATCATCGCATCGGCGATATCGGTGATCTGCATCTCGTCGAAGGCCAGCACCTTGACGCTGTCCGACACGGCCTTGGCCACCGGTGCTATGGGGTCTTCGGTGCCCTTCTTGCGCTCGGCGTGAACGCCGTTCTGCACCTCCTGCATGAAGGCGTGGAAATGCACGCGGCGGGCGGGCACATCGAGGCTTTCGATGAACAGGTCCATCAGCATGGACTTGCCGCGCCCGACCCCACCCCAAAGGTAAAGGCCCTTCGGCGGCGGTGGCGGCTTGCGGAACAGGCCCTTCTTTTCCGGCGTGTTCAGCGCCTCGGCGATGCGGTCGAACTCGGGCAGCACGTCGCGCTGCGCGGCGTCCTCATGCAACGCCCCCGAGGCCAGCCGCGCCTCGTAAAGCGCCGTCAGGCTGTCAGACATTGGGTTCGCCCTGAAGGCCCAGAAGCTTGCGGAAGCCGGTCCAATAGCCGGGCAGCTGCGGTGGTCCGTCCAGGCCCTCGATCGCCGTATCGGCCCATTGCGCCATGTGGCTGCGGGCAAAGGCGCGGCCCCATTCCAGGTAGTCCTCGGCGTATTCCGGTCTCAGGCGGCAGGCCGATCCGACCAGCCCCACAAGGGTTTCGGGCGGCGAATACCATTCGTCCTGAATGCCGGTCACCTTGCCTTGCAGCAGCGGCCCGACAAACCGCATCAGCCACTTGTCGGAAAACTGCAGCAGCAACTTGCCCATCTCGTCGCGGCTGTAGTCGATCAGCGGCGGGAAGGTGTCGAAAAAGATCGCGCGCCCGTCGCGGATCGCGAAGTTGCGGATCGACGGGTGGAAACCGACGCGCGCATCAACCGCCTCGGCGCGGGACCAGAAGGTCGCGATGACCTCGCCCGCCGCCTGCATCATCGCCAGCGTGTCTGCCTTGCTGCCGTCGCGCATCCGCGGCCGCATCAGACTGTCGAGCGGCAAGGCCTCCTGCACGATCACCGGCGTCCTGGCCCCGGTGCCGTCCAGATCGACAAGGTGGAACTCGGTGTCGGGCAGCGGCACCTCGCATTGCCGCAGCACCCGCACGTAGTCGTCATGCGCCCGCGCCAGCCGGTCCAGTTGCGCCGCGTCCGCCGCGCCGCGATAGACCTTGATCACCCGGTCCGAGAATGGCCCCGAAGGTGGCTGGAACGGGGCGCAGAAATACCCGAGCTTCGAGATCGCCTTGCCGCGCGTCGCGGTGTCGGCGCGGATCAGATCGGCAAGGGCGGCAAGGTCGGTCATGGTCACTCCGGTGAAGTCAGCGCGTGGCTCGGTTTACCCCTTTGCCAGAAGCTCCGCCACCTCAAGGGCCAGCGCGTCGACCTCGGCGCGGGCGGGCGTCTTGCGGCCCTCGGCACCCGACAGGCCCTGACCCATCGCCTCGGCATAGATCGTACGGTTGGCAAGCTGCGCCCCGGCCATCACAGCGTCAAGCGCCGCGGCCGCTTCGGCCACCTCGCCCGCAAGACGGGTGCGGGCGCGCGTGCGGTTCATCACCACCAGCGCTTCCTTGTTCTCGCGGCGGGCCAGATCGAGCACGCCTTCGGTGGCCCAGAGGTCCACGTGACTCATGGCCACGGGCACCAGCACCACATCGGCCACCCGCAGCGCCGGGCGCAGGTCGCTGTCGGCCTTGGGCGGCGTATCGACGATCACCACGTCGCACATGGCCGCGAGCTTGCGGGTCTCATAGGTGATCCCCCAGGCCGAGGACGTCGCAAACTCAAGGCCCTCTGCCGCTTCGGGATGCATCTCGAGGCGGGTCATGAACCACCGCCCGAGGCTGCCCTGCGGATCGGTGTCGACAAGCGCCACGGTCTTGCCCTGCCTCAGAAAGCCCACCGCCAGATTGGCCGTGAGCGTCGTCTTGCCCGAGCCGCCTTTTTGCTGCGCCACGGTAATGATCGAGCCGGTCATTGCGAATCGTCCCCCAGACGGAATTCCGCCGACACATTGCACTTGCCGTTTTGGAATGGCCACCACGGGCCTGAAACCCGGCGTTAATGCGTGATTAACGCGCCATTAACCCTCGATCCGCAGGGTAAGGCCATGTTGCGTACGCTTTGCCTGACCCTTGTGCTGCTGCTGCCCGGTCCGCTGCTGGCCGGCGCCTGGCCGCGCGAGGTCGGTACCGTCTTCCTGTCTTCAGTCAGCTATCTGTCCTGGCCGCAAAGGCCGGTCGGGCCCTACACCCTTGCGCCGCAATCGCGCTATGACACGCTTTATGTCGAATACGGCGCGACCCCGCGCTGGACCATCGGGCTCGACATGGGGCGGTCGGTGTCGGGGGATGCGAAACTCGTGGCGTTCGTGCGGCGTCCGCTGTCCCGGCCCGAGGCCTGGCTGAAGATCGCGGGCGAACTGGGACTGGGCGAGATCGCGGGCCGGGCGGTGATACGTCCGGGCCTGAGCCTGGGTCATGGCTGGGACGGCGGCTGGTTCAACGCCGATCTCAACGCCGAGCGCTACTTCGACGCGGGCGAAACCGACGTGAAGCTCGACATGACCTATGGCCGCACGGTCCGGCGGCACAAGGTCATGCTGCAGCTTCAGGCAGGCCGGCAGGCCGGTGACGATCCGTTCCTGCGGGTCGTGCCATCCGTCGTCACGCCGCTTTGGCGACAGGTCGAGCTTGAGGTCGGGGCCACCTATGGCGTTGTCGGCGACGAAAGCATGGGTCTGAAACTGGGCGTCTGGACGCAGTTCTGACCGCCCCCTAGGCTGCCCCCATGTGTGCCGACAAAATCGATCCGATCCGCCCCACCGACGACACCGCCCGCGCATTGGCCCGTGATCTGATCGCGGCGGCGCGGTTCGGCGCGCTTGGCACGATCGAGGTCGAAACCGGCGCGCCGATGGTCACGCGCATCGCGCTGGTGCCCGGCCCGGACGCACTGCCGCTCAGCCTCGTGTCGGACCTGTCTGCCCATTCCCGGGCGCTGCGGGCCAATCCGGTCTGCTCGGTGCTTCTGGGCGAGCCTGGCCCAAGGGGGGATCCGCTGACCCATCCGCGCCTGACGCTTCAGGCCCGCGCGGCGTTCATTCCGCATGACCACCCGGACCATCCTGATCTTGCGGCGCATTACCTGCGCCACGCGCCCAAGGCGAAGCTCTATATCGGGTTCGCCGATTTCTCGCTGCTGCGCTTCGCGGTGCATGCCGCCTACCTGAACGGCGGCTTCGGCAAGGCCTTCCGCCTCACGGCGCGGGATCTGACCGCCTGACAGCACATCGGGCCGCCCGGCATGTCCGGACGGCCCCCACGTTCCACAAGGGACATTCAGTCCATGCGGATCGTCACGTTCGCATCGCCCAGCACCGGCGTTCCGTAGATCAGATGCACGCGATTGTTCTGCCCGCCCTCGCGGACCGAGCAATAGGGCATCTGCCATTCGCTGACATTGGCGCTGTTGCGCAGCCGCGACATATGCGTGACCGCGTCCACCTCCTGTGCCCAGCCGTCGAACGGCAACTCACCGCCGGTCTCGACCACCCAGGTGTCGGAATGGCTGTTCTGGTCATGCCGCACGATCAGCGGGTTCTGCGATGCCTTCTCGATGTTGGCGTAGGTGTTGTTTGAAAAGGTGACCCGCTTCATGTTGCCGTATTCTAGATTGGCAAACGATGTATCCACCCGTTCGACCCGGTCGATCTTGCCCGAGGACGCCCGGAAGGTGTTGCCCGACACGTTGAACCCGTTGAGGAAATGCCCGGTGCCATAGGGCTTTACCACGATGTAGGAAAAGGTCGTCGCGACGTTCGAGCACAGGAACACGTTGTTGGTGATCGACAGGCCCGCAAACCCGAACCCGCCGGTGAAATCCGGCTCCGGCTCGCGCTCGTTGGTCCACTCGACAAAGCAGTTGTCGATGTAGTTGTGCGAGATCTGGCTGTTGCAGGCCCGCAGCGCCATCACGATGCCCGCGCTGCGAATGCCGTTCGACGCGGTGTCGCCCTGAAAGAAGTGGTTGCCGGTGATGATGTTCTGCGCGCCCGACGCGACAAGGAAATGCCGGAACTGCGACGCCCGGCAATCGCGGACCTTGACGTCGTTGGCGTTGACGTTGATCGCCACCGACCGGCGGTTCTGGGTCAGCTCTCCGCCCTCGTGGCTGATGAACTGGCAATGCTCGATCAGCATGCCCTGACAGCCCTCCCCGGGGCTCGAGATGCCGCGGAACTTCGGCCGGTTGAACACGCATTCGCGCACCACCATGATGGTGCCTTCCGGGGCCAGCAGGATGCCGTTCGCCTCGATCGAGCACTGAAACTCGATATCCTCGACCTGGAACACGTCGAGTCGGTCGAAGCCCGAAAAGTCGAGCATGTATTTGAACCGCGTGAAGGTGTAGGTCTGCGTCCCCGTGGCATCCGACAGGGGCTGCGACAGGGTCAGGTCTCCGGCCCCCACGTTGATCGACTTCACATAGATCTCGCGGCCCACACCCGCCCCCTCGACAAGGCTGCCGACCTTGATGTTGGCGATGTTGGTCACGTTGGTCAGGCGAAACTGGTTGGACGGCGAATAGCTGGCCTGGCTGGTGACGACCGTTTCGGTCCAGTCGCCCGTCTCGGTCGCCTGCAACTGCCCGTTCCGCAGCACCCGGCGCTGCGCATAGCTGGTGCGGTTGGCCACCGCCGCCTGCACATCGAGCGGCCCGGACAGCGTCACCCGACGCCCGCCCATGTCGAGACTTTCATGGTCGGCATCATTCATCAGCGCCTGCAACGCCTTCTTCAGCGCCACCTCTTCGTCGCCGAACGCGTCGATATAGGACGGCAGGCTGAAATTCTTGGTCAGCGACAGGCGGCGATTGCTGGGCATGCTGACCGTGCCCTCGAAGATCACCTCGCTGTTGAGAATGACATCCTCGGCCAGGAAATAGTTGCCCTGCGACACGAACAGCGTGCGCCCGCCGGTGACCTGATCGGCGGCGATGAAGGCCGCGCTGTCATCGGTCACGCCATCGCCCCGCGCGCCGTAATCGCGCACGTCCACATAGCCCAGCATCTCGCGCAGAAAGACCGAGGTGACATCCTCGATCACGATGTCATCGACCCGCAGCAGACCGCCCGACGCGCCGGTGAAATCCAGTCCGAAATGGCCGTAGGTGGGCGTGCGACCCCAGACCATGTCGACACCGCCGCGATTGCCCGACCCGATGATCGCGCTGACCTCGACGATCTGGCCATAGGTCGGGATCGCCACCTCGTCGGCCACCAGATCGATGCCGGTGACCGCGTTGCCGCTGCTGTTGCCGGCCCAAGCGGCGATCCGCACCGACGGCAGACTGCCCGAGATCGCCTTGACCCGCGCCGTCACCCGCAGGTAGCAACCCGGCTCGATCGGCACCTCGCCCATGTAACGGATCTTCTGGGTGGACGCGGTCTTGAGCAACTCAAGGCAGCCCGCGAAGTCCTGATCCGCCGCGACGAATGAGGCCGTGGCCGTGCTGGCATAGGTGTCCGAGCCGGGTGTGCCATCCCCGCTCGACCAGACGTTCAGCCCCTCCGAGAAGGGGGTCGGCATCAGCACCACGCCATCGGTTATCGCCTTGTTCATCGCTGTCCCTTTCCGCGTGCGCGACCCAACGGTGTGCAGGCCGCATTTCGCGACAAGGGGTAGCGGCAAGGGTCTTAACGCGGGCTTGGAGGGGCGCGCGTTGCGCCGCGTCAGGCCACCCGCGCGGGTCTCAGGCGGCGAAGCCCTGCTGGCGCAACAGTTGCACACCGTCGATCAGCCAGCCGCTGTCGGTCTCGATCATCTTGTAGGCCAGCACATGCACCCGGCCCGCCCGATCGGTGACGATGACATTCTGGAAAAGCGCGCCATCCTCGCGCCGCAGATCGCCGAAATCCACCTCCGACGGTGTCCAGACCATGGGATAGCCCTGCTCGACCATCACACCGAAGTTCTGCGGGGTCTGGAAGATACCCTTGATCATCGGGCTGGCGTAACCGAAGGCCGCATCGACATCGCGGTCGCGAAACGCCTGCATCTGGTTCGATATGGTGGCCTCGATCCCGGGGACCGGGGCCACGACATCCTGCGCCCAGACCGGCAGCGCAAGAAAAAGGGCAACGAAAGCGGCAAGGATACGGGCGGGCATGGGGCATCTCCTGTGTCAGCGAAAGACAAGGTAGCGCGCCCTTGCCATGCACAAAATCACGCAAGCGTGGGGCGAAAAGTTTCACCCGCCACCCGAAAGGCGCCCCTAGCCCAGTTCGCCGCGCAGACCGCGTTCGATCAGCTGCACCGTCTCGTCGATGCCATAAAGCGCGATGAACCCGCCAAAGCGCGGGCCTTGCGACGCGCCCAGCAGCACCTCGTAAAGCGCCTTGAACCAGTCGCGCAGCGGCTCGAACCCGTGCTCCTTGCCAACCGCAAAGACGAGGCTTTGCAGCGTCTCGTCATCCGTCGGCCCGTCATGCGCCTGCAACCGCGCCGCCAGATCGCGCAGCGCCGCATCTTCCCTTTCATCCGGTGCGCGGAACACCTTTCCGGGTTTGACGAAGTCGTGGAAATAGCGGATCGCAAAGCCCGCCGCCTGATCGAGGTCGGGATTGTGTTCGGGCGAGGCATCGGGCGCATAGCGCGCGATAAAGCCCCAAAGCGTTTCTTTGGTCTCTGCGCCCGATACTGACACCAGGTTCAGCAGCATCGAGAACGGCACCACCATGGTGGACGCCGGGACATCGCCGCCGTGAACATGCCAGACCGGGTTGGCGGCCTGCCCCTTGGCGTCCTGCCCCGGAAAGGCACGCAATTGCTGGTGATATTCGTCCACCGCCTTGGGAATCACGTCCCAGCTCAGCCGCTTGGCGGTCTTGGGCTTGAGGAACATGTAATAGGACAGGCTTTCGGTCGAGGCATAGGTCAGCCATTCGTCGATCGACAGCCCGTTGCCCTTCGACTTCGAGATTTTCTCACCGCCCTGATCGAGGAACAGCTCATAGGTGAAATGCTCGGGTTTCCTGCCGCCAAGGATCTCGCAGATGCGGTCGTAGATCGGCGTATTGGTGGAATGATCCTTGCCGTACATCTCGAAATCGACGCCCAGCGCCGCCCAGCGCGCGCCGAAATCGGGCTTCCATTGGAACTTCACGTTGCCGCCCGTCACTGGCAGCGTCCATTCGCGGCCATCCTCGTCGTCAAAGGTGATCTCGCCCTTGCCCGCATCCACATGCTTGATCGGCACATACAGCACGCGCCCGGTTTCGGGATGCATCGGCAAAAAGATCGAATAGGTCTGCCGCCGCTCTTCGCGTAGCGATTTCAGCATCACCGCCATGATGTCGTCATAGCGTTCGCAGGCCCGCAACAGCACCGCGTCGAACGCGCCCGACCGGTAGTATTCCGTGGCCGAGTAGAACTCGTACTCGAAGCCGAAGGTATCGAGAAACCGCCGCAGCATGGCGTTGTTGTGATCGCCAAAGCTGTCATGCGTGCCGAACGGGTCGGGCACCGAGGTCAGCGGCTTTTGCAGATGCTCTTTCAGCGCCTCCGGGTCGGGCACGTTGTCGGGCACCTTGCGCATCCCGTCGAGATCGTCCGAAAAACAGATCAGCCGCGTCGGCACGTCCGAGATCGCCTCGAAGGCGCGGCGGATCATTGTGGTCCGCGCGACCTCTCCGAAGGTGCCGATATGCGGCAGGCCCGAGGGGCCATAGCCGGTTTCGAACAGCACGTAATCCTTGCCGCTCTTGTCGGCCTCGTGACGTTTGAGCAGACGGCGTGCCTCTTCGAACGGCCAGGCCTTCGAATGCATCGCGGCATCGCGAAAATCGGACATCAGTCTTGCTCCTCGTCAGCGCGGCCGGAATTACCCCGGTGCGTCAAGCGCTGGTTCCTATTGCGGGGGCGGGGTGGGGTCAATATTCACCTAGAGACAGGCGGAACCCCACGAGGATCAAGAATGGCCAACAGCATCGAACACTCCATGTCCCCCCAGGACGCGCTTGTCGCGCTGATGGTGGCGGTTTCCGCCTCGGACGAAAACATCCGGACGTCGGAACTGGTGAAGATCCAGACCATCGTGAACACCCTGCCGGTTTTTCAGGACTACGACTCGGACCGGATAAAGACCGTTTCGCAAACCGTCTTCGACCTGTTCGACCAGGAAGACGGGCTGGACGCTTTGTTCGGCCTGATGCGTGATGCGCTGCCCGAACGCTTGCACGAAACCGCCTATGCGCTGTCCTGCGACGTGGCTGCCGCCGATGGCACCCTTTCGGATGCCGAACTGCGCCTCCTCGAGGAAGTCCGCTACGAGCTGAACATCGACCGCCTGCACGCCGCCGCCATCGAACGTGGCGCACGGGCGCGTCACCTGCGGGCCTGATCGCCGCGCGAATGGTACAATACCCTGCTTGCGCTATGGCGTGCGCGCCGTAGATTCGCGGCCATGGATCGCCAGGCCCCCCTTGTCAGCCCCGTCCTGATCGCGGGCTGCATCATCATCCTCGTGTCGTTTGCGATCCGGGCCAGCTTTGGCGTCTTCCAGATCCCCATCGCGGCCGAGTTTGGCTGGCTGCGCACCGAGTTCTCTCTTGCCATCGCGATCCAGAACCTCGCCTGGGGCATCGGTCAGCCACTGTTCGGGGCCTTCGCGGAAAAGCTGGGCGACCGGCGCGCCATCGTGCTGGGGGCTGTGCTCTATGCGATCGGGCTGGTGCTGTCGTCCTATGCCACCACACCCGAGACCCTTCAGGCGCTGGAGGTGCTGGTCGGCTTCGGCATCGCGGGTACCGGCTTCGGCGTGATCCTCGCGGTGGTGGGCCGCGCTGCGTCCGACAGGCACCGGTCGATGTCGCTGGCCATCGCCACCGCCGCCGGTAGCGCGGGCCAGGTGTTCGGCGCGCCGCTGGCCGAATGGATGCTGGGGTTTTTGGCCTGGCAGACGGTGTTTCTGGTCTTCGCAGCAATGATCCTGTGCGTCCTGGCCTTTCTGCCGATGATCCGCGCCCCCGAAGCCTCGCGCACCGAGCTTGAGGAGACCATGGGCCAGATCCTGGGCCGGGCCTTTCGCGATCCGTCCTTTTCGCTGATCTTCATCGGCTTTTTCTCTTGCGGGTATCAACTGGCCTTCGTCACCGCGCATTTTCCCGCGCTGGTGACAGAAATGTGCGGCCCGATCCTGCAGGGCGGCGTGCTGCATGCCATCGGCATCACCACGACCTCGGCGCTGGGGGCGGTGGCGATTTCGCTCATCGGGCTGGCCAATATCGCGGGCACCCTGACCGCGGGCTGGCTTGGCAATCACTTTCCCAAGAAATACCTGCTGGCGGGCATCTATGTGGGGCGCACCATCGCGGCGGCGGCCTTCATCATGCTGCCGATCACGCCGACCACGGTCATCGTCTTCTCGGTGGTGATGGGGTCGCTGTGGCTCGCGACGGTGCCGCTGACCTCGGGGCTGATCGCGCATATCTACGGGCTGCGCTACATGGGCACGCTCTATGGTATCGTCTTCTTCAGCCATCAGCTTGGCAGCTTCATCGGGGTCTGGCTGGGCGGGCGGATGTATGACCTGACAGGCGATTACACCATGGTCTGGTGGGTCGGTGTCGGGGTCGGCGCGCTGTCGGCCATCGTGCATCTGCCGGTGCGCGAAAGCCGCCGCCCGGTCATCACTCCGGCGGGCTGAGCCGGGCCTCGGCCATCAGCCGCACCAGCGCCGTGCCCAGTGCCTGCGGATGGGTGAAGGGCAGGCCGTGATCGGCATCCTCGATTACCTCCTGGCGCGCATCGCGATTCCACTGCGACAACTGCCCCGGTCCGCTCAGCGGGATCACCCGGTCCGCCCCGCCCCAGACCGCCAGCACCGGCACACGGGACCGGGCAAGCGTCTGGTGCAGGTGCTGCGCGGGCTTGCGCAGCGAATGGCGCAAGCTCGACAGCACCGCGGGCACGAAGCCCCGGCGCCCGAGTTCGGCGTGCTGTATCGCGCGGATGTCGTCGGGGGCGTCGCTGTCCGCGATACCTCTGGCATGCACCTCGGGGAAGGCCAGCTTGAACAGCCAGTCGCCGATCCACGGCCACTCGACACAGAAGCGTTGCAGCCGCGTCGACACCGTCCCCATGCCCGCCGGGGCCACCAGGGCGACCTGCCGGAAGCGGCCCGGCTCTTCTGCGGCCATGGCGGTGACGATGACACCCCCCATGGAATAGCCGACCAGCGTTACATCCGCGTCCAGCCCGTAATGGTCCAGCACATCGCGCAACTGCTGCACGAAAAAGCGCGGGCTCTGCTGGCCTTTCGGTGCATCGGAATACCCGCGCCCGTAGAGGTCATAGACCAGAACCCGGAACCCGGCCCGGTCAAGTTCGGGCGCCAGCCCGTGCCAGGCGGGCGACGGCGTGGTCAGCCCGTGCACACAAACCGCGACCGGCCCCCGTGCCCGCCCCAACCACTGGCAATGGGTGTCGCCCTGGCTCAGCGTCACGATCTCGCCCGGGGCACCGGCGCGCGCGGCATCGTCCATCGACTGCCGCCGGTGTTCGAGGATCGCCGGGATAGTGGCCAGACATCCCCCGACGACCAGCAGAAACCAGATCATCCCGCCCGCCACGCATCGAGGATGTAGCGCGCGCACATCAGGTCCAGATGCGCGCCGCCGCCGTTCTTGAGGAGGGTGATGTCATCCTCGGCGCGGGTGAAGGCCGAGGGCGAATAGTAATCCGCCAGCACGTCGTCGCGCGCGATCACCCCGGCCTCCAGCGGAATCTTCAACTCGCCGATATGGCCCAGCGTGGTCTCGAAGCTGTCAACGAAGATCCGCGCGCGCCGCAGCGCCGCATCGTCCACTTCGCGCATGTCCGGGCGGTAGGCCCCGATCAGATCGAGGTGCTGGCCGGGTTGCAGCCAGTCGCCCCGGATCACAGGTGCGGTCGCCATCGTCGCCGACGCGATGATATCGGCCCGCGCGACCGCCGCTTCGAGGTCGGTGGCCACGCGCAGGCCCGGGACCTCGGCGGCCATTTCCTCGGCCCGGGCGGCAGAGCGGTTCCAGAGCGTGAAGCGCGCCCCGGGAAAGCCCGCGCCATAGGCCTCGATCAATGACCGCGCCACCGTGCCCGCCCCCACGATCAGGATGTCGCGGCTGTCGGGGCGCGCCAGTTTCAGCGCGCCGAACAGGCTGTCTCCGGCGGTTTTCCACTTGGTCACGAGGTGAAAGTCGATCAGCGCCTCAAGCGTGCCGTCGCCGTCCGACATCAGGTTGACCGCACCGTTCACCGCCGGTTTACCCGCTTCGGCATTGCCCGGAAAGATCGTCGCCGCCTTGACCGCGATTCCCAGCCCGTCGATCCAGGCGGCGCGGTTCAGCAGCGTGTCACCGCCGCGATAAAGAAACGTATCGGCGATCTCGGCGCGGGGCAGTCGATGCCCGGCCTCGAAAGCGGCGCACAATCCCAGCCAGTCGAGCCGCGCCTCGCCTTCGGCAAATGGAATGACCAGCGGTGTTGTCATCGGGCATCCTCCGGATCGAGCAATCCCTCGCGGACCAGCCTGTTCGCGAAGGCGGCGGGGCCGTCGAACAGATGCGTCTGCCAGCCCCGTGCATCGGCCGCCGCGATGTTTTCCGCACGATCATCGGTGAACAGCAGCGCCCCGGGCGCGATACCGCAAGCGTCCTCGACCGCAGCGTAGATCGCCGCGTCGGGCTTGGCCATCTTCATGTGCCCCGAGATATAGCTTTGATCGAACTCGGCCAGGAA
Organism: Roseivivax sp. CAU 1753; assembly: GCF_054482575.1. Lineage (NCBI taxonomy): Bacteria > Pseudomonadati > Pseudomonadota > Alphaproteobacteria > Rhodobacterales > Roseobacteraceae > Roseivivax > Roseivivax sp. CAU 1753. Next base: position 290,359 of record NZ_JBTLRF010000002.1, on the reverse strand, counting down.
GGGCCATTCCCTGAGCCCCACCTCGAAGGTTCCGACACCGAAATTCGACAGCGCGAAACACGGCACACCGCCTTTGCGCAGCGCCCGCAACAGACGCAGCGAATGCGGGATCTCGGGCCCCGCGATCCGGTGCCAGTCATCGTGCCAGAGCCGGATCTCGTCGGACCAGTCGGGATGCGCCGCCGCGGCCGCATAGACCGTCGCGCGAAAGTCGTGCCCGAGGTCGATCAGCGCATTGGTGTGATGCAGGTCGACCTCGGCAAACAGGCGTTCGCGACGGTCCTGGCCGATCCGCGCATCGAAGTAGCGCTCGGGCTGCCACTCGATCAGCACGTTGCCGATGTCGAACACGACCGCCTGTATCGTCATTGCGCCCCCTCCCGCAGCGCCGTACGCATCTCGCGCTCGAGCGCGTCCAGAAACCGCGCGCGGTCGGCCTTTGAAAAGGGCCGCCCGCCCCCCTGTCGGAACGGATCGGCGGCGCGCAGGTCGGCCATCAGGTCGCGCTGTGCCAGTCGCGGGCCGATATTGGCCTCGGTATAGGCCTCGCCGTTATGCGACAGCACCCGCGCGCCCGAGGCCACGGCGCGCGCCGCCAGCGGAATGTCCCCGGTGACCACCACATCGCCCCGCGTCGCGCGGTCGGCGATCCACATGTCGGCGATGTCGGGACCATCGGGCACGATCACCACATCGACCAGCGGATTGCGCGACATCCGCAAACCGCCGTTCGACACCAGCTTCATCGCGACCTTGTGGCGCGTCGCCACCCGTTCGGCCTCGTCCTTGACCGGGCAGGCATCGGCATCGACGTAAAGCACCGTCACCGATACAGCGCCTCGGCGTGGAAGGCGACATGGTCTTCCATGAAGGTCGAGATGAAGAAGTAGCTGTGGTCATAACCCTTTCGCATGCGAAAGGTCCCGTCCTGCCTGCGCGCGGCCATCGCCCCGGCCAGAGCCTCTGGCATCAGCAGGTCGAGGAAGGCGTCATCGGTGCCCTGATCGATCAGCACCGGCCCGTCAAAGCCCCGTTCGCGCATCAGAAGTGTCGCGTCATGCGCCTGCCATGCGGCCTTGTCGTCGCCCAGATAGGCGCTGAACTGTTTCCTGCCCCAGTCGCTTTCGGTTGGATGTGCGATGGGCGCAAAAGCCGACACCGACCGGAAGCGGCCCGGATGCTGCATCGCGATGGTCAGCGCGCCGTGCCCGCCCATGGAATGACCGCAGATCGCCTGCCGCTCCATGTCGAGCGCGAAGTTGCGACCCAGAAGCGTCGGCAGCTCGTCGGTGATATAGTCCCACATCCGGTAATGCGCGGACCAGGGGGCCTGCGTCGCGTTGACGTAGAACCCGGCGCCCTGGCCCAGATCGAAGGCCTCGTCATCGGCCACGTCCTCGCCCCGGGGCGAGGTGTCGGGGAAACACAGCGCGATGCCCTGCTCGGCGGCCCAAGCCTGCGCGCTTGCCTTGGTCATGGCGTTCTCGTGGGTGCAAGTCAGGCCCGACAGATACCACAGCAGCGGCACCGGGGCCTCGGCGGACTCTTCGGGCAGAAAGAGGCCGAAGGTCATGTCGCCGCCGCAGGCCTTTGACGCATGGGAATAGACGCCTTGCATGCCCTCGTAGCACCGGTTCTCGGATTTCGTGTCCATCGCGTCACTCCTCTTTGCTTCGGCCCAAGGGCTAGCGTGACGGGGCGGCGGGCGGCAAGGACATTCAGCCCGAGACCCAGGCGATCCACGCCGACACGGTCAGGATGCTGGCCGCCGTCGAGATCAGGATCGACGCCGAGACCCGCTGCGGCGAGGTGCCGTAATGCTGCGCCAGGATGAACACGTTGCCCGCCACCGGCAACGACGCCGCCGAGACCGCGACGATGGCGGCATAGGGCTCGACCGGGAAGATCAGCAGCGCCGCCACGGCGACCAGCAGCGGATGCAGGATCAGCTTGGCAAAGCTGAGCCATCCCGCGATCACCAGCCGCTCGGCGGATTTCGACGCCAGCGAGGCCCCGATGGCAAACAGCGCGCCGGGCGTCGCGGCATTGCCGAGCACCGCCATGAACTCGTTGACCGGCCCCGGCAGCCCCAGCCCCGACGCCGCGACGCAAAGCCCCAGCGTGATCGACACGATCATCGGGTTGCGCAGCAGCCCCAGGCCGATGGTGCGCAGCACGCCGATGCTCATGCGCCCGTCGCGCGACCCCTCGATCAGGATTACCAGCGCCGAGGAGAACACAATGAGGTCGATGGACAGGATCAGGATGATCGGCCCCACCGCCGCCTCGCCCAAAAGCAGCGCCAGCATGGGCACGCCCAGAAAACCGGTGTTGCCGATGGCCGCGCATTGCGCCTCGATGGCCGCCGTCTCGACCTTGGCGCCGCGCCAGAACGCCACCAGCAGCGCAATCCCGTAGACGAAGGCGGTGCCCCACAGATAGGCCACCGCAAGCCAGGCGTCGAAAATCTCGGCGATGGACAGGTTCGCCGAGAACCGGAACAACATCGCCGAGAGCGCGAAGTAGAACACGAACCTGGTCAGGGCAGCGCTGGCCGCTTCGGTGAAAAAACGCGTCCTCGCCGCCCCGTAGCCAAGCCCGATCAGCGCGAAGAACGGCAGTGTCTTGAGGAAGATGGCCAGCATCCGCTCTTTCTGGGCGCTCAGGCCAACGGGGTCAATCGCGGGTTGCGACTTCGCCCGAAGCGGTGTCGCTGAAAACCGTCATGACCCGGTCCAGAGCCTTCTTGCGCTTGGCCGCCCGGGGCACCGTCGCGTCATCGGACGGATAGCCGACGGGCAGGATCATCACCGGCTTTTCCCGTTCCGGGCGGTTGCACAGCGCGTTGAGGAATTTCATCGGATTGGGCGTGTGCTCAAGGCAGACCAGACCGGCGTGATGGATCGCCGTGATCAACATGCCCGTGGCGATGCCGACGCTTTCGGGCACGTAGTAGTTCTTGTGGCGCGTGCCGTCCGCATCGACGCCCCAACGCTCGGCGAAGACCGCGATCAGCCAGGGTGCGGTCGTCAGGTGCGGCTTGTCGACACCGGTGCCGATGGGTTCCAGCGCCTGCAGCCAGGCATCCCCGGCACCGCCATCATAGAACTGCCTCTCTTCGTCCTCGGCGCCTGCGCGGATGCGGGCCTTCATCGCCGGATCGCTGATCGCCACGAAGTGCCAGGGCTGGCGGTTGGCCCCGGACGGCGCGGATGCCGCGGCCTCGATGCAGGCGGTGATCACCGCACCCGGCACCGACCGGTCGGAATAGTCCCGCACCGAATGGCGCTTCTTCATGTAGTCGCGAAAGGCTTCTGCCGCCGCGATGGCCTTGCCGGGGGGCAACTGCACCCGATCCGGCAAGGGCAGCGGCATGTAGGCAGGCGGGTCGGGGCGGGGCATGGGGTGATCTCCTCTCGTGCGGAACGAGACCACCCGCACCCGCCAGCGTCAACAAGCCTCAGCCAGAGCCGATCAGCGCACCGGCGGCAAAGACCAGCGCACCACCCAGAACGACCTGGAAGGCCGCGCGCAGAAACGGCGTCTCCATGAACTTGTTCTGGATCCAGGCTATCGCCCATAGCTCGACGAAGACGACGATGATCGCGGTGATTGTCGCGATCTGGAAATTCGGGATCAGGTAGGGCAGCGCGTGCCCCAGCCCGCCCACGGTCGTCATCACCCCCGACGAGATACCCCGCTTGACCGGAGAGCCGCGACCCGACAACTCGCCATCGTCCGACGCGGCCTCGGTAAAGCCCATCGAGATACCCGCGCCGACGCTTGCGGCCAGACCCACAAGGAAGGTGGTCCAGGTGTCCTGGGTGGCAAACGCCGTGGCAAAGATCGGTGCCAGCGTCGACACCGACCCGTCCATCAGCCCCGCCAGCCCCGGCTGGATCCAGGTCAGAAGAAACTGCCGCTTGGCCCCGTCATCCTCGGCGGCGCGGGCGTCGTCCGGCAGGTGCTCCTGCTCGAGCGTGTCGGCCTTGACCTGATGGCCCGCCTCGGCGGCCGCAAGATCGCCCAGAAGCTTGCGGGTATCGGCGTCCTGCGTGCGGCTGGCGGCCTCGTGGTAGAACCGCTCGGCGTCCCGCTCCATCTGGCGCGCCTCGGAGCGGATACGCTCGAGCCCGAGGTTTTCCACCAGCCAGACCGGGCGGCGGGCGTAAAATCCCGCGACGTGTTCGCGCCGGATCAGGGGAATGACCTCGCCAAAGCGTTTTCGGTGCAGCTCGATCAGCGCCTGGCGGTGCCCGTCTTCCTCTTGTGCCATGCCATCGAACACCCGCGCCGTGCCCGGATAATCCGCGCGCAGGGTTTCGGCGTACATCCGGTAGATGCGACCGTCGTCTTCCTCGGACGAGATCGCTAGCGCGAGGATTTCCTGCTCGGACAGGTCGGAAAAGCGGCGGCGGTTGGGAATGAAGCGCATGACGGCCCTCATGTTTTAGAACGATTCTAATTTAAGCCATCGGCGTGCGGCTGCAAGCCCGATAATTCACAAAAATAAACTGAGTGGTTCAAATTAGTATTGCAAAATGAACTGAACGGTTTAGATTGAAGAGTGTGAAAACAAGGAGACATATCATGCGCTTCGTTCTTCCCCTGATCCTGACCGCAACCCTGGCCAGCGCCGTCAGCGCCGGTATTGCCGCCCCGCAGCTTCCCAACCTCTGGTTCCCCGAGACCGGCACCCCGACGGTGCCGCAACCCGACGTCACACCCGCACAGACCCGATGATCGCCCGGTGCTGATTGTGGAAACCGGGCAGCACGGCATATACTCCCCTCCATACCGCGGGGAGAAATCATGGACGCGTCGGTCGACAAGATCCGCAAGGGTCGGAAATACGAACAGGTGATCGATGGCGCGCGTGACGTGTTCCTGCGCGACGGATTCGACGGCGCGAGCGTGGACGATATCGCGCGCGCCGCCGGAGTGTCGAAGGCGACGCTTTATTCGTACTTTCCCGACAAGCAGCTTCTGTTCATGGAGGTCGCGCGCAAGCAGTGCCAGGAACAGGCGGACGAGGCGATCATGCATCTCGACCGGTCGCTGGACACCGAGGACCTGTTCGTCAATGCCGGCAAGGCCTTTCTCGATATCGCGTTCTCGCCCATGGCGATCGAGAATTTCCGCATGTGCGTGTCCGAAGCCACCCGCTTTCCGGACCTCGCCGAGGAATTCTGGCGCTGCGGCCCGCTGAGATTTCGCGACGGCATCTTCATCCTGTTCGACCTGGCCATTGCCCGGGGGGATATCGCGATCCCCGAGGCGCAGCGTGAACGGGCGGCCTACCAGTTCGGGGACCTGTGCAAGTCCGGCCTGCACATGCCGCGCCTGTTCAACATCCGCGGCAGCGTCAGCGAAGACGAAAAGCTTCAGAACGCCCGGGAGGCCACGCAGGTCTTCATGGCGCGATATGGCGTCCGGCGCTAAGACGCTTGCCCGCGACGGCAGCGCCGGGCGCTGCGATTTCCGCCTGAAATCTGGCCGGGTCCTGGCCCGGGTCTGACCGGGGGTTGACCGGGGGCTGACCGGGCGCGCGGTCAGTCCAGGCGTCGCACAAGCATCTGGTTGCCCGACGACCGCTTGGTCTCGAACACCTTGAGGTCCGAGATCAGGTCCGACAGCTTGCGTTTGCCATAGGTGCGGGTGTCGAAATCCGGGTTCGAGGCCGTCAGGTACTGACCCAGCTGGCCCAGCGTATACCATTCGTCGTCCTGCTCGATCGCGTCCATCGCATTGAAGATCAGGTTGCGGGCCTCTTCCAGATTGCCGCGCGCCACCGGTTCGCGGGCACCGCCTTTGGCCGCCTCTGCAACTCCGCCGATATTTTCAAGGTAGATGAACCGCTTGCAGGCCTTGCGGAAGGCATCGGGGGTTTTCTGCATGCCCATGCCGTAGACCTCGAGCCCCTGTTCGCGCAGACGCGAGGCAAGGCGCGTGAAGTCGCTGTCCGAGGAGACCAGGACAAAGCCGTCAAACCGGCCCGAATGCATCAGGTCCATCCCGTCGATCACCAGCGCGATATCCGACGCGTTCTTGCCGACGGTATTGGCGGGCTGATGGTGCGGCACGAGGCCAAGCTCTGCCGCGACCTTGGACCAGCCGGTCATGTGGTGGCTGGAAAAATCGCCGTACAGCCTGCGCACTGCGGCCTCGCCCAATGTCGCGATTTCCTCGAACAGGGCGCGGGCGTATTTCGGCGACGTGTTGTCGGCGTCGATCAACACCGCCAGAAGGGTCGAACGCTCGGAATTTGCCATGGGGTCTTATCCTTTCTCGCTGGGTTGTCGGGCGTGGTTGGCAGAGGCCGCATACCGCATCACCCGCACAGGATAAGACACGGCGTGCGGGCAGGTCGCGCCCGGATACGCCTGAGGCAGTCGACCCGCGATGTCAAACCCTGTGCCGCCATACAGCGCTTTGGCGGTCGGGCCATGGTCGCGCCGGGATGCGCCCCGGGGACGCCTTGCACGGTGGCGCGGGCAGGTGCCCTTGGGTGCCTCATACGCACAGGTTGCCAGCGCGCGCAGGCTCATTCATCGCTTCGGTAATTCTCGTGGCACGCCCGACAGGACCTGGCGAATTGCCCGAAGCTTGCACGCAGCGCCTCCGACCCCGTGGTATCCAGCTCCTCGGCAGCGATGCGCATTGCTTCGGACTTGTCCTCGAAATCCTTCCAGTCGCGCCAGATATCCGGCATGGCCTCGGATTTCGGGTCGTCGGCCCTGGGCTCGAAATGTTCCGGGATGAGCCGGGCATGATCGACCAGCGCGGCCTTGATTTCGGCTGCCAGAGCGGCGTCGAAATCAACGCGCCCCTTGACCATGCCCCCGAGGACCGCGGTGTCTTCCTTGATGTCCGTCATCAGCGCCATACGCTTGACCACGACGGGGTCTTTGACGCCTTCATGCGCCGCAAGCGCGGTGGCAAGGCCCAGCCCCGCGATCAGACCGATCGAACGGTATGTCATGTCAACTCCTGCCTGTCGTATCATGGACCACGGGCATCCCCCTTTCCAACCGCAGGTCCCGGATCAAATCCGGGACCTCGGCGCAGCCCTCAGAACGTGACGACGGCGCGGATCGATTTGCCCTCATGCATCAGATCGAAGCCATGATTGATCTCGTCGAGGGACAGCACATGGGTGATCATCGGGTCGATCTCGATCTTGCCGTCCATATACCAGTCCACGATCTTTGGCACATCCGTGCGCCCCCTGGCGCCGCCGAAAGCCGTGCCCTTCCAGACCCGGCCCGTGACCAGCTGGAACGGCCGGGTCGAAATCTCGGCCCCGGCGGGCGCCACGCCGATGATGATCGACTGCCCCCAGCCGCGATGCGTGCATTCCAGCGCATCGCGCATCACCTGCACGTTGCCGGTGGCATCGAAGGAATAATCCACCCCGCCGATCTGGTCGAAATCCGTCTTGGTGAGGGTGACGATCTCGTCCACCACCGAGCCCTGGATTTCCTTGGGGTTGACGAAATGCGTCATGCCGAAATGCTCGGCCATCGGTTTCTTGGCGTTGTTGACGTCGACCCCGATGATCTTGTCCGCACCCGCAAGCCGCAGGCCCTGGATCACGTTCAACCCGATCCCGCCCAGCCCGAAGACCGCCGCCGTCGATCCGATCTCGACGCCCGCGGTGTTGATCACCGCGCCGATGCCCGTGGTCACGCCGCAGCCGATATAGCAGATCTTGTCGAACGGCGCGTCCTGCCGGACCTTGGCCAGCGCGATCTCGGGCAGGACGGTGTGATTGGCGAAGGTCGAGCAGCCCATGTAGTGATGGATCGGCGTGCCATCCAGCATCGAAAAGCGCGTCGTGCCGTCGGGCATCAGGCCCTTGCCCTGCGTCGCGCGGATACGGGTGCAGAGGTTGGTCTTGCCCGACAGGCACGACGCGCATTCGCGGCATTCGGGCGTGTAAAGCGGGATGACGTGATCGCCCGGCTTGAGGCTGGTGACACCCGCGCCCACCTCCATCACCACGCCCGCGCCTTCATGGCCCAGAATCGCCGGAAAGATGCCCTCGGGATCGGCACCCGAGCGGGTGAATTCGTCCGTATGGCAGATGCCGGTTGCCTTGATCTCGACCAGAACCTCGCCCGCCTTGGGACCGTCGAGGTTCACATCCATCACTTCAAGCGGTTTGCCGGCCTCGAGCGCCACGGCTGCACGGGTTTTCATCATCTTCCTCCGGGTTGTCGCGGTTTCGCACGAGGGTGGCCGAGGCCACTTCCGGACGCAATGTCTTTCGCGACATCCGCGCGGGCAGACTCGACTCCGCGCAGACCGAAAGATAGAACAAATAGCGAACAAAAAGCTGCTGCCCGCATGCCCAACCGACGCATCCTTTCCCTCTGGTTTCCCCGGCTGGGGGCCGAACGGCTGATCCGCCAAGACCCGCTTCTGGGCGATCTGCCGTTTGCCACCGTGCGCGATCTTGGCAATGCGCAGGTGCTGGGGGCGCTGTCGCTGCGGGCCAGCGCCGCGGGGCTCTATCCCGGCCAGCCGCTGCGCGACGCCCATGCCGCCACCGCCGATCTGCTGACCCGGCTGGCCAATCCGCACCGCGAGGCGGCGTTCCTGGGGGTGCTGCACCGCTGGGCGGGCAAGTTTTCACCCTGGGTCGCGCGCGAGGAGCCGGACGCGCTGGTGATCGACCTGACCGGCTGCGCGCATCTGTTCGGCGGCGAGGCGGCGCTGCTCGACCAGGTTTCGCTCGATTGCACCGATCTGGGGCTCAGCGTGCGGGCGGGTATCGCCGACACGCTGGGCGCGGCCTGGGCGCTGGCGCGCTATGGCGAGGCCGAGGCCGGATCGCACCGCAGCGGCGACGCCGTCGATCAGGAAGCCCGCGCGACGCGGTCCCGGGCGGGCAAGCGGCGGCATTGGGAACGCGGTGGCGTGCCCCCTTCCATCGCCACCGCCGAGGCCCGCAGCGCCCGCATCGCGCCCCCCGGCAAGACCTATGGCGCCTTGGCCCCGCTGCCGGTGACCGCCCTGCGGCTGGCCGACGAGACGGTCGATCAGCTTGCGCGGCTGGGGCTCAGGCGCATCGGCGATCTTGCGGGCCAGCCCCGGGCCAGCCTCGCGCGGCGCTTTGGCAAGGGGCTGGTCTACCGGCTCGATCAGGCGATGGGGGCCGCGCCCGAACCGATCAGCCCCGCCGCGCCGCCCGACCGCTTCTCGGTCCGGCTGAGCCTGCCTGACCCGATCGGGCGCGAGGACGACCTTCTGGCGGGGCTCGACCGGATGCTGCCCCGGCTTTGCGATACGCTGCGCAAGAAGGGACGCGGCGCGCGACAGTTGCGCCTCGAGGCCTATCGCGCGGACCAGTCGATGCAATGGCTGAACGTCGGCCTCGCCCGGGCCAGCCACGATCCCGAACGGCTGCGCCCGCTGCTGGCGATGAAACTGTCCGAGATCGATGCGGGCTTCGGCATCGACATGCTGCGGCTCGAGGCGACGATGCACGAACCGATCCACGCCCGCGACCCGGTGGGCCATGCCGAGGCAGGCCGCGTCGTGGCTGCGCGCCTGTCGGGCCAGACCGCGCTTGACGATCTGGTCGGGCGGCTGGGCGCGCGGCTGGGCCTCGAGGCGATCACCCGGCGGCACCCGGCGCAAAGCCATATCCCCGAGAAATCCGCCCTGACACTGGCCGCCGCCTGGTCCGAACCGGCCAGCGAATGGCCTCGCGCCCCGGTGCCGCGCCCGCTGCTGCTGTGGCGGCCCGAACCGGTCCATGCGGCAGATCACCCCGACCCGCCCGCGCGGTTTCGCTGGCGCGGGCGGGATTTCACCGCTACGGGCGCGGAAGGGCCGGAACGGATCGCGCCGGAATGGTGGCTGGAAGAGCCCGACTGGCGATCAGGTCAGCGCGATTACTGGCGGGTCGATACCGACAGGGGTGACCGTCTCTGGCTGTACTATGCGCATGGCGGCGCGCTGTCCTCGGGCTGGTTCTGCCACGGGAGCTTTGCCTGAGGGCAAGAAGCCGCCCCCGGGCCACGGGAATGCATAATCTTGATCAAGATTATGCAGCCGCAGAAATTTAGCTAAATTTCTGCGGCCCCCGGCTCAGCCTTCGCCGAGTTTCGGCGCGGCCTTGTCCAGCACCAGCGCCGCATCCGAAAACCGAAACGGCGCGCGCACGCCCGGCAGACCCTCGGGGGCGATCTGCATACCGCGCGCCTGCACCTGCGGATCGGCCATGACCTCGGCCATGTCGTTGATCGGCCCGGCAGGAACGCCCTCGGCCTCGCAGGCCGCCAGCAGATCGACCTTGGAAAAGGTCAGCGTTGCCGCTGTCAGCCGCGCGGTCATGTCGTCCCGATGCGCAACACGGTCGGAATTTTTTAAAAATTCCGGGGCCTCGGCCATCTCGGGCAGCCCCAGAAGACCGCAGAGCCGCCGGTACTGCCCGTCATTCCCCGTTGCGATGATGATATGGCCATCCTTCACCTCGAACACCTGATAGGGTGTCAGGTTCGGATGATAATTGCCGGTCCGCCCCGGCGGCGTGCCGGTCGACAGGTAGTTCAGCGCCTGATTGGCGGTCGCGGCCACCGCGCAATCCAGCAGCGCCATGTCGATATGCTGGCCCTTGCCGGTCCGATGCCGCTGTTCCAGCGCCGACAGGATGCCGACGACAGAATATAACCCCGTAAACAGGTCGGTGACCGCCACGCCCGCGCGCTGCGGCTGACCATCGGGATCGCCGGTAATCGACATCAGCCCCGACATGCCCTGGATGATGTAATCGTAGCCCGCCCGATGCGCATAGGGCCCGTCCTGCCCGAACCCGGTGATCGAGCAATAGATCAGCCGCGGATTGATCGCCGACAGGCTGTCGTAGTCGGCCCCGTAACGTGCCAGACCGCCGACCTTGAAATTCTCGATCAGGATGTCCGCATCGGCCACCAGGTCGCGCAGCCGCGCCTGCCCCTCTGCTGTGCGCAGATCGACCACGACCGAGGTCTTGCCGCGATTGCAGGAATGGAAATAGGCCGCGGACCGGTCGCCGTCGCGGTCGATGAAGGGCGGTCCCCACTGGCGGGTGTCGTCGCCTGCCTCCGCCTCGACCTTGATCACCTCGGCCCCGAGATCGGCCAGTGTCTGACCGGCCCAGGGGCCGGCCAGGATGCGTGCAAGCTCGATCACCTTCAAGCCATGAAGCGGCCCGCGCGGTGCAGAGACGGTCATTGGTCCGCGAGTTTCTCGTCGAGGATCTCTGCGAAGTCGCCGTAGTTCATGTTGGAATACAGCTCCCCGTCGATCACGAAAGACGGGGTCGAGCGGACCTCGTCCTGCTCGGCATTGGTCTGATACCATTCGACCAGGGCGCGCAGCTGGTCACCGTCGGTCAAGCAGGCCTCAAGCTCGTCGTTGCCCAGTCCCGCAACCCGCCCGATCTTGCGCAGGCCTTCGGCAATAGCGGCGTCCGATCCCGCCCGCGCCCATTCGGACTGGGTTTCGTAGATCATGTCGGTGATGCCGAAGAAGCGGTCCTGATTGCCGCCGCAGCGCGCCACCAGCGACGCCCACATGCCATATTTGTCAAAATAGACCTCACGATAGGTAAACTTGACCAAGCCGGGATCGATGTAGTTTTCCTTGAGCTGGTCCAGCACCGACGCGTGGAAGCTGGCGCAGTGCGGGCAGGTATAGGAGGCGTATTCGATCACCTCGACGGGTGCATCCGCGTCCCCGAGGGTCATCTCCATGACCGGTGCGCTGGTGCCGTCACCGACATCGGCACTGGCATCGCCATCGCCGCCGGTTTCCTGCGCCAGGGCGGCCCCCGGAAGTGTCATCGTGTCCTCGCCACCTGCGCCGGAATTTTGCAGCGCGAACCAGCCGCCAAGGCCCAGAACCGCGGCCAGGGCCGTCGCGGAAATCATGCGTGTCATCAAAGCTACCTTCTTCATGCTCTACTCGTGGTCAGGGCCTCAGCCCCGTTGTTTTTCTCTGGACAGGACGTTGGTCGCCATGCGTTCAAGTGCAAACCTGAGGCCATCGTCGCTGACCCCGTGCGCGGTTTTGCGCGCCTCGGCGACGATTTCGGGCCGCGGCGCGGCGGGTGCCGTCTTGGGCGCGGGCGCGAATGCCACCTGGCCCTCGGAAAAGCCGGTGGGGGCGGTCTGCGTGATACGGACGCGCTGGATCGCATTATAGCCGTAGATCTGGTTCACCCGGTCGCGGATCTGTTCCTTCTGCATCTCGAGCATGGGGGCGTGTGCGCCGGTGGTCAGCAACACCAGCGTCGCGCCAAGCCCGCCGCGTCCATAGCTGACCTCGACCGGACGCGCGATGCGCGCGGTGTCTTCGCCCGCGATCTCGGTCCAGTGGGTCAGCACCCGCGATTCGGCAAAACCGCGCTTTTCCGAGGCCTGACGGATCCGCCCCTTGAGCAAACCCGATGCCTGCGCGAACCCGCGTGTCGTGCCTTGCTGTCGTCTCATGCTTGGAACTCCTGCCCTGGCTCTATATTAGGGTTCAGCGCCGCAAGCGCCACCCCGAGACCACCCTCTTCGATCAAAGGACGTTGATCCGTGCGTGACGCCGCCGATCCTGCCCAGCTGCTTGACTGGTACGACCGCCATGCCCGCACCATGCCTTGGCGCGTGGGACCGCAGGCGCGACGGGCGGGCACGCGTCCCGACCCCTATCGCATCTGGCTGTCCGAGGTGATGCTGCAGCAGACCACCGTCGCCGCGGTGATATCCTATTTCGAGACGTTCACCGCGCGCTGGCCCGACGTTCGGGCGCTGGCCGCCGCGCGGGACGAGGACGTCATGGCCGCCTGGGCCGGGCTTGGCTATTACGCGCGGGCACGCAACCTGCTGAAATGCGCGCGCGCGGTGGTGGCCGATCACGGCGGCATGTTTCCGGACAGCTACGCGGGCCTTCTGAGCCTGCCCGGCATCGGCCCCTATACCGCCGCGGCGATCGCGGCGATCGCACATGATGAACCCGCCACCGTGGTCGATGGCAATGTCGAACGGGTCATGGCGCGGCTGCACGATGAACACACGCCCCTGCCGCAGGCCAAACCCATCCTGACCGCGCAGGCCGCCGCACTGACCCCGGCCAGGCGGGCGGGCGATTACGCCCAGGCGGTAATGGATCTGGGGGCGACGATTTGCACGCCGAAAAAACCCGCCTGCGGCCTGTGCCCCTGGCGGCCGTCCTGCGCGGCCTGGGCGGCGGGGACGCAATCGGACCTGCCGCGAAAGTCCCCGAAAAAGAAAAAGCCCGTGCGCCACGGTATCGCCTATCTCGCGCGGCGTGTGGACGGCGCGTGGCTTCTGGAACGACGCCCAGACAGCGGGTTGCTGGGGGGCATGCTGGGCTGGCCCGGGACCGACTGGATCGACGTCACCCAGGGCAGTGCCGAAGAGGCGCCGCCGATTCGCGCCGAATGGAAAACGCTGCCCGAAGAGGCGCGCCATACCTTCACCCACTTTCATCTGCGTCTGACCCTGAAGACAGCCCTTGTCCCGATGGAGCGACGTCCCGTCCGCGGCATCTTCGTGCCGCGCACGGACTTCCGCCCGGCGGACTTGCCGACGCTGATGCGCAAGGCCATTGACCTTGCGGCACCGCGCTGATCTGCCCTCTGGCCGCCCCGGCGTGGCGGGCATAGACTTCGCGCAAATTCCGCTCCGGAGCCGTTGCATGGGCGATCAAGACCTGTCCTCCCCCACCATTCTGCCTGCCGCCAGGGTCGCGCGCCTGTCCGCGGCGCTGCCGTTCTGGCTGTCGCTGGGCCTGCTGCCGGTGCTGTGGCTGGGTGCTGTCAAGGGCGGCTGGTGGATCGCGCTGACGCCGCTGATGACCTGGTACCTGTTCACCGCGCTCGATGCCGCGTTCGGACTGAACACCGAAAACGCCGACCTTGAGACCACCGACAGCCAGCTGTTCTGGTACCGACTTGTCACGTTGATCTGGGCACCGCTGCAGATTGCCACGCTGCTGGGGTTGTTGATCTACACCCGCGATGCGGCGCATCTGGGCACCGCCGAGAAGATCTGGCTGTTCTTCGGGATGGGCGTCATCTCGGGCACGGTGGGCATCACCTACAGCCACGAACTGATGCATCAGAAGAACAAGTGGGAGCGGCGGCTGGGCGATCTGCTGCTGGCGTCGGTGTTCTATTCGCATTTCCGGTCCGAGCATCTGCTGGTCCATCACCGCTACGTCGCCACCCCCCGCGACCCGGTCACCGCGCGCTACAACGAGGGCTTTCACCGCTTCTATCCCCGGGTCCTGGTGCGCAGCCTGATCTCGTCCTTTCTGGCCGAACGCGACATGCTGGCGCGCAAGGGTTTGCCCTGGACCCATCACCGCAACCCGTTCTGGATCTATTGGGGGCTCGAGGGCGCTTTCCTGCTCCTGGCCTTCGCCATTGGCGGCTGGGCCGGTCTGGGCCTGTTTCTGGTGCAGGCGGGCGTCGCGATCTGGCAGCTTGAACTGGTCAACTACATCGAACACTACGGGCTGACGCGCAAACACCTGGGCGACGGCAAGTACGAACACGTCAAACCGCGCCACAGCTGGAACGCGGCGCACAGGGCGTCGAACTGGCTGCTGATCAACCTGCAGCGCCATTCGGACCACCATTACAAGCCGGACCGGCGCTTTCCGTTGCTGCAGAACTACGATGCCGACGAGGCCCCGCAGCTGCCCTTCGGCTATCCGGTGATGACCATGGCCGCGATGGTGCCGCCGCTGTGGAAACGGGTGATGAACCCGCGCGTCCGCGCATGGCGCAAGCACTTCTACCCCGAAATCACCGACTGGTCGGACTACAACAAGCACCGGACCCCGCGCCCGCGATAAGGCGTGGCCCCGGCAAGGCGTTGCCCCGGTGGGTCAGCGATGCGCGGCGCCAACCTTGCGGATCATGTCGAGCAGCGTCTCCAGCGTCGCGGTGCTCAGGTCCGCCCGTTCGGTGAACCAGTCCCGATGCGCACCGACGATCTTCAGCGGGAAGGGGGTGACCCCCAGAACCCGGCACATGTTGAACCGGTGATTGCCCGAGCCGGTCTTCACCAACGCCCCGTCGCGATTGATCACGGCGGTGGATTCGTAGCTCGACTTCTCGTCCGAGAAGCCTTCGGCCACCAGACTGTCCGCGAGGCCGCCAACATAGTCGCGGAAGAAATCCCGCACCTCGGCCTCGGAGCGCATTCTGATATCCTTGTGCACCGCCACCCCCCTGGTGCGCAGTTCGTCCATCAACTGCCGGAACCAGATGCTGTCATCGACCGTGTCGCGATGCGCGATGAAATCGGCGACCTTGTTGTATTTGCTATTGGCTTCCAGCGTGGTGGTGCGACCGAACAGATCGCCCGGAATGAAGAACGGCTCGCGCTCTTTCAGCGCCGGATGCGCAAGACTGACAACTGCCTTGGGCAGAAAGCGGCTGGCCTGCCGGATGCGGAGTTTGGCGACGGGCCATTTCGTGCCGCCATGATAAAGCACCTTGCGCGGGTCGATCCAGACAACGGCACGGCCCTGGACCTGACGGGTAAAATCCTTCTGGCGCAATGACAGGATCGACATGAAATGACTTCCTCGGAAATGCCGCCAGTTTAGCGCCTGTGACGCCTGCTCGACAAGACACCCCAACGCCCCCCCGCGGCCAGGTCGAAACGAAAAAGACCCGGATCAAGGGTCCGGGTCTTTGGCAACTGGATCGCGTTCGGATCAGTGCAGCTTGCGTCCGACCTGCGCGATGGCGTCGTCGATCAGCTTGCCCTGTTCGGCCGCGCCCATCTTCTTGGCAACCACGTCGCGCGACGCGGCGATTGCCACGGTGATGGCACGGTCGCGGACATCCTTGATTGCGGCCTGCTCGGCCGAGGCGATCTGGTCCTTGGCCGCTGCGATGCGACGTTCGATGGAACGGTCGAGATCCTCAAGCGCCTGCCGCTTGCTTGTCTCGGCATCTTCGCGCGCCTGCACGACGATCCGATCCGCCTGGTCCTGAACGTCGCGCTGCTTGCGCTCATAGCTGGCAAGAAGCGTCTGCGCCTCTTCGCGCAGCCCGCGCGCTTCGTCGAGTTCCGACCGGATGCCCGCGGCGCGGTCGTCCAGCAACTTCCCCAGAAGCGCGGGCACGTTGTAGTAGATCAGCACGCCGATGAAGAGGAGAAAGCCCAGAAGCACGATGAAATCGGTGTTTCTGAGCGAAAAGAATGCATCGCCCGCGGCCAGCGCGGGTGAGGCGATGATTGCGGAGGACGCGGTCAGGATGGTGAGTTTCTTCATCTCGCTTACCCCTTCAACCGCGCATCGACGGCCTGGTCGATCTCGGCCTGGTCCGCAGTGGCGCCAAGCGCTGCCACCAGGGCCGCCGCGGTATCCTTCGCAACCGCCTCGACATTGGTCATGGCAGAGGCCCGGATCGCGTTGATTTCCTTTTCGGATTCCGCGGTCTGCGCGGCAATCTCGGCATCGGACCTGGCCTGCGCGTCGGCGACCTGGCCCTTGATCTCTTCGCGGGTTTCCTCGGCGATCTTCTGCGCCTGGATCCGCGCATCGGACAGGGCCTTCTGATAGGCCTCTTCCGCCTCGTCTGCCTTTTTCTTGAGGTCTTCCGCCCTGGCGATGTCGTTGGTGATCGTGCCCTGACGCTCTGCCAGAACCGCGCCGATGCGTGGCAGGGCAATGCGGGACAGCACGAAATAGATCACGACAAGCGTGACGATCAGCCAGAATATCTGGTTGCCGAAGGTCGAAAAATCGAGCTGCGGCATGCCCGGAGCGGCCTCTGGGCTATGGGGAAGCCCTTCGCCGACTGCGGCAGTTGTTTCGGTCGCCATGGCGTCCTCCGTCAAGCCTCTCATCAATCAGCGGGCGGTCCGGAAAGATCCGGTCCCGCCCGTCGCGTAAGGAATGCCCGGACGTCTCTTAGACGGCGAACATCAGCAGAAGTGCGACCAGGAACGAGAAGATGCCCAGTGCTTCCGCGAATGCGATGCCGATGAAGAGGGTCGCGGTCTGCGACGCGGCGGCCGAAGGGTTCCGAAGCGCACCGGCGAGGTAGTTGCCTGCGACATTGCCCACACCGACGGCTGCGCCACCCATGCCCATGCATGCCAGGCCCGCGCCGATGAATGCGCCCATTTGTACGATATCGCCTTCCATGAGTTCTCTCCTTACGATGGAATTGCTTTGCGTTGTCTGCAGGGCGCGCGCCAGGGCGCCCGCCCGTCGTTCGTGAAACGTTTAGTGTGCCGGATGCAGCGCGTCCTTGAGGTACACGCAGGTCAGGATGGTGAAGACGTAGGCCTGGATGAAGGACACCAGCACCTCGAGGCCATACATCGCCGTGATGGCCAGGACCGACAGCGGCGAGATGGCCGCGATGGCCGCGAAGCCCGCGAAAACCTTGATCACGGCGTGTCCGGCCATCATGTTGCCGGCCAGACGAATGGAGTGGCTGACCGGGCGCACGAAGTACGAGATAACCTCGATCAGCGCCAGGATCGGGCGCAGCGCGAGCGGCGCGGAGCTGACCCAGAACAGGCCCAGAAACTTGGTGCCGTTCTTGACGAAGCCCAGGATCGTCACCCCGAGGAACACCGCCATCGCCATCACCGCCGTCACCGCGATATGTGACGTCGTGGTGAAGGCCATCGGAATGAGCCCGAGGAAATTGGCAAAGACGATGAACATGAACAGCGTCATGATATACGGGAAATACTTGACGCCTTCCTTGCCGGTGATGTCCTCGACCATCTTGTAGATGAAGCCGTAGGCAAGTTCCGCGACCGACTGCGCCCGGCTCGGCACGATCGACCGTCCGCCGGTGCCCAGAACCAGAAGCGCGACCACCGCGAGAACGGTCAGCGCCATCCAGAGCGTTGCGTTGGTGATGGTGAACATGCCCACCGGACCATCCCCGAACAGCGGGGACACGATGAACTGGTCCATCGGGTGGAACACGAGACCGGTCTCAGTACCGCCAGCTTCAGTCGCCATCTTTGGTCCTCTCGTCCTCATTGGCCGGTTCGGCCAGCTTTTGGTCCTGCAGTTCCCGGGCGGTGCGTATCATCACGTTCACGCCCGCCGCGAACCCCAGCAATGTAAACAGCACCAGAAGCCAGGGCTGCGTGCCAAACACCGCGTCGAGCCCCCATCCGATGCCAAAGCCGATCCCGAGACCGGCCACTAGTTCTATCACCATCCGCCAGGCATGCTGCGCCTGGGAGTAGTGCTCGTCCTGGTGGCGCTTCGGCGGCAACTTGGCCGCTTTCATCGCCGCGATCCTGGCTTCGAGATCGCTCATGCGCTGTTTGTGGTCGAGATCGTCCACGCCCGTCACGCCCCATCAGAGTTCGTCAGTTTGCTAAGCGGCACGGGCGGTCGAGTCAAGCGGCGGGGCAAGGCCGGAATGCCCCTTGCAAGCCATTGAAATTGTGGCGGTTATCAGGTCGCGGTTTTGTCCCGCCGCGGTGCGGTTGTGCTTGACGCGATCAAAACGGCGGCGCGGCGTCATTCAACTTCCGGGTTGAGTAACGCCAATGGCCGCTTGACGGCGGGGCGGATTGGCCGCCATGTGCCTTCCCATGGCCCGTGATCTCGACCTCGTCTTCGCCGCCCTTGCCGATCCGACGCGGCGGCGCATCCTCGGCATGTTGCTGGAAGACGACATGGCCGTGACCGATGTCGCCGAACCGTTCGAAATGTCGCTCGCGGCGATCTCGAAGCATCTGGGCATTCTGGCGGCGGCGGGGCTCATTTCGCAGGAGAAGCGCGGGCGGCTGAAATGGTGCCAGCTCGAACCCGATGCGTTGCGCGACGCGGCGGTGTGGATGCAGAGCTACGGTCAGGTCGAACCCATCCACCTCGACGATTTCGAACGGTTCCTCCAGACCGAGCTTGGGTCGCGCGAAGACGCCCGCCCGGGCGGATAAGCGGCTTCGCCGGGATCGCCCCGATCAACCGCCCCGGGCTTTCCGGGTGGACGCCGCTGTCGACGATCGGCGGTCCGTCCGGCGTCGCGCGGCTGGCCAGACGCGGAAATGCGTATTTGGAAAATGGAAAGACGGACGGTCAGCGCTCCGTCCCGCCGACATAGGCCTTGAGATGCTTGAGAAACGCCTGGACCTTCGCGGTTCGGTGCAGATCGACATGGGTGACAAGCCAGGATGACGACACCCAATCCTCAAGCGGCGGCATGATTTCGACCAGTTCGCTCAGATCCTCTGCCTCGCGCACTGATACGAAGCCGATCCCAACGCCGGATATCACCGCGTTGCGCATCACCCGTACGTCGGACGTGCGGAACACCACCCGGTCGCGCGGCACGTTCTCTTTCAGCCAGCGAAAGAACGGCGCCCGGTTGTCGATGTTGTCAGACGCGACGAAACGATGCCGGATCAGCTCCTCCGCGTCGGTCGGCATCCCGTTCCTGGCGACATAGGCCGATGACGCATAGAGCGCGACGTGGTGATCCATGAACCTCTGCACCACGTTGTCCGGCTCGTCGGGCCGACTGCCCGAGCGCAGCGCGACATGTGCTTCGCCGTATTCCAGGCGGAACACCCGGTCGTCGGTCATGTAGCGCACCACCACGTCGGGATACGCTTCCTGAAACGACGCCAGCGCCGGGACCATGAGCGGCGCGAAGTTGATCAGCGATGTCACCATCAGCTCGCCCGAAACCTCGGCCCCCTGCCCCTTGATCCGGCTGGTCAACTGTTGAAACTGTTCGTCGGTGGCCTGGGCCACGCGCAGCAGGTCCTGCCCGGCCTCGGTGGGCGTATAGCCGCGCGCATGGCGTTGGAACAGCTTGACGCCCAGCCGCGCCTCGATCGCGTCGATATGGCGGATGACGGTGGCATGATGCACGCCCAGCACCTCCGCGGCGCCGGATACCGTACCCATGCGCGCCACCTGAAACGCCGTGCGGACCTCGTCCCAGTTTTCCATATGGCCCGCTCCGGATGTGTGTGCGCAGTTTCACGGTGAACGCCCATAAGCGCCTGCCAGGTGCGCATTTGCAAGTGCCACCGCATCGTGGCCCGCGGTGCGGCGACACTTGACTCGCCGCCGCGCCCGCGCTTATACGCGCCCGCAACACCCCGGAAGTCCCATTGCTTCCGGTCCCATGGGCCATGCCCGGGATCGCCCTCCGTCAGCGCGTTGCGCCCACGGGGGCACGACCGGTTTTGACCATCGGGGTTTGCGCATGCGCGCGGGCGCCCCCATCTGGGGGGCAGGGAAACGCAGTAGGAGGGGCCAGCCCCGATGTTCGAGAATCTGTCAGATCGCCTGGGCGGCGTCTTCGACCGGCTGACCAAGCAGGGCGCCCTGTCCGAAGACGACGTCCGCACCGCCCTGCGCGAGGTGCGCGTCGCGCTGCTCGAGGCCGACGTGTCGCTGCCCGTGGCCCGCAATTTCATCAAGGCAGTGGAGAAAAAGGCGACCGGCGCTGCCGTCACCAAATCGATCACGCCCGGCCAGCAGGTCGTGAAGATCGTCCATGACGAGCTGATCCAGGTCCTGGCCGGCGACGATGAGGAACCCGGCGCGCTGCGCATCGCCAACCCGCCCGCGCCGATCCTGATGGTCGGCCTGCAGGGGTCGGGCAAGACCACAACGACCGCCAAGCTGGCCAAGCGACTGACCGAACGCGATCGCAAGAAGGTGCTGATGGCGTCGCTCGACGTCAACCGTCCCGCGGCGATGGAACAGCTCGAAATCCTCGGTCGCCAGATCGGCGTCGACACCCTGCCCATCGTCAAGGGCGAGGACCCGGTCACCATCGCCAGACGCGCCAAGACCCAGGCCAGCCTCGGAGGCTACGATGTCTACCTGCTCGACACGGCGGGCCGTCTGCACATCGACCATGACCTGATTGCCCAGGCCGCCGCCGTGCGCGACGCCGTCACCCCGCGCGAGACGCTGCTGGTGGTTGACGGGCTGACCGGTCAGGACGCGGTCAACGTCGCCGAGGAATTCGACGACAAGATCGGCGTCACCGGCGTGGTGCTGACCCGGATGGACGGCGACGGACGTGGCGGTGCGGCGCTGTCGATGCGGGCCGTGACCGGCAAGCCGATCAAGTTCGTCGGCCTCGGCGAAAAGATGGACGCGCTCGAAACCTTCGAGCCGGACCGCGTCGCGGGCCGCATCCTGGGCATGGGCGACATCGTGGCCCTGGTCGAGAAGGCGCAGGAAACCCTCGAGGTCGAACAGGCCGAGCGCATGATGAAGCGCTTCCAGAAGGGTCAGTTCAACATGAACGACCTGAAGATGCAGCTCGAGCAGATGCAGAAGATGGGCGGCATGGAAGGCATGATGTCGATGATGCCGGGCATGGGCAAGATGGCCAAGCAGATGGAAGGCGCGGGCATCGACGATTCGGTCCTGCGTCGACAGATCGCGCTGATCAACTCGATGACCAAGCGCGAACGCGCCAACCCGCAGATGCTGCAGGCCAGCCGAAAGAAACGCATCGCAAAGGGGTCGGGCCTCGACGTGTCCGAGCTCAACAAGCTTCTCAAGATGCAGCGCCAGATGGGCGACATGATGAAGAAGATGGGCAAGATGGGCAAAGGCGGCATGATGAAACAGGCGATGCGCGGCATGTTCGGCAAGGGCGGCATGCCCGCGGGCATGGACCCGTCGCAGATGGACCCGAAGCAGCTCGAAGCCGCGGCCAGGGCGCTGGGCGGCACGGGCGGGCTTCCCGGCGGCATGGGCGGCACATTGCCCGGCGGCCTGTCTGGCTTCGGCAAGAAGAAATGACGATCTCTGCGCGCCCAT
This sequence comes from Roseivivax sp. CAU 1753, assembly GCF_054482575.1. Taxonomy (NCBI): domain Bacteria; kingdom Pseudomonadati; phylum Pseudomonadota; class Alphaproteobacteria; order Rhodobacterales; family Roseobacteraceae; genus Roseivivax; species Roseivivax sp. CAU 1753. Next base: position 268,555 of record NZ_JBTLRF010000002.1, on the reverse strand, counting down.
GTCCCGCGACCGACCATGCCGGCTGGCGCGCGCCCGTGGCCATGCGCGGCACTGCTGCCTTTCCATTTTCCAAATACGCAGGCGCCACGCCTGCCACTGGCACCGGAGCATCGGCATGGGCCTGACTCCCGCTCCCCGCCTCGAGACCGAGCGCCTGATCCTGCGCGGCCCCGAACTGCGCGACTTCGACGCGCTGGCCGCGTTCCACGCCGACCCGGTCCGCGCACCGGGCTTCGGACCGGTGATGGCGCGCGCAGAGACGTGGCGCTGGTGGGCGTGCAATATCGGGCACTGGCACATCCATGGCTATGGCTACTTCACCGTCGAAGACAGGGCATCGGGCCAGCCTGCCGGGATCAGCGGCATCTGGAATCCCGAAGGGTGGCCCGAACCCGAGCTTGGCTGGGTCGTGTTCGACGGATACGAGGGTCGGGGCATCGCCTACGAGGCCGCCCTGAAAGCCCGCGAATGGGCCTATGGCCCGCTTGGCCTGACCACCCTCACGTCGAACATCGTGCCCTCGAACACCCGCTCCAAGGCCCTTGCCCGTCGCCTCGGCGCGGTGCATGAGCGGACCTATGACAACCCGTTCATGGGCATCGACGAGCTTTGGCGGCACCCGTCCGCCGCCGAGGTGGCCGCATGATCCAGACCATCCCCACGCTCACCACGCACCGGCTCGAGCTGCGCGCGCCCGAGGCCGGTGATTATCCGGACTTCAAGGCCACCTTCGCCTCTTACCGGTCGCGGTTCATGGGCGGTCCGCTCAATACCTATGAAGCCTGGATGCTCTATGCCGCCGAAATCGGCCACTGGGAAATCCGCGGCTACGGCATGTGGATGATCCACCTTCAGGGTACCGGCGAGACGGTGGGCATGGCGGGCGGCTGGAAACCCGCGAAATGGCCCGAGCGCGAGATCGCCTGGATCATCTGGCCGGATCGGGCCGGGCACGGCTACGCGCTCGAGGCGACGGCCCGGGTCCGGCGGTATTTCTACGACACGGCGGGCTGGGACACAGCCGTCTCTTACCTCGACCCCAAGGACCTGAGCTCGGTCCTGTTGGCCGAGCGGCTGGGTGCTGTCCGCGACCCTGCCGCCGAAACCGTGGACGGCAGCGATGTCTGCTACCGCCATCCCTCGCCGCAAGCGCTGCGCCAGTCGCAGATCGCCCATGGCATCGAGATGGAAATCCAGAACTACATCGATCCGCTGTTCAAACCGAAAGGCTGGGCCATTGACTGACGCCATCAACCGCGCCGCGACCCTTCTGGGCGCGCATCGCACCTCGATCGACCGGCTCGACGCGATCCTGGTCTACACTCTTGCGGAACGGTTCAAGCACACCCAGGCCGTGGGCGTCCTCAAGGCGCAGCACGATCTGCCGCCGTCCGATCCCGCGCGCGAAAAGGACCAGATCGCGCGCCTCGAAGCTTTGGCGGAAGAGGCCGATCTCGACCCGGAATTCGCCAAGAAATTCCTGAACTTCATCATTCAGGAAGTCATCCAGCACCACAAGAAGCACCAATCCTGACCGGGCGTGCCCGGCATTGAATATCCCAAGGAGAAACGATCATGGCTACCAAAATTCGCCTCGCCCGCGGCGGCTCCAAGAAGCGCCCGCATTACGCAATCGTCGTCGCCGACAGCCGCATGCCGCGCGATGGCCGCTTCATCGAGAAGCTGGGCACCTACAATCCGCTGCTGCCCAAGGATGACGAAAGCCGCGTCGTCATGGACCTCGAGCGGGTGAAGTACTGGCTCGGCCAAGGCGCCCAGACCACGGACCGGATCGCACGGTTCCTCGAGGCGGCTGGCGAGGCCCCGAAGACCGAGCGGTCCAACCTCAAGAAGGGCACGCCCGGCAAGGCCGCCCAGGAACGCGCGGCGTCCCGCGCCGAAAAGGCCGCGGCTGCGTCCGAAGCGCCCGCGGCAGACGCCCCTGCCGAGGAAACCGCAGAGTAATCAGCCCGCCTTGCGGGGCATTGTTGTCAGCCCGCCTTTAGGGGCATTGCGCGCGCGGAGAGACCCCTCTCCGCGCGCTTTTTTCGCCATCTGACCGAACCTGATGCACGGATTCACGACCTGCTGAAAATTGTTGGTGAGCCCTGTTCAAAGTCCATGCCACGCCCTACATTCGAATCAACAGATCCTGTGCGCAGGCCCTTTCGCGCTGCGCACCAGCACGTTTTTTGCAGGAGCATCCGCAATGAAGACACTGGTTTCCCTGGCCGCCCTGACGACCCTTCTCGTGGCGCCTGCGACGGTGACCGCGCAGACGTCGGGCGCATCGGCCGGGGGCAATGCGCCCGCGCTCAGCTTTTCGTTGCGCGGCGGTGTCGCCAGTGGACCGGCCTATTTCGGCGCGGACGAGTACGGGTACAGCCCCGATATCGGGTTCAAGTTCCACTCCATCAACATCGGCTCGCTGGCATTTGGCGATCCGGACCCGCGCGCGCCGAAGCTGGGCTTCGGGATCGGCGGCTCGTTTCGCTACATCGCCGAGCGTGACGCCAGCGAATACGACCTGCTGACCGGTCTCGACGACATCGACGCGGCGTTCGAACTGGGCCTTGGCGTCAGCTACGGCACCCGCAACTTCAGCGCCTTCGCCGACATCCGGCAGGGTTTCGGCGGCCACGAGGGCGTGGTTGGCGAAATCGGCGCGGATGTCATCATGAACCCGCGTCGGGACCTGACCCTGACGATGGGCCCGCGCGCGCTGTTCGGCAGCGCCGAATTCACCGATACCTATTTCGGCGTGTCCGCGTCCGAAGCCTCGGCGCTGAACCCGGCCTACGACGCCGATGGCGGTCTGGTGTCCGTCGGTGCCGAGGTCGTGATGACCTATCAGATCAACGACAACTGGGGCCTCGAGACTGGGCTGACCTGGGATCGCTACATGAACGATGCCGCCGACAGCCCGATCGTCAAGAACGGGCGTCGCGACGATATCGGCGCCCGCGTCGGTTTTACCCGCAACATCCAGCTCGGCTTCTGATCGGACAGACCGGCGATTGCGTTTCGCTGCCGTCGGGCGCTATCGCCATGGGCAGGAACCGCAAGGAGCGAGGCACATGGTGGACAACAGGATCTGCGTCGGCGTGATCGGCGGTGCCTTCGGCGTCAATGGCGAAGCGCGCATCAAGAGCTTTACCGCCGACCCCGAAGCCATCGTCGACTATGGCCCCTTTGAGACCGAGGATGCCAGCCAGACCTTCGAGATGCAGATCACGCGCCCCGTGAAGCAGGGCTTCGCGGTTCGGCTGTCGGGTGTGCGGTCGAAGGAAGACGCCGACGCGCTGCGGGGCACGCAACTGTTCGTGCCGCGCGACCGCCTGCCGCAACTGCCCGATGACGAGTATTATCACGCCGATCTGATCGGCCTGACGGTGCAGGACACCGGCGGCGCCCTGCTGGGCACGGTCAAGGCGGTGCTCAACCACGGCGCCACGGATCTGCTCGAGGTCACGCAACCCGACGCGGCGCAAACCGTGCTGTTGCCGTTCACGCAATCGGTGGTACCGACGGTCGATCTGTCGGCCGGCAAGATCGTCGCCGATCCCCCGGACGGTATTTTCGACTGACCCGCGATCTCCTTGGTGACGCCCAAGCCCTGCCCGCTTTCCGCCGATATTCGGGTCTAGACCTGTGCAGGTATTTCTGTGGGTGGGTATGTTTGTGCAGCATCAAAGGTTGGTATTGTCCACACTGGCGATCGCGCCGGGCGTTGCGCTCATGGCGGTGCCGCGGTCTGTCACGACCGGGCTGACGGATGCCGTCGGCCAGGCCGGACTGTTGCTGGCGATCGCGATCCTGTCGACCATCGCGGTCCATTTGAGCAGTTGGGGCCGACGCGCGGACCACGCAACCGACGCCCCCCGCCCCGCAGAGACGGCCGCCGCCCGGACCGAAGCCCCCCGGACCGAAGCCCCCCGGACCGAAGCCGCCCAATCCTCGGCGGCGCTGGCTACACATGGCCAGCCTAGCCCGGTCCCGCCAAAACCCGCCCGACCAACGTCGTCGCGGGCACAGTCTTCAAAGGCACAGTCTTCAAAGGCACAGTCGTCACGGGCACAGTCGTCAAAGGCACAGTCGTCGCGGGCCAGACCCGAAGCCCTGCTTCTGGCCCGGGCGCATCGGCGTCCACCGGACAGCTTCCCCGACATCGACACGCAACGCGCGCATATCACAACGCGACTTGCGCGGCGGTATTGGCTTGACGCCAAACCCTATGGACCGGACGAACCCGACCTGCTCGATTTCGCCATTTCCACGGTGATCGGCCACGTGGTCGACCTCTGGCAGGTGCCCGCCTCGGAAGAGCTCAGCGACACCCAGGTGCGCGAATTGTTCATGCTCGACCGGCTGTCTGCGGCAGCCCCGGCCGAGGCCGGACGTCTGGCGCAGGAGTTTCGCAATCCCGCGCTTGCCATCGATATCCGCGACCAGATCTCGGCACTCGGCAAGCAGCGGATCGCGTTTGAGCGGACCCGCGATGCTTTCGAGGCCACGCAGGCGCTGGCGCAGTCGTCATTGGAACTTTCGGACATGCGCCAGGCGCTCGACGCGCTCGGGGTTGCCGATCCCGAGCTTTGGCATCACATCGTGATCCGCCATGATCCGCTTGATCCAAGACAGCGCGACGCCGCGCTCTGGTGTGTCACCCGGCCAGAATGCAACCGCGCCACCGTGGCGCAATGGTTCTTCGACCTGGTGATGGACGGCACGCTCGAAAGCGCCGCCAAACGGCATGACGCGGCGTTTCTGGCCGCGGTGCAGGCGGTCATCAGCGCGTGGAATGCCGATGTCTACTGCCGCAACGAGATCGGTCTGACGCCCGACGACGCGGTCGCGGCCTCGGCCATGACCATCGCCAGGCGGCTTGACCGGGTGGCGGAACTGGCAGGCACGACGCGCTGGGACATGCCCTGCGGCATGTTCGAATCCTACCCCGGACGCGTGGCCAGACCGCGCCCGGCATGGGACATCGCCAGCGGGCAGATCGTCGCGGCACCCGAGGCATCGGATTACCTGACCTTCGGCTGACCCTTTGCCAAGCCGCCGCGAAGCCGCTATGGGCTGGCGCATCGAGACAGCAACGAGACGACGCATCATGCGCTCTTTTGGCCGCAAATCCATCGCCGGGTCGACCCGTCCGCGCGACCTGATGTCCGAGACGGGCGGGCGAAAGGACCTCTGGACCGCGCAGGTGATCACCCTCTTTCCCGAGGCGTTTCCCGGCACGCTGGGCCTGTCGCTGACCGGACGCGCCCTGCAGGACAAGCTTTGGCAGCTTGAGACCATCCCCCTGCGCGACTTCGGCGAAGGCAGGCACCGCAATGTCGATGACACCCCCGCGGGCGGCGGCGCGGGCATGGTGCTGCGCGCCGACGTGATGGAAAAGGCCCTGATCGAGGCGCGCGCCCGGATCGCCCCTGACGCGCCGCTGCTGTATCTGTCGCCGCGCGGCACGCCCTTCACCCAGGATCGCGCCCGCGCGCTGGCCGCAGGCCCCGGCATGACGCTGATCTGCGGGCGGTTCGAGGGGCTGGACCAGCGTGTGATCGACCATTTCGGTGTCGAAGAGGTGTCTTTGGGTGACTTTGTCCTCACCGGAGGCGAGATCGCAGCACAGGCCTTGATCGACGCGAGCGTCCGACTTATACCGCGCGTGCTCGGGAATCAAACGTCCGTCGAAGAGGAATCCTTTTCGCACGGACTTCTGGAGCACCCGCAGTTTACGAAACCCGCCGTCTGGAACGGTCGCGCGATCCCGGAAGTGCTTCTGTCGGGCCATCACGCGAAGATCACCGACTGGCAGCGGAACGAGGCCGAAAGGCTGACAAAGGAACGACGACCTGATCTCTGGCGGGCTTACCTGCAAGCGCAAGGTAGGGACCCGGAAGAAGACCAAGAGCTCTGAGGCGGCAATCAACTTTGCGGATCGAACCGCAAGCAGAAATAGGAGTGGGTCAGATGAATCTGATCGCAGAACTCGAGGCGGAACAGATCGCCTCGCTCGGGAAGGATATTCCCGATTTCAAGGCCGGCGACACCATCCGCGTCGGCTTCAAGGTGACCGAAGGCACGCGCACCCGCGTGCAGAACTTCGAAGGTGTGTGCATCAGCCGCAAGAACGGCAACGGCATCGCCGGTTCGTTCACCGTCCGCAAGATTTCCTTTGGTGAAGGCGTGGAGCGGGTGTTCCCCCTGTTCTCGACCAATATCCAGTCGATCGAGGTTGTCCGCCGTGGTCGCGTCCGTCGCGCCAAGCTGTATTACCTGCGCGCCCGTCGCGGCAAGTCGGCCCGCATCGCGGAAGACACCACCTACAAGTCGCCCAAGGGCGACCGCGCCCAGGCTTGAGGAGTGCAGAGATGAAAAAAGGCATTCACCCCGAATACCACGTCGTGACCGTCAAGATGACCGACGGCAGCACGTTCGAGACCCGCAGCGTCTACGGCAAGGAAGGCGATACGATCTCGCTCGATATCGACCCCACCGTGCACCCTGCCTGGACCGGCGGCACGTCGCGCCTGCTCGACCAGGGCGGTCGCGTGTCGAAGTTCAAGAAGAAGTACGAAGGTCTCGGCTTCTGAGCCATTGCGCCAGACCGGAATTTGCAGAAACGCCGCCTTTCGGGGCGGCGTTTTTCGTGCGCGGCATTCGGCGGTCGGGAATCGCGATCTTGTGAGTCCGCGCCCCCGACCCGCAATCGACAGCGCGGCGGCGGGCGGCTAGGTTGACCCCGAGCAGCAGAACCGGCCGATCCATGACCCTGAACCGCAGCGTGCACCTGATCTATCTGTTATGCGCGGGGCTGATCCTGACGGCTTGCGGCGCGCCCGTCGAACCCGAAAGACCAGCCGCCAGCCAGGCCGAAATCGCGGCACTTGCAGCGGCCTTCCGGGACCTCGACCCGGGCGTCGACCCAGAAGAGGCCAGCCGCGCCGCCCGCATCGCCATCACCTATCCGATGGAGCTGCGCGCGCTTTACCAGGTCGAGGATGGACCGATCCTGCACAATACCAAGGTCAATACCGGGCTGAAGCGCCGCGGTCTGTGCTGGCATTGGGCGCAGGACATGGAACGGCGCATGGCGCAGGAAGCGTTCCGGACGCTCGATCTGCACCGCGCCGTCGCGCCGCCGCGCAACCTGTTCCGGCTGGAGCATTCGACGCTGGTAATCAGCGCCGCCGGGGCCGATATGCCCGAAGGGCTGGTGCTGGATCCGTGGCGCATGGGCGGGCCGCTTTACTGGGGCCCGGTGCGCGCCGACCCGAGCTATGACTGGCTGCCGCGCAGGGTAGTGCTGGCAAGCAACGGCATCGAGATTCCCGACGGATACATTGTCGAAACCGCACCATAGGGGCGCGGGGCCGGGCAAGACGGGGCAAGGACGGGCAAGGCAGGGGCCAGACATCATGCAGATCATCCGCCGCATCCTTACCCTGGCCCTGGGCCTTGCAGCCCTTCCGGGGCTGGTCGCCTGTGCGCTTCACGTCTCCAACTCGTCCGGCGCGGCAATGCCGCCCGGGCCCGAAGGCACCCACCGGATCGCGACGCATAACGTGCATTACATCCGGCTCGACCGCGCCGAGGGGGCCTGGTCGCGCGCCGACTGGGCCACCCGCGCCCCGGCCATGGATGCGGCGTTCAAGGCGCTCGACGCCGATATCGTGTCGTTTCAGGAGATGGAGAGTTTCGCGGGCGGCAATTCCGACGATGTGAACCTGGCGCGCAGCTTCTTGCTCAAGAACAACCCGGGATATGCCGCTGCCGCAATCGGCGACTGGCGCGTGTTTCCGTCGACGCAGCCGATCTTCTATCGCCGTGCCCGTTACACGGTCTTGGATCAGGGCTGGTTCTTCTTTTCCGACACGCCCGAGGTGATCTATTCGCGCACCTTCAACGGCTCTTATCCGGCCTTCGCGTCCTGGGTGAAGCTGCGACCGCGCGGCGGCGGGCGCGCCTTTGTCGTGCTGAACGTGCATTACGAATACCGCTCCGGCTCCAACCGGCTCAAGTCGGCGGCCCTGACGGCGTCCCGCATCGGTGGCTTTCTCGACCAAGGCGTGCCGGTGATCCTCGCGGGCGACCTGAACGCGCGGACCGGGTCGAAAACGGCGGCGATCCTCGAGGATGCGGGGCTTGCGTTTGTCGATGTGCCAGGGGCGACCTATCACTTCGACCGGGGCATCAACCTGTTCGGTGCCATCGACCTTATCGGGCTGTCCGCGGGCATCCGCGTCGCCGCCGGGCCGCACGTCCTGCAACGTCGGTTCGCGGGCGACTGGCCGTCCGATCACTACCCCGTCGCCGCCGACCTCTACCTGCCCGAGTGATCAATCTGCCGCGCCGCGCGGGTCTTGCCAATGTCACGGCTTCCCTTGTGGTGTTCCCCTAGATACCGTAGCGCCGGTTGAAGATCGCGGAATATCTGGGGAACGGGACGTGGCGCATATCATCGTTGTCGGGAACGAAAAGGGCGGTGCGGGCAAGTCGACCGTTTCGATGCATATTGCGACGGCATTGGCCCGGATGGGCCACCGGGTCGGCACCCTGGACCTCGACCTCAGGCAGCAGACCTTCGGGCGCTACATCCACAACCGTCGCGCCACCATGGCCGCCGAGGGCCTTGATCTGCCGACGCCGCATTACATGGAACTGCCCGAGATCGACCAGGACACGCTGGCCCCGGGCGAGAACGTCTATGACCACCGCCTGTCCGCCGCCGTTGCCGTGCTCGAACCGCGATCGGATTTCGTGCTAATCGACTGCCCGGGCTCGCATACCCGCCTGAGCCAGGTGGCGCATTCGCTGGCCGATACGCTGGTGACACCGCTCAATGACAGCTTCGTCGATTTCGACCTGCTGGCGCATATCGCGTCCGATGGCGAAAGGATCGTCGGCCCCTCGGTCTATTCCGAAATGGTCTGGAACGCCCGCCAGTTGCGCGCGCAGGCCGGGTTGCAGCCGATCGACTGGATCGTCCTGCGCAACCGGCTTGGCGCGCAGAACATGGTCAACAAGCAGAAGATGGAAAAGGCGCTCGCGACCCTGTCCAAGCGCATCGGCTTTCGCGTGGCGCCCGGGTTTTCCGAGCGGGTGATCTTCCGCGAACTGTTCCCGCGCGGGCTGACCCTGCTCGACCTCAAGGATGTGGGCGTCAAGCAGCTCAACATCTCGAACGTGGCGGCACGGCAGGAATTGCGCGACCTGATGAAGGCGCTCAAGCTGCCCGGCGTCACGATCGGGTTCTGATCGCGCCGCGCACAGTCAGGAGGCACCGATGCCCGCACCGATAAATGGCTTCAAGGCGGCCCTCGGCGAGGGTCGGCAGCAGATTGGCCTCTGGATGGGGCTGACCGATTCCTATGTCTCCGAGGTTGTCGCCCGCGCAGGCTTCGATTGGGTGCTGATAGACGGCGAACACACGCCCAACGATCTGGCCGCCATCGCGCGCCAGATGCAGGTGGTGTCGCCCCATACCCATCCGGTCGTGCGCCTGCCGATGGGCGAGCCGTGGCTGATCAAGCAGGTGCTCGACACCGGCGTGCAGTCGCTTCTGATCCCGATGGTCAATTCCGCCGACGAGGCCCGCGCGCTGGTGCGTGCGATGCGCTATCCGCCCGAGGGCATCCGCGGCATGGGTGGCGCGCTGGGCCGTGCCACGAATTTCGGGCGCGACGCCGATTACGTGGCTTCGGCGAACGACCAGATGTGCCTGCTGGTGCAGGTCGAAACCGGTGCCGCGCTCGACGCGCTCGACGAGATCCTGACGGTCGAGGGCGTCGACGGCGTCTTCGTCGGCCCCGCCGACCTGTCGGCCGATCTGGGCTATCCGGGCCGCCCGGACGCCCCCGAGATGCAGCGCGTGGTGGCCCGGACGCTGGCCCGTATCGCGGCATCCGACAAGGCCGCAGGCATCATAGATTTCTCGGACGGCGCAATTGCCGGCCATATCGACGCCGGTGCGCAGTTCGTCGCGGTCGGCGCGGATGTCGTGTTCCTGTCGCAGGGTTTGCAGGCGCTGGCGGCCCGATGGCGGCAACCGGGCGGCGGTCTCGATCCACGGGCTTAACCCGACATTAACCATGGCGCGCATGTCATGGGTCATGCGCATCTGGCCCCTACTCCTGCTGCTTCTGGCCTTGACCGGCTGCAACACCGGTGGCCCCGGCTTTTCGGGCATTGAACCTGTCCGGGTCAGCCAGGACGGCAGCACCTTTCTGTTCCGCGGCAACGGCGCTCTGATCGAGGCGCAGCGCGTATCGGTGGAATTTGCCCCGCGCTTTCAGCCCGTCGCCCGCAAGGCAGGCATTGCCGCCCAGATCCGCACCGGCTGTCCGGTCGAATGGATCGTCGGCGACCAAGCGATGATGATCCTCGCCCTGGCCTGCCCCGGCGCGGAAAAACCGCCAAAGCTGCCGCGCGGGGCGAACTGGATCTGCGATGTCCTGGGGGCCTCCCGCCCGGTGGGCGAACGGATGGTGTCGTCCACCTTCAGCCTGTCCTGCCGCAAAGGATGACAATCGCGCCGGTGATGCCGATCCCGCCTGTGCCGCCCACAGGCCACCGGCCGGCGTACATCCCCCTCAATAGATGGGATGGCACGCGATATCTTGTGGATAAGCCATGCCTGCCTGCGACATACAGCGCTAATTGTTTGACAGACGGGTCCGCCAAGGCCCAAAATCAACCGATACGCGGAATCGGGGGTCCGAACCTTGCGCTTTTCGAAACTGAAACTGACCGGCTTCAAAAGCTTCGTGGACCCCACGGACCTTGTCATCGCCGATGGCCTGACCGGCGTGGTCGGGCCCAATGGCTGCGGCAAGTCCAACCTGCTCGAAGCGCTGCGCTGGGTGATGGGCGAAAACCGCCCTACGGCGATGCGGGGCGGCGGCATGGAGGACGTGATCTTCGCCGGTGCCGCATCGCGCCCGGCGCGCAATTTCGCAGAGGTGGTCCTGCAGATCGACAACTCCGAGCGGCTCGCGCCGTCGGGCTTCAACGACACCGACCAGCTTGAAATCGTGCGCCGGATCACCCGCGATGCGGGCTCTGCCTACAAGACCAACGGCAAGGACGTGCGTGCGCGCGACGTGCAGATGCTGTTCGCCGACGCCGCCACCGGGTCGCAATCGCCCGCGCTGGTGCGGCAGGGCCAGATCTCGGAACTGATCAACGCCAAGCCGAAGGCCCGCCGCCGCATCCTCGAGGACGCCGCCGGGATCGCGGGCCTCTACCAGCGTCGCCACGAGGCCGAACTGAAGCTGAAGAACACCGAAGCCAACCTGACCCGCATCGACGACGTGATCGAGGGGCTGGCAAGCCAGCTGTCCAGCCTTGCACGGCAGGCCCGTCAGGCCGCCCGCTACCGGGCCATCGGCACGGATCTGCGCCAGGCCGAGGGGCTGTTGCTCTATCGTCGCTGGGCCGATGCCGATCTTGCGCGCGCCACCGCGGACGAAGCCCTGCGCGCCCGGCTGTCCGCCGCCGCCCAGGCGGAACGCGCCGCCCTGGACGCGGCGAGGACGCGCGCAAGCGCGGAAGAGGCGCTGCCCGCCCTGCGCGAAGAGGAAACCGTCGCCGCCGCGATCCTGCAGCGCCTGACCGTCGAGCGGGACACCCTCAAGGAACAGAAGGCCCGGGCCGACGACACCATCCGCACCCTGACCCGCCGCATCGAACAGCTGACCCATGACATCGACCGCGAGGCGGGCCTCAACCGCGACGCGGGCGAGACCATCGACCGGCTGGAATGGGAAGCGCGCGAACTGGCCAAGGCCGGTTCCGGCCATCCCGACCGGCTGGCCCGCGCCGCCGAGGAATCGCAGGCCGCCGCGGCCATCCTGCAGGAACGCGAAGGCCTGCTGACCGAACAGACCGAAGACGTCGCCCGCCTTGCCGCGCGGCATCAATCGGCGCATCGCTACCTGGCCGACACCCAGAAGATGCTCGACCGGCACGAAACCGAAGCGGTGAAATCCCGCACCGCCGTCGAAGAGGCCGAAACGGTCCTGGCAGGCGCAAGCGCCGCGCGCCAGACCGCCGAAGACCGGCTTGCCACCGCGCAGACCACCGCGCGCGACGCCGAAACCGTGTTGACCGAGGCCGAGGGCGCGCGGGCGGAAACCCAGGCCCGAGAGGCCGACGCCCGTGCCGAACGGTCCGAGGCCGAGGGCGAGATGAATGCGCTCAGGGCCGAGGTCAGCGCGCTGGCCCGCCTGCTCGACCGCGACACCGCCGAGGGCGGCCAGATCCTTGACCGGCTGCAAGTCGAACAGGGCTTCGAGAAGGCCTTGGGGGCCGCCCTCGCCGACGATCTGCGCGCCCCCGAGGTCGAGGCCGACGGTCCCTCGGGCTGGGCGGTGCTGCCCGCCTATGATGCGGCGCAACCCCTGCCCCGGGGCGTCACGCCGCTGACCCTGCATGTCTCGGTGCCCGAGGTGCTGGAACGCCGCATGGGCCAGATCGGGCTGGTGGATGCGGATGAAGGCAACGCACTGCAACCGAACCTCAAGCCCGGTCAGCGTCTGGTAAGTGTCGATGGCGACCTCTGGCGCTGGGACGGCTATCGCGCCTGGGCCGAAGACATGCCCTCTGCGGCCGCCCTGCGCCTGGAACAGCTCAACCGCCTCGAAGCGCTGAAACAGGAAAGCGCGCATGCCGGATCGCGGCTCGAGGGGGCGGCTCGGGCGCATGAGGCGTTGCAGATGCGCCTGTCCGACCTGACCCGCGCCGACAAGGAGGCCCGCGAGGCGCGCCGCGCCGCGGACCAGGCGGTGACCGAAGCGTCGCGCGCGCTCAACCGCGCCGAGGCCGACCGCGACATGGCCGAGGGCCGGCAGGAAAGCGCGCGGCTTGCCGTGACCCGCCACGAGGACGAGGCCACGACAGCCCGCAAGCAGCGGGTCGAGGCGCAGCGCGCGGTGGCCGAGCTTGGCAATCTCGAAGCCGCCCGCGCCGAGGTCGAGGACATCAAGCTGACGGTCGAGGCCGCGCGGATGACGATGATGGCCAAGCGCTCGGCCCACGACGAGCTGCGCCGCGAAGGCGATGCACGCACCGCCCGCGCGCAACAGGTCACCAAGGAATTGTCCGGCTGGCGGCACCGTCTCGAGACCGCCAAGGGCCGCAGCAGCGAATTGACCGCCCGCAAGGAGGCCGCCGAGGACGACCTTGCCGAGGCCGAAGACCTGCCGCGCCAGATCGAGGAGCAGCATGCCGCGCTCAGCACGGCCATCGATACCGCCGAGACGCGCCGCAAGACCGCCGGGGATGCGCTGGCCGTGGCCGAAGCCGCCCTGCGCGCGGCCGTGGCGGGCGAACGCGACGCCGAACGCACCGCGTCCGAAGCCCGGGAAGCCCGCGCCGCCGCCGAGGCCCGCGCCGAAGCCGCGCGCGACGCCGTGACCAGTGCCGCGGACCGCATCGCCGAAGACCAGGACACCACGCCCGCCGGACTGCTCGAACAGCTGGATGTCGATCCTGCCGCCATTGCCCGCGCCGACGAGATCGAGGCCCGGGTCAACGCCCTGAAGCGCCAGCGCGATGCCTTGGGCGCGGTCAATCTGCGCGCCGAGGACGATGCCCGCGAGGTGCAGGACGAACACGACCTGCTGCTGTCGGAAAAGACCGACCTGGAAGAGGCGATCAAGACCCTGCGCTCCGGCATCGCGTCTCTCAACCGCGAGGGCCGTGAACGGCTGCTGACCGCGTTCGAGCAGGTCAACGCCAATTTCTCCCTGCTGTTCACGCATCTGTTCAACGGTGGCGAGGCCAACCTGGTCATGGTCGAATCCGACGATCCCCTCGAAGCCGGGCTGGAAATCATGTGCCAGCCGCCGGGCAAGAAGCTATCGACCCTGTCGCTCTTGTCGGGGGGCGAGCAGACGCTGACCGCGCTGGCGCTGATCTTCGCGGTGTTTCTGGCCAACCCCGCCCCGATCTGCGTACTCGACGAGGTCGACGCGCCGCTGGACGATGCCAACGTCACCCGCTTCTGCGATATGCTCGACGAGATGTGCCGCCGCACCAACACCCGCTTCCTGATCATCACCCATCACGCCGTCACGATGGCCCGTATGGACCGGCTGTTCGGCGTCACCATGCAGGAACAGGGTGTCAGCCAGCTGGTGTCCGTGGACCTCAAGAACGCCGAGAAGATGGTCGCCTGAGCGGCCCCGAACGGCGTCAGAGCCGGTTCAGCAGCGCCCGCGTCGGCCAGGCATCCGCAGGCAGGCCCAGGTCGCGCTGAACGTCGCGCACAGCGGCCCGCGTGCCTGCACCCAGAATACCGTCCACCCCGCCAACGTCATAGCCCCGCGCCTGCAGCGCCTCTTGCAGGCTCTGCATCTCCGCGCCCGAAAGGCCTGGCGACGGGTTTCCCGCGATGTAGACCGGCGCTCCTTCCAGCCGGGTGCCGAAATAGGCGGCGGTCAGAACGTAGGTAAAGCTTTGGTTCCACTCGAAATATACGCGAAAGTTCGGATAGGCGATGAAACTTGGGCCGCCCCTGCCCTGCGGCAGCAGGATCGAGGCCAACAGATCACCCGACGCCAGATCCCCGTTCCGCGCGGAGACACCCAAAGCGCGCCATTCGGCCACGGTCTTTTCGGTCTCGAGCCCGGTCTGATACCAGTCGAATTCCGCAGGCAGCGTGACCTCATCGAGCCACGGCTGCCCCGGTCGCCATCCCAGCGACGACAGCACCGCCGCGCCCGACATCAGCGCATCCTCTGCCGAGGTCTTGAGGCTGACCCGCCCGTCGCCGTCGCCATCGACGCCGTTTTCGAGGATATCCTTGGGCAGCATCTGCACCATGCCGATCTCGCCGGCCCAGGCCCCGGTGGTGCGCGCGGGGTCAAAGGCGCCGCGGTCGAACAATTCCAGCGCGGCAAAGATCTGCGGGCGAAAAATCTCGGGGCGGCGGCAGTCATGGGCCAGCGTCACCAGCGCATCGGCGGTGTTATAGTCGCCCTGGATCGCGCCGTAATCCGTCTCGAACGCCCAGAACGCCAGCAGCACACCGCGCGAAATGCCGTATTCCGCCTCGATCCGGTCGAATATGGCGTCGTGTGTGACACCCAGCTTTTTCCCCTTGTCCAGTCGGTTCTGACTGATGAGCTTGCGCGAGAAGTCGATGAACGGCGCCTGAAAGAACCCCTGCCGCCGGTCTGCCGCCAGAACCGCCTGGCTTTGCGACACGGTCGCGAAAAAGCGGTCCACGGTCGCGGCGTCATGGCCCTGCGCGCGTGCCTCGGCCTTGAGACCGGACACGAAGTCAGGAAAGCTGCCGCCACAGGGCGTCTCGGCAAGGGACGGCCCGGCCACGGTCAGCAACACGACGATCAGCGCACGGAGCATGGACATACCTCTTGCAATACCCGGTTTGGCAAAGGCTATCAGTGCCACCTCCGGGTTAAAAGATCGGCAAGATTCCGTGCATGGCACACCCTGGCACGAATTAGCCCTATGATGGGGCGGGCTTTTGACCGATATTCGTCTGGTCTTATTCTGGCCCCTCACCGCATGAGAATCCTGATCGTCGAAAGCAATCCCGAGCTTGGTCGCCTGTGGCAACGCCACGTAGAGCGGCTGGGCATGTCCGTGGTGCGCTGCGAAAGCCAGTCCGCCGCGGCCACGGCGCTGCAATCGACGCAGTTCGACCTGATCGTCCTGAACCTGGTACTCGAGGATGGCAGCGCCTTCGCGGTCGCCGACCTGGCCAGCTACCGGCAGCCCGACTGCAAGGTGATCTTCGTCAGCCGGTCAAGCTTCTTTTCGGATGGATCGATCTTCAACCTCTGCGCCAATGCCTGCGCCTTCGTCCCCGCGGGCACCGCCCCCGAGGATCTGGCGGCGATGGCCGAACACTACGCCTCGGACCACAGCGAACCGCACTGACCCCGAAGAATGATCGGGCCCAGGGTCGCGGCCTTACGGCCGATCACGCCGCCTTCAGATGCGCCCGCCCATGCGGTGCCATCAGGTCGATCTGCGGACCGATCGGCACGATCCGGCAGGGATTGATGGTATCGTGGCTGTAATGGTAGTGCCTCGTGATATGGTCGAAATGCACCGTTCCGGCGACGCCGGGCCATTGGTACAGCTCGCGCAGATATCCCGACATATGCGGGAAATCGACGATCCGGTTGCGGTTGCACTTGAAGTGGCCGTGATAGACCGCGTCGAAACGGATCAGCGTCGTGAACAGCCGCCAGTCGGCCTCGGTCGGCTGTGCCCCCATCAAATAACGCCTCTGGCCCAGCCGGTCCTCGATCCAGTCCAGCGTCTCGAACAGCGGTCGCACCGCCGCGTCATACGCCGCCTGGGTGGTGGCAAAACCGGCCTTGTAGACGCCGTTGTTCAGGGTGTCGTAGATACGCGCATTGACCGGCTCGATAGCCGCCCGAAGATCCTCCGGCCAATAGTCGTCGCGGTTGCCGGTGATGCCGTCGAACGCCTGGTTGAACATCCGGATGATCTCGGAGGACTCGTTCGACACGATCGTCTCGCGCGTCTTGTCCCAAAGGATCGGTACCGTCACCCGCCCCGAGATGCCCGGATCGGCCCTGAGATACAGATCCCGCGCGAAGGGCAGTCCGTAGACCCGATCCCCGGTCGCGCCGGGAAAACCCGTCGAAAAACTCCAGCCTTCCGACATCATGTCCGGATGCACGACCGAAACGCCCACATGCTCCGCAAGCCCCTTGAGCGCGCGAAAGATCATCGTCCGGTGCGCCCAGGGGCAGGCGTGGCTGACATACAGATGATAGCGCCCGCTTTCGGCGGCAAATCCCCCCGCGCCCGTCGGCCCCGGCGCCCCGT
The DNA here is from genome assembly GCF_054482575.1 of Roseivivax sp. CAU 1753. Lineage (NCBI taxonomy): Bacteria > Pseudomonadati > Pseudomonadota > Alphaproteobacteria > Rhodobacterales > Roseobacteraceae > Roseivivax > Roseivivax sp. CAU 1753. Next base: position 251,713 of record NZ_JBTLRF010000002.1, on the reverse strand, counting down.
CCCGGGTGATCCAGTTGCGGAACGTGGTGTCCGAGCGAACGAAGGCCCCGCCGGTCTTCGCGGTATCGTACCACTGGTCGTGCCATTCACCATTGACGAGCTGTCCCATCGGCGGCCTCCTTCTGCGTTTGGATAAATTTAGGCGCAGGGACCCCGACTGCCATTCCGCCTGACCGCGCGCGCGCCCTGCGCCAGTGCACAGCGCGGGTCGCCTCACGATCGGACCGGAAATACTCCAGAGAGCGCGAGAGACAGCGTCTCTCGCACGGGTCGGACCGGCGCAATGCCGGTTCGACCCGTCACTTGCGCCAGTGGAACGGCACGATGATCAGCGCCCCGATCGAGGACAGGATCGCATTCCAGCCCTGCCGCCCGAACCCGACCCCGAACATGATCGAGACGAAATAGAACAGGAACGCGCCGCCGATGCAGATGATCACGCTTTGCAGGATGCCGTTATGGGTAAAGCCGGTCTTCTCGGCGGCGACGCCGACAAGCGCCGCGATCACCAGCGTGCCGATCAGGGTGGGTAACATCAGCTGTCCTTTCCAAGACGACTGCCCGCGGGCAGATCGAAACCGCGCAGAAACGCATCGGCGTCCTGCGCTTCGCGTCCCGGCTTCTGCGCCCGGGTCACCACGACCGCCCCCGCGCCGCAGGCAACCCGAAAGCCGTCATCCAGCAGCGCGCCCGGCGCGCCGGTGCCGTCCGCCAGCCGCGATCCCAGAAGCTTCAGCCGCGTCTCCCCGGCCAGGGTCCAGGCCCCGGGAAAAGGCGACAGCCCGCGGATCTGGCGGTCGACATCGCGGGCGGGCCGGGTCCAGTCGATGCGGGCCTCGGCCTTGTCGATCTTCTCGGCATAGCTGACGCCGGTCTGCGGTTGCGGCTGCGGCGTCAGGCGGGTCAGTTTCGACAGCGTGTCCACGATCATCCGCGCGCCCATCGCCGACAGCCGGTCGTGCAGCCCGCCCGTGGTCTCTTCCGGGCCGATCTCGGTGGCCTCGGACATCAGCACCGGACCGGTATCGAGCCCCGCCTCCATCTGCATGATCGCGATGCCGGTCCGCGCATCGCCCGCAAGGATCGCGCGGTGGATCGGTGCCGCCCCGCGCCAGCGCGGCAGCAACGACGCATGAATGTTGATGCAGCCCAGGCGCGGCGCATCCAGCACCGCCTGCGGCAGGATCAGACCGTAGGCCACGACCACCGCAACATCCGCCTTCAACGCGGCGAATTCAGCCTGCGCCTCGGCGGATTTCAGGGATTTCGGATGCCGCACCTGCAGGCCCAGTGTCTCGGCTCGTGCCTGGACCGGCGTCGGGCGATCCTTCTTGCCCCGGCCCGCCGGACGGGGCGGCTGGCAATAGACCGCCGCCACCTCGTGCCCCGCCGCGATCAGCGCGTCGAGAACCGGAACCGAAAAGTCGGGCGTGCCCATGAAGACGAGGCGCATGGAAACTCCTTTGATCCTTGCGCCTTCGCAATTAGCCCGCGCGGCCCCCCGAGGGAAGGGCCGCGCGACCGATCAGCCGATCAAGTCTTGAACTTCCTGATCTCGCCCGAGCGCAGCTTGGCGGTGTAGTTGGTCAGCTCGCGCTTGACGATGGGCATCAGGAAGTAGAGCCCCAGCACGTTGACCACAGCCATGGCGAAGATCGCCGCATCCGAGAAATCGATGACCGGACCAAGATTGGCCGAGGCTCCGACGATCACGAATAAGCAGAAGATCACCTTGAAGACGACCTCCTTGGTCTTGCCCTCGCCAAAGAGATAGGTCCAGGCCTTCAGGCCGTAATAGGACCAGCTCAGCATGGTCGAGAAGGCAAACAGGATGACCGCCAGCGCCAGCACGTACTTGAAGCCGTCAATCTCGGACGAGAACGCCGCCGAGGTCAGCGAGACGCCGGAATTGTCGCCCTTGGTCATGACCGCGTTGCCCGCCTCGTTCAGCACGTAAAGCCCGGTTTCGGGGTCCGAGATAAGCTGCCCGGTGATGATGATCACCAGCGCCGTCATGGTGCAGACCACGACGGTGTCGATGAACGGCTCGAGCAGCGACACGAAGCCTTCGGTGATCGGCTCTTTCGTCCGCACCGCCGAGTGGGCGATGGCGGCGGACCCGACGCCCGCCTCGTTCGAGAAGGCGGCGCGCTTGAAGCCCTGGATCAGCGCCCCGACAAAGCCGCCCGCCACGCCGAGACCGGTGAACGCGCCCTCGAAGATCTGGCCGAACGCCCAGCCGATCTGGTCGGCGTTCATCGCGATGATGACAAGCGCCGTGCCCACATACAGCACGCCCATGAACGGCACGACCTTCTCGGTCACCCGCGCGATGGACCTCAGCCCGCCGACGATGACCGCAAAGACGATGACCGCAAAGACCACGCCGGTGATCCAGCCGGGGTAGTCGCCGAACACTCCGGCAAGCTGCTGGTGCGCCTGGTTGGCCTGGAACATGTTGCCGCCGCCCAGCGCGCCGAAGATGCAGAAGATCGAGAACATCACCGCCAGAAAGCCGCCGCCGGGCAGGCCGCGTTCGGAAAAGCCGCGGCTGAGGTAGTACATCGGGCCACCCGACACCGTGCCATCGGGATATTCGTTGCGGTATTTCACGCCCAGCGTACATTCGGTGAACTTCGACGCCATGCCCATCAGACCGGCAAGGATCATCCAGAACGTGGCCCCCGGACCGCCGATGCCGATGGCCACCGCCACACCGGCGATATTGCCAAGACCCACCGTGCCCGACAGCGCCGTGGCCAGGGCCTGGAAATGGCTGACCTCGCCCGCGTCATCGGGATCGGAATAGTCGCCCTTTACAAGCGAAATGGCATGCCCCGACCAGCGCAATTGCACAAAGCCGAAGTAGAAGGTGAAGACCGTGGCCGCGACCACCAGCCAACCGACGATCCAGGGGAAGGTGGTGCCGGGGAAGTTCGAGAAGATCAGGCTGACGAACCAGCCGGTTGCGTTCGCGAAGATCGTGTTCACGGTCTCGTCGATGCCTTGCGCATGGGCGGGCGCGGCCAGAACCAGCAGACCGATCAGCGCCGCAAGATTGAAACGGAAGGGGGGCATTGCGATCTCCTCAGGGAACGATGGTGCAGGGGATGGTGGCAATCTGGATCAGCGTGGCGGCGGTCGACCCGAACAGCCGCGCCGAGATGCCGCCATGGCCGTCGCGACCGACGACGATCTGGCTCGCGCCGCGCTCCTTGGCGACACGGGTCAGGATCTCGGCTGAATGCCCGTACTTTATGACCGGCGTGATCTCGACGCCGCTGTCTGCGACGCGCGCCATGGCCGGTTTGACGATGGCGGATTCTGCGCGGGACATCTCTTCTGTGCGCCGCGAATGCCGTTCTGCCAGCTCCTCCTGGGTAAGGAACGAATAGGGCGACCATTCCAGCACGTGGATCAGAATGATCGACACGCCCTGCAGCTTGGCCTGCGCGACAGCGAAATCGAGCGCGCGGTCCGATGGCGTCGAGCCATCGTAACCGACAAGGAAGGGTCCGGGCATCACATAGCTCCCTGTTTTGTGCCTGTGTTTCGAGAGCCTAGGCGCTTGGACGCCTTGTCCAAAACGATTTGTTAAGAAATTCTCAAAGCGCCTTGCGGCTGCCGTTTTCGAGGGCAAAGGCTGCGTGTCGATCCAGCAGGACGGGACGCAGCGGGCGGCCATACCCTGCCCCGCCGTCAAGGTTGATCCGGTTGCCGTAATGGCACGGCCTCTCGATCGCGGTATGGCCATGGACGACAAGCTTGCCGTGATCCCCGGTCGCCGACAGGAAGGGTTCGCGGATCCAGATCAGGTCACGCTTGGTCTGCGCATCGAAGGGTACCCCGGGGCAGATCCCCGCATGGCAGAAGAACTGCGCCTCGGTCTCGAACGACAGCCTGAGCCCGTGCAGGAATGCCAGGTGCGCCGCGGGCACGGCCGCCCGGAAATCGGCATGGATATCGGCAATCGGCCGCCGCGTGTCGGTATCGACGCCGTAGGACCGCACCGTGGCGCGCCCGCCCGCCATGTCCGACAGCCAGAAGGCATCCCGTTGCGACCGCGGCGCGGGGCCGGTCAGAAAATCCAGCATCAGGTCGTCGTGATTGCCCATCAGGCAGGTCCAGTCCGCCCCGCCCCCCTGGCCGGCGATCAGGATATCCAGCACGCCGCGACTGTCCGGGCCGCGGTCGCTGTAGTCGCCCAGAAAGACCACCGGCGCCCCATGCGCCGGATCTTGGGCGATGGTGTCGAGCGCGCGCTCGAGCTCGGCCCTCTGGCCGTGAATGTCGCCCATGGCAAAGATCATCGCGCGCCTCCTGTCGGTGCCGCAGACTGCCTGCCACCGGCGCAAAAGAAAAGGCCGCGGGAAACGCGCCCCCGCGGCCTTGCGATGCCCCGTGTCCGTCGCCTCAGGCGACGTCGAACTCGAGCGGCTTGACCTGCTTGAACATGCCGGTGCCCTGCAGTTCCGCGACCACGCCCGCATCGATGCGGTCATCGACGTAAAGCAGTGCGATCGCCTCGCCCTTGGCCGCCGACCGGCCCAGCGTGAAGTTGGCGATATTGACGCCGTTCCGGCCCATGGTCATGCCCAGCGTGCCGATGATTCCGGGGACATCCTCGTTGGTGGTATAGACCATGTGGCGACCGATCTCGGCGTCGATATTGATGCCCTTGATCTGGATGAAGCGCGGCTTGCCATCCGAGAACACGGTGCCCGCGATCGACCGTTCGCGCTTTTCGGTCAGGATGGTCACCTTGATATAACCGTCGAACACGCCGGACTTGCCCTGGTTGGTGGTCGACAGCTTGATGCCACGCTCTTTCGCGAAGAGCGGCGCGGAGACCATGTTCACCTCGGGGTTCACGCGCTTCATGATGCCCGCGATCAGGCTGCAGTTCAGCGCCTCGAGGTTCATCTCGGCGACCGAGCCGTCATAGAGGATGTTGATCGACTTGATCGGCTCGTCGGTCATCTGGCTGACAAAGGCGCCCAGGTGATCGGCCAGCTTGATCCACGGGCCCATGATCTTGGCCTCTTCGGCGGTCACCGACGGCATGTTGAGCGCGTTCGTCACGGCCCCGGTCAGCAGGTAATCGGCCATCTGCTCGGCAACCTGCAGGGCGACGTTTTCCTGCGCCTCGGTGGTCGCGGCCCCCAGGTGCGGGGTCACCACCACGTTGGGCAGACCAAAGAGCGGGTTTTCAGTGGCCGGCTCCTCGGCGAAGACATCAAAGCCCGCGCCCGCCACATGGCCGGATTTCAAGAGCTCGGCCAGAGCTGCCTCATCGACCAGACCGCCGCGCGCGCAATTGATGATGCGCACGCCCTTCTTGGTCTTGCCGAGGTTTTCGCGCGACAGGATGTTGCGGGTCTGGTCGGTCAGCGGCACGTGCAGGGTGATGAAATCGGCACGCGCCAGAAGGTCGTCCAGGGCGACCTTCTCGACGCCCATCTTGGCGGCCTTTTCCTCGGACAGGAACGGGTCATAGGCCACGACCTTCATCTTCAGGCCACGCGCCCGGTCGCAGACGATGCCGCCGATATTGCCCGCGCCGATGACGCCCAGGGTCTTGCCGGTCAGCTCGACCCCCATGAATTTCGATTTCTCCCACTTGCCCGCATGGGTCGAGGCCGAGGCCTCGGGGATCTGGCGCGCCACGGCGAACATCAACGCGATGGCATGTTCGGCGGTGGTGATCATGTTGCCGAAGGGGGTGTTCATGACGATCACGCCCTTCTTCGAGGCGGCGTCCTTGTCGACGTTGTCGGTGCCGATGCCGGCCCGGCCGATGACCTTGAGGTTGGTCGCGTTCTCGAGGATCGTCGGCGTGACCTTGGTGGCCGAGCGGATCGCCAGACCGTCATACTGGCCGATGACCTCGGCCAGCTTGTCCTTGTCCTTGCCGAGATCGGGCTGGAAATCGACGTCGATGCCACGGTCGCGGAAGATCTGGACGGCGGCGTCCGACAGCTTGTCGGAAATGAGAACCTTGGGAGCCATGTGTCTGGTCCTTTACATGCGATGGGATGTGGTGGACCGGGCCCGAAGCCTGAGAATTTTATCTAAAATTCTCAGGTGCAAAATCTTTCAAAGATTTTGGGCCCGGTGGGGAATGTTTTTCAGGCGGCTTCGGCCTGTGCGGCCCGCTCGGCGTGATAGGCCCAGTCGAGCCAGGGCAGCATCGCCGCCACATCCGCCGTCTCGACCGTGCCGCCGCACCAGATCCGCAGACCGGCTGGCGCATCGCGATACGACCCCACATCCAGCGCCACGCCTTCCGCCTCGAGCCGCTTCTGCACCGCCTTGGCAAAGCCTGCCGGATCGGCAATCGACGGATCGGTGAACTTCAGGCACACGGATGTGTTCGACCGCGTCGCGGGATCGCTTGCCAGGTTGTCGATCCAGTCATTGGCGTCGCAGAAATCCCAGACCGCCTGCGCGTTGGCATCCGCCCGCGCCATCATGCCCGCCAGACCACCGACCGAGCGCGCCCAGTCGAGTGCCACGAGGTAATCCTCGACCGCCAGCATCGAGGGCGTGTTGATCGTCTCGCCGACGAAGATGCCATCGATCAGCTTGCCGCCCTTGGTCAGACGGAAGATCTTGGGCAGGGGCCACGCGGGCGTGTAGCTTTCCAGCCGCGCGACCGCGCGCGGGCTGAGGATCAGCACGCCGTGGGCCGCCTCGCCGCCCAGCACCTTCTGCCAGGAAAACGTCGTCACATCGAGCTTGTCCCAGGGCAGGTCCTGCGCAAAGGCCGCCGAGGTCGCGTCGCAAATCGTCAGACCCGCGCGGTCGTCAGGGATCATGTCGCCCGACGCCATCCGCACCCCCGAGGTGGTGCCGTTCCAGGTGAAGACCACGTCGGTGTCATAGTCGAGCGCCGCCATGTCGACGATCTCGCCATACTCGGCGGTCACCACGTCGGCGTCGATCTTGAGCTGCTTCACACAATCGGTGACCCAGCCCGCGCCGAAGCTTTCCCAGGCCACCATCGTCGCGCGGCGTTCGCCCAGAAGCGACCACATCGCCATCTCGACCGCGCCGGTATCCGAGGCCGGCACGATGCCGATCCGGTAATCTGCGGGAATGCCCAGGACCGCGCGCGTGCCCTCGATGGCCGCTTTCAGCTTGTCCTTGCCCACCTTGGCACGATGCGACCGCCCAAGGGCCGCGTCGGACAGCATGTCGAGGGAAAATCCGGGGATCTTGGCACAGGGGCCAGAAGAAAATCGCGGGTTTGCCGGCCGCGTGACCGGTTTCGTGGTGCTCATGATGGCTAACCTTTCAGATAGTCGCCCTTCGTTGGGGAAGGGTGTCCCGCCGCCGCAGTTACTGGTTGAGCCGCGTTTTCGCAAGCGCAGAAATGCCGCTGCGACAACGTATCCGGCACGCATTTTACCGAGTTCGCGCGCCGCATGGGACAGCGCGGTCTGCGCCGGGGCCGGAACGGTCGCCAGATCGCGCGCGAAACAGCCCTCCGCAGGCTGTCGCGCATCGCCGGGCCGTCCCCCGGCGCGGCGATTTGGCCGGGCTTGGCGCGCCGTTTGAATGCCGTCCGGACGTGGCGGGATAAACCAAGGCGGTCCGGCGTCTGGACGCCGCATCATGGCCCCGCGATGCGCCCGCGCCCTCTTTTCCCCCGCCATCAGGCGGTCTATAGCGCGGCGACCCCAAGGAAGGCCCATCCATGACCCACATCGTCACCCTTCTGAGCAATCCCCGGGACCCCAGCCTCGACCCCGCCGCCGCGGAGGCGCTGCGCAATGCCTGGGGCGGCGGCGCGATCGACTGGCTGGCCCCGGACGAGGCCTGCGAGTTTCCCGTCCCTGACGCCCCCGAGAACGCGGCGCTGGTGCGCATCGACATGGCCGCGCTGTGGATCGACATGGTGATCCAGCCCGCCGAGGGTCGGCGCAAGCGCATGCTTCTGGCCGACATGGACAGCACCATGATCGAGCAGGAATGCATCGACGAGCTGGCCGACGAGGCGGGCGTCGGCCCCTACGTCAAGGACATCACCGCGCGGGCGATGAACGGAGAGCTGGACTTCGAAGGCGCGCTGACCGAACGGGTGGCGTTGCTCCGGGGGCTCGAGACCGGCGTCATCGACCGGGTGCTGGCCCAGCGGATCAGCTACATGCCCGGCGGACGCACCCTGATCGCGACGATGAAGGCCAATGGCGGTCATGCTGCGCTGGTCTCGGGCGGCTTCACCGCCTTCACCGCATCGGTCGCGGCAGGCCTGGGTTTCGACGAGCATCGCGCCAACACGCTCTTGATCGAGGATGGCAAACTGAGCGGCGAGGTCGCCCACCCCATCCTCGGACGCGACGCCAAGGTTCAGGCCCTCGAGGAGATCAGCGCACGGCTGGGCCTTACGGCCGCGGATGTGATCGCCGTGGGCGACGGTGCCAACGATCTGGGCATGCTGGCCCGGGCCGGTACGGGCGTCGCGCTGCATGCCAAGCCGTCGGTGCAGAAACAGGCCCGGCACTGCATCAACCACGGCGACCTGACCGCGCTGCTTTATATTCAGGGCTATGCCAAAAGCGCCTTCGCGACCGGATAGACGCCGCTGCGGGATGCGCGCTCAGGCAGAGAGGATCGGGGCCGGGCGGATGCTGCCGGTCACCACCCCGCGCCAGTTGCGGATCTCGGGGTTGAGAAAGCGCTGGACGTCGGGATGCGCCGCGTCCAGCACCCCCATCCGCACCAGGATCGCGGCGATGGTGCATTCGGCGGCCCGGGTCGCGCCATCGGCGATCTTGAGCGCAATGCCCTGCCCGCGCGCAGGCAGGATCGCAACGAAATAGCCCTCGGCTCCGGTCTTCAGCGCGACCGGTTCGTTCGCGGCCCGCATCAGCAGCGTGCAGGCCCGCCCTTCCCCCGCCACCAGCATCGGATGCGCGATCATCGCGTCGCGCAGGCGCGCCCCGGCAGCCGACAGCGTGTCGGCGCGGTGATGGGCGGTGGCGAACCACGCCATCGCACGGGCCATCGCCGCCATCGTGGTGGCGAAATTCGGCGCCGAACAGCCGTCGATGCCAAAGCCGGGGCTGGGGCGGTCGGTCACCACCTCGAAGGCCTCTCGGCAGGCCTGTTGCACCGGATGCTCGGGCGCGTGGTATTCGCTGCCGCCACGCAGCCGGGCGTTCAGCGTCAGAAAGCCCGCATGCTTGCCCGAGCAGTTGTTGTGAAGCTGCGACGGGGCCGCGCCCGCGCATTGCATCGCGTGCCGCAGCGCCCGGTCCCGGCTGGGCTGGGGTCCACAGCGCAGATCGGCCTCGCCCAGACCCAGATCCATCAGCCAGTCCGCCACGAAGTCCGCATGCAGCGGCGCGCCCTGATGGCTGGCGCAGGACAGCGCCAGGTGTTCGGGCGTCAACCCCCGGGCATCCGCCGCGCCGGACGCAACCAGCGGCAACGCCTGGATCATCTTGGCCGAGGACCGCGGCAGAATCATCGCCTCGGGATCGCCCCATGCGTTCACGACCGCCCCGTCCGGCCCGGCCACGACCGCGTGCCCATGGTGACAGGATTCCGCGAACGGACCGCGCCAGACCTCGCACAGGCGGGCCGCTTGGGTGCTCATGGATGGGTTTCCTCACGACTTGGCGATAATCTGCCGACAGGGCTTTTCGCGCTCTGCAAAATCAGGCTAGGGTCCCGTGCGAAAACGGGTGTTACCGGGAACAATAAACCGGAGCCGACAGGGCGCAACCCAAGAGATTGAGGATCAGGTCTGGTGGAGTTTCGGGCAATGAAATCTGTGATCAAAAGTGGCCTTGTTGCAGCCTTGCTGGCATGTGGCGGCTTGGCCCATGCGCAGGCAGAAAGCACCAACCGCGTCGATGCCATGACCGACTGGTCGGTGTTCGAGGGGACAGAGCCGCGCGAATGCTGGGCGGTGACCACCTACAAGGAAAGCGTGAATACCCGGGACGGACGTGTCGTCGCGGTCACTCGCGGTGAAATCCTGCTGATGGTGTTTTATCGCCCCGGCGCCAATGTGGCCGGTCAGGTGGCGTTCACCGGCGGCTATCCCTTTGCCGACGGCTCGACCGTGAACCTCAACATCAGCGGCACCGAGTTCGAGTTGTTCTCGGAGGGGGAATGGGCCTGGCCCGCCACGCCGCAGGACGATGCCCGCATCGTGACCGCGATGAAGCGCGGCGCGAGCGCCATCGTGACGGCCCGCTCGTCGCGCGGCACCCAGACCAAGGACACCTTCTCGCTTCTGGGCTTCACCGCTGCGGTCGAGGATGCCCAGCGCCGCTGCACGAGCTGATCCAGGCGGCAGGGTGGGTCGGGCAAGGGCGGCGCGATCCGCCCTTTTTCTTTTGGACTCGTCCCATACATCCTGTATCACGCCCACTTTCCCGAACTGAGGCGCGCATGCCGCGCCCTGGAGCGACCGATATGACCGCCAATGCACCGATCACGCAGGACCTCGTCACCATCCCGCGCAAGGCGCCCGAGGGCCTTGCCAACATCATCGGCCTGACCCGCGATGCGCTGCACGCAGCGCTGCTGGACATCGGCACGCCCGAGAAACAGGCGAAGATGCGGGTCAACCAGATCTGGGCCTGGCTTTACCATTGGGGCGTGCGCGACTTCGATGCGATGACGAACCTGTCCAAGGACTACCGTCGCCTGCTGGCCGAGCATTTCGTGATTCGCCTGCCCGAGGTCGTCTCGAAGACCGTGTCGAGGGACGGCACGCGCAAATACCTCGTGCGGATCGCAGGCGGTCACGAGGTCGAGGTGGTCTACATCCCCGAATCGGATCGCGGCACGCTGTGCATCTCGTCGCAGGTGGGCTGCACGCTGACCTGTTCGTTCTGCCACACCGGAACGCAAAAGCTGGTGCGCAACCTGACCGCCGGTGAAATCGTCGGCCAGATCATGCTGGCGCGCGACGACCTTGGCGAATGGCCCGAGCAGGGCGCGCCGAAGAACGAAACGCGGCTCTTGTCGAATGTCGTGCTGATGGGCATGGGCGAGCCGCTGTACAATTTCGACAACGTCCGCGACGCGATGAAGATCGCCATGGATGGCGAGGGCATTTCCCTGTCGCGCCGCCGGATCACGCTGTCGACCTCGGGTGTGGTGCCCGAGATCACCAAGACGGCGGAAGAGATCGGCTGCCTGCTGGCGGTGTCCTTCCACGCCACCACGGACGCGGTGCGCGACAAGCTGGTGCCGATCAACAAGCGCTGGAACATCGAGACGCTGCTGTCGACGCTGAAGGACTATCCGCGCCTGTCCAATTCCGAACGCATCACCTTCGAATACGTGATGCTGAAGGATGTGAACGACAGCGACGCGGATGCGCGGCGGCTGGTCAAGCTGATCGCGGGCATCCCGGCCAAGATCAACCTGATCCCGTTCAACGAATGGCCCGGCGCGCCATATCAACGGTCGGACTGGCAGCGGATCGAGGCCTTCGCCGACATCATCTACAAGGCTGGCTACGCCTCGCCGATCCGCACCCCGCGCGGCGAAGACATCATGGCTGCCTGCGGACAGCTGAAATCGGCCACCGAACGGGCGCGCAAATCCCGCCGCGAGATCGAGGCCGAGACCTCGGAGCGCTGAGCCGGCCCTGCGGCGTTGCCCGCGGCGGCCACGATCGGGCGGCAGACGAAAAAAAACCCGGACGCAAGGACGCGCCCGGGCGAGTTTGCCTAGGAACAGGCATGGGGAAACTCTACCAGTCGTTCAGGCCCTTGTCGGCGAACTGATGGACCAGGAAATCGATGAAGGCGCGCACCTTGGGCTGGGTAAACCGGCCCGGCGGATAGACCGCGTAGATGCCCTGCGTCTCGGTCGGCAATTCGGGAATGGCGTCTTCCACAAGGCCCGAGGCCATCGCGTCGCCGTACAGGAATGACGGCAGATAGGCGATGCCAAGCCCGGCGATACAGGCATTCAGCAGCGATTGTCCGTCATTCACTGACAGCCAGCCGGCGGTGCGCACATGGCGCTTCTCGCCCGAAGGTGCGGTGACCTTCCACACATTGCCAGAGGACTGGTTGGAATAGTGCAAGAGCTTGTGTTCGTTCAGATCGTCGATCCGTGCGGGTCTGCCGAACTTCTCGAAATAGCCGGGCGAGGCGATCATGCGTTTCTGGCACTCCGCCAGCTTGCGCGCCCGAAGCGTGGAATCCTCAAGCTCGCCGATGCGGATGGCCATGTCGAAGCCTTCCGAGATCAGTTCGACGTAGCGGTTGTTGAGCACCATGTTGACGGTGATGTCCGGAAATTCCGCGAGGAACCCGCCGAGGATCGGCGACAGGTGATTGACCCCGAAATCCGTCGCAACCGAGATGCGCAACAGCCCCGAGGGCGCCGATTGCATCGATGTGACGAGCGCGTCGGCCTCGCCTGCGTCGTTCAGAACACGGCGGGCGCGGTCGTAGTAGGCCAGGCCGATCTCGGTCGGGCTGACCCGGCGCGTCGTCCGGTTGAGCAGGCGCGCGCCCAGCCGGGCCTCCAGCGACGAGACATGCTTCGACACCGCGGACTTGGAAATACCCATCTTCTTGGCGGCGTCGGTAAAGCCACCCTGATCCACCACTGTGGCGAACGCCTCCATCTCGGTCAGCCGATCCATAGACCGCTCCTTCGCGTCATTCGTCTTCGGACAAAGGTATCGCCCGAGATCTGGGCACAATCGCGGCGCGGGGCGGACAATTGGAAGGTAATCGCGGGCTCTGTTCGGCGCATGGAAACAGGCAGATGTCGGGACAATCGCGGTTTGGTGTTATGATAAGCGCGGTGCATTCGGCACCGGCAAAGGGAGGATGAGCTTATGATTCGACGCATCGCACTGGCCACCTGTGTGACGCTGGCAGGCCTGGCCGCGCCCGCAAGCGCGCAGGACGCGACGCCCGCGCCCGACACCGCGCAAGTCTACTTCATCGGCTTGCAGGACGGCGCGACGGTCACCTCTCCGGTGACGATCCATTTCGGTCTGAAGGGCATGGGCGTGGCCCCCGCGGGAACCGAGCGCGAGGCGACCGGCCATCACCACATCCTGGTGGACCGCCCCCCATTCGGAGAGGTCCCCGGTGACCAGGAGGCGATGATGAACGGCCTGCCCGCCGACGACAACCACCGCCACTTCGGCGGCGGTCAGACCCAGGTGACGCTGGAGCTGGCCCCGGGTGAACACACGCTGCAGCTTGTGCTGGGCGACGCCAATCACCGCCCGCATGATCCGGTCATGGCCTCGGATGTGATCACTGTCACGGTCGAGTAAACGAAAAGCGCCGCCCCCGGATCGGTTCCGGAGGCGGCGGCCTTGATGTCTTGCAGGGCGGTTACGCGGCCTGGCGCGCGTGGGTGCCTTCCTCGATCTCCTCGACGATCTTGGCGACGAATGCGTCAAGGTCATCCGGATTGCGGCTGGTGACGATGCCCTGATCGGCGACCACGGTTTCATCGACCCAGTTGGCACCGGCGTTTTTGACGTCGGTCTTGATCGACGGGTAGGACGTCGCGGTGCGGCCCTTCAGGATGTCTGCCTCGACCAGCAGCCAGGGTGCGTGGCAGATCGCCGCGATGGTCTTGCCGGACTGGTGGAAGGCGCGGATCGTCTTGATCACGTCCGCCTCGACGCGCAGCAGGTCCGGGTTGATCTGGCCGCCGGGCAGCACGAGCGCGTCGTAATCGGACGGGTCGACATCGGCCAGCGTGGCATCGGCATCGGCCTCGCGCCCCCAGTCGTCTCCGTCCCAGCCCTTGATGGCCGCGCCGTCGAGCGAGGCCACATGCACCGTCGCGCCGTGGTCGCGGAGCTTGTCGCGCGGCACTTCAAGTTCGGACTGCTCGAAGCCATGCGTGGCCACGATGAGGATCTTGCTGTCTTTGATGGTCGCCATGGAGAAATCTCCTGTCTATTGCCTTGCGGGACCGTTTGCCCGCGTCAGTCACCCAACACGCGCACCCGGGCCCGCGTTCCCGAAAAGATGCGACCGGCACAGGCGGGCGGCGTTGCGCACGCGGCCTCTTGACGCCGCGGTCGGCGGGCGCGACACGGGCGGGATGTCAAGTTTGTATGCCTATACCGACGGAGCCTGCTCCGGAAATCCCGGCCCCGGGGGCTGGGGCGCCCTGCTGCAGGCCCGCGACGGCGACGAGATCGTGAAGGAACGTGAACTGTGCGGCGGCGAGGCGGTGACGACCAACAACCGCATGGAGCTTCTGGCGGCGATCAACGCGCTTGAAAGCCTGTCGCGCCCGTCCGAAATCACGATCATCACCGACTCGACCTATGTGAAGAACGGTGTGACCACCTGGATCCATGGCTGGAAGAAGAACGGCTGGAAGACCGCCGCCAAAAAACCGGTCAAGAACGCCGAGCTTTGGCTGCGGCTCGATGCGGCGCAAGCCCGCCACGACGTGACCTGGGAATGGGTCAAGGGCCATGCGGGCCATCCCGAGAACGAACGCGCCGACAAGCTTGCCCGCGACGGAATGGCGCCGTTCAAGTCGGCGCGATGACGCTCTTTACCCTGCTCGATTACGCGGCGGTGCTGGTGTTTGCCGCAACCGGCGCGCTGACCGCCTCGCGGGCGCAGCTCGACGTGGTCGGCTTCATCTTCCTGGCATGCCTGACCGGGGTCGGTGGCGGCACCGTGCGCGACCTGCTGCTTGACCGGAACCCGGTGTTCTGGATCGCGGACCCCTCTTACCTGGCGGTGGCCTCGGGGGCGGCGCTGGTTGTCTTTCTGACGGCGCACAGGCTTGAAAGCCGCATCGCGACGCTGCGCTGGCTCGATGCGGCCGCCTTGGCCGTCGCGGCGGCGGCGGGCTCGGGTATCGCAGTTTCACTGGGCCAGCCCGCCCCCATCGTCGTGGTGATGGGCATGACCACCGGTTGCCTTGGCGGTCTGATGCGGGACGTGGTGGCCAATGACGTGCCCGTGGTGCTGATCCAGGGCGAGCTTTACGTGACCTGCGCCCTTGCCGGGTCGATGATGACGCTGGCCTGTGTCTGGCTGGGGTTTGGCGATGTCGTCGCCGCGATCGGCTGCGCGGCGGTGACCTTCGGCTTGCGGGCCGGGACGCTGGCGCTGGGCTGGTCCCTGCCGACCTACAAGAGCACACCGCCGCGCGAAAAGCCGCCGCCGACCTGACGCATTTGCCCGCGCGGCATCGGCGCACAGGGTCGCGTCGCGGCTCAGATGGTGCGGAGGTTGCCCGCGCCATCGACGGTGGTGATCCGGGTGATCGCGGCGCGCGCCTTGAGCGCTTGCAACTGGGCGGCATCCATGAACACCGCCGCCGTCGACAGCGCATCCGCCATGGTCGCGCGCGGGGCCTCGATGCTGATCGTCGACCAGCGCGGCACCGCCCCGTCCGGCGACAGGATATGCGCCGCGTGCCCAAGACGCAGCGCCCCGGGGCTTGAGGTCGCGACCGCCCCGCCGCGCAGCGTGCGCATGCCCAGAAGCCCGTGCGCAGGATCGCTCAGCCCCAGGCGGAATGGCCCGCCCAGCGCGCGATGTTCGCCGATGTCGATCAGCGCCCCGGAGGCCCCCCGATCAGCCAGATGGTCGCTGACCAGATCCGTCGCAAAGCCCTGCGCGATGCCGTTGAAAGTCAGCGCCTGACCCGGCGCAAGCTGCACCGCGTCACCGCGTCGGACCCGGCCCCAGCCGATGGCCGCCCGCGCGGCGGTCGGATCGCGCCCCTCGGCCAGCGCCCGCCAGAGCGGCTGCACCGTCGGATCGAAACCGCCCCCGGTCAGCCGATGCGCGGTGTCGGCAAGATCCGTCAGTTGCCGGAACAGCGGGCTGGGCCGGAGCCATCCGTCACGGTTGAGGCGCGACACCTCGCTGCCCGCCCGGTAGATCGAGAACGCCGCCTCGACCCGGTCGAGGATCACGGGAATGTCGGCCAGCATGGCACTGACCTCGGCCCGGGGGCCGTCAAGCTGCACCGACACGTCTGCCCCCAGCGCAAACCCGCGCCAGGTGCCCGCCACCGCAAGGCGCGGCGCACAGGCAAAGGTTGCCGCAAGGGTCAGGAACCGACGCCGCCTCATTGCGCGGGCACCGTGTTCGGGTGGCCGGTCACGCGCGGCGGGCGCTTGGCGGCGCGGCCTTGCAGAACCAGCGGCACACATCGGTTTTCGTCATCGTGAATGCTCACGCATTCGAGACATTGGAAACATTCGGAATAGTCGATCTTGCCGGTCTTCTCGATCGCCCCGTACTGGCATTCGACGCGGCAGAGCTGACAGGGCGATCCGCATTCCACCCGGCGCGGTATCCAGCGGCGCAGGCGCAGCGCCCCGCCGATGGCCAGAAGCGCGCCCAGCGGGCAGACATAGCGGCAGAAGCCCTTGAACAGCACCATGCCGAGAAAGATCCAGAACAGCGCGTAAGCCGCATAATACCATTCGCGCAGGAAGAAGGTGGTGATCGCGGTCTTGAACGGCTCCACCTCGGCGGCCTTGTCCATCGCCTGCGGGATCGTCAGGGTGATGCCCACAAGCGCCGCCAGCACGACGTACTTGATCCATTTCAGCCACCGGTCCCAGCGCGCGGGCACGTCGATCTGCGGGATGCGCAACAGCCGCCCGATGTGATGGGCGAACTCCTGCATCGCGCCGAAGGGGCACAGCCAGCCGCAAAACAGACCCCGGCCCCACAGTACGAAACCCAGGATCGTGGCCCCCCAGATCGCCAGCGAGAACGGATCGTAGAGCAGGAAGGCAAAGGACCCGCCCGCCAGCGCCGTCTGCAAGGCCGCCAAGGGGGTCACGATCGATAACTGCCCCTGCCCCCACCAGCCGACAAAGCCCAGCACAATCGCCAGGATGCCCAGCCGCACCGGCGTGAAGGCGGCCAGCCCGGCCAGACGTTTCTGCGCGAAAAGCAGCGTCGGCAGCAGCATGCCAAGGAAGACCGCAAGTCCGATCAGGTCGCCTTGCCGGTTGAAGATCGCCTCTTGCCAGGGCGATAGCCGTTCGACCTGACCGGGGCGGGAAAAAAACCGCTCGGGCGTCTGGTGGCTGACACTCAGCGTGACTGACCCGATCTCGGGCTGGAACATGCCGTGTGCGCGCACCGCCTGCACCTTGAGCGTCCATTCCGCCGTCGGATCGAAGCCAAGCCGCCGGTCGGTGCGCAGGATCAGCGCGGCACCGTCATGCAGCGCCTCGGGCACGTCGTCATGCAAGCCGACGAACAGGTCGGCATCGCGCAGCGCCACCGGCAGGCCGCCCTGTTCGGCGGACAGCCAGTCGGGCGCTGTGTTGCGCACGAAATCCTCGGACACGAGCCCGTGGCGGGCGGTCTCCACCACCAGGATCGGTTCGTCGAAATCCGAGATCTCCATGAAGCGTTGCAGTTCCTCGTAGGTGTCCGCGTCCAGCACCGCCGCCGCGATCGAGGGCGCGCCAAGATCGACCACCCAGAGGTCGAGATAGGCCTCGTCGGGGGCGTCCAGCGCCTCGGGGTCGTCGTCGGACCAGATCGTGCCGTCGAACGCGGCCTGCAGTTCGGCATTGCTCACGCGTTCATGCGTCACCAGCCCCTGATCGACCAGCGCCTGCCAATTTAGATCCTCGCGGTAGTCCCTGTCGGGATGCGCGGGCGGACCGGACGCGATGCCCTGCATCTTTTCGCGCGCCACCGACAGGGTGGCCGCCAGCACCGATTCGTGGGCGATGCGCACGCTTGCCGTGGCCTTGGTCACCCCGTCGAGATAGACCAGCGCGCCGCCGCCCGTCGCACCGCCATAGGGCGTGCCGACAACGAGGCTTTCGGAAATGGAATGGCCCTCGTATTGCTCGAAAAAGGCATGGAACGGGGCCTGCCCGAGGCCCGACACGAAGATCGGTTCGTTGTGATCCAGAAGCCGGACCGAGATGAAGCGCCCTTCGAGGTCGAGCACCACAAGCACGTTGATCGGCGCGCCGGAAAAGCCCGGCAAGGGGGCCAGCGGTTCGGTCTCGAAGACGTAACCGGCGTGCTGGCCGCCGGAATTGAGCAATTCATAGACACCGTCGTCGCCGATGGCGTCGCCAAGGCTCATGGGGGCGATGACCTTTTCGGCGATACGCGCGCGCTCGGACGGTGCGGCCCATGCCGATACCGCCAGACAAAGCCACAGGCACGCGGCCAGGATGAAGCGTGATCCCCCCATGGGCGCGACCTTAGGGGGCTGCTGTCACGGGCAATATTCGACCTTGGTGCGGGGCCGGATCAGGCGATTGTCAGGCAGGCCATGTAGAAGCCATCCATGCCGCCCGTGTCGGCCCAGAAATCCGGGCGAAGGCGCAGACCGCCCTCGCTGCTGCGCCAGTGGGCCTCGATCCAGGGGGCGTCCGGCGGGACCACCCGCAGCGACGGATGCCGCTCCAGCGCGTCGTCGATCTGAACCTCGCCCTCGTCGGGGATCAGCGAGCAGGTGCAGAACATCAACCGCCCACCGGGTTTCAGAAGCGTGACCGCATGGTCGATCATCCGCGCCTGAAGCGCGATCAGTTCAGAGATGCCCTCGCCGGTGCGGGCATGGGGCAGATCGGGATGGCGGCGGATCGTGCCGGTGGCCGAGCAGGGCGCGTCCAGCAGGATCGTATCGTAGGGCCCGCCCGCATGGGTCAGCGCATCGCCCGCGACGATCCGGGCGGCAAGGCCGGTGCGGGTCAGGTTTTCCTGCACCCGGGCAAGACGCGCCTCGGACAGGTCCAGCGCCGTCACATCGGCCCCCGCCGCGGCCAGTTGCATGGTCTTGCCACCGGGTGCCGCGCAGAGGTCAAGCGCGGTCTGTCCCGCCAGATCGCTTAGCAGGCGCACCGGAAGTGCCGCGGCGGCATCCTGCACCCACCAGTCGCCCGCCGCATAGCCCGGCAGCGTCGAGACCTGACGCCGCGCGTCGAGCCGCACCGAGCCGGTGGGCAGAAGCGTGCCGCCCACAGCCTCGGCCAGCGCAGCCGCATCGCCCTTGGCCGTCAGATCGAGCGGCGCGCCCGTCTGGTGCGCCCGCTCCATCCCGCGAACGGCATCGCGGCCCCAGGCCGCCAGCAACGGCCCGCGCAGCCATTCGGGCAGACGCGCGGGCGGCAAAGTGTCCCAGACCGCCGGGGCCTCGTCGGCGATCTTGCGCAGCACCGCGTTGATCAGCCCCTTGAGCGCCCGGGTCCGCTTGTGCCCTTCGGCCAGGCCGACACAGGCATTCACCACACCATGCGCGGCACCGCCCCGGGCCAGTTCGACCGTGCCCAGACGCAGGATATGCATGCCCCGCAACGGCGGTTTTTTCGCAAGATGCGGCGCAAGCAGCCGGTCCGCCCGGTCGATGTTGCGCAACACATCCGCGGCCAGCCGTTGCGCCGCGGCGCGATCCTCGGGGGCAAGACGCAGGAAGCGGTCGCCGCCGGTCATCTCGCTCAGCAGGCGGCCCTCGGCCAGAACGCCATCCAGTAGGTCCACGCATGCGCGCCGCGCCTGATCCATGTCGTCCGCCTTGTTCCCGCTCGCCGGAGGCGTATATCAACCCGGACAGACCGGAGGAACCGCGAATGAGCGACGAAAACCCCGAATTGCCGCCCGCCGCACGGCGAGCCTTGGCCGAGGCTGCGGAACGCCGCAGGATCGCCGAGGCGGAAGAGCGGGAAAACGCCCGCCCGATCGAACTTGGTGGCCGCGACGGACCAGAGCCGGTGCGCTACGGCGACTGGGAAAAGAAGGGGCTGGCGATCGACTTCTGAGGGTCGGGTGCTGGCCCGACAGTCCCGGCAGCCCCGACAGCAAAGAACGTCAGCGCAGCGTGAAGCCCGCCGACCGGCCCTGACCGCGATCCGAGGTGAAGGTGATGCGGTCGCCGGTGGCGGTGACCATCTGGCAGTTGTAGCCCAAGGAATCGCCGCCCCAGACCAGATCGCGGCAGAAATACCCGTCTTGCCAGGTCCACTTGCCGGTCACGTCCCAGGCAGCGCCGGTGCCAGCAATTGCGCCATCCGGGGTGACCTGAAGCTCGACCAGCGGTCGCGTCAGTTTCTTGCCCTGTACCAGATCGACAAATTCGGGTTTCGACACCACGCGTTCGGCCGATGCCATGACCGGGGCAGACAGTGCGACGCAGAGCGTCAGGAGCAGGGGTGTGCGCATCATCATCTCCAGACAAACGACGGTATCGTGAAGATAGCGGAGCCGACCCGAAGGCAACCGACGCTGACAGGCTCGTGAAGATTGCAACAGATGGACGGATGGACGGATGGACGGGCGGGCGGATCTCCGGTCAGTCCAGCCCCAGAACGTCCAGCATGTCGTAGAACCCCGGCGCCTTGCCCTGCCCCCAGAGCGCCGCCCTGAGCGCGCCACGGGCAAAGAGCGCACGGTCCGAGGCCACGTGGCGCAGCACGATCCGTTCACCCGGACCGGCGAAGATCACGTCATGTTCGCCGATGATGTCGCCGCCCCGGATCGCGGCAAAGCCGATATCGCCGCGCTTGCGGGCCCCGGTGATCCCGTCGCGTCCGCGATCCGACACATCCGCCAGCGCCACGCCGCGCCCCTCGGCTGCGGCCTCGCCCAGCATCAGCGCCGTGCCCGACGGCGCGTCGACCTTGCGGTTGTGATGCGCCTCGACCACCTCGATGTCGAAATCCGCATCCAGCGCGGCGGCGACCTTTTTCGTCAGCAATGTCAGAAGGTTGACCCCAAGCGACATGTTGCCCGCGCGGATCTGCACCGCGCCGTCCGACGCCTCTTGCAGCGCCTCGATCTGAGCGTCGGTGAACCCGGTGGTGCCGATGACATGCACCAGCCCCCTTGCCGCCGCCAGCCGCCCGAAGGTGATGCTGGCCTCGGGCGCGGTAAAGTCGATCACGGCGTCGGCCTGCGCAAACGCCGCCTCGGCATCGTCGGTGACAACGACGCCCGACGCCCGGCCGTTCATCGCGGTGCCCAGATCGCGCCCGATCCAGTCGTGGCCGCTGCGCTCGACCGCGCCCGCGACACGCAGCGTGTCGGACGCCGCCAAGGATTGCACCAGCATCTGGCCCATCCGACCCGACACACCCGTGATGACCACACCCGGCAAATCGCCCATGTCCTATCTCCTTCAGACCGACTGACGTCTCCCTTACCTTGCGTGCCGCGCCTTGGCAAAGCCGGGTCGAAGGCGTATCTGCCCCCCATGGCCAAACGATCTTTTCATGACGGACCCGGACCGACCCAGCGCCAGCTGCGCGTCGGCGAACTGGTGCGCCGCACCCTGTCGGATGTGCTGATGCGCGGCGACATCCACGATCCGGACCTTTCGGGCATGTCGATCACCGTCGGCGAGGTGCGGGTGTCGCCCGACCTCAAGGTGGCGACGGCTTATGTGCTGCCGCTGGGTGGCAAGGGGCGCGACAAGGTGATCAAGGTCCTCGCCCGCAATTCCGGAGAGGTGCGTCGTCAGGTTGCCCGGCACCTCACGCTGAAATACGCGCCAGAGCTGCGGTTCCGGCTGGATGACACCTTCGACAAGCTCGACGAGACGCGCCGGTTGTTCGCCCAGGACGACGTGCAGCGCGATCTTGACGATTAGGCCGATGCGATGGCCCGGCCTCTTGTTTCCGCTGCTCTTCGGCAGCCTTCCCGCCGCTGCGCAAGCGGTGAGCTGCGAAGCGCTGACCCATGACGGCACGCCCTATACGATCTGCCGGGTCGATCCCGCCGCCGAAGGCTTGCGGCTGTTTCTTTACAACGACGACGGCGTGCCGTTCGGCCAGTTCGGTCAGGTCGACCAGCAGCTGAACCGCAAGGGCGAACGGCTGGCCTTCGCGATGAACGCCGGCATGTACCATCCGGATCGCGCGCCGGTGGGCCACTACGTCGAAGAGGGCCGCGAAGAGCAACGGGTGATCGCCTCGGCGGGGCCCGGAAACTTCGGGCTGCTGCCCAACGGCGTGTTCTGCATCGGCGCGGGACGTGCCCGTGTGATCGAGACGCGGCGCTTCGAACGCGAGGCCCCCGATTGCCGCTATGCCACGCAATCCGGCCCGATGCTGGTGATCGACGGCGATCTGCACCCGCGTTTCCTGGTGAACAGCGACAGCCGCTATATCCGCAACGGCGTCGGCACCTCTGCCGATGGCAGCGAGGTGGTGTTCGCGATCTCGGAAAAGCCGGTGACCTTCCACGAGTTCGGGCGCCTGTTCCGCGACGCGCTGGCCCTGCCGCAGGCGCTGTTTCTCGACGGCAACATCTCGCGGATCTACGCGCCATCGCTCAACCGTGCCGATCTGGGCCGCCCGATGGGCCCCATCGTGGGTGTCGTGGTGCCCAGCCCCGACTGATCCAGCGGCTTGCGCTCGGGCGGCCTGCGACCTACCTCTCGGCGATGCGACACCTTGCGGAGGCCCCATGGCGCACGACCTGTCCAGACTGACCGAACAATTGCTCGACGCGGCGAAGACCGCGGGCGCGCCCGATGCCGATGCGATGGCTGTCGATGGCACCTCGCTTGGCGTGGACGTGCGCGGCGGCAGGCTGGAGCAGGCCGAACGCTCGGAGGCGGTCGAGATCGGACTTCGGGTGCTGATCGGGCAACGCTCGGCCACGGTATCGGCGTCGGATGTTCGGCCCGAGACCATGGCCGAGATGGCCGAGCGCGCCGTCGCCATGGCCCGCGAGGCCCCCGAGGATCCCTATATCGGGCTCGCCCCCGCCGCCGATCTGGCCCGCGACTGGGATCTTGCCGCGCTGGAGCTTGCCGATCCCACCACAGAGCCGGACCCGGCCATGCTGGAAGACGATGCCCGGCGCGCAGAGGCCGCAGCCCTTGGCGTGGACGGCATCACCCGGATCGACGCGGCCTCGGCGGGCTACGGCGCGACCCGCGTCCACCTGGCGACCACAGAGGGCTTTTCCGGCGGTTACACGCGGACCCAGCGGTCGACCTCCTGCGTCGCGATCGCGGGCGAAGGCACCGGGATGGAGCGCGACCACGACGGCGACGGGCGCATCTTCCAGTCGGATCTGCGCAGCCCCGAGGACATCGGACGCCGGGCCGGGGAGCGTACCGTCGCGCGGATGAACCCGCGCCGTCCGAAGACCGGGGCCTACCCTGTGCTGTTCGACGAACGCATCTCGTCGTCGCTGATCGGGCACCTGCTGGCGGCGGCGTCAGGCCAGGCGGTGTCGCGCGGGGCGTCCTGGCTTCTGGATGCGCTGGGGCGCGACGTGCTGCCCAAGGGGTTGTCCCTGACCGAGGACCCGCACCGTGCGCGCGCCACCGCATCGCGCCCCTTCGACGCCGAAGGCCTGCCGACGCGTCCGCGCAAGATCGTCGAGGACGGCGCGCTGGCATCCTACACGCTTGACCTGGCCTGCGCCCGCAAGCTGGGTCTTTCCCCCACCGGCAATGCCGCGCGGTCGGTCGCGTCCGGCCCGTCGCCTTCGGTGTGGAACGTGGCGCTGACGCAGGGCCGCGACAGCCGCGACGACCTGATCCGCGAGATGGGCACCGGCCTGATCGTCACCTCGATGATCGGCGCGACCATCAACCCCAATACCGGCGATTATTCGCGCGGCGCGGCGGGCCACTGGGTCGAAAACGGCGAAATCGCCTATCCGGTCTCGGGCGTGACCATCGCCGGGTCGCTGCCTGCCTTCCTGCGCACGATCCGGCCCGCCAACGACGCGCGCCCCTGGCTCAGCCGCGTGGTGCCGTCGCTGCTGGTCGAAGGACTGACCCTTGCCGGAGAGTGACCTCGACCTTCTGCTTCGGGCGGCGGGACTGGCCGCCGAGACCGCGACGCGCTTTGTCGGCGGCCCCCTTGACACGCGCGACAAGGGCGACGGCCAGGGGCCGGTGACCGCCGCCGACATCGCCGTGAACGACGTGCTGGAGGACACCCTGCGCAGCGCCCGCCCCGCCTATGGGTGGCTGTCGGAAGAAAGCGAGGATGATCCGTTGCGGCTGACCTCGCCCGCGACCTTCATCGTCGACCCGATCGACGGCACCCGCAGTTTCATCGACGGATCCGACACCTGGGCGCATTCGCTGGCGGTGTCCGTGGCCGGCGAGATCACCGCCGCCGTGGTGTTCCTGCCGATGCGCGACAAGCTGTACCAGGCCGCGCGCGGTCAGGGCGCGCAGCTGAACGGTCGCGCCATCGCCCCCAGCCGGAGGTCCGAGCTGGCCGGGGCCGAGGTTCTGGCCACCAAACCCAATATCGACCCGCGTCACTGGCCCGCCGGGGTGCCAAAGTTTCGCCGCGCGCACCGCCCGTCGCTGGCCTACCGGATGTGTCTGGTGGCCGATGGGTCGTATGATGCGATGCTGACCTTTCGCGACGCCTGGGAATGGGACGTCGCGGCGGGGGCGCTGATTCTCGGCGAAGCCGGGGCCCGTGTCAGCGACCGCTCTGGCGCGGCGCTGCGGTTCAATTCGCCCCGCGCCATGACCGACGGAATCGTCGCGGGGGGCACCGCCGTCTGGCAAAGCACGCTCGACGCGCTGGGCCGCGGCACTGCCCGAAGCGGCTGATCCGTCGCACCGGGTTGCGCTTGGTGGAAATCATGTCCTAATCGGCCAGACCTGCGCGGCACCGGCCCGCGCGCAACAGGAGGCAGCCCATGCAACGCCTGCATCTCGTCTTCGGAGGCGAGCTTGTCGACCCGCAGAAATCCGAGTTCCGCAATGTCGACGACCTACATATCGTCGGGATCTTCCCCGATTACGCCACCGCCTATGACGCCTGGAAGAACGAGGCGCAGCGCACCGTGGACAATGCGCATATGCGATACTTCATCGCCCATCTGCATCGGCTTCGCGATGAAGAGGCCGCCGCCTCTCCGACCGAGGAGCTTGGCTGAACCGCGTGTCGCGCCGCCCCTTCCCCCTTTCGGCCTATCTGGCGCTGACCCGGCCCCAGGTGGGCCGCACCGCATCCCGACCCGATCCGGACCGACCGTCCGGGCGGATCGTCTGGCTGCACGCCGGGACCGAGCCGGACGCACAGGCCCTGGCCGCGCTGGCGCAGCGGTTGCTGCAGCAGAACCCCGACGTCGCCTTCCTGAAGTCCGGGCATTGGCCCGGGACCCCGCCGGGCCACACCGATCTGCCGGAGGACACGCTGCCTGCCTGCCGGGCGTTTCTGGCGCATTGGCAGCCCGACCTGTGCATCTGGAGCGGCCATGCCCTGCGCCCGGCGCTGATGGAGGCGGCCCATGAAAGCGGGCTTCCCTGTCTGATGGTCAATGCCCGCGCAGCCGCGTTCTCGACGCCCGCGCCGCGCTGGTTGCCCGATGCCGCCCCCGCGGCGCTGATGCGGTTCGACGCGATCTTCTGCACCTCGCGCGACGCCGAGCGGCGGTTGCGCAGGCTCGGGCTGGAGGCCGCGCGCCTCGTCCATGCGGGCACGCTGACCGGCGCGGCACCGCCGCTGGATTGCCCGCCGGAGCTGCACGAAGAGGTCGCCACCGCGCTGGGGGGCCGCCCGACCTGGCTTGCCGCCCGGCTGCACGCCTCCGAGATGCGCACGGTCTTCGAGGCCCACGTCGCCGCCGGTCGCCTGGCGCCGCGATTGCTGCTGATCGTCGTGCCGGAAACCAGCGCCGACGCCGACGCGGCCTGGGCCGCCGCCGACGAAACCGGGCTGCGGACCTGCTTCTGGGATGCGGGCGACATGCCCGACGACATGACGCAGCTGGTGCTGTGCGAAGGTCCGGACGAGCTGGGCCTGTGGTACCGAGTGGCACCGCTGGCCTTTCTCGGCGGCTCGCTGGCGACGGGACAGGTCAGCACCGATCCGCTCGAGGCGGCAGCGCTGGGATCGGCGATCCTCTACGGTCCCAACGTGGGCTCGCATCTGGCGACCTATTCCCGGCTTGTCGATGCCGGGGCCGCGCGAATCATCCGCGACGCCGATTCGCTTTCGGCGGCGGTGCTGCAGATCATTGCGCCGGACCGCGCCGCCGCCATGGCGCATGCGGGCTGGGATGTGGTGACGGCGGGTGCCGAGACCGAAGACCAGGTCATCGCCCGGATCTCGGACCTTCTTGATGCGCGGCTCGTCCGGAAGGGGCACGGCTGATGCGACCACCGCCGTTCTGGAACAATCCGCCGGACGCGCCCGGCCTGCTGGCCCATGTGCTGCGCCCGCTTGGCGCGCTGACCGCACGCGCCACGGCCCGACGGATCGCGCGGCCCGGCAACCGCCTGCCGGTGCCGGTGATCTGTATCGGCAACCTCAATGCCGGGGGCACCGGCAAGACGCCCACGGTCATCGCCCTGCTTGAGCGCCTGTCCGCGCGGGGCATCGACGCGCATGTGGTCTCGCGCGGGTATGGCGGCACGCTGAAGGGGCCGGTCCGGGTCGATCCGCGCCGCCACAAGGCCCAAGAGACCGGCGACGAGCCGCTGTTGCTGTCGGCCTTCGGTCCGGTCTGGGTTGCCCGCGACCGGGCCGCCGGTGCCGATGCCGCCGTGGCCGCCGGGGCCGAGGCGATCCTGCTCGACGACGGCTTCCAGAATCCGGCGCTTCATCAGGATCTGAGCCTTGTGGTGGTCGATGCGGCGCGCGGCTTCGGCAATGGGCTGTGCCTGCCCGCAGGCCCGTTGCGCGAACCCGTTGCGACCGGTCTCGCGCGGGCGGACATGCTGCTGACCATTGGCCCGCCCGAGGCGCAGGTCCGGTTTGACGCCACCTGGCCACAGGGCGCGGACATGCCGCGCATCACCGGCCAGCTTGCGCCGCTGCAGACCGGCATGGACTGGGACGGGCTGCACGCGCTGGCCTTTGCGGGCATCGGCTACCCCGAGAAGTTCTTTGCCACCCTGCGCGACCTCGGGGCGATCCTGGTGCGGGCCGAGGCGCTGGAGGATCACCAACCGCTGACCCCGGCGCTGATGGCCCGGCTCGAGGCCGATGCCACGGCACTGGGCGCGCAGTTGGTCACCACCGAGAAGGACGCGGTACGGCTGCCTGACGCCTTCCGGATAAAGGTCCTGACGCTGCCGGTGCGGCTGGCGATCGCGGATGCGGACCCTCTTGTGCAGGCGTTGGACCGGCTTTTTCCCTGAGGGTGCGGGCTGCCGCGCCTATTCCGCCGCGAGACGGGGGGCGTCCTCGATGCGCATCGCCGCGATCTCGGCGATCACGCCGCGCAGCAGTTTCCGGAAGGCGTGGAAATGCGCGTTGGGCTTGATCGTGCGCTCGTCCATGTAGATGGCGCGGTCGATCTCGATCTGGATCGCATGCTGACGGCGCGATGGCTTGCCGTAGTGCTGGGTGATATAGGCCCCGGCAAACGGCGTGTTGCGCGTCACCACCAGCCCGGCCCGCAAGAACGCCGCCTCGATCAGGTCGACGATTCCCGGATCGGCAGAGGCCCCGAAACGGTCGCCGATGACAATCTCGGGGCGCATACCGCCCGCCCGCGCGGTGCCTTCGGCGGCCTCGTGCGGCATGGAATGACAATCGACCAGTACCGCTTGACCGAAGCCCATCTCGGCCTCTTGCAGCAGCGTCTGCAAACAGGCGTGATAGGGGCGCCAATAACCGTCGATGCGCCGCGTGGCTTCGGCGGCGGGCAGCTTGCCGCGATAGATCGCGCGCCCGTTGGCGACCACCCGGGGCACCACCCCCAGACCCGAGGCCACGCGCGGGTTGTGCCCGACGCGGCGCACCCCCTCGATCAGGGCGGGATCGAGTTCCTCTGCGGCGCGGTTGAGGTCGACAAAGGCGCGCGGCGCACCGGCCTTCAAAAACGGTGCGCCGTAATCCGGGGCGCAGTCGAACAGCCGGTCCACATAGGCATCCTCGGAGGACCGGATGGCGTGTTCGTCCAGCACCGTATGGCGCAGAAACGACCAGGGATAATCGCGGCCCGAATGCGGCGATGCAAACACGACACAGGATGACAGCGCATCCGGTCGGTATAGGTGATAGGCCGATTTGGGCATGTCCGCTCCTCGCCGCTTGGTTCCAAGATAGCCCGATTTTTTCTATGTCCAAAAGCCCTTGATCTCCTGTTCCGAGCCTTTTATAGACCCGTCCACCGGCGCGGGGTCCTCCGCGCCCCATTTCGTTATGGGGTGCATCACGGAACGGTCGCATGTCGGGATGGGCGGTTAGCTCAGCGGTAGAGCACTACGTTGACATCGTAGGGGTCACTGGTTCGAACCCAGTACCGCCCACCATCGAATTCACCGCCCCGGTGCCACGGTCCGGGGTGTCACGTCACCCGAAGGCGCGCCTGGCGCCGCGATATGAGGAGAAGGCCGATGAAAGTCCGGAATTCGCTCCGCTCGCTCAAGAACCGCCATCGCGATTGTCGCGTTGTGCGCCGCAAGGGCCGAGTTTACGTCATCAACAAGACCCAGCGTCGTTTCAAGGCCCGTCAGGGCTGAGCCGACCGGTTCGACCGATGCAAAAAGGCCGCCCCCCGGGGCGGCTTTTTTCGCTTTGCGGTTTCGTTTCTTCGGCTTCGTTTCGCGGGTCCTGCGCGCGCGGTCGGGTGGCACCGCAGACCGCGCGCTTCACCTGGGCTCAGCGCCGGATCGAATCCGCCAGCAGCCGCACCACCGTGACCTGATCGAAATACCCGGTGACCGTCAGGCCGCGCGATTGCTGATAGCGCCGGATCGCGCGCCTTGTGTCGGCGTCGAAACGCCCGTCCACCGGACCGGGCTCAAAGCCGAAGGTGCTCAGTCGCGCCTCGGCCAGTCGCTTGGCGATCGGCGTCAGGTTAAGCGCGGCTTCCTGCGCCTGCGCCTGTGCCTCGGCCTGTCGCTCGGTGCTGGGTCTGTCGACCTCGACCAGTCGACGCTGCGCTTCCCCGGCGAAAGCGCCATTGGGGAAGGCCGCGAGATATTCGCGGTAGGCCGCCTCGGTGCCCGCCGCCTCGGCCTGCTCCCATGCCCGGCGATCCTGTGCTTCCGCCTCGGCCCGCGCCTGCGCGTCGATCTCGGCCAGCTGCTCCGTGGCAAGATCGGCATAGTCGCCATCCGGGTAGCGGGCGAGGTATGCGCGCAGCCCCTCGGCATCGCCGGAGGCACCGGTGTCGCGCCAATACAGCCGGTCTTCACGGGCGCGCTGTTCCTCGCGGCGGGCAGCCTCGCGTTCCAGTTCCTCGGCCCTCTGCGCGGCCTGATCGTCAAGCCGCGCGATCTGGTTGCCGCTGAGGAACCCGCTCTCCTCGATGCCGTTGTCGCGCTGCCACGCGGAGATGGCGCCGCGCGTACCCGGTCCGAAGATACCGTCGATGCCGCGCGTGTTATAGTCGAGGATCGACAGATCGCGCTGGATCTCGGCGCGGGCCTCCCGGTTGAGCGCCAGCGCCTCTTCCGCGCGCCGGGCATCGCGGTCGGGGTCGGCGTCGATATCGGCGATGCGGTCGCGAGCCTCTGCGGCATTGGGCCCTTCGGGGAAGGCCGACAGATACATCGCATAGGCCTCGCGCGTATCCTCTGCCGATGCCTCGCGCCAGAGCCGTGCCTCAGCGGCGGTATCGACGACTGCGGCACCGGGCACCGGGCGCGGCGGCGTGTCGCGGACCGGGGCACCGGGGGCAGAGGCCGCAGGAAGAAATACCAGATCGTCCGGCGCGTATCCCTCAACGCCCAGCCCCGCGTCCCGTGCCACGGCCACCAGTGTCCGGGCCGGCACCCCCAGATCGTCGCGCACCAGCCGCCCGATCGTATCCGGCGCCCCGCGGATCAGGGTGACCCCCTGCGGCAGGTCGATATCGCCCGCGCCGTCCCTCAGAAAGTCGGCCACCACCGGCTGCGGCCCGGCCTCGGCGAGGATGAGCAACGCCCGACCCGGGTAGGCCCCGAGAACCGCCAGCAGCGGCGCAACAGGCAGCGCCTGAAGGAAAACGTCGCCAGCGGTCCCGGTCTCGGCGGCCAGCGGCAACAGGTAGGTTTCGGTGGCGCTGTGTACGAACCGCCCCGACAGCAGCACCGCGACGCCGTCCGTGTCGGCATCGAGCGTGTCGAGAAACCGCACCAGCCCGTCGCGCATCGCCGCACCGTCCGCCCCGCGCAAGGCCAGCACATCGACGCCCTCGTCGCGCAGCGGGGACACCGCCGCCATGATGCCCTCGGTTCCGCGCAGCCGGTCCAGCATCGACGGCGACGCGTTCTCGACGATCAGGGCGGCGGTGTCGGCAAGCGCCGTGCTGCCGATGAGACAGGCCGCGAGGGTAAGGGCAAAACGGGGCATGGACGTCCTTTCCGGATCAATCGTAGGTGCGGCAATCCTCGATCACGAGCCCGTCACGCGGCAGCGCGCCCGGATCCACGATCTCGACCTTTGCCTTGAGTTTCAGAATATCGGCGACGCTGGCGGCGATCGGTCCCGCGTCCTGCGCGGTGCTTTCGACGCGCACGGTCATCACGTCCATCTCGCCGTCGCGATCGACCAGCACGCGGGCGCGCGCGACCTCGGCGTGGCGCGCAACCAGTTCGGCCACCTGTTCCGGACGCACGAACATGCCCTTGATCTTGGTGGTCTGGTCGGCACGCCCCATCCATCCCTTGATGCGCATGTTGGTCCGCCCACAGGGGCTTTCGCCCGGCAGCACCGCCGACAGATCGCCGGTGGCAAAGCGGATCAGCGGGTAATCGGGGTTGAGCGTGGTCACCACCACTTCGCCGACCTCGCCGTCCGGCACAGGGTCGCCGGTGCCTGGGGTCACGATCTCGACGATCACGCCCTCGTCCACGATCATCCCCTCCATGGCGGGGCTTTCATAGGCGATCAGCCCCAGATCGGCGGTAGCATAGCATTGCAGGCATGCGATGCCGCGCTGGGCGTAGAAGTCGCGCAAGGACGGGAACAGCGCGCCGCCGGACACGGCCGCCTTGGTGATCGACAGGACAAGGCCCAACTCGTCGGCCTTTTCGAGGATCACCTTGAGATAATCGGGCGTGCCCGCATAGGCCGTGGTGCCGATGTCTGCCGCCGCGCGGGCCTGCAGTTCGGTCTGCCCGGTGCCCGCCGGAAGTACCGTTGCCCCGACCGCGCGGGCCCCCGATTCGAACATCATCCCCGCGGGCGTCAGATGATATCCAAAGCAGTTCTGCACCACATCGCCGTCATGGATCTCGGCGGCGCGCAGGAAACGGCCAAGACGGAACCAGTCGTCGTCGATCCGCCCGGGCTCGTAGATGGGCCCCGGGCTTTGAAATACATGCGTGAACGACCCCAGCGGGCCCGCAAGCGCCCCGAACGGCGGCGTCCGGGACTGCGCCGCAACGAGGTCCGACTTGCGCAGCACAGGCAGCGCGGCCAGTGCCGCGCGATCCACCACTTCTTCCGCCGCGATGTCGCGCAGCGCCCCGAACCCCTCGAGCGCCTGCGCGCGGGCGACCTGGTGTGGCAAGGCTTCGGCCAAGGCCTCTGCGCGCTCTGTCGCGCTGCGTGTCTCAAGCGTGTCGGGGTCGGTCATTGCGGGTCTCCTGATGCGATATGCGCAACATGGCGCAGGTCATGCCATAACGAAAGCGAGGCTATCAGATAACACGACCGGCAACAGCGATGCGTGTGGCGGCGCGTCGATCGACCCGGCGCGGCGACCGCGCCAGCGACCGGCTTTCCGGCGCGAAAAACCCGGCCACGCTGTAGGCGCGACCGGGTTCGACATCATTGCAAATTCGTCTCTATCACCGAAACGCGATATCAGCCGGCGGTTGCGGCCTGCAGCACGGTTGTGCTCTCGGCGTCCATGCCTGCGCAGGCTTCGTCGACCATGATCATGATCGCATCGGCGTTCTCGGGTGTCTCGAGCTGCGCCTTGATCGCTTCGGCGAGACCCATCTTCCCCTCGTCATCCATGCTGATGAACTCGGCGCAGGTGACCACTGCGGGGTCCATGGCATGCGCTGCGGAAAAAGCGGCGGAACCGGACACGGCGAGGCCGAGAGCGGCGAGAAGGGTGGCAGTCGTTTTCATAGCTATCTCCTTGGTGGGACGTCACGTCGGTAACGCTGCAAGGACAACCGCGGCGCGATTGGATGGTTCCGCCAGAAAGACCGTTTCAGCAATTTTATATATTTCCTGCCGGGCCTTGACGAAAGATTTGCCAAGACCACTGCGCAGAGCCTAGGACAACCACCGCTTGCGCCGCCGATAGGACCGCACCTCGCGAAAGCTTCGGCGACCTTCGTCGGACATGCCGAGATAGAATTCCTTCACGTCCGGATTCTCGCGCAGGCTTTCCGCGCTGCCCTCCATCACGACGCGGCCCGACTCGAGGATGTAACCCGCATGGGCATAGCGCAGCGCCACGTTGGTGTTCTGCTCTGCCAGCAGGAAGGACACGCCCTCCCCTTCATTGACCGCCTTCACGATCTCGAAGATCTGCTCGACCAGTTGCGGGGCCAACCCCATCGACGGCTCGTCCAGCAGGATCGTTTCAGGCCGGGACATCAGCGCGCGCCCGATGGCGCACATCTGCTGCTCGCCGCCCGAGGTATAGCCCGCCTGGCTGCGGCGGCGTTCCCTGAGGCGCGGGAAATAATTGTAGACCATCTCGAGATCGGCCTCGACAGCCGCCTTGCCGTCCTTGCGGGTATAGGCCCCGGTCAGCAGGTTTTCCTCGATGGTCAGGTGTTCGAAACAGTGGCGGCCTTCCATCACCTGGATGACGCCGCGCTTGACCAGCGCCGCGGGGTCCAGCCCCTGCACACGCTCGCCCTTGTAGAGGATCGACCCCTTGGTGACCTCGCCGCGCTCTGAATGAAGCAGGTTCGAGATCGCCTTGAGCGTGGTCGTCTTGCCGGCACCGTTGCCACCCAGAAGCGCCGTAATCCCGCCTTTCCTGACGGTCAGCGAGACCCCCTTCAGCACCAGGATCACGTGGTTGTAGATCACCTCGACGTTGTTGACCTCGAGAAGCGCATGATCGGTCTTGGCCGTGTCGAGCATGGCGAAAGCCCCTGTCTTTCCATTTTCCAAATACGCAGATCCGGCGGCGGTCCACAAAACCGCCGCCGGGCAAGCGTATCAGTTGCTTGCGTCGCAGGCGTCGTTGGTCGGCCACGGCGCATTGTCGGTGGCGTATTCGGTCGCCTTGTCCGCGATCAGCTGCGCGTAGTCGGCGGTATCCGGCACCATCAGGTCCGACACTTTCTGGAAGTTCTCGCCGTCCCATTCCAGCATCCAGCCGCCGGAGTGGCCAGTGTGGTTGGCGCAGGAGGTGGCGAACGGCGGCACCATGCCGGTCAGCCCCAGCTCGTCGATGCGTTCCTGCGTCATGTTGACGTTCTCAAGACCCCAGCGCAGCTGCTTGGCGTCGATCTCGGTGACGCCGAACTCCTTTTGCGCCGCCGTGATCCCTTCCGCCAGGATCGCCGAGATCACGATGCCGCGTCCGTAGAACACGCCCGACATCTCTTCGGGGTTGGTTTGCGACAGGCCCGCATCGATCACGTGGGTCTTGATGTCTGCCATCACCGGCGCATCCATGTTCGGGAATGACCACGAAACCGACTTGTAGCCCTTGCCCTCGGCCCCGACGAGGTCGAGATCCGCGTCATGTCCGGCCCACCAGACGCCAATGAAGTTCTCCATCGGGAACTTGGTCTTCACCGCCTCGGTGATCGCACCGGCATTCATCGCGCCCCAGCCCCACATCACGACGTAATCGGGACGCTCGCGGCGGATTTGCAGCCACTGGGCGGACTGGTTCTGCATCTCTTTCAGACCGACCGGGATCGGCAGCAGTTCGAAGCCCAGCTCCCCGGCCTTCTTTTCGAGCAGCGGCAGCGGCTCCTTGCCGTAGGGGTGGTCGAGGTGCAGAAAGGCGATCTTCTTGCCATCGAGGCTGCCATTCTCGTCCTGCAGGTATTGCAGGATCATCGCGGCCGCGTCCCAGTAGCCCGCCGGCGTGTTGAACGCCCACTGGAAGACCTTGCCGTCGGCCATGGGCGAAAAGCCGTAGCCCGGCGCCAGGATCGGGATTTCATCGACGTTTGTCTTCGGCAGAACCTGCAGCGTGATACCGGTCGACCACGGCTGCGTGACGATGGCGCGGCCCTTGGTCTTCTCATAGCACTCCACGCCCTTTTCGGTGGAATAGCCGGTCTCGCATTCCTCGGCGTCGATCTTGATTCCGCCGACGCCGCCATCGCGGGCGTTGACCATGGTGAAATAATCCGCCTGGCCGTTCATCAGCGGAATGCCGGTCGCGGCAAAGGGTCCGGTCCGGTAGGCGAGGTTGGGTGCGTATAGCTCTTGCGCCAGGGCACCGGAACCGAGCGTTGCGCCCAGCACCGCGACCGAGGCCAGTTTGGTCAGATGTTTCATCTTTGTACTCCCGTTGAACATTTTGCGTCGTTTTTGTTGTTGGGCCGCCCCGGTGTCAGTGCGGGAACGGCCAGATGATCAGCTTTTCACGGATAAGCCGCCATAGCTGTGCCAGACCGTGCGGTTCCACGATCAGGAAGAAGATGATCAGCGAGCCCACGATCATCACGTTGAGATGCTCGACCAGCGCCGACGAGATCGACAGGCCCAGCGCCGCGGGCAGCAGGTTCAGCACCACCGGCAGACCGACGATCAGGATCGCGCCCAGGAAGTTGCCCATGACCGACCCCAGACCGCCGATGATGGCGATGAACAGGACCTGGAAACTCAGCGGAATGTCGAAGACGTTGGGTTCCGCCGCGCCTTTCCACATGAAGACGTAAAGCGCACCGGCGACGCCGACGATGTAGGACGACACCATGAAGGCGGTAAGCTTCGATTTCATCAGGTTGATGCCGATGAGTTCCGCCGCGATGTCCATGTCCCGCGTGGCCTTCCATGTGCGTCCCAGATTGCCCCGCGTCAGGTTGATGCACAGCAGGGTCATGAAACTGACGATCAGCAGCACGAGGAAATACTGGGTGACGCTCGCCGCTTGCGGCCCCGAGATATAGACACCGAACATCTTGAGGTTCGGCACCTGGATCGCGCCCGAGGCGTTGTAGTTGTAAAGCCACGCCCATTTTTCGAAGAGCCACACCAGAAAGAACTGCGCCGCCAGCGTCGCGATGGCGAGGTAAAACCCCTTGATCCGCAGTGACGGAATGCCGAAGGCCACGCCGACCCCGGCCGAGAACACGCCCGACATCAGGATCGCCACGATCGGGTTCATCCAGGGGAAAAGCGTGATCAGCTTGTAGCAGGCGTAGGCCCCGACCCCCATGAACGCACCGGTGCCCAGCGACAGCTGCCCTGCGAAGCCGGTCAGGATGTTCAGACCCATCGCCGCCAGCGCATAGATCAGCACCGGGATCAGCAGGGTCTGGTAGACGAACTCGGTCGCGAACAGCGGGAAGATCACATAGGCGAAGACCAGAATGATGCCCAGAAGCACGGCATCCTGCCGGATCGGGAACAGGGCCTGATCCGCTTTGTAGCTGGTCTTGAATTGTCCGGCGGTGCGATACAGCATTGCGGTGCTCTCTGCTTCAGGAGGGAACGGGGTGGGCGCGGGCGGACGCGCGGGATCGTGCGACGCCGCATGCATGGGGCGTCCCGGGGGTCACGTTGCCCGCATGGTCGCGCCCCGCTGCAAGGCCGGGCATCGCGCGGTCAGCGTTCTTTTGCGGCTTTCGGAGCCGGTCGGGTCTGCGCGAAGGCCCAGAGCGACACGGCGGTGCCCCCGGCGAAAAGCACGAACGCCACGGCGATGGCGATGACGCGGTCAAACTCGCGCTGCAGGTTCCAGTTGTCATCTGACCACTCGATGAGAACGAGCGTGCCGTAGACCAGGAACCCCATCGCCCAGAGCCCGCCGAGGATGCACAGCACGACAAACCCGGCATTTGCGCCAAGGGGTGACACGGCCATTCGAAGTCGAGGGTTCTGTCGTTCCATGAAGCGATACCGCACCGTTGAGTTTTTTCGCGCGCATGCACCGACTGCCGGTCGCATGCCGCCTTTTGGGCGACCGTATCACAGTTCCTGACCGGTGCTGCGCTAAACTCGCTCAATGATCCGCTCTCCAAAGAGGCCCTGTGGCCGAAACAGCAGCACGATCAGGGCAAGGACAAAGGCGAACCAGGTTTCGGTGTTGCCGCCAAGGAAGGGCTGGCCCCAGTAGATCTCGAACAGCTTCTCGAGAATGCCGATCATCAGGCCGCCGACAATGGCCCCGGTGATCGATTCAAGCCCGCCCAGCATCAGCACCGGCAGCGCCTTGTAGGCGATCACCTCAAGCGCAAAGCTCACGCCCGCCCGCGCGCCCCAGGCGATGCCCGTGACCAGCGCGATGATGCCCGCGATGAACCAGACCAGCACCCAGATCGTCTGCAACGAGATGCCAACCGACAGCGCCGCCTGGTGGTCGTCGCCCAAGGCCCGGATCGCCCGGCCCATCTGGGTGTAGTTGAGGAACGCCAGCAGCGCGAGCACCAGCAGCGTCGCAACCACCACCACGGTGATGTCGAGATGCTGCAGGATCAGCAGGCCGCCGAACGGCTCGAGCACGAAATCGCCCGTCGGGATGCCCAGCTCTTCCGAGATCATCACCTTGTTCTCGCCGCCAAAGATGATCTCGCCCAGACCGATCAGGAACAGCGTGATGCCGATGGTCGCCATGAACAGGATGATATCCGGCTGCCCCACCAGCGGACGCAGGACGATCCGCTCGATCGAGACCGCCAGAACGAACATCACCACCAGCGTGAGCGCCACGGCGATCCAGGCCGGTATGCCTATCGCGTGCAATCCGACCAGGGTCAGCGCCGCGAACACCACCATGATGCCCTGCGCGAAGTTGAAGATGCGGCTCGACCGGAAGATCAGCACGAAGCCCAGTGCGATCAGCGCATAGAGGATGCCCGACACCAGACCTTCCCAGATCACCTGCATGAAAAAGTCGGGCGCCGAGGCCATGTCCACGAAGGGCGCGATCAAATAGTCATAGAGCATGTTATCTCCCGCCCCGGACGCGTGCCGGGGCCTCCTGACAATGGGTGAGGTCCCGGATCATGTCCGGGACAGCTGCGGCGACGGCGGCGAAGGCGGTCAATGCGCGACCCCCAGATAGGCGTCGATCACGTCCTGGTTGTTGCGAACCTCTTCGGGTGTGCCGTCCCCGATCTTCTTGCCGTAATCCATCACGACGACCCGGTCCGATATGTCCATGACAACGCCCATGTCGTGTTCGATCAGCGCGATGGTGGTGCCGAATTCGTCGTTCACATCGAGGATGAAGCGGGACATGTCCTCCTTCTCCTCGACGTTCATGCCGGCCATCGGCTCGTCGAGCAGCAGGATCGACGGCTCTGCGGCCAATGCGCGGGCCAGTTCCACCCGCTTCTTGAGACCGTAGGGCAACCGGCCGACCGGCGTCTTGCGGATGTTCTGGATCTCGAGGAAGTCGATGACCTTCTCGACCACTTCGCGGTTCTCGATCTCTTCGTCGCGGGCCTTTCCGAACCAGACCGCCTGCGACAACAGCCCGGCATTCATGTGCGTGAGCCTGCCGGTCATGACGTTGTCTAGAACGGTCATGCCCTCGAACAACGCGATGTTCTGGAAGGTCCGCGCGATACCCATGCGGGCCACCTCGAACGGCTTCATGGGAGGGCGCTTCTTGCCCTTGTAGTACAGCTCGCCCTCCGACGGCGTGTAGAAGCCCGAGATGATGTTGAGCATCGAGGACTTGCCAGCGCCGTTCGGCCCGATGATGGCGCGGATCTCGCCCTCGCGAACATCGAAGGATATGTCGTTGATCGCCACCACGCCGCCAAAGCGCAGGGTGATGTTCTTCATCTCCATCAACACGCCGCCGATCTCTCGGCCATCAGCGGTGATATAGCCTTCGGTATCCTTCACGCGGTCTCTCCTTTGGATGCGCCGAGGAAAGCCCGCAAGGGCTCGACGAGGTGCGCGCGGCTCATTCCGCCGCGATCTTCTTGGTGTGGACCGGCATCACCTTCGGTGCCCGTGCGAACAGCGTCGCCTTGATCTTGCCCTTGCGGCCATCCTCATAGGTCACTTCGGTTTCGGTGTAGACGCTGTCCTTGTCGGCATAGAGCCCGTCGACGAGGTCTGCGAACTTCTCCTCGATGATCTTGCGGCGCACCTTGCGGGTGCGGGTCAGCTCGCCGTCATCCGCGTCCAGTTCCTTGTGCAGCACGAAAAAGCGGTGGATCTGGCAGCCCGACAGCATGTCGTCCTCGGCCACGCTGGCATTGACCTCTTCCACGTGCGACTGGATCGCGTCGAGCACCTGGGTGTTCTGCGCCAGTTCCTGATAGCTGGCATAGGCGATGTTGTTGCGCTCGGCCCAGTTGCCCACGGCGGCAAGATCGATGTTGATGAAGGCGACGCAGCGGTCCCGCCCCGCCCCGAACACCACGGCCTCGAGGATGTTGGGATAGAACTTCAGCTTGTTCTCGACGTATTTCGGCGCGAACAGCGCCCCATCCGCCATCTTGCCCACATCCTTGGCCCGGTCGATGATCCGAAGATGCCCGGTGCCTTCCTCGATGAAGCCCGCATCGCCGGTGGCCACCCAGCCTTCGGCATCCTTGGTGTCGGCGGTGGACGTGTCATTCTTGTAATACCGCACAAAAACGCCCGGCGAGCGGTAGAACACCTCGCCATTGTCGGCGATCCGGATCTCGACGCCCGGCGACGGCACCCCCACGGTGTCCGACCGGACCTGCCCGTCGGGCTGCTGGGTGATGAAGACCGACGCTTCGGTCTGGCCGTAAAGCTGCTTCAGGTTGATCCCGAGCGCACGGTAGAAATCGAAGATCTCGGGTCCGATCGCCTCGCCCGCGGTATAGCCGACGCGGACCTTGGAAAAGCCCAGCGCGTTTTTCAGCGGGCCATAGACCGACCATTCCCCGAGCCGGTATTTCAGCCGGTCCGCAAGGCTGACCTCTTCGCCGTCCAGGATGCGCGGCCCGACCTTGCGGGCGTGATCCATGAAATACTTGAACAGCTTGCGCTTGAACGGTCCGGCATCCTCCATCCGGATCATGATCTGCGTCAGCTGCGTCTCGAAGACCCGGGGCGGCGCGAAATAATAGGTCGGCGCGATCTCTCGCAGGTCGGTCATCATCGTGTCGGGGCTTTCGGGGCAATTCACGCAGAAGCCCGACCAATAGGCCTGCCCGATCGAAAAGATGAAATCGCCCACCCAGGCCATCGGCAGATAGGCCAGCACCTCCTCGCCCTCTGCAAGGTGGTCGAACGCGCAGGAGTTCTTGGCGGTCTCGATGATGTTCCGGTTCGACAGCACGACGCCCTTGGGCTTGCCCGTGGTGCCCGAGGTATAGAGCATCACGCAGGTGTCGTCGTAGCCAAGACCGCTGCGCCGCCGCTCAAGCTCGGCCTTCTCTTCGGCGGTGGCCGCGCGACCGTCCGTCGTGACCTCTTCGAAAGAAGTCAGGGTGGTATGGTCGTATTTCCGCATGCCGCGCTGGTCGAGATAGATCATCTGGTGGAAGTCGGGCAGCCGATCCTCGATCTCGAGCACCTTGTCGACCTGTTCCTGATCGCCCGCGATCACCAGCTTTGCACCGCAATGGTCAAGCACGTAGACCATCTCTTCGGCGACGGCGTCCTGATACAGCGGCACCGGCACGGCGCCCACGGACTGCACCGCGACCATCGACCAGTAAAGATGCGGACGGTTGCGCCCGATGATGGCGACGAAATCACCCGGGGCCACGCCCAGTCGCAACAGCCCCAGCGCGAAGGCTTCGATCTCTTTTTCGGTCTCGGCCCAGGTCCAGGTCTGCCAGATCCCGTATTCCTTTTCGCGATACGCCGGACGTGCCCCGAAGCGCGTGGCGTTCCGGTGCAACAAGGCAGGAACCGAGTGCATATCGCCCGCACCCTCTGACGTCTGTGTCAAGGTATCTCCTCCCGATGGCCCGGCTTGCCGGGCCCCCTGTTCTTGCCCCGCAGCTGCGAAACAAGACCTCCTCCAAGGTCTGATCCGCATTAGGTCCGGCTCGGCCCTTTGGGTCAAGCCCTCACAAGGTCACGGTGCAAAAAAATTGAACGCCCATTAAATTAATCCAAGGAATCCCACACGGTTCGGTTGGGATTCAAAGGCGCTCGGGTTACTTGGGAAGCGTCGAAAGCCGGGGCAGAAGCCGCCTTGCGGGCGCGAATCATCGTGCGATTCCATGCACCATACCGGCCAGAGCGCGCAGCCCGCAGACCAGGTCTTCCGCGTCTGTGTCTTCGGCGAAGTCGTGGCTGATCCCGCCGATCGACGGCACGAACAGCATCGCGACCGGCATCAGCGCGGCCACGTTCGAGGCGTCGTGCAAGGCCCCCGACGGCATCTTCCGCCAACGGCCCGGGGCCTCGTCCTCGGCGGCCTGCGCCAGCGCCGCGACCAGCCGTGCATCCATCGTCACCGGGTCGATGCCCAGCAGAGGCCCGAAGGACACATCGCAGCCGCGCGTTCCCGCGATCTCTGCCGCGGTGTCGCGGATGACGGCTTCCATCCGCGCCAGACGCGCCGCGCAGCCGTCGCGCCACTGCATCGAGAAGGTCACCCGACCCGGCACGATGGAGGCGGCGTTTGGCCACAGGCTGACATGCCCGATGGTCCAGACCGTCGCGGGCGTGACCACGTTGCGCAGCCGGTCGCCCAGCGCCTCGGAAAAGCCGGCAAGCGCCTGGAACGCATCGCGGCGCAGGGCCATCGGCGTGGTGCCCGCGTGGTTCTGCTGGCCCGTGAAGGTCACGCGCATGTCGCGGATGCCGACGATGGCCTCGACCACGCCCAGCGTCTCGCCGCGTTGATGAAGCACCGGCCCCTGTTCGATATGCATCTCGACAAAGCCGCTGAAGCGGTCCGGTTCGACAAACTTCGCAGCGCGCCCCGGCATCCGGCTGCGCGCCTCGGCGAAGGATACGCCCGCCGCATCGGTCAGGGCATCCGCATCGGCAAGCGACAGCCCGCCGGACCAGACCTTGCTGCCGGTGGTCACGCCAAAGCGCCCCTCCTCGTCCTGGAACGACACCACCGATACCGGCGGCCCACCGGCCTCGTGCGACGCCCGCGCGACCTCAAGCGCGGCGATCACGCCCAGCGCCCCATCGAGCCAGCCGCCCTCGGGCTGGGTGTCCGTGTGCGAGCCGAGCAGCAGCGACCGCCCTTGTGAAAGACCGAAGACCGACCCCACCGGATCGACCACCACCTCGAGCCCCGCCGCAGTCATCCTGCCCGCAAGCCAGTCGCGCGCGGCGATATCGCTGTCGCTGAACGCAGGCCGCACCACGCCCTTGCCGACCCCCGAGGCACCGATTGCCCGCAATTCGTGCAGGTCGGCAAGGAAGCGGTCGGGCTGCACCGGGATCATGGCCTTGCTACTCCGCCGCCACCTGTTCGGGGTCCTCCGCCTCGATACGGACGGCGGAATACTTGAATTCCGGGATCTTGCCCCAGGGATCGAGCTGCGGGTTGGTCAGCACGTTGGCGGCCGCTTCGACAAAGGCGAAGGGCACGAAGGCCGTGTCGGGCGCGATGTTGCGATCCGCGCGCGCCAGCAGCGCGATCGCGCCGCGCCGGGTCGTCAGACGGACGCGACCGCCCTCCGGAACCCCAAGCCTGCGCAGGGTCGATGGATGCAGCGAGCAGGTGGCCTCGGGCTCGACCGTATCAAGGGTCAGGGACCGTCGCGTCATCGACCCGGTGTGCCAGTGTTCAAGCTGCCGACCGGTGATC
Source organism: Roseivivax sp. CAU 1753 (assembly GCF_054482575.1). Classification (NCBI taxonomy): domain Bacteria; kingdom Pseudomonadati; phylum Pseudomonadota; class Alphaproteobacteria; order Rhodobacterales; family Roseobacteraceae; genus Roseivivax; species Roseivivax sp. CAU 1753. The sequence goes on along the minus strand of NZ_JBTLRF010000002.1, from coordinate 210,044 downwards.
AGGATCATCGGGAAATCCTTGTCGGGGCTTTCGGCGGGGGGTGTCACGCGCGCGGGCGTGAACCGCGCCCGGCCCGCACGGCGCGGGAAGCCGTCGCCGAACACCACCTCCTGGCCGGGATCGTCCGGGCCGGTACAGGGATAGGTCACCGCGCCTTCGGCCTCGAGCCGTTTCCAGGTGATGTGATGCAGCGACCGCATCGACATCTTCATCTCGTCGAACACCTCGCGCGGATCGTCGTAATCCCAATCAAGCCCGATGCGGCGCGCGAAATCGACCAGGATCTCCCAATCCTGTCGCGCCTCGCCCGGCGGTGCCGTGGCCGCGCGCACCACCTGCACCGTGCGGTTGGTGTTGGTCACCGTGCCCGATTTCTCGAACAATGCCGAGGCCGGGAAGATCACATCGGCATAGTTGGCCGTCTCGGTCAGGAAGATGTCCTGCACCACCAGGCAATCGAGCTTGGCCAGCGCCTTGCGCGCGTGTTCGACATCCGGGTCGGACATGGCCGGGTTTTCGCCCAGCACATACATCCCCCGGATCGAGCCGCGATAGACCGCGTCCATGATCTCGACCACGGTCAGACCCGGCTCGGCGTCGATCTCGGTGCCCTGCCAGATATGGCGGAAAAGGTCGCGCACATGGGTGTCGGTCACGGTCTGATAATCCGGCATCACATGCGGGATGAGCCCGGCATCCGACGCGCCCTGCACGTTGTTCTGCCCGCGCAGCGGATGCAGCCCGGTGCCGGGGCGGCCCACGTGACCGCACAGCAGCGCCAGCGAGATCAGGCAACGCGCATTGTCGGTGCCGTGGATGTGCTGCGACACGCCCATGCCCCAGAAGATCATGCCCGCCCGCGCCCCGGCAAAGCTGCGCGCGACGGCGCGGATGGTGTCGGCATCGATGCCGCACAGCGCGGCCATCTTTTCGGGCGGGAAGGCGCGGATGTGATCGCGGAACTCGAAAAAACCTTCGGTGAAGCCCTGAATATACTGCCGGTCGTACAGCTTTTCCTCGACGATCACGTTGCACATGGCGTTGATCAGCGCGACATCGGTGCCGGGACGGAATTGCAGGTTATGCGCCGCGTGCCGCTTGAGACCGTTCTGAAGGCGCGGGTCGATCACGATCAACTCGCCGCCGCGCTTGGCGAACTGCTTGAAATAGGTGGCGGCGACGGGGTGGTTTTCGGTCGGGTTGGACCCGATGACGATCGCCACGTCGGCATTCTCGATCTGGTTGAAACTGGCGGTGACCGCGCCAGAGCCGACGTTTTCCATCAGCGCGGCGACCGACGAGGCATGGCACAGCCGCGTGCAGTGATCGACGTTGTTGTGCTTGAAGCCCTGCCGGATGAACTTCTGGAAGAGATACGCCTCTTCGTTGGTGCATTTGGCCGAACCGAAGCCCGCCACCGCCTTGCCGCCGAAATAGGACCGGATGTCGACCAGACCACGCGCGGCCACCTCCAGCGCCTCGTCCCAGGTTGCTTCGCGGAAATGCGTCCAGGGGTTCGACGGATCGACATTCAGCCCCTTCTCGGGTGCATCGTCGCGACGGATCAGCGGCTTGGTCAGCCGGTGCGGGTGCTGCATGTAGTCGAACCCGAAGCGCCCCTTGACGCAAAGCCGGCCCTCGTTTGCGGGACCGTTGATGCCGTCGACGGCGCGGACCGCCCCATTCTTGACCTTGATCGAGATCTGGCAACCGACGCCGCAGAACGGGCAGACCGATTTGACCTCCGTGTCGAAGTCGCGGCTGTCGCCCTCCTGCGCGGCGTCGAGCATGGTCGCGGGCATCAGCGCGCCGGTCGGACAAGCCTGCACGCATTCGCCGCAGGCCACACAGGTCGACGCCCCCATCGGGTCGTCTTGGTCGAAGACCGGAAAGGCGTCATGCCCCCGGTCGCCCATTCCAAGGACGTCGTTGACCTGCACGTCTCGGCAGGCCCGCACACACAGGTTGCACTGGATACAGGCATCGAGGTTGACGCGCATGGCGATGTGGCTGTCGTCGAGCAGCGGGATGCGCTCGGGCTCCATCGTCGGAAAGCGGCTTTCGGTCACGCCCACCTTGTCGGCCATGTCCCAGAAATGCGACGAACGGTCATGCGCCGCGGCGCGGTCGGGCTGATCGGCGACCAGCATTTCCATCACCATCCGGCGCGCGGTCACGGCGCGCGACGTGTCGGTACGGACCTCCATGCCGTCGGCGGCCTCGCGGATGCAGGAGGCGACGAGATTTCGCTCGCCCTCGACCTCGACCATGCAGGTGCGGCAATTGCCGTCGGGCGCGTAACCCGGTTCCGGACGATGGCAGAGATGCGGAATCACGAGGCCACGGCCATGGGCAGCGTCCCAGATGGTCGTGCCGCGCGGCACGTCGACCAATTCGCCGTCAAGCGTGAAGCGGATGGTGTCGGCCATGAACGATCTCCCTCTGGTCGATGCCTTTATGCGGGAATATTGCCACAACCGCCCCCCGATTCCGACGTTTCTTCCGGTCTTTGCGCCGCGCGCGTCTTCGGTCCATGCGACCGCGCCGGCATCCCCTGTCTTGCCGCGCGACGCAATCCGGAAAGACACAGCGCTTCCCCTCGGTCGTGGCTTCGATTACCCCGCTTGGCGAAAGACCCCATCGCGGAGCACCCATGTCCCAGATCCTACTTGTTCGGCACGGTCAGGCCAATTCCGACGCCCGCGACGAGGAAAGCTATGACAAGCTCAGCGATCTGGGTCGTGCGCAGGCCCGCTGGCTTGGCGCGCATCTGCGCGAGAGCGGCGAAAGGTTTGTCCGGGCAACCTCCGGCACGTTGATCCGCCAGACCGAGACACTGGCCGAGATGGCGGTGGCCGAAAGCGCCCCGGTGCAGGATGCGCGCCTCAACGAGGTGGCCTATTTCACTCTCGCCCAGGCCTTCGAGGCCGAACACGGCATGGCCATGCCAAAGGACAGACCGGAATTCCTCGAACATCTGCCGCAGATGTTTGGTGCCTGGTCGCGCGGAGAGATCGCATCCGCGCCGGAAACCTTCGAGGCGTTCGAGACGCGGGTGGCGGACGCATTGCGCGATCTGACGACGACAAAGGGACCGACCGTGGCGGTGACCTCGGGCGGCGTGATCGGGATGGCGATGCGCATCACCCTCCGACTGGACATCACCGCATTCGCGCTGATGTGCCTGTCGATCGAGAATACCTCGGTGAACCGCCTGCACGTGATGCGCTCGGGGTTGGCACTGGCGCAATTCAATGCCTGCCCGCATCTCGAACCGCAAAGCCGCAGACATTCCAGAACCCACCTGTAATCCGCGCAAACCCCTTGATTTCGCATATCCCACGCCGCACCTTTGAAAGATGAATTCGCTGACGCCATTCGTGAACAGAACCGATCCGTCCGAAACGGTCATGTTTCACCGGATCGAGTTGAACCAGATCCTGTCGCTATACGGACGGATGGTGGCCGCGGGCGAATGGCGCGACTACGGCATTTCTGCGTTGCGCGAGGTTGCCGTATTCTCGATCTTCCGGCGCTCTGCAGAGCAGCCGCTTTACCGCATCGAAAAGCGCCCGAAGCTGCAAAGCAAGCAGGGAATGTATTGCGTGGTTGCGATGGACGGTCGGATCCTGAAGCGCGGCCACGACCTGAAATCCGTGCTGCGGGTTTTGGAGCGCAAGCTGATCCGCGCGGTCTGATGCAGACTCCTTAGTCAACGATCTTAACTAAGATCGTTATTCTACTTGTTTAAATTTGCGCTAATTTCCTGCGACAGCATCGCGCAGAGCAGCTCGAACATGATCGAGACCCCCAGGAATGCGGTCCCGCCAGACACATCGAAGGGCGGCGAAACCTCCACCACATCGGCGCCGACAATATCGACGCCAGCCAGTTCCCGGCAAACCTGCAGCGCCTGATAGGAATTTGGACCGCCCACCTCCGGCGTTCCGGTGCCCGGCGCAAAAGCCGGGTCCACGAAATCGATATCGTAGCTGACATAGGTCGGCCCGGCCCCTGCAATCGCGCGCGCTTCCGCCATCACGTCCGCGACACCGCGCGTGTGAAAATCCTCGATCGGGATGACCCGAATGCCCATCGCCCGGGCGAAATCCCGGTCCTCGGTGTCATACGCGGTGCCACGGATCCCGATCATCACCACGCGTTCGGGGTCAAGCAGGCCTTCCTCGACCGCGCGCCGGAACGGTGTGCCATGCGTATACATCGTGCCGCCGAAATAGGAATGATAGAGGTCCGTATGGCTGTCGAAATGGATCATGCCGAGGGGTCTGTCGCGCGCCAGCGCCCGCAGGACCGGAAGCGAGGTCAGATGGTCGCCACCCGCCGTCAAGGGCCGGATGCCCCCTTCGCGCATGGCGTCGTAAAACGCCGTGATGCGGGCCATCGAGTCGGGAATGTCCGCCGGGTTCGGCCCCACATCGCCCAGATCGGCGCAGTTCGCCCGCTCGAACGGGCGCAGACCGGTGACGGGATGCTGGGCCCGGATCATGGTCGAGGCATCGCGCATCTGCCGGGGCCCGTGGCGCGGCCCCGGGCGATTGGTGGTGCCGCTGTCCCAGGGCACGCCCACGATGCCGATTTCGATCTCGTGAAAGCGCGGATGGTCCGGCGAGACATGCGGCAATCGCATGAAGGTCGGTACCCCGGCAAAGCGCGGAAGCTCGAACCCCGAGACGGGATGAAAGAACGGGTCGCTGCTCATGGCTGCTTGTTCCGGCAGGGTCTGACATGGGACGTCACAGGACCACCGCCTTGCGCCGCGATGCGGGCGATTGCGGCGTCCAGAGACTCGTAGCTGACGGCCATGTCATGCGCGTTTGCGTGCAGGATGGTCGCGGGATCGCAAACCCACGCAACATGGCCTTTCCAGAACAGCAGATCGCCGCGCCTGGGTGCCCCTGAGACGCGCCAATGCGCAAAGGCCTGTTCCTGCAGGTCGCTGTCGCCCGGGCAGGCGATGCCCGCAAACCGGCACCCGATCTGGACGAGACCAGAGCAATCGATGCCCGAGGCCGAGTTGCCGCCCCAGAGGTACGGCGTGCCGACCAGACGTTCCGCCACGGCAACGGGGTCGGGCACGCGGTCGCTGATCGGCGCCAGATGGCCAGCGGGGACGAACCCCTCTTCGGTCTCGGCAAAGGCACCGTTGGTGCCTGTAACGGCCACCAACGCCCCAAGGCTCAGGCTCTGGCGCTCGGTCGATTTGAGATCCGCCCGGGAATAGAGATGCGTGGCCCGCGTCCGGACGCGGTGGGTGGCGGCGACGGGGGGGGCCAGGGCGGCAGAGGCAACATAGCCGACATAGCCATCCGCCTCGGCGCGCAGAAAGGCCCAGCCGTCCCGGTCTTCGAACACGTTCACCTCTGCCCCGAACAGCAGTTGACGGTCGCGCGGACCACCCGGTTCGGTCAACAGATCGACCACCGGCAGCGCGATGCGGCAGGCTTGCCCGGACACGTACGCCAGCGCGGTGACGTGGCCTTTCAGCGATGTCGCGGCCACCCGACCGTTGGCGGGCAACAGCCGTCGGTCAACGGGGGGCGCATCGGTCACGGTCACGCTCACAGGTCAAGAATGTCGGGAAGACCGGCAAGGATCGTCCGCGTTGACTGGCCAAGACCACCTTTCGAGCGCCCCGGGGCCGCCACCGGTTGCCAGCCATAGATATCGAAATGCGCGTATCGCCGGGTCTCGGTCACGAAGCGCCGCAGGAACAGCGCGGCGGTGATCGCACCGGCGGACCCACCCTTCGGCGCATTGTCCAGATCGGCGATGCCGGGCTCTATCAAGGGCTCGTAGGGGTCGTGGTAGGGCAACCGCCAGACCGGGTCTGCCGCCCCCGGTGCCGCCGCCGAAAACGCCGCTGCGAGGGCGTCGTCGGTGGCAAAGAACGGGGAAAGATCCGGACCGACACCGACCCGGGCCGCGCCGGTCAGGGTCGCCACCGACAGGATGAGGTCGGGCGACTCTTCATCGGCAAGCGCCAATGCATCCGCCAGCACCAGCCGACCTTCCGCATCTGTGTTGTTGATCTCGACCGTCAGGCCCTTGCGCGATGTCAGGATATCCTGCGGGCGGAAACTGTCGCCCGCGATCGCATTCTCGACCGCCGGGATCAGCACCCGCAGCCGCAGACGCAGGCCCAGCGCCATGATCGCGTGGGCAAGGCCAAGCACGTTGGCGGCGCCACCCATGTCCTTCTTCATGAGCCCCATCGATGCTGCGGGCTTGATGTTGAGCCCGCCGGTGTCAAAGCACACGCCCTTGCCCACCAGCGTCAGTCGCGGACCATCATCGCCCCAACGCATGTCGATTAGGCGCGGCGCGTCCCCCGCCGCGCGTCCAACCGCATGGATCATCGGCAGGTTCTGCGTGATTAGCGCCTCTCCGGCGGTCACGTCGATGCGCGCGCCGTGTGTCTGCGCCAGATCCCGCGCCGCCTGCTCAAGCGCGTTCGGCCCCATGTCGGAGGCAGGCGTATTGATCAGGTCGCGGGTCAGCGCCTCGGCGGCGGCCAGCACCTCGATCCGGTCCCTGTCCACACCGTCCGGGGCCAGCAATCGACCGACCTTGGGGGTCTGGTCGCGATACCGCGAAAAGCCGTATCCCGCCAACAACCAGCCAAGTGCTTCCCGCTCGACATCGGCCTGCGGCAGGCCGGATGCCAGGCGCAGATCTTGCCCCGCAAGACGCGGTGCGGCGGCAGCCAGGGCAAAGCGCACCCGGGCGCGGCTGGCACGGTCGCCGTATCCCGCCAGCGCGGCGACCGGCACGCCGTCTTCGCCAGGGATCAGAAGCGCCTCGCCGAGACCGCCGTCGAAACCGCTGGCCGCGACCCAGCGCCCGACACGGGCATCCTGCCCGTCGGCCCAGTCAGCCGCCCCCCCCTGTTCGATGACATGCAGATCAATCGCGCCCTGCGCGTTGTCGACGAAACGAAGCGTCATGTGGCCCCCAGCTGTGCGGTTGTCGATTGCACGAGCCTAACCGGTGGCGTCGCCGCCACAAGGGGCCGCGTCGGAGAACCGCGATCCGTTCTGCGTCACAGTGTCAGATCCTGCCGGTCCCAGAGCGCCAGCAATGACCGTTCGCCGTTGCGCAGCAGGCGCGCGATCGTCGCGGCAAGTGCGACGCTGTCGCCCATCTCGAGGCAGGCGCGACTGTCACGCGCGACCCGCACGAGACCGACCATGCCGATCTGTCGTGAAATGGCGATGACACGGCGCAGCGCCGTGTTGACCCCTGTCCAGTCATCGGCCCGGAACGCACGTTCGGATTCCGCCAGGCGCAGCGCCAGTTCCTCCATGGCGCGGCAGACAGCTTCCTCCGCGGCCGACGGACCCATATCCCCGTACAGGTCCGAAAGGGTCTCAATATCAAGCCGCGCCGGCTCTTGCGGCGCAAGCGTAGTAATCGGTGCCATACCAAGGCGTCCTTCTTCCAAAATCCCCGTTCACCCGAGACCAAGGTGACACGTCAGGGTTCCGAAAAGGTTTCCGGCGAAACGCCTTTTCTCTCGAATTTCGTGCAAATCAGCCTTATTCGATAAGGCGAACACCGTCGGAGAACCGCATGAAACACATCAAGCCCCTGCCGCATTACCTCGTGACGCGCTACCATGGCTGGAAGGCCACATCGTATAGCGAGAACAGCGCCTGGTATCGCAGGCTGGCGGCGGAAGGTCAGCGTCCGCGCGCGATGGTGATCTCGTGCTGCGACAGCCGGGTGCATGTGACGTCGATCTTCGGTGCCGACCAGGGCGAGTTCTTCATTCACCGCAACATCGCCAACCTGGTGCCGTTCTACGAGCCAGACGGCAATCAGCACGGCACCTCCGCGGCGGTGGAATACGCGGTTACGGCGTTGCATGTCTCGCATCTGATCGTGCTGGGGCATTCCAACTGCGGCGGCGTGCAGGGGTGTCTCGACATGTGCTGCGGCAAGGCGCCGGAGCTGGAAGAGGCATCGAGTTTCGTGGGCCGCTGGATGGACATCCTGCGCCCGGGATACGAGCGCGTTCAGGCGCGCGGCGTATCCGAGGAAGAGTCGGCAAGAGCGTTGGAAAAAGAGGCGGTTATGGTCTCGCTCGAGAACCTGATGACATTCCCGTTCGTCAAATCCGCGGTCGAGGCCGGGGACCTGTCGCTGCACGGTCTGTGGACCGATATCGGCGAAGGCAGCCTTGAGCAATTCGATCCCGAAAAGGGCGTGTTCGCGGGCGTCTGAGGCCGGTCAGACCAACCAGCCGCTACGCCCGTCCCGCCCGCTTTTGAGTTGCGGCCGCCCGAAGCGGGCCGCCAGCGTGATCAGCGGTTCGCCAAGGTCGCGACCGGTGCAGATCGGGCGCTGGTCGTCATGCGACAGGATCACCAGACGGCCCTCTCGGAACGCCAGATCGTAACCGCGCGCAGCCAGTCGCGTGACCAGATCGGCCCAGCCCTGCGCCTGCTCGAAGATCGGTCTGAGAAAGCCGCGCATCAGCGCTGCGGTTTCGCAGTCGAGCCGATCGGGAAGCGACGGGAACTGCGCGTCATTTGGAGTCAGGTTCTGCATAGTCTGCCTCATGTTCCGGTTATTGTTTCACCCTGCGCGTGATTCGGGGCGCAATTAGGGCCGCAGCGGACCTTTTTCCAGAATGTGGCTTCACGGTTACCAATGATTAACCGATCGGACCGCATCGTTAGAGCATGGAACGTATCGAGCTTTACATGCCCCCCGAGATGCGACTCGCGGCCGAGCAGGCGGCGCGGTCCGCGGATATCACGTTGGGTGCTTTGATCCGCCGCGCGCTCGATGCCGATCTGTGTTGCCGGGCGACACCGGCGAAGACGCCCAACCGGGCGGATGAGCAGCTTCTCGGCCCCTTGCGGGTCCTCCTCGCCCGCGATTTCGCCGCCGCGCAAAGCTGGCCGGACCTCTGCGCGCGCCTGCGGGGCAAGGGATACGCGTTGCGCGAAGCGGGCGGTGGCCTGGCGCTGCATTCCCACCCCGAGGGGCTGCGGCTGTGCAAGGCCTCGGAACTGGGCCACAGCTACGGCACGCTCATGCGCCGCTACGGCATGCCCTTCCCCGGCCACGCCCATCAACACCTTGTCCAGCGTCTTCTCGGCACGCAACCGCCGCCGTCCCGCATCCGGGACGACGGCGATGAAAATGACGACGACGATTTCGAAGTGATCGAGGACGATTAGCCCTTCTTCAGCACCCTGCGGCCCAGCGTCTCGGCAATCTGCACGGCGTTCAGCGCAGCACCCTTGCGCAGGTTGTCCGAAACGCACCACAGGTTCAGCCCGTTGTCGATCGTGCTGTCCTGCCGAATGCGGCTGATGAAGGTGGCATAGTCGCCGACGCATTCCACCGGCGTGACGTAGCCGCCGTCCTCGCGCTTGTCGATCACCATGATACCGGGTGCCTCGCGCAGGATGTCGCGCGCCTCGTCCTCGTCGAGGAAGTCCTCGAACTCGATGTTGATCGCCTCGGAGTGACCGACAAAAACCGGCACGCGCACGCAGGTCGCCGTCACCTTGATCGCCGGATCGACGATCTTCTTGGTCTCCGCGACCATCTTCCACTCTTCCTTGGTCGAGCCATCCTCGAGGAAGACGTCGATATGCGGGATCACGTTGAACGCGATCTGCTTGGGATAGACGCGCGGCTTGACCTCGGAGGTCGGGTTGTAGACCGCCTTGGTCTGGTCCCAAAGCTCGTCCATCGCCTCCTTGCCCGAGCCGGATACCGACTGGTAGGTCGACACCACGACACGCTTGATCCGGGCGCGATCGTGCAGTGGCTTCAGCGCCACGACCATCTGCGCGGTCGAGCAGTTCGGATTGGCGATGATGTTCTTCTTGGCGTAGCCGTCGACGGCCTCGGGGTTTACCTCTGGCACCACCAGCGGCACGTCCGGGTCGTAGCGGTAGAGCGACGAGTTGTCGATCACGATGCAACCCGACTTCGCCGCCTTGGGGGCATAGGTCTTGGTGGCATCCGAGCCGATGGCAAACAGCGCCATGTCCCAGCCGGTAAAGTCGAAGGTGTCCAGATCCTGCGTCTTGAGGGTCTTGTCGCCGAAGGAGACCTGTGTGCCCAGCGACCGGCGCGAGGCCAGCACCGCCAATTCGTCCACCGGAAATTCCCGCTCGGCGAGGATGTTCAACATCTCGCGGCCAACATTGCCCGTGGCGCCCACGACGACGACTCTATAGCCCATATCTTCGGCTCCTTCATTGCGATCGGGCAACGTGATGCGGCCCGGGATCGAGGTTGCGGCGCTACCTAGCGCAGCACGCGGGCAGGGAAAAGGCCCCCCGATTCCGCGGCCAGGCGACCCTACCGCACGGGCAGACGGTCGCGCGCGGGTTCCACCGGCCATTTGGCGATCTCGATCAGCGCCTCCTCGGCGGTCTCGACGAATCGGAACAGCTCCAGGTCCTCGGCCCCGATGGTGCCTGCATCGGCCAGCGCTTCCCAGTTCACGATGGCCCGCCAGAACGTTTCCCCGAACAGCAGGACCGGCACCCGGTTCATCCGCCCGGTCTGGATCAGCGTCAGCGACTCGAACAATTCGTCCAGGGTTCCAAAGCCGCCGGGAAACACGCAGATCGCCCGCGCGCGCATCAGGAAGTGCATCTTGCGGATGGCGAAATAGTGGAAGTTGAAGGCCAGCTCCGGCGTCACGTAGCGGTTCGGGGCCTGTTCGTGCGGCAGAACGATGTTCAATCCGATGGACCGGCCCCCTGCCTCCTCTGCACCGCGGTTGCCCGCCTCCATCACCCCCGGCCCGCCGCCGGTGACGATGACGTCGGTGCCACCATAGGCCTTGAGCGAATGCTCGGTCAGCGCGCGCGCGAAGATCCGGGCCTCTTCGTAATACTTCGACAGCTCCGCCAGCGTTTCGGTTCGCGCGCCGTCGCGCTTTTCGGGGGCCGGGATGCGCGCGCCGCCGAACAGGACGACGGTCGTCTCGACGCCCGCCTCGTCAAGCAGCATCTCGGTCTTGAGGAGTTCAAGCTGCAGCCGGACCGGGCGCAGCTCTGGCCGACACAGGAAATCGTTATCCGAAAACGCCAGACGATAGGCCGGCGACTGGGTCTGCGGCGTCGCGGGAACTTCGCTCGCGGTCTTGCGATCGCGGCCCGCGTCGCGGAACTGGGTTTTGCTCTTCTTCGTCATCGGACCTCCGCGGCTACTCTTGCGGTCCAGACCTAGCCCGGATCATCGCCCGCCGCCAGCGATCCGGACCGCCTTCCCTCGCCGGGCAACCCGAGGTAAGAGGGCGCGATCTGAAAACCCGGACAAGGACCAGAGGCCCATGGACATCGCCCAGCTTGAAGCTGCCATCGAGAGCGCCTGGGAGGCGCGCGCCGAGATTACGCCCGACACCAGGGGCAACACCCGCGACGCCATCGAAAAGACGTTGAACGCGCTCGATTCCGGCAAGTTGCGGGTCGCCGAACGGCAGGACAGCGGCGACTGGCACGTCAACCAATGGGCCAAGAAAGCGGTGCTTCTGGGCTTTCGCATCAAGGATATGGAAAAGCAGTCGGGCGGCCCGCAGGGCGGCGCCTGGTGGGACAAGGTCGACAGCAAGTTCGCGGGCTGGAAAAAGAAGGACTGGAAAGCGGCGGGCTTCCGCGCCGTGCCCAACTGCATCGTCCGCAAATCCGCCTATATCGCCCCCGGCGTCGTGCTGATGCCGTCGTTCGTCAACCTTGGCGCGCATGTGGGCGAAGGCACCATGGTCGATACCTGGGCCACGGTCGGTTCCTGCGCGCAGATCGGCAAGAACGTGCATCTGTCCGGCGGCGTCGGTATCGGCGGCGTGCTCGAGCCGATGCAGGCCGGGCCCACCATCATCGAGGACAACTGCTTCATCGGGGCCCGTTCGGAAGTGGTCGAGGGCTGCATCGTCCGCGAAGGCGCTGTTCTGGGCATGGGTGTCTATATCGGTCAGTCCACCAAGATCGTCGACCGCGAGACCGGCGAATTCACCTATGGCGAGGTGCCGCCCTATTCGGTGGTGGTGTCAGGCTCCATGCCATCGAAGAACGGTGTGAACCTCTATTGTGCCGTGATCGTCAAGCGCGTGGATGAACGCACCCGCTCGAAGGTGGGCATCAACGAGCTTTTGCGGGACTGAAGTTTCGTTTCAAGGAAACCAAATCAAGGCTCGGTCGTTGTCTGCATGACAGGACCGGGCCTTTTTCATGCTATCGAGACGTGCAGCGGCGCGCTGTAACATGTGACGGGTGACGACCGCGTCCGGAACCGCGCGGACCGGATAGGTGGTCGGTCAGGCGCCGGACAGCGGTGCAACATGGCGAACAAGACAAGGAGTAACATCATGGGACTTGGATTTCTGGGATCGATCATCGTCGGCGGCCTTGCCGGGTGGATCGCGAGCATGATCATGAAGGCCGAGACCGGGCTTTTCCTCAACATCATCCTCGGGATCGTCGGCGCGGTCGTTGCCAACTGGCTGCTGGGTGTTCTGGGCATCATGGCGTCCGGCTGGTGGTTGTCGCAGCTGGTGGTCGGCCTGATCGGGGCCTGCCTGCTGATCGCGGGCTGGCGCGTCATCAGGCGATAGGCGGCGCGATGATCGGCGGGGCAACCGACGCGCGCGATTGACAACGCCCCGCCAAACCCCAAAGGAACGCGGCATGACAAAACCGGACGGCAAGAAGCAGAAGGTATACACGCTTGTGGTCGAGCTTGGCCGCAAGACCGGCGACGGCCTTCCCAAGGGGGCGACCGGGGCCGCGCTGATGTGCTATGCCTCGGGCGTCGACGAGGCCGAGGCCGTGCGCGAAACCGTGGCCATCCTCAAGCAGGCGGATATGGCCCCGCTCGACGTGACCGGCTATGGCACCGAAGAAGACCGTCGCGAGGCGGGCCATGACATAGCCGCCGACGAGGCCGGGCTGATGGCCCGCGCGCTGGCGGAAAACTCTGTCGTGGTGGCGCAGATCACGCCCTATTTCGACAAGGCCACGCATTAGTCCGGCGGATCACGCGGCGCGCGCCTCGGCAAGGGTGACCGCCTCGAAGGGGCGCAGGGTCTGATAGCCCGCGCGCACGTGTTCGGGGAAGATGCGCGGCTCCATGTCCGCAAGCAGCGTGGCCGAGGTCAGCGCGCGATCCCGCCGCAACCGACCGAGATACAGGCTTTCGAAGGCCGCCCCCGCGATCATCAGCGCATCGTGGCGCGGCAGTACGAACTGGTAATACCGCACGAAACTGCGCTGCGTATCGCGCAAGCCGGTGAAGCCGTTGGCCAGTGCGTCCGCCGGGATCAGCACGGTCTCGCGGCCAAAGGTATACTCGACCTCGGAACCGCCGATCACCAGCCGCTGATGCGGGGCCACCATCACGTCCCGGACAAGGCCGAGATAGGGCGCGCGCAGGCGCACCGGCTGAAACGATCCCAGCGCCGGAACGGTCCGCTCGATCACCTTGAGCACCGGCTGCAACGCCCCTTCAAGCGTGCGCACCAGATCGCCCGCGCGGATATCGCAGGCGCGCTTGGTCCCTCGCTCCGTCTCGATCAATGCATTTTTTGCAAGTGTGGGCTGCGGCCCGACCGGCTCGATCCGGTCAGACACCGCGTAGAACACCACGTCCGCATCGCGCTCGCAGAGCTGCGGGCGGTGGATCATGGTGAAGATGTCTTCCAGCATCAGCGGCGGCGGCGGCGGTGTCCTGATCGAGCGCACGCTCGAGGTTTCGGGTCGTTCGACCGACAGGCGACCCCAGCGACCGGGCGCATCCCAGGAAAACGTCAGCCGAAGTGTCTGGGTCCGTTCACCGATTTCCGGCGGGATCACCGAGTGAAACAGCGAATCGCCCTGCCGCAGTACCACCACGACGCCGCCCCCCGGCACCGCCTGAAGCGAGATATGCGCGGCCCAGGGATGTCGTCGCTCATATCCCAGAAGCGTCTGCGGACGCCCCTCGGGGGACAGCCGCGTCTCGATCACCAAGGAGCCGCGCGTCAGCAGATTGTGACGGCTTTCGGCATCCGGACCGAACGTGTCGGGGCAGGTCCAGTTGATGTCGCCGCCTGACAGCGCGATCCAGCTCATGCGGCCACCCCGAGCAGCGCGCGGGCCTCGAAGCCCTTCAGCACACGGCGGACGGCGGGGCCATAGCCATCGCCGGTCGCAGGGTCCAGTTCCGGGAAGATATCGCAGATCTCGGCCAGCACCTCGGCTTCGAAGATCGAGCCGACCAACGGACCGGGCAGGAAACTCTCGGACGCGAGGCCGTTGGAATAGATGATCTGATGCGCGTCGAACATCAGGTGAACGTAAGTCACCTGGCTGCTCTCGACGCGTCGGACGGTGCCATCGTTCACCAGGTACTTGGCCGATATCAGCACCGCGCTTTCGGCGAACATCAGATCGACCTTCGCGTCCTCGACCAGGATGCGGTGCAGCGGCGATACCTGCAGGCGCAGATGCGACCCGAAGGTATTGGCCGCAATCTCGATCGGGGCATGTTCACCCTGTCCGCGGACGCTGCGCTGCCCGACCCAGCGCAACGGCTGATAGCCGTCATCCGCGGTACGGACCATGTCGCCCGGTTGCAGCTTTTCCACCAGGCGCGGACCCGCCTGCGTGTCGATGACGGTGCCCGCCACGAAGCAGGGCACCTGCGACAGGGTGATGAAGCCGGTATCCGAGGCCCCCGCCGCGTTCTCCATGGTGTAGGTGAAATTGACCACTTCGTCGTCATTATCGCCCGTCGCCGTCAGCGTGCCGTCGGCGTTCAGGGTGATCACCTGCCCCGTGGTCAGCGTGACGCTGTTGCCCACCGAGACCGCGATGCCGTTGATATGCGTCACTGTCAGCGTGCCGGTCGATGCGTCGATGTCATTGGCCAGCACGTCGAAGGTCGTGCTTTCCCCGGGCGCGAGCTGGGCGCTGTCATCTATCGCGATCAGCTTGGTGGTGCCCGATTGCGCGCCGATCATAATGGTCGAATCGTAGTTCGAATCGCTGACATCCGCGATCCCGATCCGGATCGAGTTCACTTCGCCCGCCGTCACCGGAACCGTCACCGACATGGTAACTGTGAAGCCGTCCATCTCGGTGTTGTAGGCGTCGGTGGTGTTGTCGACGTACAGGTTCGCGTTGCTGTCCGAGTTCAGGTTGTTGGGGTCGATATCGCCGTCCCCGATCGACAGCGGCACCAGTTCGCCGTTGATCCAGACACCGACGAAATCCTGGTAGATGGCGCTTTCGTATTCGGGAAATTCCTCGGACAGAAAGACGAAATCGAAGGTCAGCGTGTCGCCTTCGGGGATGAAATCCACATCCAGATAGGCGGCGTCATAGGTCGAGGTGCCCACGGCGGCGTTGAAATCGGCATTGTTGTTCTGGCCCGACGTGTTGGTCGAGGTGTTGGTGCGCTGGTTGGACGATGAGAACGAATTGGTGACATCGTCCACATCGCCGGTCGAGAAGATGACACCGGTATCCCCCGGTGCCACGCCAGGCATCACGGCATCGGCATTGGAATAGACGCCCGAGCTGTTGGAATCGCCGGT
The DNA here is from genome assembly GCF_054482575.1 of Roseivivax sp. CAU 1753. Taxonomy (NCBI): domain Bacteria; kingdom Pseudomonadati; phylum Pseudomonadota; class Alphaproteobacteria; order Rhodobacterales; family Roseobacteraceae; genus Roseivivax; species Roseivivax sp. CAU 1753. The sequence goes on along the minus strand of NZ_JBTLRF010000002.1, from coordinate 194,476 downwards.
ATAGCTTGCACTGAGAACGGTGATGTCGTCGGCAAAGATGGTCTCTGCCATCTCGATCGCAGTCGCGCCCTCATCGATGGGAAGCTCGCTTGCCTGTACCATGTCTGCCTCGTCGCAGGCCGATGGCAGGACGCACCCGTCCGACAAACACACGCGAAAGAATCGGCATCGCCGCGCGCACGCGGATGATCCCTTCGGTCGATGGTTGCGAAAGCTGCCCTGCCTCGGACATATTATATTTTTCAGCAAGGCTATCGGAGGCCCCGGCGAAATGGGCGGAAAATCTTGGGATGTGCCATATCTCTGCCGGACAATTGCGGCATTCACGCCACATTTGCGCAGCGCCGGTGCCTGCGGTAACGCCGGGGCCCGACCCGTTTCAGGATAATTTGACCCATGTCCAACGCCACCGGTTCCCGCCCCCCCGCCGATCCCGCCGCCCCTGTCGATCCTGTGCGCCTGACGGCCGATCTGATCCGCTGCCCGTCGGTCACCCCCGAGGAAGGCGGCGCGCTGGCGCTGCTGCGGGACCGGCTGGAGGCGGCGGGATTTGCCTGCACCCGCGTCGACCGCGGCGGCGTCGCGAACCTGTTCGCGCGCTGGGGCGACAGGGGCCATGCGCGCAGCTTCGGCTTCAACGGCCATACCGATGTGGTCCCGGTGGGGGATGCAGACGCATGGTCGGTCGATCCCTTCGGTGGCATCGAAAAGGACGGGCGTCTCTGGGGGCGCGGTGCCACGGACATGAAATCCGGCGTCGCGGCCTTTGTCGCCGCGGCCATCGATCTGGTCACTCGGACACCGCCCGACGGGGCCGTGATCCTTGCGATCACCGGCGATGAGGAAGGCCCCGCGACCGACGGCACGACGGCGTTGCTCGACTGGATGGCGGACGCGGGCGAGCAGATGTCGGTCTGCCTCGTGGGTGAACCGACCTGCCCCGCGCAGATGGGCGAGATGATGAAAATCGGACGGCGCGGGTCACTGTCGGCCTGGATCACCACGCGTGGCGTGCAGGGCCACGCGGCCTATCCGCACCGCGCGACCAACCCCTGCCACGCCATGGCGCGTCTGCTCGACCGACTGGCCAGTCACACGCTTGACGACGGCACCGATCACTTCGATGCCTCGTCGCTGCAGGTGGTCAGCATGGATGTCGGCAACACCGCGACCAACGTGATCCCGGCCACGGCAAGGGGGCTTGTGAACGTGCGGTTCAACGATCTGCACAGCGGTGCGTCGCTGGCATGCTGGCTGCGCGAGATGGCGGCCGAGGTCGACGACACCTTCGGCACCACGACCGGGGTCGAGGTCAAACTTTCTGGCGAAAGCTTCCTGACGCCGCCCGGCCCGCTGTCCGAGCTTGTGGCCCGCGCCGTCGAGGCCGAGACCGGCATCGCCCCGGTGCTGTCGACCTCGGGCGGCACGTCGGACGCGCGCTTTGTCAAGGACCATTGCCCGGTGGTCGAGTTCGGTCTTGTGGGCGACACCATGCATCAGGTCGATGAGCGCGTGCCGGTTGCGCAGGTCCACCAGCTCAAGGCGATCTATAGTCGGATCCTGCGCGACTATTTCGCATGAGCGTCACCATATCCGTCGCCGACGATTTCGCCCCTGTCCGGGCGCTGCGCATGGCGGTGTTCGTGGGCGAACAGGGCTTTTCCGAAGCGTCCGAGTTCGACGCGCTCGATGACACCGCGACGCATCTGCTGGCGCGCGACGATGGCAGACCCGTCGGCTGCGCGCGGCTGTTCCTGTCGGACGGTGAAGGCCGGATCGGACGCATCTGCGTTCACCGCGACGCCCGCGGGCGGGGCATCGGCGCGGCGCTTGTCACCGCGGCGGTTGACCATTTTCGCGCGCAGGGGGTCGCGGTGGTGGCGCTTGGCGCGCAGGTCCGGGCGATGCGGTTTTATGCCGGGCTGGGTTTCGTCGCATACGGCGACGACTACGACGACGAAGGCGTGCCCCACCGGATGATGCGCCGCGCCCCCTGAGGCAAACCGGTGATCGGACTTGTGATCTCCCTGTGATTGCCCCGCCCGTGCCCAGGCATGCCGCGTGATCGCCCCGTGACGAGGCAATCGGCACATGCTAGATGGCAGATCATGGCACAACTCCCCACCAAGGCAGAGATCCTCGACTGGATCGCCCAAAACCCGACCCAGACGGCCAAGCGCGACATCGCCAGGGCCTTCGGGATCAAGGGCGCACAGCGCATCGATCTGAAAAAGATTCTCAAGTCGCTGGAAGACGAGGGCCACCTCGAGAAACGCAAGAAGACCTATCGCGATCCCGACCGCCTGCCGCCGGTCAGCCTGCTCGAGGTGCAGGCGCCGAACGCCGATGGTGACCTTTTCGCGACGCCGCTGGAATGGGCGGGCAGTGGTCTTGAACCCACGATCCTGATCGTCGCGCGCGACAGCGATCCGGCGCTGGGCGACGGCGACCGCATCCTTGCCCGCCTGCAAGAGGTCAAGGCCGAGGATCACCACTACGAGGCGCGGCTTATTCGCCGCATCGGGGCCAACCCGCTCAAGGTCGTTGGGATCTTCCGCGCCAGTTCCGAAGGCGGATCGATCCAGCCCATCGACAAGGGCGCCGACCGCGACTGGCTTGTCGCCAGCGGGGCCACCGGCGGCGCCAGGGACGGCGAATTGGTCGAGGCCGAGCAGATCGGCCCAAAGTCGCGCATGGGCACGCCGCGCGCCCGCATCACCGCCCGGCTGGGCGATCCGTCGGAACCCCGGGCGGTGTCGCTGATCGCGATCCACCAGCACGGCATCCCCGACGCGTTCCCCGACGATGTCATCGCCGAGGCTGACCGCATGGCCCCGGCGGGTCTGGACGACCGCACCGACCTGCGCGACCTCGATCTGGTTACCATCGACCCCGCGGATGCACGCGACCGGGACGACGCCGTCTATGCCGAACCCGACGACGACCCGAAAAACAAGGGCGGCTTTGTCCTATGGGTCGCGATTGCCGACGTGGCCTATTACGTGCGCCCCGGCTCGGCGCTTGACCGCGAAGCCCGCAAGCGCGGCAATTCCAGCTACTTTCCCGACCGGGTCGTGCCGATGCTGCCGGACCGCCTGTCGGGCGATCTCTGCTCGTTGCACGAAGCCGTGCCGCGCGCCTGTCTTGCGGTCAGGATGGTTATTGACGCCGACGGCAACAAGAAAAGCCACCGCTTCATGCGCGGCCTGATGCATTCCTCGGCGGCGTTCAGCTACCAGGAGGTCCAGCAGGGCTATGACGGGGCACCGAACGACCATGTCGCGCCCCTGCTCGAAGACGTCATCAAACCGCTCTACGATGCCTATTTCGCGCTGCGGGACGCCCGCCAACGTCGCCAGCCGCTTGAACTGGACCTGCCCGAACGGCGCATACAGCTGTCCGAGGAAGGCGCCGTCGAAAGCGTGAACTTCGTCGACAGGCTCGATGCGCACCGGCTGATCGAGGAATTCATGGTGCTGGCCAATGTCGCCGCCGCCGAGACGCTGACCGCGAAGAAGACGCCGCTGCTGTTCCGCGTCCACGAAGAGCCGCCCGAGGACAAGCTGGAAACCCTGCGCGACACCGCCGAGGCGGCGGGGCTGACGCTGGCCAAGGGTCAGGTGCTGAAGACATCGCACCTCAACCAGCTGCTGGCGCAGGCAGCCGGGCGGGACGAGGCCGAACTGATCAACCTGTCGACGCTGCGGGCCATGACGCAGGCCTATTACAGCCCCAAGAACTTCGGGCATTTCGGCCTCGCACTGACGGAATATGCGCATTTCACCTCGCCGATCCGGCGCTATTCGGACCTGATCGTGCATCGCGCGCTGATCACGGCGCATGGCTGGGGCGATGACGGGCTGTCGGCGCAGGACCTCGACACGCTGGAGCAGACCGGCACGCATATCTCCGAGACCGAGCGCCGCTCGATGGTGGCGGAACGCGACACCACCGACCGGTACCTCGCGGCGTTCCTGTCGGATCGGGTGGGGGCGGAGTTTTCCGGGCGCATCTCGGGGATCGCCAAGTTCGGGGTTTTCGTCAAGCTGGACGAAACCGGCGCGGACGGGCTGATCCCGATGCGGAACCTCGGGTCGGAATACTTCCACTTCAACCGCGACGAAGGCACCCTGATGGGGGCCGAGACCGGCACCATGATCGGCCTTGGTCAGCGCGTGACGGTCAAGCTGGTCGAAGCGGCCCCCGTCACCGGCGGCATCGCATTCGAGCTTCTGACCCTCGAGGACCGCGAGATGCCCGAAGGCTCCGGCAAACGTCCGCAGCGGCGTTACGGGCCGCGCAAGGGCAAGCCCGGCACCTCGCCGAAGCGCAAGCTGGCGCGCGCGAAGAAAAAGGACAGCAAGACCGCCAAGGTCCAGGCCCGCCGCAATCGGCAGCGCTGATCCGGTGCCCGCAAAGGGGCGCGTCGGCAAGGGGCCGCGCGCCGCGAAGCTGGCGCTTTCGGCGTGCCGGGCTTCAGGCTAGTCTGCCACAAACTTCCCTATGCAGGTCGCCATGTTCCGTTTTGCCATTGCCGCTACGCTCTCCGTTCTTGCCACCACGGCGCTTGCCGTGACGCCTGGCGCCTCGCCCCGCCCCGAGGCGCGGCCCGAAGCGCCCAGCGCGGTGGACGTCCGGGCAGAAGCCACCCGCACGCCTCTTGCCGACATCGACACGCTGAGCCAAGCGGGATTCGAGGCCTGGATCGCCGCGTTCCGCGACACCGCCTTGGCGCAAGGCATCTCGGGCGCAACCTATGACGCGGCCTTCGCAGACGCGCGCTTCGACCCCAAGATCGTCGACCGCGATCGCCGCCAGAACGAGTTCACCAAGACGATCTGGTCCTACCTCGACACCGCCGTGTCCGACACCCGCGTCGCCAACGGGCGCAAGGCGCTTGCCGATCAGGCCGACACGCTCGCGGGGATCGAGACAGAGTACGGCGTGCGGCGCGAAATCGTCGCGGCGATCTGGGGGCTGGAATCGGCCTACGGTGGCTATCGCGGCGACACGCCGACGCTCGCCGCACTGGCCACGCTGGCCTATGAGGCTCGCCGCGCCGACTTCTTCGAGGCCGAGGTACTGGCCGCTCTCGAAATCCTCGACGCGGGCGAGACGACGCCTTCGCGGTTGCGCGGTTCCTGGGCGGGGGCCATGGGGCACACGCAATTCATGCCGTCTTCCTATCTGCAACTGGCGGTGGACCATACCGGTGACGGGCGGCGCGACATCTGGTCGGACGATCCGCGCGACGCGCTGGCCTCGACCGCCGCCTATCTCAAACATCACGGCTGGCAGACCGGCGTGCCCTGGGGGATCGAGGTATTGGTGCCGGTGCCCTTCGACTACATGCAGGCCCGGCGCGACAACCGGATGACGCTGGACGCATGGCGCGCGCTGGGCGTCACCCCGGTCGGCCCGACCGGGATGCCGCAGGACACGGAACTGTCGCTGCTCCTGCCCGCCGGGGCGGATGGCGCGGCCTTCCTGATTTCCGACAATTTCGAGGTTCTCGAGCGGTACAACACCGCCGATGCCTATGTGATCGCGGTGGGCCACCTTGCCGACCGGATCGGCGGCGCGGGCCCGCTGACCGGGTCATGGCCGCGGCAGGATCGGGCACTGACCTATGACGAACGGATCGAGTTGCAGGAACGGCTGCGCGCGGCGGGTTTCGACCCCGAGAAGATCGACGGACGGATCGGCCCGCTCACCATCTCATCGGTGCGCAATTACCAGAAGTCGCTGGGCGTGCGCCCCGACGGCTATGTCTCGCTTGCCGTGCTGACACGGTTGCGCGACGGCTGAGCCAGGACCCAGGATTTTTTCGTCAAAAATCCTGCACACGCCTGTTGCGGAAACCCGCGCCCGCCTAGCGCCGGAACTTCGGCGTGCAGGGACCGCCGTTGAAGCAGGCGGTGACTGTCGCGAGTTGTTCGGGCGTCGGGTCGGGGTACAACATGCCGGGACAGGGCGACGCCATCGCGACGTAATCATCGCCCTCCTTCTTCAGGAAGGCGATGTAGTCGAGCCCGCTTTTGACCCCGCCACACCACGGACCAAGGCACATCACCCGCAAAGTGATGTCGCGCGAAAAGGCCCGGGTGAATCCCTCCGGACCCAGCGAGCCGCCCGCGATCCGCGCGGGAATGTCGACCTCGGGAAGCGTTCCTGTCTGCTGGTCCGCCTCACCCTCGGGCAGCTTGCTCTCATCGAAGGTGATCTTTCCGGCGACGACGATCCAGGCCGCTTCGTCTGCCTCGGCGCGCTGGTAATCCGCCGCGATATCCGCGGGCATGCAGGACAGCGCAAGGGCCGGACCGGAAAGCAGCGCCAGACAGGTGGCCAGAACGATGCGCATTACAGATGCTCCTTCAATTCGCCAAGCACGGCCTCATAGACAGGACGCTTGAACGGCACGATCTGTTCCACCACCGCATCGGGTGCAAGCCAGCGCCATTGGGAAAATTCGGGATGCGCGGTGGCGATGTCGATCTGGGCGTCCTTGCCCAGAAACCGGAACAACACCCATTTCTGGGTCTGGCCCCGATACCGCCCTTTCCAGATCCGGGGCACGATGTCGTGCGGCAGATCATAGGCCACCCAGTCCTTCGTCTCGGCCTCGGTGCGCACCAGATCCCGGGTCACACCGGTCTCTTCCCACAACTCGCGGATTGCGGCGTCCCGCGGGGTTTCGCCCGGATCGATCCCGCCCTGCGGCATTTGCCACGCGGGCGTCGTGGTTTCGAACCGCTGGCCGACGAAGATCTCGCCCCTTGGATTGGCCAGCACCACGCCGACGCAGGGCCGGTACGGCAGCTTCTCGATCTGCTCAGGGGTCATGCTGGCCCTCTCCTGCCGGACAGACGCCCCCGGTCGGGGGCGCCTTTGGTTCGGTCTTACTGGCTGTCGCTCGGTGCCGGTGCCGCGCCCTGGCTCAGGGCCTGGACGTTCGGACCCAGCGCCGACAGGCCCTTGAGGATGTCGATGGCATAGGCCAGCTGGTAATCCTCTTCGCGCAATGCCGCCGCCTGTTCCGCCTTCGCGCGGTCTTCCTCGATCTGGCGCAGCTCGTCCTCGGTCAGGCTGTCATTGTCGAGCGATCCGCGCAGGTCGGCCTCGGACCGGGTGGGCAGGCCCGTGGGGTCTTCCTCTTCCTCGCTCGCGGGGTTGCGCCGGGGTTGGGCCACGATGATATCCGGCGACACGCCCAGCGCCTGGATCGAGCGACCCGAAGGCGTGTAGTAGCGCGCCGTGGTCAGGCGCATCGCCCCCTCGCCCCGCAGCGGCATGACGGTCTGGACCGAACCCTTGCCGAAGCTCTTGGTGCCCACGACGATGGCGCGGCGATGGTCTTGCAGCGCGCCTGCCACGATCTCGGAAGCAGAGGCGGAGCCGCCGTTGATCAGCACCACCAGCGGCTTGCCGTCGGCAAGATCGCCTTCGGTGGCGTTGTAGCGGTCGCCATCCTGCGGGTCGCGGCCCCGGGTCGACACGATCTCGCCCGCGTCGAGAAACGCGTCCGATACCTTGATCGCCTGGGTCAGAAGCCCGCCCGGGTTGTTGCGCAGATCGACGATGAAGCCGTTGACGTTGTCCATGCCGCCCAGGCTTTCGACTTGCTCGCGCAGGCCTTCCTCGAGATTGGGATAGGTCTGGTCGTTGAAGGTGGTCACCCGCAGCACCACGGTCTGCCCCTCAGTCCGGGTGCGTACCGCGGTCAGGGTGATGGTATCGCGGACGATCTCGACGTCGAAGGGGTCGCCCTCGCCCTCGCGCACCACGGTGATGATGATCTCGGAGCCGACCGGACCGCGCATCATGTCGACCGCTTCGTCCAGCGTCAGGCCCAGCACCGATTCCCCGTCCACATGGGTGATGAAATCGCCCGCCTCGATCCCGGCGATGTCGGCGGGGGTGCCGTCGATCGGCGAGACGACCTTCACGAAACCGTCTTCCTGCGTCACCTCGATGCCCAGACCGCCGAATTCGCCCCGGGTCTGCACCCGCATGTCAGCCGCATCGTCCGGCGACAGGTAGCTGGAATGCGGATCGAGCGAGGTCAGCATGCCGTCGATGGCGGCCTCGATCAGGTCCTCTTCGTCGACATCCTCGACATATTGCGCGCGAATCCGTTCGAAGATGTCGCCGAACAGGTCGAGTTGCTCGTAGACGCTGGTCGAACGGCCGTTTTCCTGCGCCAGAAGCGGGCCCACGAACTGGGTCGTCGCGACGATGCCGGCGAGCGTCCCGCCGAGCGCGGCCATGACGAATTTCTTCATAGTGATGTTATCCCTTGTCGGTTGTGAACCACGCCAGCGGATCGACCGGCGCATCCCCTTCTCTGACTTCTATATAGAGCGTCTCTGGCCGGGTGTTTCCACCCCCATCGCCCGACTGTAACAGAGAGGTGTTTTCACCGCCTCCCCCCATCAGGCCGACGGGTGCGCCTGCGGGCAGGACCTGACCTGCCTCGCCATAAAGCGTCTCGAGGCCCGCCAGCACGAACAGCAGATCGGCGCGGGGTTCGAGAATGGCGACGAGTCCGTAATCGAGCAGCGGTCCGACATAACGGATCGTCGCCGCCACGGGGGTCGTAACCAGCGCCTCGGGGCGGGTCGCCAGCACGATACCGGGCCGCGCGACGCCCGCGGCATCGGCCTCGCCCGCGCGGCGCAGGATGCGGCCCGACACCGGGAACGGAATGGCCCCCCGGGTCAGTCGGGTGCTTGGCGCATCGGGCGCGACATCGCCTTCGGTGATCTGCGACAGGCCGCTGGCAAAACCTTCAAGCGTTTCCGTCGCCGAGATCAGGATGGCGGTCTTGACCGCGTCTTCGGTGAAGCGGCGCGGCAGATCGGTGCGGTCGGCCACCGCCTGGCTGAGCCCGGCGCGGGCGCGCTGTGCCCCGTCGAGCCCGTCGCGCAGCGTGTCCGCCGCGCTTTCCTGCAATTGCCGCAAGGTGGTGACTTCCTGCAGATCGCGGGCCAGCGCCTGGGCATGCGACGCCAGACCCGGCGTCACCGCCGCCACCAGCATGCCCGACCGGGCCGCGCCGACCGGGCCTTCGGGATGCAGCAACTGCTCGGCGATGTCGGACCGGCCCAGGGTTTGCAACGCCCCCAGAAGGTCCGCGACCTCGGCTTCGCGTGCCTCGAGATCGCGGCGCAACGCGGTCTCGCGGATGGCGGCATCGCGCAGGCCGTCGCGCAGGGCGGTCAGACCGTCCTCATAGGCGCGCACCGTCGCGGTGAGCGCCGCGACACGATCGGACGCGCTGCTGGCCGCTGCCAGTTGCAGACCCGCGCGATCAAGCGCTGCCGCTGCGTCCCGCGCCGCGGCACCGGCATCCTGCGCCACGGCGCGGGTCGCGACCGGCGCAAGCGTCGCGAAGGCCAGACCGAGGGTCAGCAGGAGTTGCAGGCAGTGCGCGCGGATCATGTGCGGATCAGGCTCTGTCCGGTCATTTCTTCGGGCTGGTCCAGCCCCATCAGTTCAAGCAGCGTCGGCGCAAGATCGGCCAGACGTCCGCCTGTTGCCAGGGTTGCCCCCTCGGGTCCGCCATAGAGGATCACCGGCACCGGGTTGAGCGTATGCGCGGTATGCGGCCCACCGGTTTCCGGATCGATCATGGCATCGCAATTGCCGTGATCGGCGGTGACGATCATGGCGCCACCGACCGCGTCGAGGGCCGCCAGCGCCTGCCCCAGCCCGGCATCGACGGTGGCGCAGGCGATCTTGGCCGCCTCGAGGTCGCCGGTATGCCCCACCATGTCCGGATTGGCGTAGTTCACGACAATCAGGTCGTAGCCATCCCGGATCGCCTCGACGAGTTTCTCCGTCACCTCGGGCGCGCTCATTTCCGGCTGAAGATCATAGGTCGCCACATCGGGCGACTTTGGCATGAAGCGATCCTCGCCCGGCTCGGGGTCTTCCTTGCCGCCGTTGAGGAAAAACGTGACATGGGGATATTTCTCGGTCTCGGCGAGGCGGAACTGCCGCAGCCCGTGCCGGGCGACCCAGGCCCCCAGGGTGTTGACGAGTTTCTGCTTGGGATAGGCGACCGTCATGTAGGCGTTGTGGGCGTCGGAATAGGACACCATGCCGAGAAAGGCCGACAGATCCGGTTTTTCGCGGTCGAACCCGTCGAAGTCCGGGGCACCGATGGCCGCCAGAATCTCGCGCGCGCGGTCGGCGCGGAAGTTGAGACAGAAGAGCCCGTCGCCCGAGGCCAGCCCGGTATATCCGTCGATCACCGTCGCGGGAATGAATTCGTCGGTCTTGTCCGCGGCCCAGGCCTGCTCGACCGCCCTTGCGGGCGTGCTCGCGGTGTCGCCCTTGCCGAGCGCGATGGCACGGTAGGCGGTTTCGACCCGGTCCCAGCGATTGTCGCGGTCCATGGCAAAGTAACGACCGATCACCGTCCCCACGCTGGCCCCGTCGGGCAACTCGGCAACAAGGCGGTCGATGAAACCATCGGCGCTTTTCGGCGGCACGTCGCGACCATCGGTGATGGCGTGGATCACCACCTCGAGGCCGTGATCGGCCATCATCCGGGCAGTGGCCAGGATGTGGTCGATATGGCCATGCACGCCGCCGTCCGACACCACCCCGAACAGATGCGCGCGCCCGCCCGCCGCCTTCACCTTGTCCGCGAAATCCAGCATCGGGGCATTCTTGAAATAGCTGCCATCCTCGATCGCAAGGTCGATCTGACCCAGATCCATCGCCACCACCCGGCCCGCGCCGATGTTGGTGTGCCCGACCTCGGAATTGCCCATCTGCCCGGTCGGCAGCCCGACATCCGGCCCGTGGGTGATCAGCGTCGCATTGGGGCAATCGCGCATCAGCCGGTCCATGTTCGGCGTGTCGGCAAGCGCCGGGGCATTGGCGGTGCGGTCCTCGGACAGACCCCAGCCATCGAGGATTGTGAGAACGACAGGTTTGGTCATGGTGCGGCCCCTTGATGAATGGATCGCGCCGAGAGGTATCAGAGCCGGTGGGGTCTGGGGAAGGCATGATGCGCCCCGGCGTGCAAATCGGCAGTTTCCCCGGCGCGGTCTCTGTGCAAAATCAAACCGACCCGCAACTTCAGCACGCCTTTCCGCAAGGAGGACGCATGGACGACACCTTCAACCGCAACATCTTTGGCTACTGGCATCAGGGACGCGACGCCGCACCGGATGACATCAAGCGGTGCTGGGACCTCTGGGCGCGGATGAACCCGGGCTGGGACCTGCGCATCCTCGACTGGACACATATCGCACCCGATTTCGAGACGTTCGGCATCGACGGCGACAAGATGTCCTATACTGGCATTTCCAACATCGTCCGTCTCTCGAGCCTCGCCAAAGAGGGCGGCGTCTGGGTCGATGCCTATACCGTGCCGCTGCAACCGCTGGACACGTTTCTGCCGCGCCTCATGCCGTCGGGATTTTTCGCCTATCACGACCCCTACCGCAAGCGCATGGCCGAAACCTGGTTCCTGGGTTCGGTCCCCGATCATCCGCTGGTGGTGGGCTGGCGCGACAAGATGGTCGAATACTGGCGCATCCCGCGCCGCCCGATGCGCTTCAAGCGCGAACTGGACCGGGGCACCAAGGGCGACATCCTGCGCCTTCTGGGCCGCACAATGGACAAGCTGCAGGGCCCGCTGTCGATCCGGGGCCCGAAACGCATCTATCAGCCGAAGGATCCCAACTGGGCGGTCGATGTCAAACGCGGCGGCGGCGGCATTGTCACGCCCTACTTCGCCTGTGCCATGCTGTTCGACCTGATGATGGCCGAAAGCGCCACGCTCTGGGCCGAGTGGGAGAAGATCCCCAAGACCACCTCCTATGACACGCTGTTCCTGCGCCACTGGAAAAAGGACTACGCCAAGCTCGGCGATACCGCCGTGCGGATGATGGCCGAGGGCACCGTGATGCAGAAGCTGTCGCTGCCGACCAAGCTGCCCGAGCGGCACATGGCGGTGCTGGAAGCGGTGGCCGAAACGGCAATGCCCGGGCCCCCCGCGCCCTGAGCGGCGTCAGTCCCAGTAAAGGTTGATCCGCGGCGTGCGCATGCGCATCACGCGCTTCTTCAACGCCGTGATCCGCGGCTTCTGCGAGACGATGCGATTCTCGTGCGTCTCGGCAAAGATCGCCCGGATACGGCCCAGCGCGTCCGGCGCATCCAGCAGCGCCTCGAGCAGGTCGACCTCGGCCCCTTCGATGTCGATCTTCAGGACGCCGACGTCGCGGTCGAGCCCGCGCAGGAAGGCGAGGAAGTCGATCTGACGCACCTCGACGGCGTTATCGGTGGTCACGTTGGATTTCTCGGCGAAGATCGAACTGCCTTCGGAGGCACGGTCGTCCGCGCCGCCAAAATCGGTGCGCCGGTACAGCGTGACTGTTCCGGGTGCGGTACCGACGGCGGCTTCCTCGATGATGACATTGTCGAGATCGGCGATGTTGTCGCGCAGCCTGGCGGCGGTCCAGGGGTCCGGTTCGAACGCGTAGACCGTGTGGCATCCGGCGGCCATCTGCCGGGTGTACTTGCCCAGGTTCGCGCCAAGATCGATGCCGATGAGGTCGCCCGATTGCGACAGCGCGTCGGCAAACTCCACCATGCGGAACGCCTTGCCGATCTTGCGGTCATAGCGCAGACCGGCCTTGCCGGGCAGATGCCGGAACAGGCGGTATTTCATCAATCGAAGGCCGGAAAGGTTTGCGGTCGGCATGGCGCGGCCCTGCTATGGAATATGCCGCAGAAGTAGCAGAGAGGCTGCCGGATGTGGAGGGGGTAAGCCGCGTCTCCCGTACCGGAACCGCATATCCACAAGCGGCACGTCCCGAGGATCCGCGGCTGTCGCCGTCACCCCTGCAGCGATTTCACCACCAGCTCGCCCTCGCCGCGTTCCTTGATCGCCAGGGCCGCCGCGTGGGCACCCGCCAGCGTCGTGAAATACGGGATCTTGTCATAAAGCGCGACCGACCGGATCTCGCGGCTGTCCTCGAGCGCGGCGGCGCCCTCGGTGGTGTTCATCACCAGCTGGATGCCACCGTCCTTGAGCAGGTCGACCACGTTGGGACGGCCCTCGTAGACCTTCTTGACGACCTCGGAAGGCACGCCCGCGGTCTCGAGGAACGCCGCGGTGCCCGAGGTGGCGATGATCTTGAAGCCCAGGCCGTGCAAGGTGCGCGCGGTCTCGATCAGCTCTGGGCCCTTGTCGGATTCCTTGATCGACAGGAACACCGATCCACCCTCGGGCAGGAAGTTTCCGGCCCCCATCTGCGCCTTGAGAAAGGCGCGCGGGAAGGACCGGTCCCAGCCCATGACCTCCCCGGTCGAGCGCATCTCGGGGCCGAGGATGGTGTCGACGCCGGGGAACCGCGCAAAGGGCAGTACGGCCTCCTTGACCGAAAACCACGGCATCATCGGGTCGGCCAGGGTCATCGGGTCGGCCATCGGCACGTCCGTGTCATAGTCGATCTGCGCACCATGGGGCGGCCGCATCGGGAAATCGGCAAGCTTCTCGCCGGCCATGATGCGCGCCGCGATGGACGCAATGGCGCTGTCGGTTGCCTTGGCGACGAAGGGCACCGTGCGCGAGGCGCGGGGGTTGACCTCGATCAGGTAGATGTCACCGTCCTTGACGGCGAATTGCACATTCATCAGTCCGACGACGTTGAGGCCCCGGGCCAGCGCAACGGTCTGGCGCTTCACCTCGTCGATGATGCCGGGGGCCAGCGAGTAGGGCGGCAGCGAACAGGCCGAATCGCCCGAATGCACGCCTGCCTCCTCGATGTGCTGCATGATGCCCGCCACGTGCACGTCGGTGCCATCGGACAGCGCGTCGACATCCAGCTCGACCGCGCCCGAAAGGTAGCCGTCCAGCAGCACCGGCGACTTGCCCGAAACCACGACCGCTTCCTTGATGTAGCGCTCGAGCTGGGCCATGTCGCGGACGATCTCCATGGCGCGACCGCCAAGAACGTAGGACGGGCGGATCACCAGCGGAAAGCCGATCTCTTCGGCGATGGCCAGCGCCTGCGCGTCGGACGACGCGATGCCGTTATGGGGCTGCCTGAGGCCAAGTTCGGTCACCAGCGCCTGGAACCGCTCGCGGTCCTCGGCAAGGTCGATTGCGTCGGGCGTGGTGCCGAGGATCGGGATTCCCGCCGCCTCGAGATCGTTGGCCAGCTTCAGCGGCGTCTGCCCGCCGAACTGCACGATGACGCCGTGCAATGTGCCGTTTTCCTGCTCGACCCGCAGGATCTCCATCACGTGCTCGAAGGTCAGCGGCTCGAAATAGAGCCGGTCCGAGGTGTCGTAATCGGTCGACACCGTCTCGGGGTTGCAGTTGATCATGATCGTCTCATAGCCCGCATCGGTCAGCGCGTAGCAGGCATGACAGCAGCAGTAATCGAACTCGATGCCCTGCCCGATCCGGTTCGGGCCGCCGCCCAGGATCACGACCTTCCTGGCCTCGGACGGGCGTGCTTCGCATTCGACCTCGCCCATCAGCGGGGCCTCGTAGGTCGAGTACATGTAGGGCGTCTGGGCCTCGAACTCGGCGGCGCAGGTGTCGATCCGCTTGAACACGGCGGTGACGCCAAGTCCGATGCGATGGGCCCGTACGGCGGTTTCGTCCATGCCGGTCAGCATGGCAAGCCGCATGTCGGTGAAGCCCATCATCTTGAGCCCGCGCACCCCTTCCGCGTCAGACGGCAGACCGTTGGCACGCACAGCGTTCTCGGCCTCGACGATTTCGCGGATGCGGGCCAGGAACCACGGATCGAACATGGTCACACCGTGAATGTCGTCGTCCGTCAGACCAAGTCGCATGGCCTGGGCGATGGTGCGCATCCGGTCGGGCGTGGCCTTGGACAGCGCCTTGATGACAGCGGCATGATCCGAAGCCGAGAGGTCCCGGGTCTGGCCCGGGACATGCGGTGCCCCTGCCCCGGCCACCGCGCCGGGGCCTCCGGTCTCGATGCCCGGGATGGCGACCTCGTCAAACCCCGACAGGCCGGTCTCCATCGACGCCAGCGCCTTTTGCAGCGATTCGTGGATGGTGCGCCCGATGGCCATCGCCTCGCCCACCGATTTCATCGCGGTGGTCAGGTACGGCTCTGCGCCGGGGAACTTCTCGAATGCAAAGCGCGGTATCTTGGTGACGACATAGTCGATGGACGGCTCGAACGACGCGGGCGTGACCTTGGTGATGTCATTGTCCAGCTCGTCCAGCGTGTAACCCACCGCCAGTTTCGCCGCGATCTTGGCGATCGGAAAACCTGTCGCCTTCGAGGCCAGCGCCGAGGACCGCGACACCCGGGGGTTCATCTCGATCACGACCATGCGGCCGTCTTCGGGGTTCACCGCCCATTGCACGTTCGAGCCGCCGGTCTCGACCCCGATCTCGCGCAGCACGGCAATCGAGGCCGTGCGCATCATCTGGTATTCCTTGTCGGTCAGCGTCAGCGCCGGGGCCACGGTGATCGAATCGCCGGTGTGGACGCCCATCGGATCGATGTTCTCGATGGCGCAGACGATGATGGCGTTGTCGGCGCGGTCGCGCACGACCTCCATCTCGAACTCTTTCCAGCCCAGCAGCGACTCGTCGATCAGGATCTGGTTGACCGGTGACGCATCCATGCCCGACCGGCAGAAATGTTCGTAATCCTCGCGGTTGTAGGCCACACCGCCACCGGTGCCGCCCAGCGTATAGGCGGGCCGGATGATCGCGGGCAGACCGATGCTCTCAAGCGCTTCCAATGCGATGCGCACGCCTTCCTTGAGGTCGGCGCTGCCGTCGGGCTTTTTCGGCGCGGTCACGATGGTGGCTTTCGGGTTTTCCAGCCCGATGCGGTCCATCGCCTCGCGGAACAGCGCGCGGTCCTCGGCCATCTCGATGGCGTCGCGATTGGCGCCGATCATCTCGACCCCGTGCTCGGCCAGCACGCCCATCTCTTCCAGCTTGAGCGCGGTGTTCAGTCCGGTCTGCCCGCCCATCGTCGGCAGCAGCGCGTCGGGCTTTTCCTTGGCGATGATCTTGGCGACGATCTCTGGGGTGATCGGTTCGATATAGGTGGCGTCCGCCAGTCCCGGGTCGGTCATGATCGTCGCCGGGTTCGAATTGACCAGGATGACGCGGTAACCTTCCTCGCGCAGCGCCTTGCAGGCCTGGGCCCCGGAATAGTCGAACTCGCAGGCCTGTCCGATGATGATGGGCCCGGCGCCGATGATCATGATGGATGAGATATCGGTGCGTTTGGGCATGGGGTCCTCGTCAGACGAAGTTGATCCTGGCCACCCGCAACAGGCGGCGGCGCAAATTGGCGTGGGTTATAGACATGCAAGGCGTCGGTACAAGCCCTGAACTACGGCGGTTCCGACCGCAAGGGCGCGGTCGCGTGCGCGGTACCGGCGACGTCCGTCACAGCCGGGACGCAATCCGTGACATTCGCCGCGCCTGGCCGCGCCAGACGTCGGTCCCGAGGCCTTTCGCTTGACTTCCCGGGCCGGGAACGGTGTATCGGCGCCTAACTTTCCGGCAATTTTCACGGGGGCAGACCCAATGCACGCCTATCGCAGCCAGACCTGCGCCGATCTTCGCAAAGAGCATGTAGGCCAGGAGGTGCGCCTTGCGGGCTGGGTCCACCGGATCCGCGACCATGGCGGCGTGCTGTTCGTCGATCTGCGCGATCATTACGGCATGACGCAGGTGCTCTGCGATCCCGACAGCCCGGTCTTCGCCGAGGTCGAGAAACTGCGATCCGAATGGTGCGTGCGCATCGATGGCATCGTCAAGGCGCGCGACGAAAGCCTGATCAACCCCAAGCTGCCCACCGGCGAGATCGAGGTCTATATCCGCGATGTCGAGGTGCTGGGCGCGGCGGACGAGCTGCCGCTGATCGTGTTCGGCGATCAGGAATACCCCGAGGAAACCCGCCTGCGCTATCGCTACCTCGACCTGCGCCGCGAGGCCATGCAGAAGAACATGACGCTGCGGTCGGACGTCGTGGCCTCGGTCCGCAAGCGCATGTGGGCGCAGGATTTCCGCGAATACCAGACGCCGATCATCACCGCATCCTCGCCCGAGGGCGCGCGCGACTTCCTGGTGCCGTCGCGCCTGCATCCGGGCAAGTTCTATGCGCTGCCGCAGGCCCCGCAGCAGTTCAAGCAGCTCATCATGGTGTCGGGCTTCGACAAGTATTTCCAGATCGCGCCGTGCTTTCGCGACGAAGACCCGCGCGCCGACCGGTCGCCCACCGATTTCTATCAGCTCGACATGGAAATGAGCTTTGTCGAGCAGCAGGATGTCTTTGACACCGTGGCCCCCGTCATCGCCGGTGTGTTCGAGGAGTTCGGCGGCGGTCGCCGCGTCGACGCGCCCGATGAGTGGGCGCAGATTTCCTATGCCGACGCGGCGCTCTGGTATGGCACCGACA
Organism: Roseivivax sp. CAU 1753; assembly: GCF_054482575.1. Lineage (NCBI taxonomy): Bacteria > Pseudomonadati > Pseudomonadota > Alphaproteobacteria > Rhodobacterales > Roseobacteraceae > Roseivivax > Roseivivax sp. CAU 1753. Next base: position 177,041 of record NZ_JBTLRF010000002.1, on the reverse strand, counting down.
AGCCCGATCTGCGCAACCCGATCAAGATGCAGGTCGTGTCCGAGCATTTCGCGGGTTCGGGCTTTGCCATCTTCGCCAAGCTGCTGGAGCAGGACGGCACCGAGATCCGCGCGATCCCAGCACCCAAGGGGGGAAGCCGAAAATTCTGCGACCGGATGAACAAGTTCGCGCAGGAACAGGGCCTGCCCGGCATGGGCTATATCTTCTGGCGCAAAGTTGACCCCGATGGTGGAGGAGATGGCGAGGGTGGCGGCTACGGCTTTGGGTCCGCGATAAAAAATGACCCTGCTGAACTCGAAACAGCCGCGAGGTTTGGCGTACATTACGACGCTGGTAAAGATGTTTTCTTCGAAGCCGCTGGACCACTTCAGAAAAACATCGGCCCCGAGCGCACCGAGGCGATCCGCCAGCAACTGGGGCTGGAGGTCGGCGATGCCGCCTTCTTCCTCGGTGGCAAGCCTTCGGCGTTTGAACGCGTGGCGGGCAAGGCGCGCACCGTCATTGGCGATGAGTTGGGCCTGACCGATACCGACCGTTTCGCCTTTGCCTGGATCGTCGATTTCCCGATGTACGAGGCCGACGAGGAAACCGGCAAGATCGACTTTTCGCACAACCCCTTCTCGATGCCGCAGGGTGGGATGGCGGCGCTGGACGGCGATCCGCTGGACGTGCTGGGCTATCAGTACGACCTGGCCTGCAACGGCTATGAGCTGGTGTCCGGCGCGATCCGGAACCACAAGCCCGAGATCATGTTCAAGGCCTTCGAACTGGCGGGCTACGGCGAGGACGAGGTGCGCAAACGCTTTGGCGGCATGGTCAACGCCTTCCGCTTCGGCGCGCCGCCGCACGGGGGCTGCGCCGCGGGCATCGACCGGATCGTGATGCTGCTGGCGGACGAGCAGAATATCCGCGAAGTCATCATGTTCCCGATGAACCAGCGCGCCGAAGACCTGATGATGGACGCGCCGTCAGAGCCGACCAGCGACCAGTTGATGGATCTGCGGCTGCGGGTCATCCCCGAGGAATAAGGCCGCTCGGCCCATCGCGCACGATAAACGCCTGCACATCGCCCCCGGCCTGATCGGTCCCTGCCTGATCGGTCCCGGCCTGATCGGTCCCGGCCGGATCGGTCCCGGCCGGTTGGGTTCTGGCCGGATCGGTGCTGCCGCCTGACGGGCGATGTCGACCATCATGGCGATGCACAAGGCCGGGCGCGTGTCCGGGCGGTTTGCCCCATTGCACCGAAGGCAATGCGCGCGAGGGGCGATCACCCTGTGCCGGACAGGCTCTGGTGCCCGTCCGGCACAGGGTGATCAGAACACCTCAGACCGCGATACGGTTCTCTATGCGATCCTCCACCAGACCCGCCAGCCGTGACAGGCAGGGCTTGATCGGCATGGCGGACATGCGTGCCTCGAACAGGTCGTTGGCCGCGTCGGCAAGCACCCGGTCGCCCGCGCTGAGCGCCACCCCGGACAGGAAGCGGGCCGCATAGTCGAGGCCCTGAAGATCCTCTTCATTGGCAAGCACATCCGCCGCGTGGGTCATGTCGTCCCGGTAGGCGACCGGATCGGCGACCACCATTTCGTCGGACATCACCCTTGGCCCCATCGGCACCCGTTCGCGCGGCAGGTGCGACAGGATGGTGTTCTGGAACACCGCGATGCTGGCCAGCGGCTTCGGCAGGAACCCGTCCGCGCCCGCGGCTATCGCGCAATGCTCTGAAAACGGATCGCCGCTGGTCGCGAGGATCGCCGAGATGCGGGGGGCCGCATGGCACAGTTCGGAAAGCAGGTCCGCACCCGATCCATCCGGCAGGCCCATGTCGACGATGATGACGGAGGGGCGGTACACCTCGAGGTGGCGATGCGCCGAGGCCAGACAATCCGCCCGCCGGAGGCGCGCCCCGCTGTGCAGGCACAACAGCCGTGCCGCGTCGCAGGCATAGCGGCTGTCTTCGACCATCAGGATCGTGAGGCCCAGAAGCGGCCGTGCGGCGGTTGGCTGCAAGCGGCCATCAAATATTCGCGAATCGTTCACAACGTCCTCCATTTTTTTCTGGGATCACCGTGCGCCAGAACACCTAATGCGCGGTTAATGCTTCTGCGACCTTGCAAGGCGGCACAGAGCGGCGGCATATGCAGGCGCAAGCATCACACGGGAGTTTTTTGCCATGATCGGACGTCTCAACCATGTGGCCATCGCCGTGCCCGACCTCGAGGCCGCTGCGGATCAGTATCGCAACGCGCTGGGTGCCAAGGTCGGCGCACCGCAGGACGAACCCGATCACGGCGTCACCGTTATCTTCATCGAACTGCCCAATACCAAGATCGAACTGCTTTATCCCCTTGGCGACGACAGTCCGATCAACGGCTTTCTGGCGAAAAACCCGGCGGGCGGCATACATCACATCTGCTACGAGGTTGATGACATTCTGGCCGCGCGTGACCATCTGAAGGGGACGGGCGCGCGGGTCCTCGGATCGGGCGAACCCAAGATCGGCGCGCATGGCAAGCCGGTGCTGTTTCTGCACCCCAAGGACTTCAATGGCTGCCTGATCGAACTGGAACAAGTCTGAGCCCGCCCCGGGCGACGGAGAGCAATATGACCATCACCTCGGCCTTCGTGCTTTACGCGGTCCTCTGGTTCATGACCTTCCTCATCGCGATTCCCATCCGCCTTCAGACGCAGGGCGATGTCGGCGAGGTGGTGCACGGCACGCATGCCTCGAGCCCCGAGCACCATCACCTCAGGAAGAAGGCGTGGATCACCACCGCCATCGCGGCGGCGCTCTGGGTGGTGCTCTACGTGATCATTACCTCGGGCTGGATCACGGTCCGCGACCTCGACATGTTTAACCGGATGGGCCCAGAGGCGGTGCAGACGAACTGATCGTCACCCTGCTCGGGTCGTCTGCAACGCATGATAGAGATGCGTGAAGGTGGCAGCCCCGATGATCGGCACCAGCAGGTTGACCAGCGGGATCGTCAGCGGCACGGCCATCAATGTGCCCGCGATCCAGAGCGTCGGAAGGTGCCGCCGCCGCAACTCCTGCGCGCCCCGGCGACCGACCCTGCGCATCGCCGCGATGGTGAAATACTCCCGCCCCAGCAGAAACCCGTTCAGCCCCCAGAAGATGAACGGCGCGAGCGGCGCGAACAGCAGGTAAAGTACCAGCGCGCAGATATTGGCGACGATCAGCAGGCCAAGGAATGCAGCCGTGTCGCGCAGGGTTTCGTTGAAGGGGATGCGCCCCGGCGGCGGCAGGTCCGGGTAGTACCGATCCTCGACCGCGCTTGCCACGTCCTCCAGAAAGAACCCGGTCATCGCCGAGGCCACCGGCACCATCAGGAACACCGACAGCCCCATCATCAGGACAACCGACCCCCAACTCAGCAGATCGTCGATCCAGCGCACCTCTCCGACCCACGGGATCGTCACCACGTCGGGCGTTATCCAACCGACGAAGGTCACGAAGATGGCGTAGAACAGCGCCAGCAGGCCGATCGCCAGCCCCAGGCCCAGAAACAGCACCTTGCGAAAACGCGGATCGCCGATCTGGGCCAGTGCCCGGGACAGGGACGTGAAGATCATCGGGTCTGCCAGGTGACGATGCGGCCCAGGTCCGGACGCGGCCGTTCCGGCGGGGCCGAGGTCTCGGTGCCCATATGGATGAAGCCCGCGAGCCGTTCGGGTGCCGCGACGCCCAGCGCATCCGCGAGGAACCCGTCGTCATGGGCGACCCAGCCGGTCAGCCAGTTGGCCCCCCAGCCTGCCGCAAGCGCCGCGTTCAGCAGCGCGAGGCAGACGCCGCCCACCGCGTAGGTCTGCTCGATCGCGGGGATTTTCGGCGATGCCTTGGGCGATTCGATCACGGCAACGCAAAGCGGGCTGTCGGCGAACTGCCGGCGCCCCTTTTCGATCTGTTCGGGATCGAGGCCCAGCGTCGCACCGCGCACGCCCGCGACCTCTGCCAAACGGACAAGCGCATCGCCCTGCAGAACGACAAACCGCCAAGGCTCCAGCTTGCCATGGTCCGGCGTGCGGGACGCGGCGGTCAGAAGGGTCGTCAGCGTGGCGCGATCCGGCGCCGGGGCACACAGCGTCTTTGCCGGCCGCGACCGGCGCGTGAGCAGAAAGTCCAGCGCTGCAGGGTTTGCCTCGGGCATGGGCACCTCTTGTGTAAGCGTTCCGTCCTATCTCTGTTGTCGCGCGCGGGGTTTCAACCGGGTATCATCCCGCCATGAAGGTTCCCGATCTTTCCGCGCTGGCTGTGCCGGGCAGTCGCATCGCCGTGCGCGTCACCCCGAAAGCCGCGATGTCCCGGATCGTGGTGACCGAAGACGCGGATATTCGCGTCTATGTCACTGCGCCCGCCGAGGATGGCAAGGCCAACGCGGCGGCGACGCGACTTCTGGCAAAGGCGCTCGGGGTGGCGAAATCCCGTTTGACGCTGGTCCTTGGCACCATGTCCCGCGACAAGGTCTTTCGCGTGGCGTGACGGGGCAAGAGGACTGCGCAGGGCGGTAAGGCCGATGCGGGCTATTCGACACCCGCGTCGCGGTCCCGGCGGTAGACGCCCTCGGGCAGTTCGATGGCGGCGGCCAGATCGCGCATCTGGGTGATCGACAGGGTAATCTTCATCATCCCCTCGGTGCGCGGATCGAATTGCTCGATGGTGACGCATTCCTCGAAGGAATGGACCACCACGTCCTCCTGCAAGGGGCTGTCGCCCTCATCGACGAGGGTGACAATGGTGGCGTCGAATTCGTGCTCTATGCTGAACATACGGACCAGCCTAGAGCGGCGGTCGTCGCCTGAAAACCACTTTTCGCAAACAGAGGTCTAGCCACGGCGCACCGCCCGCCCCTGCCTGACCCGGCGACGATGCATCGCGAACAGTGCAGGTGCCGCGATGTGATCGTAAAGCAGCACCGCGACGCGATGGATGCCGGGCAGCCGCACCAGCCGTGCCAGCCAGCGGAACTGCGGCATTTCATCCCATATCAGCGCAAAGGCATCGACGCCGTCGTGAATGACGCCCTGCCGGACCACGTGGAACCTGCGCGCGGCGTCCCGCCGGGTCAGACCCCAGGCCGCCATGTCGCCTTCGCTCAGGCCCTGATAGCGGATCGGCAGGTCGTGTCGGCGGGTGATCGCCTTGTAGCTGCGCACTTCGCGGGCGCAGATCGGACAGGTATCGTTGTATATGACGGTCAGTTTTTCGCTCATGCCTGATCAGGTAGCGGTCGGCGATGCCCCGCCAAGTCGCGGGTTTGTGCCTTTCCCCGGGAAATCGGCAAGGTTATGCCTGACAGGGCAATCGTTGTGAGAGATTTTATGCTGCGCTTTCTTCCACTTCTGTTCCTGTGGATGGCCGCATGTGCGCCGCTGCCGGATCCCGGTCCTGCCCGCCCGTCCCCGGACTCGGCTGAATTCGCCGCGACGCCCGACGTCTCGACCCGTGCATCCCGTGCCGCCGCGACCTTCGTCGAGGTCGTCGACACGGTCGAACCGGTGGCGGAACGCGAATGCCGCCGCGTGGCCCCGGGGGCGAATTGCAATTTCATCATCGTAATCGACGATCGCCCCGGCCAGGAACCGAACGCGTTCCAGACCCTCGACCGCGCCGGGCGTCCGGTGCTTGCCTTCAACCTCGCGCTGATCGCATCGGTCCGCAATGCGGACGAGCTGGCCTTCGTGATGGGCCACGAGGCGTCGCATCACATTCTTGGCCATCTCGAGCGGACGCAGCAGAACGCCGCCGTCGGTGCGGTGATCTTTTCGGGTCTGGCGGCAATGTCCGGGGCCAGCGAGGAGTATGTGCGCGAGGCCGAGCAGATCGGCGCGCAGGTGGGCGCGCGGCGCTATTCGAAGGATTTCGAGCTGGAAGCGGACCAGCTTGGCACCATCATCACCGCGCGATCCGGCTACAACCCGCTTGTCGGCGCAGAGTTTTTCCTGCGCATTCCGGATCCCGGCAACCGCTTTCTGGGCACCCATCCCCCCAATGTGGCCCGGGTCGATACGGTCCGGCGCACCGTCGAGCGGCTTGGAGTTTGACCGAGATCAAGGCGGCGCGCGCCGATCCCTGAGACCTTCGGGGGCACAATCCTTCAACCCAAGGAGACGTGCATGCTCGGCAAGGCCAAACTGGAAAAGCACCATCGCATCGTCACGCGGATGTCCGAGGCACTGGATCTCGATCTCGAGGTCGAACGCCAGAAAGGCGCGTTTGCGCCGGGCGAAATGGAAGACGCCGTGCTGGCCTGCACCCATTGCGACAGCACCGAAGCCTGCGCGACATGGCTGACGCAGCAGGACACACCGGTCGCGGACGCCCCCGAATACTGCCGCAATCGGTCCCGCTTCGCAGCGCTGAAGGCCGCAAAATAGCCGCGGCACCGGACTGTCCGCGCGACCTGCCGCTGCGACCGCGCGGTCTGGCCCCGCGCAGACCGGGTCGCGCCGCCTAGCGCGGTTTCAGCGACTGGGCCGATTCCTTGATCGCGAAATACTGCCCCGAGGGCCGGTAGGGCCAGAGGTAGTCCGGCAGCACCGTCTGCATCGGCGTCGGCTCGATCCCGAGATCGGCAAAGGTCTTCACGCCCTCTCCGACCACGTTGTCATTGCGCAGGTTTTCAACCTGATCGCGTGTGATCTGCGCCGGGATCAGACCGAACGACATGCGGTTCACCAGATCAAAGGTCGACCCCATGATCTTGGCGATGGGAAAGGGAATGTTGGCAACCAGACGACGCCGCTTGATGACGCCAAGCATCCGGTTCATCAGGTCGCGGAACGTTTCGATGTCGGGGCCGCCAAGTTCGTAGATGCCGGGCGCGGCCTGACCGCGCACCCCCATGCAGGCAGCCTCGGCCACATCGTCCACATAGACCGGCTGGAACCGTGTATTCGCCCCCACCACCGGCAGCACCGGGCCGAAGCGCGTCATCTTGGCGAAGCGGTTGAAGAACTCGTCTTCGTGGCCAAAGATGATCGAGGGCCGCAGGATCACCGCCTGGGGATAAGCCTCCTGCACCGCGGCCTCGCCCTCGGCCTTGCTCTGGGCGTATTCGCTTTCGGAATCTGCATCCGCCCCGATCGCCGAGATCTGCACCAGCCGACCGACCGCGCCTTCGGTGGCAAGCCGGGCGATCCGCGCCGCACCCTCGGTCTGCACGGCCTCGAAGGTATTGCGTCCCGATTCGGCCAGCACACCGACGCAGTTGACCGCCGCATCCGCCCCCTGCAGCACACCACGCACCGAATCGTCGTCGCGGATGTTGCAAAAGACCGGCTCGACCTGTCCGACCACACCGTAGGTGCGCACGAAGATCGCATCGTTGGGATGGCGGCAGGCCACCCGCACGCGCCATCCGTCCTTGGCCATGCGCCGGGCGATGTATCGACCGAGGAAACCTGAGCCGCCGAAGATGGTCACGAGCTTGGATGTGGGCATCGGGTCCCTCCCTGCGGGGTACTGTGTTCAGTCAACTTCCTAGCGGTCCCGGTCGCTCCGGGCAAGACATCCGACACCGTCGCGGAAATCATCGTCGCGGGGCGTTGACACGCCATGCCGGGGCGTCTACATCGCCGCTCACGCAACCTGCCCAGGTGGCGGAATGGTAGACGCGCTAGCTTCAGGTGCTAGTACTGGCAACGGTGTGGAGGTTCGAGTCCTCTCCTGGGCACCACTTTTCCCCCGATGAACGACAAGATATCACCCCACCGGGGGACGGTGGCGTCGGGGCGTCGGCGCTGGTGAAAGCGCCGTCAGGGCGCACCTGCCGCCAGCTTGGGTATCGCGCGCGGCGACGGTTTCAGACGAGGCCGCAGCGCGACATGGCGGTCCTGATCGCGGCGGACGATCCGACCAGTGAAACACGGCCATAGGTGATGTCGCGGCTGTCCATGACGGTGGCGTAGTCTCCCGCCCGAAGCGCATCGAGCACCTTGCTGTCCTTGCGCAATGGCGCGGCGAAGCCCCTGTCGCGCTTGACGACCTTCAGCCGGGTGACGGTTCCGTCGATCGACAGCAGGATCTGGTCGTCCGTGGCGCTGCGCTGATCGAGGCTCGAACCGGAAAAGAACAGGACGCTGCCGCGACTCCTGAAGCAGACGAACGCCAGCCTCAGCGCACCGTTGGGCGACATCCCGAACGCCGCATGTCCGTCGGCACCGAAATCCGCATTCCGCCAGGACCGCGTCGCCTGCACCTTGATCACGTCCGGCGCGGCGGCACCTTGCTGGCCCTGCGCCACGCAGGCCCATGCGCAGGGCGAAGCGGACCGGTCGTCTGTCGCAGCCATGGCGGCAACCGAGAACAGGGTAAACAGGACTGAAAGGACAATGGTGCGCATATACGGGGTTCCTTTGATGCGGCGGCCTGTTCCCGTCAGAGTGACGGTCGCGACGGCCTTGGTTCGCTCTGCTGACCCGATGCGATCACACCGGCGGTTTGCCTGTCAAGGGTTCGGCGGGCGGGACACGGACCGTGAAATCAGGCATTTGCCCTTTCCCTGCGACGCATCCCGAAAGTCGCCTGTCAAGATGGCCCAAACCGAAAACGGCGGACCAGAGGCCCGCCGTTCAGGATCGAAATCAAAAGATGCAGAAAGCTCAGGCGGCTTTGTTGGCCGCGGCAGTCGCCTTTTCGACGGCTTCGTTGGCATTGGCCGAAACCTTCTCGGACATCTCTTCACCGGCCTTGGACGCCAGTTCGGTGGTCTCGGTGCCCGCGGTCTGTGTCACGTCGCCGAACGATTGAGCGGCGCGGGTCATCAGGTCCATCTGCTTCTGCATGAAGTCGGTGACGGCCTTGGTGTAGTCGGCCGGATCCTTGCGGACGGTGGTGACTTCACGAAGGTTCGCGATGGCTTCCTGCGTGGTGTTGCGGGCGATGTCTGTCGACTTCGATGCGGCTTCGACGGCGATGCCGGCGAAACGTTCGTTGTATTCGGCCACGGTCTTGAAGGCTTCTTCAAAGGCACGGGTGTCGAACATTTTCTGCATGTCGGTCATGGCGGATTTTGCGGTCTGCTTGGTCATGTCGGGTTCCCTTCGGGAGTGATGAATGTCTCGTGTGTCTCTGCACCCTACATAATGCTGCAGCGCAGCAATTCAACCGGAAACGTCGCATCGCCGAAGAAATTCCTGCCTGCCCCCACCGGAACGACGGTCTGGCGGTCGCGGCGCATGTTTCGCCGCAACTGACCGGCGTCGTTCCCGTAGCGACAGGCACAGGCCCGGCCCGTCAACCGCCACGCCCGACCGCATGTTCCACGGTCTTGCGGCGGTTCCTTTTCGCGGCCCGAGAGGCTACGATCCGCCCCGAGGCAGAAGCAGGAAACGTAAGGGGAGAATGCGATGCGCAAAGCCATCCTGGGCACGCTTGCGGCGGTAATACTGAGTGGCGCGGGCGCTGACCATGCGAGCGCCGCGTCATTGGGCCGGTACGAGGTTTACGGCGTCAAAGGCGACGACATGCTGAAAATGCGGGCCGGTCCCGGCACCGGATACGATGTGATCGTCGGCCTTCCGAACGGCACGGTCCTGCGGGTCCAGAGTTGCCAGCAGACCGGCGGCACGCGCTGGTGCAGTGTCTCGCTTGACCGGGCGCGCGGGTTGAAGGGGCATGTGTCCTGGGCCTACCTGCGCAAGCTGTGACCGCGCCGCGATCTCGCGATGCGACCGACGCCGCCGCTGCGCGCGGTCATTCTTGCGCGGCACCGGAATTGGCGGACGCCCTTCGCGCCGGTTCATAGAACGACAAAGGGCCCCGCATGGGGCCCTGATCATTGGTCGGAGTGAGAGGATTCGAACCTCCGGCCCCTGCCTCCCGAAGATCGTATGCGGGCGCCAAACTACTGATTTTGGCGCAGGAGAGCACTACTTCCTCAGCGATCTAGCCAAGCGAATTCTTGAAACTCAATCTGATCAAGGCTCAACGAACCTAAGAGCACTGTCTCTTTTTTCTTACAAAGTTTCGACGTCTCGCCTGGCGATAGCTGCAAGCTTAGGGAGCCCGGCTCTGGTGAGATCCAGCAAAAACTCGCTCACGTTCATCTGCGGATTTGTGTAGCGTTTTCGCACTTTTCCCAGCGCACGAGCCGCTTCCACCGGGAACAGCTCATAGGTGTTCACGAGCATTTCGTCGGCACCGAGCACTTCGATATCATACTCTTCCAAAAGCGCTTGGGGAAAATCTCTTTTGTTTTCTGTGACTATGACCTGCGCCGAGCATCGGATCGCGGCAGCCAGCACGTGACGATCGTCCTTGTCCGGCATGTCCAAGGCATCAACCAGCGGCATGTGACCAGTGACAAAGCACTCGTCAAACTTCTCCCGGATCATTTCCACTTGAGAAAGGATGCTTACTTCTAGATGCGGCTTCAACTCGAGCAGGTTTTCGGTCCACTCGGCCATAATTTCTTCTGTAAAGCGCGCGCGAAACAGGCCTTCGTGCGCGAAGGTCAGGAGGACGTCCCGGATGCGAAATGGGAACAGAACGTTTGCATCCAAGATCACAACAAATGGGTTGGCTACTATACTCAAGCGGCATCGAACTCCTGCCCAAGGCGGGCCAGTTCGTCGAGAGCAGCCTCACGCTCCTGACGCTTCCTATCGCGATAACTCATTAACGCTTCGAGCGGGACGCGCCTGTGCTTGCCAACCTCTTCAAATTCGATGGCTCCCGACTTCAATAGCTTCGTGAGGTGCGGCCTAGACACGTTCAACAAGTCGGCAGCTTCTTGCGTAGTCAACATGGTCCCAACCGGCACAAGCGTAACCATGTTACCAGAGGCTACGTGGCCAAGAAGATCGATGATTAAATGACCTACCGCAGGCGCAATGTGCACTTGATCTCCGTCCTGGCCGGAGACCTTTAGGTTACCGTCGGCATCCATGGCGACCGCAATTGCCGTCGCCGCATGTGCCGCTGAATTGATCTCCTCAGGAGTTGGCAGGCGCTTTTCCAAGCCCTTCTCAACTGTAGGTTCCTGCGTTCCCGCCATGTTCGTCTCCCCTTTTCTATTCCTTGATATGCGACAGCAGAAACACCTGATCAAGTGAAATAAGTAAAATAAATGAAATAAGCGTAATCCCGCCGCGCTTTGCAGTTCAGGCCCCAAGACAGAAAGGTTCTCAGGCACTCAACAACGTAGAAACGGCCTGGCACTCACAAGTTTACAATTGACTTCCGTGAATGTGAAACCTACATTCACAGTCACGGAAGTCAGCGCACTCTCATGTGAGAAATCAAAATGGCACTCTCAGCTAAAGAACGAAAACAGAAGCAGCTTAAGCGCGAGCGCGAAGAACTTCGCCTTTTGGACGACTCCACTTATCCTTACCTTGCGACCCCCTTCTATGAACGGCTGGAAAGTGATCCAAACTGGAGCGATGTGACCCTCGTTCTGGAACTGGCAGGGTTCGAACCTCCGGGGTTCGAGGACGACCGTGGGCCGGAAGCGTATGTAAACAGCGATGCGCTTTCTCCAGATGACGATCCCGCCGACACATTTCCAGGTTCGAAGGGATCGATTGGACGCGCAGAGGTAATGGTCGACTGTCTTCTCAATGCTGCGCAGCAGCTTGCGGAGATTATCAATCGATACAAGGTGGACGAACTCGACGCACGGAAAAGAGAGCTCGAAAACTCGGATCTGACCGACCCGGACGATCGGAAGAGCGCCTTCGAAAAGGTCGCTCAGATCATCAAGATCCAAGATGAACTAGCCAAGAACGTCCGACGCACTCTGCCAATTTGGAAAGTGAAGGGCCTCTAACCGCGCCTTACGCAAAATACGAAACGACCAGACACCGCGGTCAACCTTCTGCGGTGATCGAGAGACTCTTGCCTGCAACACGCTTTTTCACCTTCACAACGGAGCACCGTGCTCCCCCTCAGGATTTACGGTCATGAAAGACCTCTCCTACGACCTCAACTACTTCGAAGGCATTCCAGCCGGATATCACGCATCAGACCATGGCATCTTTATAGATAGCACAGACCCCGAGGGAGAAGAGCCTGGGCAGTGGTTCTGCTCGCCGATCCGCGTGATTGGCTTCGGCTCCGATGCAACCGGCAAAGGTTGGGGGATTTTGGTTGAGCTTCGCGACCCGCAGAACACAAGCCATCAAGTCTACCTACCGATGTCGGTCAGCGTCTCCCAAGCTGCTAAGCTGCTTGGAGATCGCGGCCTGCGATTGAATGGCAACGTCCCCAAAGCCAGCCAGAAACTGTTGCACCTGATCAAATCTTGGGATGCCCCAACCAACATCCGCTTCATCCAGCAGCTTGGCTGGTTGGACGAGAACTTTGACACTTTTGCGCTGAGTCCAACTGAGATCATCGGAGCCAAATCCGCGTTCTTCAACGGCACGTCGGGAGCTGTCTATTCCGGAGCAACCAGTTCTGGCACGCTCAAGGAATGGCGCGACCATGTGGGATCAAAGTGCATCGGAAATCCCATTCTCACTATGGCGGTATCCGTCGCGCTGGCGGGCCCCTTCATGCGATTTTTGGGATCTGACAGCTTCGTTGTGCATCTTCGCGGCGCTTCGTCATCCGGCAAAACGACAGCCTTGTGGGCTGCAAATTCTGTGTGGTCATCACCCATGAATATTCGGTCATGGCGCGCCACATCGAACGCATTGGAACCGGCGGCTGCGTCAGCAAACGACATGGTGCTGGCGTTGGATGAACTGGGTCAGATCTCGCCGCAAGATGCGTGTGAGGTCGCATATCTCATAGGAAATGGCGTGGGTAAGCTGCGTGCAAGATCGAATGGCTCTGGAGAGAAGGTGACGAATTGGAAGCTATGCGCTCTCTCGACCGGCGAGATCTCACTGGCGGAAAAAATGGCTGAAGCCGGTCAGAAAATGATGGCGGGACAAGAAGTTCGGTTTCTAGACATCGAGGCTGATGGACGCCAGCATGGATCATTCGATGATCTTCATACTGCACTAAGTGGGGCGAACTTCGCAAACAGCGTGAAAGCCAATAGCGGAAAGTTCTATGGCACTGCCGGACACGCACTGGTCTGGTATTTGACAACGTTGGAACCCAGCACAGTCGACAAGCTCTCGAAATTCGTGATCGACCTTCAAAACCGTTTGGTCGCTGAGGCAGGATCAACGTCCGACCCGATTCCACAACGGGTTGCCAAGCATATGGCACTAGTCGCCCTCGCTGGGGAGGTCGCCTCAAAGCGGGCCATCACAGGTTGGCCCTCTGGCAATGCGACAAATGCGGTCAAGGTTGTTTTCCATGAATGGCTGGCAAGCAGAGACGCTCCCACGCGCAGGATGTGTAAATCGATTAATGGCTTCATAAATCGTCACTCTTCTGAACTGCAAAGCCTGCAAGGCGCGACTGTTCCGAATCCTGTCGGGTATCAAGATCATCGCTTCGTCTACCTCTCAAAGCCAGCGATGTCGCAGCTGGTGGGAAGCGACGAGTTGATGGACGTCGCTCGCATGCTCGCTGACAGAGGAATTTTCGTGAAAGATGGGAAGCACCTTGCCAGCAAGATGTCACGGCGCGTTCCGGGTCGTGAGCGTCACTACAAGCTTTCACGGGCGAAGCTCGCTGAATTTACGCAGGTTCTCGACGACCCGAACTGATTTCCTGGCCTAGCCACGAAACCGTGGGGCCAGTGGGACCATAGTCCACGCCCGGCCCCACTGGCCCCACGAATCTGAACGCATGACCAGAAACCTCCCTTGGGAGAACGGCTGCGCCATTCCTCAACACCGCCTGCTCAAGGCTCAAAGCTGTGCACGAGTCTTGAACAACATCACACCCTCAATCCCTCTCACGTATGGAGATCACAATGACTGTTTATCAGTTCCCTAAAGTCGTGCGCAAAGCGCCCCGTTTCATCGGATATATGCGTGTATCGAGTGCCAACCAAGACGGCGACCACATCAGCTTCGATGCCCAGAAGGCCTGTATCCGGTCCCACTGCAAGTCAGTCGGCGCGGCCTCACCAGCTATCTACAAAGACATCTTCACAGGTCGTAACTCTGCATACGTCCGGCGTGGATTGCATGATGCCGTGAAGCGCTGCGTTTCGACTGGAGCGACGCTAATCGTGGCTTCGGTGGATCGCCTCGGGCGTAGCCTTGATGTTGCAGAGCTCGTCCAGATCAATGACCTCGAGGTTCTGAGCATCTCAGAAGGCTGGGTCAGCACGGATGACCGTCTTGTTCCTCTTCTCGAAAAGGCACAGCGCTACAGCGATGCAATCTCGAGGAAGTCGAAGGCGGCTCACAAGCTGAAACGCCAGACTGGGATATCCTCCGGCAACATCGAGAACTTGATGCCGCATCGGGGCCGCGGCGCGTTCGTCAACAAACAGCGTGCGGACGACAAGGTTCGCATCCTCTATTTGGCATTGCGCGACTTTCCTAGGCTGACGGACATGACGCTCAAAGAAAAGGTGGCGTTTCTCAATGCGCGTGGAATCCTCAACATCAAGTCCACAAGGACGCTGCCTATCGCCTGGACGATCGGCTCTCTGCGGAAGCCGCTGAAGGCCGCCATGGAGCGCCTCGCGTCTGAGTCTAGCGAAGACGGAACTCCGTCTCCGGCAGCTGCCTGACGTAGGCACGGCGTCAGCACTCAACGCAGTCCCAACCAGAGCCTGTCTATACATGAACTGAAATGCGTCGGCCCTGTGCCGGCGCACAGCCCCCCCCCCTTCACCCTTCAGGATCAGGAGACCCTGAAATATGACTGTCCGCCCATATTCCCCGGCACAGCTCGCAGAGCGCTGGAACTGCAGCGCGGAGACTGTCCGCACATTCCTCAAGTCCGGCCGTCTGAAAGGTTTCAGGATCGGCCGCCAATTCCGTATCCCCGCAGCTTCCGTAGAGGAGTTCGAAACATGCCAGACTATGCCATCCAGCGTTTCCGCGGCGGGTTCGCCGTTGTCTTCCACGAAGAAGATGGCGTCCGGCGGCGCTATCGTCTTGAGGCATGCACCCGAAAGGAAGCCGAGGCAGCCGCGCGGGATGTGATCAACGCCCGGTCCCGCCGGGGCCACGGTCCCACTGTTTCCGAGATATGGAATGCGTTTCGGATTGACCGCACAGGTCGCTCGATCGCGGAGAGTATGGACTATACCGGCAGATCGATCCTCCCATACTTCGGCGCATTGCGGCCCGATCAAATCACGGTTGCCGATTGCCGTGCCTATGTGACTGAGCGGCGGTCGGCCGGGCGCGCACAAGGAACGATCCGGACCCAGCTCAACCACATGCGGACCGCCCTTAACTGGGCGGTCAAGGCAGGCATGATCGAAACGGCACCCTTCATAGAGTTGCCGAGCGCTCCGGCCCCCAAGGAGCGTTACCTCACGCGCCAAGAGGTGCGGAAGCTCCTCGCTGCCGAGGCCGAGCCACACATCCGGCTTGCAATCCTCCTGATGCTTACAACGGCAGCAAGGGTCACGGCCGTTCTTGAGCTGACCTGGGATCGCGTCGACTTCACGCGTCGGCAGATCAACCTGCGGACTGGCGCTGGATCACGGAAAGGCCGTGCGATCGTTCCGATGAACGAGACAATCCGTGCAGCGCTGGAGGAGGCCCGCGCAGCGGCTCTGTCAGACCATGTGATCGAATGGGCTGCGAAGCCCGTCCGGTCGATCAAGAAGGGCTTCGCGCGCACGGTCAAAAGCGCGGGCCTGAAGGATGTCTCGCCGCATGTCCTCCGCCACACGGCGGCCGTCCACATGGCAGAGGCAGGCGTGCCCATGGACGAGATTTCGCAGTATCTCGGCCATTCGGAGACCAGGATCACTGCGGCGGTCTATGCCCGGTTCTCACCGAGCCATCTGATGCGCGCAGCAAAGGCATTGGAGTTCGGCGAGGACTGATCAGAAGGACACCGCCAGAAGGCAGATCAAACCAATGATCGAAACAGCGGCTTTGAACCTGGGACACTTGGATAGCTATCTAGCTATTTAGCTAGATAGATATTTAGCTAGATAGCTATTTTTTATCTCATTAAATCATATATTTAGAACTTGACTCACGAGTTTCGCACGTTGCCAAGTTAGAGCCCGAATAGCAGACATTTTCGCTCTCAGGTTCGCTAACTCCCACAGCAGAGCCGATCGAGCCGTCGCTATACAAATATCAGCAGCGCAGTGCTGCGTGACATGGAGACGATGATGGCAACACCCCCATTCCCCCACAGTGAGACACCGCTCGCGAGGTTTCTGCGCCAACGCATTCTCGAACTCTCGGCGAAAAAAACTCAGCGCGAGATCGCGGTCGAAGCCGGTTTCACCAACCCAAATTTTCTGTCGATGTTAAAGAACGGTCAGAACAAGCTTCCCTTAGACCGCGTGCTTGACCTCGCCAAGGCGCTCGAGACCGATCCGGCGCGCTTGTTCCTGCTCGCGCTTTGCCAACGCTCAAATGAAAGCACATACGAGACCGTCAAGCAGATTTTCGGAACCGTCGTCACGCGCAATGAAGTCGTTTGGCTTGAGGCCCTGCGTGAGGCTTCAGGCGGCACGGACCCGCGGCCAACGGCTCGCGCACTTGCCGCGCTTCGTGCAATCTTCGGTAAATGAGGCACAAGATGATTATTGACGGCTTTGCCCTGCCCGACACAAACCCCGAGTTGACCGATGCAGAACTCGCCTGGGTGACGTTCTTAAGGTCCATCGCAGTAGGTCAAGTGCCGCGTCCAACGTTGAAGGCCGTCCAGGCCCTCCGGCAGGTGCTCAACGACGCTAAGAAGGAAGGGTAGCGCGCGGCATCTCAACCCGGCCGACGGAGTCACTGCGCGGCTCTGTGAGGGCACATTGAGACCGAGCGGTAGCCTCTCGGTCAGGTAGAGCAGCTATTAGATGACGCGCTGCAGCTGCGCTGAGAGGCTGTTGTCCATGAGGTGCAGGACATCGTCCGGTATTTTCTTCAACGAAGAAATCGGGCCATGCCGGACCTTCGAGCGACAGAGCTGCCAAGGCGCTACCAGCCCATTCCGACATTCAAAAAGCGCTGCGCGGATTCGTTTCGTTATCAAGGGTGGATGGCTCGCTGACGGCTTTGATCAGAAACGCAATTTTCCCGAACCCAAACGAGGAGCCATAGAAAGCCATCTGAAGGGCAAAACCGAAAGACCTGAGGCCAAAACATTAATAGCTCAATATTCAGTGTAAACCCATCGTTTTTAATAGCCCTCTGTGAAACACAATCGGCTCCGAGGGGTTGATGGTTAAATGGGTTCTCTGATACTTAAAAATCGGCTGATTGTTTCTCCTGTTAGCATTTCCAATTATACTAAAGTGAAAGAGGATCTTGGAGATAGCTGTAGCAGGGAGTTTCTTCGTCATCTCGTCACACTCTTCGGTTTCCTGATAATCCTCAATATGTTCTATAAACTGCGTGTATGGATGTCTTTGCTTGTGAGTTCCACCAAAATGAGCCAATAGATTAGAGATATCCGGAATTACGCCATTAATTTCATTCACTAGCTCTTCTCTAAATTTTGTTGAGTAATCACCATCGATACCCCTTATGGTGTCAGATGTAATTTTCTTGTGCCCTTGCCTTATACTCAACTTAGCAGCATCTTTAAGAATTCTAACAAAGTCACGCGGTCGAGAATGTGTTAAGCTGAGAATGCTGTCGAACTCTGAAAAATCTTTCTCACCCTTTCTGAGACGGTCTTTCTTCTGAAAGAGGTTCCCCCATTCTTTATCAAAATTAAACGTTTCAGCTTGCGGGTCCCGAGAACGTGCCAATCTGAATGCAAGCAAGTTCTTAAGCTCAGATTTCTTCCAAGACAAGTGTATAAGATTATCCTCCCATTTTGCTTTGTCGGGGTCGACCAAAAGTTCATAGATGTCATCTCGCAGAAATACGATGGGGAAAACCTTGCATCCATTATCCGAAAATATCCTTCGAACATTGGACGTTGCCTTCAGCAAGCTCGTAATAAGTGAAAGATATCGCACTCGATTCTCGTTCTCCCAATAGTTACGAAAATCTTCATCAAGCTCATCAAATACAATGAAATACTTTGAATCATCGATATTGCGAATAATCAGCGTTTCCATCGCCGGAATTAGATCCTGCCAAATATCCTCAATCCTTGCTATTTCGTGCTTTACATCATACTTACCACTCAAGGAAAGAATTCCAGCCCCAAATGATTTCTCTGTCCAAGATTGCAATCGAGAATTAAAGCTTTTGAATTCATCATCTGAGTAGAGTTCAGACATGCGAGAATGAAATTCAGCTCCTACATTCTGGTTCTTCATCATTAACATCAACACAGAGTTATATACCAAATACTTCCAAAGCGATATATACTGGCTGGGAGTCGTGAAAGCTTTGTCTTCTAATGCGTATAAAATATTGAAAGGAAACTCCTTAAAGGAAAGTTTGGTGCTAAATTGATCAAACTTAATATCAGTCTCAAAGTATCGGCAAATTGCGGTTTTCCCTGCACCCTTCCGGCCGATTACCATCGAATTCATACCATTCTCTAGGTCATCAACCTCTTGTGCATGATAAAAATATCTGTGCGAATCCTCATCCGCGGCTTCAAGCTTCCATCGCGAAATTTGGTTTAGCAGGTCCGTCATGTATAAATTCCCTGAGACATTCTTGCCATAAGAATTAAAGTCGAAACGGATTTGGCGTGCAACCCTGGGCATCCGTCAAAGGTCAAATCTGGCGAAAATTTATCCTTATCTTGTTCTCGATCTAATTGACCTCCTACCTTTGGTTGTGCAGACACCTTACTGTCGAAAACGGTTGCTCCAATGAGTCGCATATTTGCAACATATACAACTCAGAAGGCACTGCGGATCCAGTATCCCGCATTAAATGTCGACGACCCGCTCAAGGTGCCCGTGGCGGAGCGCGGTAATGAACGTCTGCTGTCCGCCCTGTTGCGCATGGAGATAAAGGCACCAGAGCCACTGATTGTTCTGCCCATTTGCGAGCAAATGGTGGGCTACCTCCGGGGTGTGACAATGAGAAACGGGCTGTCCGTTTCCTGCGATGCGGCTTGGATGAACTCGCGCCCACTAACCTCACCGTCGATGCAAGCCCTAGCCAGCGATTGCTGCTGGCCAAGGCTATCCATGGCGCTGGCAAATCCGTCGGCAATCCGGCCGAGGCGTTCAGCGGCGTCCCTGCGCTTGGAGATCGAGGCGTGCAGGTCCTCTTCTCCAGCGGCAATCAAGCGAGCCAGCGAGTCCGGACTCAGTTGGTCCAGACATCTAAGATTGTCGCTGCGATAGCTTGCTGCGTAATCGTCCGCATGAGCCAGATCTTCTGAAATGAAGAGCGTTCGTAGTTCCGCCTCCTCGCAGAGCCACTTCGCGGAACTCAGGGTCCAGATAAGGTCCAATTGCTCCATTGGGAGGACCGTTGCCTTTCCGGGAGCCATAGCCTCCCCAAGCAAGTCGGAGAGCGCGCTCACATAGCTGGAAAACTGTCTTTGCAAGTTGCTTGCAAGTGAGAGGTAATCCGTCCGCGTGACAACGCCGTCGAGATCTTTGAGCGCTGCGCGGATTTCGCTGAAGAGACGACGGAGCTCGGACTCCTGTATCAGCCTGCCAATCTCGCGGACTTCTTCTCGCAGAGTTCCAAGGTGGTTCTCGATGGCATTCAGGCGCATGTTCATGATCGCGAATCCGGCGACGGACACGCCGATCCCGATTCCGGTTAGCGCCATGTTGGCGAACTGCAAGTTCTGCAGGAGGCCCATGCCTTGCCCCAGTTGTTCGAGGGATGACTTGATCTGTTCATTTTGAACGATCCCGGCGATCCCAAGAGGGGAAAACCCTGTTTGTGCCGCAGCTCCGCCAGCTTGCGCCAATGCTTGTGCGAAACCTTGTGTTTGCTGGACGTGTCCCAATATTTGGCCGGAGGAAACATCTTTGATGATCGCGCCAATCAACTGAGCCTGACCGGAAGAAACAAGCGCATCAAGGCCGGCGGGGATGGCGTAGAGAAGAGGCATCACACGGCTTCCAGCTTAGCTTCAAGGTTGCGCAGTGTCGCTGCTTGAAGATCTGTCACGAGACTACGCTCGCCTGAGGCCAAGCCGTATCCCAAGGCCGCGATGCGGGCGCGGCTTTGAAGACGGGACACAAGATGTGCGCGGTTTCGATCACTGAGCTTATCGACAGCGGCGCTGCCTGTGAACGTGGCCACCGCTAGCCCTGCGCCTCCAACTGCGATTACCGGCCAGGAAATCGTGGAGGTGGTGATGAAGAAGAAGGAGGTCGTTGTCACCGTCGCCATCGTGAGGACAGATGGAATGGCGGCCAGAGAAGCGGCGAGCACGCCAACTCCGGCGAGAGCCGGAAGCGCAGCGCGTAAAGTGTCCTGACTGGTGCCTTTTTCTGATAGCGACGTGGCGAGAACACCGATTTCCGTCTCAAACTCCGCCTCGACGCGGCTAGCTATTTTCTGTGCCCAAGGCTCAAAGAGTTTTTTCCAAAGCGTGTCAGGTGAAATCTGTGTCCTGGCCGCAGCGATCGTGGACATCGAGCTGACGACGCTGTCGATTTCCGCCATAAGATCAGGGAGAGCGTCCTCTACGTGTCCAGTGATACGCTCAAAGCGCGCCTGCCTCCATTGGATCAGTTCGAGTTCGACAAGCGGGTCGAGCGATTGCGAAGGGGCTGGGAAGCATATCACGGTTTCAGTCGGCCAAGCTCTTTGGGCAGACCATTTCGGGTGGTCCTCAAGTCGCCGCCATACTGACCGTGACGGCTACCTCTTATCAAGTTGTTTTGGGGAAGTTTTTTTGCGATCTCGTGTGTCTTGGCACCGGGGAGGGAGGGGAGCGACGCTGCTGCGTCCGGCTCATATGTCAGTGCCGTGCCTTGCCTTGGCCTTTACGTCTGCCTTGCCCGGCCTTTCCATACGTCAAGGTTCGAGCAACATTGCCTTTACCACGTAAAGGAGAAACGACCCATCGAAGTCTTCAAGCAATGTGGAGAGACCATCGAACGTCGAGGAAATAAGGGAAATCCTTTACGCGCCGCCGCGATTGGCCGAGACAAGATTTTCGTGGCGGCGCGTGAGGTCTGTATATCACGAATGGGCGGATGCCATGTGAGGAGCGCACATCACGCTCACATACAGGAAACCGTAGCTCCCAGCACAAACCGCCAACAGCGAAGACAGAACTCTGCTGAACCGGAGCTGAACACCGCGACCATTGTGACGCTGGAAGTAGGAAGGATTTTTCGGCCCGTAGGCCCTGTTCACTCAGAGAACACGAAACAAACCTTCCGCTGAGTCGTGATGGACACCTCTTACCGCGGCAGTAAATTGCTGGAACAGGCTTCCGCTTCACACCATCCCTTACGCCTCCGAGCCGAAGCCATAATGCAAAGCGCCAGCCCCCGAAGCCAGGAATGGCTACACAGCCACGGGAACAACGGTGCCGGCGGGCGGATCCTTCCTAACGATGCTGCCTCTCACCGAGCTAAGTCCTAGAATGGGCACGTGTGCACAGTGGGGATGCAGCCTGTGTCCACCAAGACCCCACCTTCAATTCCGCCTCTAATCTGGCTGAGTCCATTATTGACCGTTTCATCCATTATCCGAGATGGCCGCCTGCTTATAAATCAACTGAGGCGAAGGTTTGCACCCAAAAAATAGTCAAGTTTGCAGCATAGATTTCGAAGGCACCCTCAATTTTCTATTACTCAGCATCGGGCGACCGATATCCTTGGTTCCGCGCCCGCTCCATCACGGCCATCGCCTTAACGGACTGAGCTTCCGTCAACGGCCGTAGCCGGAGACGAGTGGCCGCCTCGAGTATACCGGCTTCAGAGTGCGTCAGCCGCATCCCTGAGCTTTGGACCCAGTTCATGAGACAGAGCCACTCGGCCGATCCGATCTCGGCCACGGCTGCCTGGGCTTGGATGCCGCTCACCATGCGTTGATCGCGACGACCCTCCGCCGTTCGTTGGCGCCGTTCGGCAGTGCCGATGAGCATGTCCGAAAGATCACTGCGGAACTCCAGTTCTGTCTTCATCGCGGCGTCGACACATGCCTTCTTCTTTGCCCATTCCGTCGGGTTGCTTCCGCCGACTGGCGGCGAAAGAAGGTGTGCGTGCATGGCTTCGCCGTATTGGTCGAGGACATCTATTAGTGGTTCAGGCAAGCTCTGACTGTTCCAGATCAATTGGAGGTCAAGAGCTTGCCCTTGCTCGGCGACATCATGGACCAGCTTGGCGATCGCATAGCAGACCGTGTTCGCGCGCAAGCCGCCTGTATACCACGCACCGGCAGCGTCCGAGACAATGCGTTCCGTCTTCCGGAAGACTATCAGCTTCGAGATCGCATTTCGAAACCACTCATCCGAAAATGTCTCATCTCGCTTGTCCCACTCCTTACCAATGGTATGGGCAAAATGGGCGAAGTTTTTCTGTGCTCCGAGACTTACTAACTCAGGCCGCCCGCGCCATGTCATCTCCGCCTTGGCGAGGTCGGTCTTGGTGAAAAGTTGCGCTCGTGGATGCTCAAGGTCGAATTTTCGCCGCTGTGCCGGCGTTAGGCTGGCGCGGCGATCCGCGAACTGGCCGCGAGCGCGCTCATAGAACCACCGGCTCTGAGTGAAATTTCCCTCCTTCGCCGGGGCATAGAGCCTGCGCGAAATTTCCTCCATCCAAACGTGGAAGGGATGGTTCGAGAAGAAGTCAGCGGCTGCGATCCTGTTTTGACTGTTCGCATTCCGAGAAATATCCGGGACGATTTTTTCGGCCTTCTCTGCATCGACGATGGAAAGCTTCATTTGCACGAAAGTTTTCGACAGGTCCTTCCCGCTCCGCAGGGCCGCGTGAATGGAAGCGCTTGTCTGCCCTCCGTTCACGATTTGGAGGTTCGTCAGACGAGTCATCATCTGGATGCCGTCCCGCTCCTCAATTTCGATCGCCTCGGCCGTAGCGGTGATCCCGTTGTTGTAAGCGAAGAACATCGACGGGTCTTCTTCAATGGTCTTCCGGATTCCCTTGTTCACATTACCTCGTGCCTGGAGGAAGACACGCACGTTCTGCTCCAAGAGGCGTGCCTCCCATCGGTCGTAGATCGACGCGAGGACTGGTCCCGGGAGAGCGGCGAGGTATGCTTGGTAAGGTGAATCCGGCATGTGGGCGGCAAGAACGGGTATCGCCCCTCCATGCTGATCAAGATCGACGATGATCTCCTCTCGCCCCATCGCGGAACTCTCGATCCGCTCGAGACGGGTGACATCCCACACGCTGTAGCTGACCGGACGCTCCATGAACTCGGTCATATCGCGCCCATCGACACGGCTGCTGAGCTTGCGATCGGTAAGCAGAAGCAGGCGGATCTTCTTCACCGATGACCATCGCGCGGCGATCATGTCGGCCAATTCGAAGCCCGGTGCCGTCTCCTCGAGCCTGTTACGCCAATCCTCGTCGAGCGCCGCCTTCAGGAACCGCAAGGGGCGTTTGAACTGGCTGTTCAACTCGGTGCCGGTCAGTGTCGGCGCATCCGGATCGTCAGCGTGGTCAATGACAAGAAGCGTCAGTTGCTTGGATTTCCGCGGATCACCGCCCCAGCCGTCCACTCTGATGCCGGACTGCTGTGTGCCCCGATGGTGAAAATACTCCAAGTCGTCGATCTCCCCGGAACCGGTGATCGTGTCTGAAACTCTGGCAAAGAATGCTTCCTCCATCGAGGTGCCATTCGCTTCGGAAAGCAGCCTGACGTCTTCCCGGAGCATGTCTGCATACTGATCATCTTCGCCCATCGTCATCCCTCACCTGCAAGCAGGTCATTGAGATCGCGTTCGCTCATGTGAAATGCACTAAGTTCAGCGAGAGGGAGGTCATATGCCACCTCGATCGGGCCATCGGGGAAGGCACCAGGAACTATCCGCGGGAAGCCGCTTTGGACTCGGTAGGCATCGAAAGCCCTGTGCAGCAAGATCATCTCGTATTCGTGGGTGTCGTCGTGGCCGGCATCTTCGAGCGCCGCTTCGAACGCCTTCGATGCGTGCGGTGCGTCTGAAGCAATGGCGGAACGGACCTGCCCCACAATCTCGTGGAGATCAAGCGCCCCCACATCCTCCTCACCCGCGGATGCAAAGGTGTGAACGAGCAGGATCAATTGATGGCCGGGCACATCGTCGAGTTGATGTTCTGATGTGATCCGGACCTTGTTCCGTGAGGCCGCGCCACGCGCCTTGCACTCAATGCACAGGTCGGAAAGTTCGAAATCCTTCGGCGCACGCTGGGAGCCCCGCCAACCCACTACCGCTGTATCGAGTCCCCTCGAGGGCGCGACGATGTTCAAGAGCGTCCACAGCTCACCAATCAGGCCCAGCTGCATTTCTCGACTAAGAGTCGGTTTCCTGCCTCCCTTGAGGAGAGCGTGCCATTTCCACGTTCGTCCAACAAAGGACTGGACAGCCGTCACTTCATCGCGTGCTGCCGCAACCGTCTCGATGATGTCATCAGTGAAACGCGTGAAGATGTCCGCATCATCGGCATTTTCCAGCGTGACCGACAGGATGCCCTTGTCGTCTTCGCTTCGCACCCGCGCTTCGACATTAAGGCCTGCGATCTTGGGGAGGGCGAGTCCAGAGGTAGCGGCACGTCCATGGACGAGAAACAGGATGCGTCGACCGAGATGGTCAAACGCGCGAAAAATTTCCCAAGGCCGACTTTCCGCGACCAGACGCCCGTTCAAGCGCGGACCAGGCGGCGAAGCCGGAATATCGGACCATGGATCGTCACTCTTCCCGATCAAGAGCCTCTCCCACTTCCTCGTCGATCTCGCCACGGTTCTGCTGCCACCAGATCGTGTTCACCTGATAACTCACCGTCTTTCCCTTTTTCTCTGATGTCGGGAACCCGATGGTCCACGCGGTGACTGGAGGCTCTTCAGTCAATTCTCCCGTCTCCCGATTAAGAAGCGCAATGACATGCACCGCCAATATCGGACGGCACCGCTTCGCCAAGTATGCACTGTCCGCGATGTTCTTTGTGCCTTGGGCTGCGGCTTCCGCTCGAACCTCAGCCAGGGCATCATCGGTCATGCCGAACCGGACAACCCCGCGCGATGAGAACCGGCGGCTGGTCGCGATTACCTTGCCATCCTCGCGTGCGGCTGGCGTCCGGGTCTGGATGCGCAGTGGGAAACCCAAGCCGTCCCAAGTTACAGCATCCCCCTCTCCGCTACCGACAAAAACGATGTCCCATTCATCGAGGTTCTCGTCCTCGCGCTCCTCAATGTATCGTATCACCGGTTCAGTCTGCGTCCGCTCCGCATCCCGATGATTTCGGAAGTCCTGAAGATAGTCCTTGACGATATCAGAAGGGACGCTTTCGAAGACTTTGCTTTCGCCATCCATGTCGAAGTTTCGATCTGCGAGCCGGCGGTGAAGTCGGATCGCCGCCTGCCGGTTTTCCTCGGCTTCATTGCCTGGACGGTTGTCGTGAATGACCGTTGTCTCAATACGGCTGCGTGACAGGCTGACCTCGACAATCACTTCTTGACCGCTTCCGGCCTTGTTTCGTGCAGTCACCTCCAAGGCCGACGGATGGCGCTGGACACGCAGGCCAAAGTCGCGCGGGCTCGCTCCGGATGCGGCCATGTAACGCAAATCCTGCCTCAGTTCCTCGGATGCTTCGGCAATATGGGCATACCAGCGACGGGCCTCGTCCTTGATCCATACCCGGCAGAGGTCCTCATATCCTGGGCGATAACCGAACCACCGGGCCATTTGAAGAAGCGTATCGTAAGCCTTAGAATTTCTCAGGAAGTAGCTGATTGTCAGCCCCTCAAGTGTCAGTCCTCGAGACAGGGAATATCCTCCGACCGCGATCGCCGTGACCTGGTCATTTTCGGGGTCGTTGATTTCCGGATACTCAAGCTTCTCGCCCGACTTGCTGTTCACCTCGTAGACAGCGGCTCGTCCCGCCACCTGATCGAGTAGCGGCAACACCTCCTCCCAGTCTACTCCTGTATCGACATACTCGTGGTCGAAGACCTGTCTCATCGCGGCTACTTCCGCGTTGGCTTCGGCCTCGTCAGGGGGAAGTGCGCAGTGCAGGTTCAGTGCTGGGCAAATGATCTCGTTGATGCGATGCCGGATGAGGTTCGCCACATCGGTCTGGACGGACGTGAGGTGGGAGACGTTCACCAGCATGGAATGATGCTTGTTTCGTTGCCCGCGGAGATGACGGATCGCTCCGGAGACGATGAATGTTCGAATTGCCGTCATCAGGGACTCGGGAAGATCCCGGACCTGCTGGCCCTTCGGCATCTTCAACGGCAAGTAGGGCTCGTTATCCTTGATGTCGCGGGTGGGGCGCTCGGCTTCCTCATCGGGTTCGCCCAAGAAGACCTTCTCCGCGCCGTAGTAGTTTCCGGGTCGATCCAGCGCGATAAGAAAATGTTCCGGGAAGAGGTCACGCCCTGCCTCCTCGTGCTGGAGGTCCGGGTCGATGAAGATGTTGGCGAAGGGCGTGGCAGTAAAGGCGATGTAGGAACTCTTGCTGAAGAGGTTCAGCAGTGAACGAATTTGACCGTTGATTCGAGAGACCGCCTCCGGTCCCTTTGCCACGTTGATCGAGGCATTGTCGGCCTCGTCGTCGATCAGGATCATCGGCTGATCGATGGTCCCGCCGCCACGGGTGAGGTTGAAGGCCTTCAGCCATGTGAGAAAATTCTTCAGGACGCTCGCGTTCTTCTTAATGACGAAGACGATCGGCTCCTTCTCCATGTTCACAAGCGGAATTCGCTGATCTGCCTGCCCCTTTCGGAAATCGGCCCGACGGGTGGTCATAGCGCTCGGTTCACGTGATGGATCGATTAGTCCAACGCCCACCCGGCCGTCGTCCCGCACGTTTTCCAAGCGTGAGATGTCACTGTTCCGTCCGATCAACCCTTCGTCGATACGTGTCTGGGTCTGGCTCCGCAGGTTCTCATGGATGCCGGCGATGATAATAATGACCTTGTAACCGACGTCGGCGGCTTTGCTCACGAGCGCGGTGTAGTTACCCGTTTTGCCCGCTTGGACATCCCCCATCACCATGCCGCGCCGATCGAACGGGGCGCCCGCTTGCGGATCGCCGCAGAGCTCGATGACCCGGTTGGTCTTCTCGTGCATCGCCTCCAGCACGGGCCCTGGGAATCCCGCATTGGCAAGCTGTGTTCGATAGCGGGACCAGTAGAACCAGTCGGTTTCCTGCCGCCGTCTGGCATCGAACCAAGGCGTGAAACCGGGTGCCACAAGTTCGGCTCCAGTCTCGACCAACACGCCGTGGCGGATGCGCATTTCGTCGTAGAGTTCGTC
This sequence comes from Roseivivax sp. CAU 1753, assembly GCF_054482575.1. Lineage (NCBI taxonomy): Bacteria > Pseudomonadati > Pseudomonadota > Alphaproteobacteria > Rhodobacterales > Roseobacteraceae > Roseivivax > Roseivivax sp. CAU 1753. The sequence continues at coordinate 149,713 of NZ_JBTLRF010000002.1, read as the reverse complement.
AAGTTGTTCGCGTGTCACCTCCGCGCGCGCGAGCGGTGCGTATTTCTCGATTTCGGTCTTCAGCTCTTCCTCGGTCCTGTGTGTCTCGATCATGAAGTCACGGATTAGGCCGCTGATGTTGTCCAACGTGAGGATTTTCATTGCGCCGCCTTTTCCTGAACCAAGAGTTCGCTGATTACCTGCTCGTTCCCCGCGTAGGGTGGAACAACCTTCATCATCGCCGCGATGTCCTTGTCATCGTGTCCCATCTCTCGGAGTTGATCGATCAATTTAAGACCATTTGCTCGAAGCTCGATCTCATCGAGGCATTCCTGCCTGATGTCCGTGAAATTCTCAGCCATGTCGTGGTAAAGCGCCTCGACCGGCAAGCCCGCCGCGATCAGACGCAAGACTTCGCCGAATGCGTTCTCCTGCTCGTCCGTCAAGGTGGCTGCAAATGCCGCCACTGAGGGGTGATCTTCGTTCAACGCGTAGCTGATATGGTTGTCGGTCTTCGTCCGTTGCCAGAGCGGAAGGGGGTTCTCATCCGTCAGCTTCGCACCGCGCTTGCGATAGACGCGCTTCGATTTTCCGCCGAGGCCTTCGATCAGCCTCCTGAGGTAATCTCGAAGCGCGGGCGGTGGTGATGCGGTGGCCTTGAGCACGTCGATCTTCCAAGCCGCATCGCTCTCATTGCCGATGTCGATCCGCACGCGGGCGAGCTGGGTCAATCTGTGCTGGGGCGCCATCCGGAACCAAGTTGCATGCCGGATGAGACGCCGGTTCCGATAAAGATAGAAGCCCTGCGACTTCATGTGGCCTTCCCGAAGGCCCATCTTCTTCCATTCCGCCTCGGACGCCACCTTGTTGCGGTGCGGCAGGATGAATGGCTGAATCTTTATTGTGCCACCACCCGCCACGCGACGGTCTTCCGCCTGCCTGATCGTCGCGTCATGCCATTCCGCGAACGGATCGACCGGCTCCAGTTTCCGTCCATTGACCTCGAAGGAGACCGCTTTCCTCCCCTTCTCCGATTTCATGAAGCGGTGAAACACCAGCTCGAGATGCCTCGACGCTTCGTCCATGATCCTCAGGAAATTCTGGCTGCCCAGCTCCAAGCCGACCCTGTCGAGTTTTTCCCATAGAATGAGCGTGCCGTCATGCTTCAGCAGGTCGGCGAAGCGGATGCCTTCCGCTGACTGGCGTGTTTCGACGACCCACGCGTTTCGGGCGACTACAAGATCCAAATCCCAGACTGCCACGGAAACGGCATCGTCACGTCGGGTCACCACCGTCAACCGTCGACATTGCGAGAAGGAGGCCGTTTTCAGCCCGAGGCCGAACCTGCCCAGATCGTCGGCGCTTCGCGCCTCCAATGGCGAACGTGACCCGGGTCGCATCGCCTCGAGCAGTTCCGACCGTGACATACCGAGGCCATTGTCGATGATGCCGATGGCAGCATCATCGGGGTCTGATCGCACCCGGATCGAGATCTCCGTTGCGTCAGCCGTGAGCGAGTTGTCGACGATGTCAGCCAATGCGCTCGACATCGTGTAGCCGATGTCTCGGAGGCTTTCGATCAGTGCCCCGGCGTTCGGCCGAACCTCGTGATACGAGCTTTTTCCGTCGCAGGGCCGATCAGTCATGCCGTTACCGCAGCGTTCTCGCCTTTGGCGATACTCGCGGTCGCGTTGTCGAATATCTGGGCCAATACTGGATGCAATGCAGCGGCAATTTTCGATGCGAGGAATGGTGGAACTGCATTCCCGACTTGGATATATTGCTGCGTTCTATTGCCCTTGAAAAAATAATTATCCGGGAAGGTTTGCAATCTCGCTGCCTCGCGCACCGTCATGCTGCGGCACTGGGAAGGGTCGGGATGGATGAAGTAGTGTCCATCCTTCGATAGGTGGCAAGTCACGGTAGACGACGGGAGATCCCAAGGCTGGACCCGGAAGCGATCGTTAAACTTTCCAGATTTCCAGTTTTCGTGCTTCGGTGCGAGTTGATCCGGAAAGTCCGTCGCTTTGGGGGAGCGGCCGGTCGTAGCCGCCCAGCAGGAGGCGAAGAGATATCGCTCCAGATCACCGGACATATGTCCGCGCGTTTCGTGAAGCGATAGCCGGGTCAACTGACTGTCCTCCAGCCAATCCCGAAGGTCATCTGGGCAGCTGCCCGGCAACCTCGTGCCACCGACCGCATCCTTGCGTTTCTCGACAGTGATCTTTCGAGACCTATCGACGGAGCGCAGTATCTCAGAAAACTCTTGCGCGGCTCTCTCATCGAGGTCATTCGGCATGACCGCTATCTTGGCCGCCCCAAACGCGACAATCCGCTTCCAATCTTCAACGTTGTCGCAATCGCCCCCGCGCGAGCTCATCCCACTTCGAAGCACAGGCATTGCGGATAGGACGTCTCGGACCGTAGTTTGACGGGACACTACATTGAGGCGAGGTGGCTTGAAATGACCCACCGTCGTTAACAAATCGCGCCTAAGACCAACAATAATTACTCGGTGGCGTGCTTGAGGGACGCCATGGTCCTCCGCTGCTACGACGAAGTCCTTCGGCTGTGCATGCTCATAAAGGTCTGTGTTGCCGGTCAACGGAAACAGTTCATACTCCGCAGAGCCGCCCCCGGATCTAAGATCCTCGGTGACTAAGTCGAAGACCTTGCGCTTCTCGATGCTCGAGGAAAGCATTCCCTTGACGTTTTCCATGACGAAAGCGGCCGGACGCAGCTGTCTCAGGACATTGATGTATTCTTGATAGAGTAGGTGGCGATTCTCGTCGTGTGCAACGTATCCGAGGTCACTTGGCTTCCGGCCCCTTCCTGCAAGCGAGTAGGCTTGGCAGGGCGGGCCGCCTATGAGAACCACCCGATCGCCGCGCCGTCGCCGAATTTCGGCGATGCGTTCATCTAAAATCCTCGCTGTTCCCGGATCGCCCAAAGTCAAATTAAGAGCTTCGCGCTCAGCGTGCGCCCATTCGCGCGGGTAAAGCTTCGACCAATTCGGCTCGGTGCCGCCGCGATTCATAAAGTCGATGTATTCGGGCGGAAATTGAGCTCCAAATCGACGCAAGAAAGCCCGCAACCTGAGCGTTCCATGCGCCACGGGGTCCTTCTCAACGGAAACGTCAATCTCGAACCCGCCCTGGCGGGCTGGAAAGGCGCAGAACCCCTCGCCAAGGCCGCCGGGGCCTGAGAATAGATCAACGATTCCGAATGTTTCTTTCATTGTGCGAACACTGCACAATCTGTTTAAAGGAGAAAAGGTGGCTCTGAGAAAATTTCATGGCTGATACCGTCTCACCTGAGGTGAGGTCCAAAATGATGGCGGCGAACAGGCGGAAGGACACCCGTCCGGAGCTACTAGTTCGCAGCTATCTGCACGCACAGGGTCTGAGATTTCGTCTCGACGTCCGCAAGCTCCCCGGTAGCCCGGATCTCGTGCTCGCGCGCCATCGTGCCGCAATTTTCGTGCATGGCTGCTACTGGCACCGACACGAAGGATGCCGCTTCGCCACGACGCCGCAGTCGAACCAAGCCTTCTGGACAACAAAGTTTGCGAGGAATATCGAACGTGACGAGACTGCAATAGCCGCTCTCCTGAACATGGGCTGGCGAGTTGCGGTGGTATGGGAGTGCGGTCTTAGAGGGGAACACCGAGACGGAAACCTCTCAACCTTAGTGGCATGGGTCCGCGGGAACGCAGATCGCATGAATATCCCTGCCCGCGCACCGCGCTGATGATCAGTTAAGTGGAGACCGAAAACACTCGAGTCGGCAAGACGATGCATCAAACTTGGTGTGGCGGATCGAGATCAGAAAAGATGTGTCGCCGACGTGCCCACAGCCAGTCAACCGGCCGACAGGTCGAGCTCAAAAGCCCTTATTTTTGCCACGCCCCCGAATGTAGGATGGCGCAGTATTTTCCAAATATCATGTCCTGCGTGATCAATGAGGTCCGCGCGACGTCCAGCGCTGTTCCAATGGCATTCCAGAACTTGGTAAGCGCCGACAAAGCTGGCGCGAGAGTAGTCGCGCGGGCATCGCGCTCAATATGCTCGAAACCTCCGCGAATATGATACTTGTTGCCTCCCACGCAACATATAGGCAGACATCGACTTCATGCTGAAGCACCGTCGTGAACGCATCGATGTCAATTCGCCTCCAATAGTGACCCCCTCAAGCTCGGATATGCCTTGCTGCATGAACTCACCCTTTTCCGGCAACATGATCATAGCACTGAATTTCGGAAACTGATCAAAGCTGCGGATCCCGGCTGGCAGCAGCAAAAGGCCCTTTTGGGATTCAATCTAAGAAGTCTTAATGCTCGTTGATCGGGCGGACCAACCAGCTGCACCACGAGAACTTTTTGCACTGGCGGAACTCAGAGTGGCCGACGCTCGCGCTCTCAAGAGCTAGAGACACTCACGTTCTTCCTGAAAAAACTAGCCAAATCCACGCCTTTAGGTTCACCGAACCGAGGAGCACATTCTCGACAAACAAAAAGGCGCCCGAAGGCGCCTTGTTTACTTGGTCGGAGTGGCAGGATTCGAACCTACGACCCCTGCCTCCCGAAGACAGTGCTCTACCAAGCTGAGCTACACTCCGACCGTGTCGCGCCGGATATCCAAACCCGCGCGGTTTGGCAAGGGGTCACCGGTCGCTCTTGGTGCGGATGCGGGTCAGACGCAGAAGGTTGTCGATGCGCGGCAAGGTGCTCGTCTCGAAACGGGTGCGGCTGCGGCTGACGGGGCGGTTCTCGGACGCATCCGCCCGGCCTTCCCGGATCACGATATACAGCCCCGAGGCAATGATGATGGCCGCACCGATCATCGTCGCGGAGTCCACCGCTTCGCCGAAAAACAGCGTGCCGAAGAAGGCGGCCCACACGATCTGCGAATATTGCATCGGTGCCACGATCACGGCTTCGCCACGGCGATACGCCTCGATCATCAACGCGGCGGCAAAGAACCCCAGCACCGCCAGCCCGCCGTTCAGCGCCAGATCGCCGACCGGCATGGGGATATAGACAAAAGGCAACAGGATGCTCATCACCACAAAATTGCCGAGCATCGGATAGAGGATCAGCACGGCGCTGCGCTCTTCCTGTCCGATCTTGCGCGAGATGATGGACGACAGGGCGCTGCCGAATGCCGCCGCCAGCGCCGCCAGATGCGCCAGCGACAGCGCGGTGGTGCCGGGCTGCAGCGCGACGATCACACCGCCAAGGCCGACGATGACCGCCATCCATCGGCGCAGGCGCACCCGTTCGCCCAAGAGCGGTATGGCCAGCAGGGTAATAAACAGCGGCGAGGCAAAAAGGATCGCATAGGTCTGCGCCAGTGGCAGCACCGAGAAGGCGTAGAACGCCGCCGATCCGGTGACGATCGCCGCGGCGGTGCGCAGCGCGACCCACCAGGGATGGATCGGACGCAGATGACCCGGGGCCGCGTCGCGGATCAGCATCAGGGTGACCATCGGAAAGCCGAAGACGACGCTGAAAAACAGGATCTGTACCGGGCTGTAGGTGCCGCCCAGCACCTTCACCACGAGGTCATGGGTGGCGAAGATCCCGAAGCCCGCCAATGCAAGCAGAGCGCCTTTTGCGTTGGGTCCCAAGACGCTCTCCTTTGGTGTGCCGGTGCGGTCTGCTGCCGTGCGGTTACGGTCTGCGGACGTGCCGCCGGGGTCGGTGACACGTCGGTCCTGATTGTGCGCCCGGGCCGCGGCCCCCGGGCCCAGGGTCAGAGCGTGGCGTCAAGCCGTGCGACGATCGCATCGCCCATTTCCGAGGTCGAGACCGGTGTCGCCCCCTCTTCGCCCAGAAGATCGGCGGTGCGCAACCCGTCGGCAAGAACCGCTTCGATCGCACCTTCGAGACGCGCCGCCTCGTCGCCCTTGTCGAAGGAATAGCGCAGCGCCATCGCAAAGCTGAGCACGCAGGCGATGGGGTTCGCCTTGCCCTGACCCGCGATATCGGGCGCGGAACCATGCACCGGTTCGTATAGCGCCTTGGGGCGGCCATTGGCCATCGGCGCGCCGAGCGATGCCGACGGCAGCATCCCGAGCGATCCGGTCAGCATCGCGGCAAGATCCGACAGCAGATCGCCGAACAGGTTGTCGGTCACGATCACGTCGAACTGCTTGGGCCAGCGCGTCAGCTGCATGGCGCCGGCATCGGCATACATGTGGCTCAATTCGACCTCGGGATAATCGGCACCGACGCGGGTCACCACCTCGCGCCAGAGGATGCCCGATTCCATCACGTTGGCCTTTTCCATCGAGCAGAGCTTCTTGTCGCGCTTCATAGCGAGGTCAAAGGCGGCGCGGGCGACGCGGTCGATCTCGCTTTCGGTGTAGCGTTGGGTATTGATGCCGACGCGTTCGTTGCCCTCTTCGAAGATGCCGCGCGGTTCGCCGAAATACACCCCCGAGGTCAGCTCGCGCACGATCATGATGTCGAGCCCGGCGACCACGTCGCGCTTGAGCGACGAGAAATCCGCCAGCGCGTCGAAGCACTGGGCCGGACGCAGGTTGGCAAACAGGTCCATCTCCTTGCGCAGGCGCAGAAGCCCCCGCTCGGGTTTGACCGAAAAGTCGAGCGCGTCGTATTTCGGACCGCCCACAGCACCCAGAAGCACCGCATCCACCGCTTGCGCGCGCGTCATGGTGTCATCGTGCAGCGGTGTTCCGTGGGTATCGTAGGCGATGCCGCCGACAAGATCCTCGCTCACATCGAAGGCAAGATCGCGCTTGGCGGCGAACCAGTCGATGACTTTGCGAACCTCGGCCATGACTTCCGGGCCGATCCCGTCACCGGGCAGAATAAGAAGCGAGGGGTTGCTCATGGTGCTTTGGTCCTTTGCGCATCAATGCCTGATGGTCCGCGTAAGCAAAGCTGGCATGGTCGTCAAGAATCCGGCGGGTCGCGGCCATGGCCGGTGGTGCCGTCCAGATCGACCCAGACCGGATGGTGATGGCCGCCGCCAGGCACGGCCGGGCCGGACCCCGCGGTGATGATCCGCAACCCGCGCGCGGGCAGCACGTAGCTGATGCGCAGCGGTTCCGGTCCGTCCGGCCAGAACGCCGTGGCCTTGCCCGGTGCCGGGTCCACGATGCGGGGGTCCGACAGCAGCGCCATGATCGCCGCGCGCTTGCCCTGCCCGCGCATCGGATCGAGATTGGCATTGCCAAGAATGACGAACGGGCCGTCGGGCGGCGGCGCATCCAGCCGCCCGTCCAGCAGATGCCGCCAAAGCGCGATCTCGTCATGGTTGCGGCGACCGTTGCGGTCTTCTGGCCCGTCGAAGACCGGCGGCGTGGCGTGAAACGCCATCAGTGTCAGATGTTGCCCGTCCGGCATGTCGGCCCGCACGACCCAATGACCCGAGGTCGAAAGCCGCTGCACCGCGTACCCCGGATCGTCCGCCGCGATCTGCGTCTCGGGCAGATCCCGCCACAACAGGCCGCTCAGATCGGCCAGCGCGGAAAGCGGGTGGCGCGACAGCAGGGCCATGCCGCCTTCGCCCGCGAACCAGCCATAGCCCTGCGCATCCCGGGGCTCGCCCAGCGCGCCATTGCCGTCGAGATCCCGCGCCGTCTGCTGACCGGTGTTCGGTTCGAGCGCGAAGATGTGGGGATAGGGCACAGCCAGACTGTCGTTCAGCGCGGCAAGCGCGGCGTGGCCGTGGTCGTAGTCGAAATCGGTCAGAAGCAGGATGTCCGCCCTCAGCGCGTCGATACCGGCAACCGCTGCGGCAAGGTCGGCATCTTCGCCGCGCAGCAGGTCGCGCAGCAGAAGCCCCGGCCCCTTGCGGGTGAACGCCGCGTGCCAGGTCGCGATGCGCAGCGGCTCTGCCACGGCGGGCAGGGCCAAGGCGCAACCGAGCGCCAATACAATGATCAGGCGGCTTGCAGCATGTCCGATTGCGCATAGGCCCGGCGACGCTTTTCCTCGATCAGGTCGCACACGCGCCAGAGGGCCATGCCACGCATGACAAGGGAAGTCGGAAGGAACGCCCATGCGGTCACGGTCCAGATCAGGGTCTGCGGATCGCCAAGTGGCAGCGTCGCGCCCGCAGAGCTTGCGAATTTAAGCAGTGCCGGCATCAGGAATGGCAGCAAAAACCCTAAGGCCACGTTAACATTCGCATCCCGTTTCAGCCGATAGATCACATCGCCGCCCGCGGTGGGGTCGAACAGCGGCAGGTTGATCCAAACGTTGAACGCGCCCTTGCGAATAGGCCAGCGCATGAACCGCATCAGCGGCGCAAAGATCAGCACCGCGACCAGACCCGCGGCAAACGCCAGCCCGGCCAATGCGCCGTAAAGGGAACGTTGCGCTTCCGAGCCGCCGTCCTGCGCCAGCAACACCACCAACCGGACCGGCGAGAACGGAAAATCCATCGTCCGCCCGATATCCGCGCCAAGCGCTGCGACCCGCCCGGTCACCGCCCCCGGCATGACGGTGTCGCGCACGCAAAGCGACACCAGCAGCAACGTCACGAACAAGGCGGCAAAGCGCATGCGGTTGAACGGCGGGGCCGAACGGAATTCGATGAAACTGGGTGCGGTGCTGACGTATTCGGTGAAGGTCAGAAGCCCGGCAAGGATCGCGCCGAACATCATCATCTGCGACACGTCCTGATTGTGCGCAGGCAGAATCAGCGCTGGCATGGTCACCAGAAGGGCCATCAACAGGGCACGAAGCCCCGCGTTGAAGACGCGTGTGATCACAGACCTGCCCTCATATGCCAGGCGAACACGATACGAAGCCGCATTCTTGTCCCGGCGTATTGTCACCGTTTCCGGCAATTGCCTCAGTTTTGCCCAAATCCTGCCGCCTTTCCGACAAGCCCTCAAGAACTACGGTTGGTATCCCGGACAAATGGGGCTGATTTCCGGAGCGGCTGGTGCGAATTTGCATCGACACCTGGGCATTGCTGCGGCGCTGATGGGCACGGCCCCAAGATGTTGTGGCGGCAAGAAAAACGGTCGCAAGCGCGAAGCTGCGACCGTTCCGGGCACCGTGCGGGCTGGATCAGATCCAGGGGCGCTCCTGCGCCATTTTGGTCTCGAACGCGTCGATCGCCGGGGCCTTCTCGAGCGACAGCGCGATATCGTCGAGCCCTTCAAGCAGGCAATGCTTCTTGAACTGGTCGACCTCGAAGGAAAAACTCTCGCCATCCGAGGTGGTCACCGTCTGCGCTTCCAGATCGACGGTCATGCGCGCATTGGCCCCCTTTTCGGCGTCCTTCATCAACACATCCACCTGCTCCTGCGGCAGCGCGATGGGCAGGATGCCGTTCTTGAAGCAGTTGTTGTAGAAGATGTCGGCGAAGCTGGGCGCGATGACGCAGGAAATGCCGAAATCCTTGATCGCCCAGGGCGCATGTTCACGGGACGACCCGCAGCCGAAATTCTCGCCCGAGACGAGCACCTGGGCATCGCGATATTGCGGCTGGTTCAGAACGAAACCGGGGATCTCGTCGCCGTTGTCGTCAAAGCGCATCTCGTCAAAGAGGTTCACGCCGAGACCGGTGCGCTTGATGGTTTTCAGGAATTGCTTCGGGATGATCATGTCGGTGTCGACATTCACCAGCGGCAGCGGTGCCGCGATCCCGGTGATCTTTTCGAACTTGTCCATTTCAATTCTCCTTGGCGCAGCTTTTCGAGCCCTTGCGGCCTCTCATCGCGAGGACGCCCGCAAGGGCGGAAGAGCCGCGACCGGTCACATCAGGTCGCGCACATCTGTCAGACGGCCCGTCACTGCCGCCGCCGCCGCCATCGCAGGCGACATCAGGTGCGTACGACCGCCGCGCCCCTGCCGACCTTCGAAGTTGCGGTTCGAGGTCGAGGCGCAGCGCTCTCCGGGGGCCAGCTGGTCGGGGTTCATGCCCAGACACATCGAACACCCCGCGAGCCGCCACTCGAAGCCCGCATCGATCAGTTGCTGGGCGATACCCTCTTTCTCGGCCTGCGCCCGCACGAGCCCCGATCCGGGCACGATCATCGCGCGCAGCCCGTCCTTGACCCGGCGGCCTTCCATGATCTTCGCCACTTCGCGCAGGTCCTCGATCCGGCCATTGGTGCAGGACCCGATGAACACCGTGTCGATCTCGATCTCGCTGAGCTTCTGACCGGGCGTGAGGCCCATGTAGTCCAACGACCGCTTGACCGCCTCGATCTTGCCGCCCGCGAATTGATCCGGCGCGGGCACCTCGGCGTCGATGGGCAGCGTATCCTCGGGCGACGTGCCCCAGGTCACCGTCGGCGCGATGTCTTCGGCCTTCAGCGTCAGGACCTTGTCCCAATGCGCGTCATCGTCGGAATAGAGCGTTTTCCACCAGCTGAGCGCCGCGTCCCACTGTTCGCCCTTCGGGGCGTGCGGGCGGCCCTTGACGTATTCGAAGGTCTTGGCGTCAGGCGCGATAAGACCGGCGCGCGCGCCGCCCTCGATGGCCATGTTGCAGATCGTCATGCGGCCTTCCATCGACAGCGCCTCGATGGCCTCGCCGCAATACTCGATGACATAGCCGGTGCCGCCCGCGGTGCCGGTCTTGCCGATGATCGACAGCACGATGTCCTTGGCGGTCACACCCGGCGGCAGCTGACCTGTCACCTCGACCTTCATGTTCTTCGACTTGGTCTGGATCAGCGTCTGGGTGGCCAGCACATGTTCGACCTCGGAGGTGCCGATGCCGTGGGCCAGCGCGCCGAACGCCCCATGCGTCGCGGTGTGGCTGTCGCCGCAGACGATGGTCATGCCGGGCTGAGTCCAGCCCTGCTCGGGGCCGATGATATGCACGATGCCCTGGCGCACGTCGGACACCGGGTAATAATGCACCCCGAATTCGCGCGCGTTGCGGTCAAGCGCCTCGACCTGAATGCGGCTTTCCTCGTTCTCGATCTTGGCGTCGCGCCCTGCCGTCGTCGGCACGTTGTGATCGGGCACCGCGATGGTCTTGTCCGGCGCGCGCACTGTCCGGCCCGTCATGCGCAGACCTTCGAAAGCCTGCGGCGAGGTCACTTCGTGCACCAGATGACGGTCGATATAAAGATGCGTGGTGCCGTCTTCGGCGGCATGGACGACATGGGCGTCCCAGATTTTGTCGTAAAGCGTTTTTCCGGCCATGGGGGATCCCCAGATATGTGAATGATGTGAAACGGTGTCTCGCAGGCCCCGGGTACCGGATCGGACGCGTCCCAATCCGGTCTCTCGGGTCGCACGGCCTTATGGGCGCGCCAGCACGGTATGGCGGATCGCACCAAAGAACCGCTCTTTCAGGCGTACCCGATCATCTAGGTCAATCACGCGTTCCATGGCATCGCCAATAGCGCGTCGCCCGCCCTGTCGCAAGGCACAAGACGCGGTGGACCCGCGCCCCTGCCCCCCGGTCGGGCCTGCGAAATCTGGTCGCACACCGCCACGTCGCATTGGAAAGACGCGTCAGAACCGTTATGCGGGACCGGGCACACCCGAAAGGTCCCGCGATGTTCAGCCCCCTCAACCTCGTCAATGGCGCATTGATCCTGCTGATCCTGGCAGCGCTTGCCTTCGTCTGGACGAGCGGGCTCGACGCCGGACCCAAAACGCTGGATATCGGGCCCGATTTCGCCGGTCGCTGACGCAATGCGGCTTGCCGCATGCCGCCAGAGGTGCATCTTGGTGCGGATGGTCGCATTCCGGGTTCCCAAAGCATGACTTCCGATGACGCATTCGCAGAGGTCCTGGCCCTGCTCACCCGGCTGCTGACCGAAGCGCAACTGTTCGTCGAAGGGCTGCTGCGCCCCTGGAACGTCTACCAGCTGATCATCGCCGTGGGCCTGTTTGTCGTGGCGCACCTGCTGAACCGGGTGTTCGCGCCACGGATATACGAATGGATGCGCACCCGAGAGGGCTGGCCGAAGTGGCGCATGCGCCTTCTGCTCGTGCTGCACCGGCGGATCCGGATGATCCTGTTCGTGGTGATGATCTGGCTCACGGTTTTCATCATGCGCGAGGTCACGTGGCCGTCGCGATCCTATATCCTGGCGATCATCTCGGACCTGGCGACCGCGTGGATCTTCATCGTGGTGGCCAGTCGGCTGATCAGCAACCCGGTCATGCGCTTTCTGGTGCGTTACGGCGCCTGGGCATGGGTCACCCTGTCGATTCTGAACCTCACCGATACCGCGCGCGCGGCACTCGATTCCGTCGGGATCACGCTGGGCGAAAGCCGCCTGACACTGTGGCTGATCTTCCAGGCGCTCGTGTTGCTGGTCATGCTGTTTGTCGGCGCGAGGTTCGTCTCGACCGTCTCGGCGGCACGCATCCGGGCAAACGACGATATCTCGCCGTCGATGCAGGTGCTTGCCATCAAGTTCCTGCAACTGCTGCTTTACGGGGCGGCGTTCTTCACCGCCCTGCGCCTGGTGGGGGTCGATCTGACCGGTCTGGCGGTGCTGTCCGGGGCCATCGGCGTCGGCCTCGGCTTTGGCCTGCAAAAGGTGGTGTCGAACCTTGTGTCGGGCGTGATTCTGCTGCTGGACCGGTCGATCAAGCCCGGCGATGTGATCTCGCTGGGCGAAACCTTCGGCTGGATCAACTCGCTGGGTGCCCGCTACGTGTCGATCACCACCCGGGACGGCAAGGAATACCTGATCCCGAACGAGGACCTGATCACCGGGCAGGTGGTGAACTGGTCGCATTCCAACGATTTCGTGCGGCTCGATATCTATTTCGGCACCGGCTACGGGGACGACCCGCACCTGGTGCGCAAGATCGCGGTCGAGGCGGCGACACGCACGGACCGCGTGCTGAAGGACCGCGCAGCGGTCTGTCATATCGTGGGCTTCGGTGACAGCTCGGTCGACTATATCCTGCGCTTCTGGATCAAGGATCCCACCGCCGGCCTGACCAATATTCGCGGCAATGTGTACCTGGCGCTTTGGGACGCCTTCAAGAAACACGACATCTCGATCCCATTCCCCCAGCGCGAGGTGACGCTGCTCGAAGGCTCGGTCGTGGGGCGCCCCGATACCGACAGGCCGACGCCCGCCCCGGACTAGATCCGGGGCCTCGCGGGTCTGCCGTTTGCGGGCCTATTCCGGATCGACCCTGCCGCGCAGCGCCTTTTTCTCGCCGGTGACCTTCTTGGCCTTCAGGCGCCGCTTCTTGGCCCCCAGCGTCGGCCGCGTCGGGATGCGCCGCTTGGGTTTCTCGAAGGCCTGCGCAACCAGTGCCGCGAGGCGCGCGCGGGCGATCTCGCGGTTGCGCGCCTGGCTGCGGGTCTCGTCGACCTGCAGCACAATTGCACCTTCCTTGGTCCAGCGCCGCCCCGCCAGCCGCCGCAGACGCGCCTTTACCGGGTCCGGCAGGTTCGGCGACCGCTCTGCCTCAAAGCGCAATTCGACCGCGGACGACACCTTGTTGACGTTCTGCCCGCCCGGGCCCGAGGCGCGGATGAACTGCTCGGTCAATTCCCAATCCTCGAGCGCGACCTGGTTGTTGATCTTCAGCATGAAACCGTCTCCGGGGCCGGGATGCCCCCTGTAGTATATCCCTGCAACATAAAAGGGCCGCCCCTGAGGGCGACCCTTCGAGAATGTGGAGGTGGCAGCGGTTAGGCTTGCACCAATCCGGACGATCATCCGTCTGTAGGGTTTGCCCTAGATCCGGGCCCTCCGAACTGTTCCGACACCTCTCTCCAATGGTTCTCTAGACACTGGACCACCTCCTTTCTCTGATTGCTCAATGAGGTCAGCCTGCCACGGTTTTCCTCGGACGCAAAACAAAATCTTGTGGTCAGGCGGTGCGCGGTGTCGATAGAGCCTTTAAAACGATCATTCGGAACGGAACCAGCGCCAGCACCGCGAGCGAAAGTTTCACCATCCAGTCCGCTACCGCCAGCGAAACCCAGAGCGGCACCAGCGGCCCCGCACCCAAAAGCGGCAGCACCTCGCCTGCCCAGCTGACATCGTTGCCCGGCTCGAGGAATGACAGCGCCCCGGAAAATGCGATGGTGAAAAAAAGCGCGGTGTCGACCGATGCGCCCACCAGCGTCGAGGCCAGCGGCGCGCGCCACCAGCGCCCGCTTCGCAGCCGGTCGAAGATCGCCACGTCCAGCAGCTGCGCCGTCAGGAAGGCAACGCCAGAGCCCAGCGCCACTCGAAGCGTCACCAGCGGGCCGAATTCGCCCTGGATCTGCGTGCCGATCAGGGAACAGGCAACCCCCGCGACGAAGCCTGCCAGCACAACCTGGCGCGCGGCCTGCTTGCCGTAGATGCGGTTCATCAGGTCGGTCACGAGAAAGGCGATGGGATAGGTAAAGGCGCCCCAGGTCAGCCATTGGCCGAACAGGAACTGCACCAGGATGTTCGAGGCGACGACAACGGTCGCCATGGCAAGAATGCCGGGGATATGTACGCGGGTCATGGCGGTCTCTTTCCCGTTTTGACAAGGTTGCGGGGACTTGGCTCCGGACAAGACCGGAACAGGCGCGCGGCATAGACGACACGGCGGTCCCGCGCAAGTCATTCCGTGACGCGGTACTCGACGAACTCGGTGCGCTGGAAGAACTTGAAATTGTCGTCCGAGATCATCGTCAGCCGCGTCCGCCCATCGCTGTCCTGCCAGGCGGCAATGCCTTCGAGATTGTCGAACACCCCGACCCCGCTGGCAAACAGGATCCGTTCGGACACGACCAGATCGTCGACCAGCAGGATCTGCCGCACTCGGCTGCGAAAGCCCAGACCGTTGAACTCACGCTCGAGCAGGTAGAGCGCGCCATCCGGCCCGAAATCCGCCCCCACCGGCAGAAAGCCGCCGTGGCGGGCAATGTCGAACGGCTGGGACCAGCGGCCCTTGTAGAACTTCCAGACCGGAAACGGCTGGGTCAGCGCGCCAGAGCGTTCGGGCAAGGTGTAGAGCGCGCCATCGGTGTCGATGGCCAGCGCCTCCAGTCCGGAGTTTGGCTGCAACGCCCCGAAGGCCGGCGGCACCGGCAGGGCCGTCGCGCCCCGGTCGCCATAGGCCCAGAGCCGTGACTCCTGTTCGAAACTCACGATCCGCGTGCCGGTCGGGCTGATCGCCAGCCCCTCGGCGTCGCGGTCGTTCCGGGTCAGCGGGCGTCCGTCGGGTCGATGCAAGGGCGTGATCCGACCGGATTCGATGCCGGTGATGCGGTTGCCGTCGCGCAGGATGCGGCCCGCGACGATCGCGCCGCGATCGCTGATCGCCACAAAGGACCCGCCATCGGCGGACAGTTCGATGGCCGAAAAGCCGCCGAACGCCGGATCATCGACGCGCCAGGTATAGCGCGACAGGTATCCGTCGCTTTCCGGTTCCGCCGCGCAGGCGGGCAGCACCAGAAGGCACAGGGCGCTCAGCGCGCCGAGAGTACGGAGGCGCATTGGGCCGGAAGGTCCCCCAGGGTAAGCTCACGCTTGGGTTTGGGCTTGGGCTTGGGCGCGTTCGGATCGGGCGGCGGCGGGTTGAGGATGTTGTTCACCCAGGCCTGCGCATCGGCGCAGCCATCACCGGCGGGCGGGGCCGCCTGATCGACGCAGCCGGTTGCGCCCTTCGGGCAGTTCAGACGCACGTGGAAATGATAATGATGCCCGTACCAGGGCCGGATCTTGTTGAGCCAGGAGCGATCGCCCTTGGCCTCGTTGCACATCTTCACCTTGGCCCCCGGAAACACGAAGATCCGTGCGACACGCGGGTCCGACGCCGCGCGCTTCATGATTTCCTGATGCGCCGGGGTCCAGTTGTCGTTGGTATAGGCCCCCTTGGCGCGGCGCAGCGAAATCGACGAGATGCTTTCGCGCTCGGCTGTCGACAGGTTGAGCCGGTCGGTGGGCCGCATCCAGATGTCGATATCCAGGCCGATCTGGTGGCTGGCATGCCCGGTCAGCATCGGCCCGCCGCGCGGCTGGCTGATGTCACCGATGTAAAGCCCGTTCCATCCGGGCTGGGTGGCGGCGAACCGCGACAGGTCGCGGATGAAATCGATGGTGGCGGGCTGGCCCCAGTTGCGGTTCCGCGACAGTCGCATCGCCTGCCATGTGGGCCCCGTCTCGGGCAATTGCACGTTCCCGGCGGCGCATCCCTTGGCATAGGACCCGTAGGGCTTGGACGCCTGGCTCGATGCGCGCTCCTCGGTGCCGAACAACTGCTTGGCGCTGCGCGTGGACAGCACGCCAGAGACCGTCGCGGCCTGGGCTTCGGGCGCGCCCGGGTTGGCGTTTCTCGGCGCGGGGGCATCGTCGCCGCCGCCGCATCCGGTCAGAAGGGCTGCGGCCAGCGCAAGGCTTAGAAATGGTCGGATCATACTGCTCGATCTCCGTCGGGTTTGACCCAGTGTAGCAAAAGAATACCGATGACGAAAAGAACAATGAGCGGGCTGACCCCAACTTGCTGTGACCCGCTGGCGAAGGTCGCGAAGCCGATCAGCATCGGTGCCAGGAACGAGGTCGCCTTGCCGGACAGCGCATAGAGACCGAAGCCTTCGGTCATCCGCTCCGGATGGGCCTGGCGCACCATCATCGTGCGCGACGCCGCCTGCAGCACGCCGCCCGCCGCCCCGATCACCACGCCGAAGACGTAGAACGCGATGTCGGGCGCGATCGACCCTTCAGGCACCGGAATGAAGAACACAGACGACCGGCTGACCAGCACGATGCTGACCGCCACCGCCGCCAGCAACACGATGCACACCGTGATGACGGGTTTCGGACCGTGGCGCATGTCGGCCTTGCCGCCCAGCCAGGCAAAAAGCGCGCCCGAGACGATGGCGAGGATGCCGAAGATGCCGACATCGACGACGCTCCACCCCAGCACGCCCGCCGCATAGATGCCGCCGAAGGCATACATTCCGTTCAGCGCATCGCGGTAGAACATCGACGCACCCAGGTAGGCAAACAGCGACGGATGCTGCGGCAGTGTCCGGATCGTGCGGCGCAGATCGCCAAGCGCCAGACGCAAGGCGCCCTTCGGCGCGGGCCTGGCACGCGGATCGCGGACCCAGAGGAAGAAGGGGATCATGAAGACCGCATACCAGATCGCCGTCAGCGGCCCGACAAAGCGCGTGCCCTCGCGCGCGACCGGATCGAGGCCCAGCGCCGGAGAGAGGCCAATGAAGGTCTTGCCGGTTGCCGCGCTCTCGGCAAAGAACAGCAGCATGATCACCAGCGTGATGAATCCGCCCACATAGCCGAAGGCCCAGCCATTGCCGGACAGCCGCCCGATCTCTTCGCGCGGACCGAGATCGGGCAGCATCGCGTTGGTGAAGATGGTCGCGAACTCCATCCCCACAAGCCCCAGCGCGAAGAAGAACAGCGTCGCGTAAAGGTTGAAGTTGCCCGGGGCCGCGAACCACAGCATCCCCGATCCGACGACATAAAGCGCCGAAAACAGCCAGATCCACCGGATGCGATTGCCGCCCGTATCGGCGATGGCCCCGAGCACCGGCGCAAGCAGCGCGATGGTCAGCCCGGCAAAGCCGATGCCGAACGCCCAGGCGGTTTGCGCCGCAGCGCCATCGGCCATCAGGTCCTTGACGTAGGGCGCGAAGATGAAGGTGATGAGAAGGGTATTGTAGGGCTGGCTGGCCCAGTCGAAGAAGAACCAGCCCCAAATGCGTTTGCGCGTCTCGCTCATGTCGGCCCCGTCCCCATCCCAGTGCGGGATGAAACGCTGCAAGACACCGCAAGGCAAGGGGCGGTTTGCGGCAGCGGGGGTTTTGCGTGGTCTGTTGCCGTCCGGGCGACCTCAGGACATCGGCGGCCAGGGGCGCTGATCCTCGGCACTGGACCAGGCCGCGATCCAGGCGGGCATCTCCGGCGGCGCGGCCGCGATGCCCAGCGCCTCGGCAACCCGCGACGGCGGCACGATGCCGTTGCGGTCGGTGACGGCGGTCCGGTAAAGCGCATGGCTGGCGCAGTCGCCGTTCGACTTCCACATGGACTGTTCGATATACATGAACCTGGCGTCCCAGGTAACGATCCGCGACCGCATCTCGATCCGATCGAACATCCGGATGCGGCGACGATATCGCACCGAGGAGCCCGCCACCGTCAGCCCCCACTTGTGCGTGCGCATGGCCGGGATCAGCCCGCCGCGCGCGGCCAGCGGAATGCGACCCAGGTCATACAGCGTCAGGGTGCGCCCGTTGTTCAACTCCCACCACATATCGAGATCCCAGGGCCAGCACATGTGGTGCGAGACGTGATCCTCGCCGACCGCAAGTGGTGCCGCCTTGCGGTGGACCCAGATTTCCTTGAACAGGCGCGCGAAGGGATACATGGCAAGGCTCCTTTGCGGGCGGGATGAAGCGCGCCCCGAAGAAGGTCAAGCGCGAACGCGGCGGCACTTGCCCTTGGGTGGTTCGGTGCTTAGGTCTGACACCGCATTGACCACGAAGGACCCGCTGCCCATGCAATCGCTTTTCCAGATCCTGATGCTGCTGCTCGACATCGTTTGGTTCTTCATCATCGCCCATGTGATCATGAGCTGGCTGATCAATTTCCAGGTGCTGAACCTCCGCCAGCCGCTGGTCGCGCAGATCTGGGACGGGCTGAACCGGCTTCTGGAACCGGCCTATTCGCGCATCCGGCAGATCCTGCCGCAGATGGGTGGGCTCGATCTGGCGCCGCTGGTGGCCCTTGTCGCGATCTATGCGCTGCGGATCGTGCTGGCGAACAACGCCGGGCTGTTCTACGGCTAGGCTGCGGCTCGCGTCTGGCAAACGCACCCCGCCGGACGCGGCGCGCCCTGCCCCGCACCTGATGCGGGGCCACGGATTGCACCCGCCCGCCATTGACATGCATCACTCAGGTTAACCCTTGTCCGTCTATTCTTAGTATGAGACTCTTCCGCTCAGAGCAGATCTAGACAAAACAGGGTCAACCCCCATGCCTCGCGATCTTACCGACGCGGACACGCTGCTGCGCGATGTCTTTGGGTACGATGCCTTTCGCCCCGGTCAGGGCGAGATCGTCGATGCCGTTGCCAACGGTGCGGATGTGTTGGCGATCATGCCCACGGGCGGCGGCAAATCGCTGTGCTTCCAGTTGCCCGCATTGATCCGCCCCGGCCTGACCGTCGTCATTTCGCCGCTCATCGCGTTGATGCGCGATCAAGTCCGCGGCCTGCGCGAGGCTGGCGTGGCAGCCGGGGCGCTGACCTCTGGCAATACCCCCGAGGAAAACGATGCTGTCTATGACGCACTTCGGGCGGGTAATCTCAAACTGCTGTATCTTGCGCCGGAGCGGCTCGCCTCGGGCGGCACCGCGCGTCTGCTGAACGATGCGCATGTGACCCTCATCGCCGTGGACGAAGCGCATTGCGTCAGCCAGTGGGGCCACGATTTCCGCCCCGATTACCTGCGCATCGGCGCGTTGCGCGCAGAACTGGACGTCCCGGTCGCCGCCTTCACCGCCACCGCGGACGAGGAAACCCGCGCCGAGATCATCGATCGGCTGTTCCACGACAGCGCGCCGCAGGTGTTCCTGCGCGGCTTCGATCGCCCCAACATCCATCTGGCCTTTGCGCCGAAAGACAGCCCGCGCAAGCAGATCCTGACCTTCGCCGCCGCCCGCAAGGGGCAATCCGGCATCGTTTATTGCGGCACCCGCGCCAAGACCGAAACGCTGGCGCAGGCCCTGCGCGCCGACGGCCATTCGGCGCGCTGCTATCACGGCGGCATGGCCCCTGAAGACCGCCGCGTGGTCGAAGAGGCATTCGCCACCGAGGACGGGCTGATCGTGGTCGCGACGGTCGCCTTCGGCATGGGGGTCGACAAACCCGACATTCGCTGGGTCGCGCATGCGGACCTGCCCAAAAGCATCGAGGCCTATTACCAGGAAATCGGACGCGCCGGGCGCGATGGGAGCCCTGCCGAGACGCTGACGCTTTATGGGGCCGACGATATTCGCCTGCGCCGGTCGCAGATCGACGAAGGCCTCGCCCCGCCCGAACGGCGTGTGGCCGATCATGGGCGGCTCAATGCGCTGTTGGGGCTGGCCGAGGCCCAGACCTGTCGCCGCGAGACGCTGCTGGGATATTTCGGCGAGACCGTGGCCGAGCCCTGCAAGCATTGCGACCTGTGCGACAGCCCCCCCGAAACGTTCGACGGCACCGAGGCGGTTCGCAAGGCGCTGTCCGCCGCGCTGCGCACCGGCGAGAATTTCGGCGCCGGGCACCTGATCGACATCCTGCGTGGCAACGATACCGAAAAGGTCCGGACCCGCGGCCATGACCAACTGCCCACCTACGGCGTCGGCAAGGATCTGGGTCAAAGCCAGTGGCAGGGCGTGTTCCGGCAGATCATGGGCTTCGACCTGATGCGCCCGGACCCGGAACGTCACGGCGCGCTGGTGATGACCGACCGCGCGCTGCCGATCCTGAAAGGTGCGGAAAGCATCCGCCTGCGCCGCGACGTGGTCGACCGAAAGGCGGCCCGCGCGCAGCCCAAGGCACTGGTCAATGACGAGGACGCCCCGCTTCTGTCCGCGCTCAAGGCCAAGCGCCGGGCACTGGCCGAGGCGGCGTCGGTCCCGGCCTATGTCATCTTCAACGACCGCACGCTGATCGAGATGGCCGAGACGCGGCCCCGGACACTGGACGACATGGCAGGAATTTCGGGCGTCGGGGCCAAGAAACTGGACCGCTACGGCCACGATTTCCTTTCGGTGATCGCGGGTGAGGCAGAGGCGCTGCATCCGGCGCGGCGCAAGCTGGCGGGCAAGTCGTCCGGCACGCTTTATGATCGCCTTCTTGCCGCGCAGGTCGCGTTGGCGCGGGGGCCGGACGGCACCGAAAAGCCGCTGACCTGCTCGGCGTCGCAACTGGCCCGGATCGCCGAGGCCAGGCCCGCCAGCGACGCGGCCCTGGCCCGCTACCTCGACGCGCGGCGGCAGGACCGCTTTGGCGCGGCCTTTCTGGACGTATTGCGAAACCCCGCGTGATGTCGCGGCTTTTCCCGGGCGGCACCGCGACCTAGATAAGGGCAACCACCGAAGCCAGAAGGACCCGACCCATGTTGATCGTCATATCGCCGGCCAAACGGCTTGACTGGAGCGCGCGGGACGTGACCGCCACGACGCCGGTTTTCGATGACGACGCTCGGCGGCTGGCACGGACCATGCGAAACCTGACATTGCGCGATCTCAAGGGGCTGATGGACCTGTCCGACGATCTGGCCAGGCTGAACCGCGACCGCTTTCGGGACTTTTCCGATACGCCCGCGCCCGATGCCCTGCGCCCCGCCGCGCTGGCCTTTGCGGGCGACACCTACCAGGGGCTCGAGGCCGCAACGCTCGATGCCGACGAGATGGCATGGGCGCAGGATCACCTGCGCATCCTGTCGGGATTGTACGGCGTGCTGCGGCCCCTCGATGCGATCCAGGCCTACCGGCTCGAAATGGGGTCGCGGCTGAAGACCCGGCGCGGGGCCTCGCTCTATGCCTATTGGGGCACTCAGATCGCCAAAAACCTGCACAGCCAGGCGCAGGCCCTGGGAACCAACGTTTTAATCAACTGCGCCAGCCAGGAATATTTCGGCGCGGTTCCGGAAAAGGCGCTGGGCCTGCGGATCGTCACGCCGCAATTCATGGAAGACAAGAACGGCACCCCGAGGATCGTGAGCTTTTATGCCAAGAAGGCGCGCGGTGCGATGGCGCGGTTCGTGGTGCAGAACCGGTTGACCGACCCCGACGCGCTGAGCGATTTCGACCTGGGCGGCTACGCATACAGACCCGACCTGTCCGGCCCCGACACCCCTGCCTTTGTCCGTCGGGCGGATGCCGCCGCGGCGGCCTGAGGCGGAATTTCAGCCCGCGGGGACCGGCAACCGGCCGGGCAAAGCCGCCTCGATCGCCGCGCGGATGGCCGCCTTTCGCACCGGTTTGGTGACGAAATCGTCCAGCCCTTCGGCAAGGATCGCTTCGCGGTCCCCGGTCATGGCATGGGCCGTGACCGCGATGACCGGCAATCGGGCGGCACCGGTCCTGGCCTCTTCCGCGCGCAGGCGACGCGTTGCCTCTTTGCCGTCCATTCCGGGCATCGAGATGTCCATGAAGACAAGGTCGGGACGGCGGGCGGCAATCTCGTCCAGCGCTTCCCGCCCGTTTTCGGCGATGCGCAGGCGCACGGGCAGGTCCCCCACCATCTTCGAAAAGACCAGTTGATTGGTCTTGTTGTCCTCGGCCAGCAGCATGTCGATTAACGGCAGGTCCGGGGTCTCTGCGGGCGCTGCAATGGCCTTCGGTTTCGCGGCCTTCGCCACTGTCGGCGCATCCGGTGCCACGATCGGGCTGATCCGGGCCAGCGCAGCGTAAAGCGTGGCGCGGGGGGCGGGGCGTTTCAGCACTGCCTGCACCACACCCGATTCAAGCGTCGCGCGTTCCTGATCGGGCAGGGTGACAGACAGGATGATACCGCGCTTTTCGCCCTTGGCGCGCCATTGCGCCGCCAAAGACGACCCGGACACCCCGCCCATGTCATCGGCCAGGATCGCGACCTGCCAATCCTGCGACCGCGCCGCCGAAGCCTCTTCGGCGGAGGCCGCCATGATCGCCGCGATCCCGGACTGGCCCAGCTGACGGGCAAGGATCGCGCGCGATCCCGCATGCGGATCGGCCACCAGGACCCGCGAGATCGCCTTGAAAGACAGACGTTCGTCGCCATCCGGTTCGGGCGCCTTGCCCAGCACCACCCGGAAGCCGAAGCACGACCCCTCGCCGGGGGTGGAATCGACCCAGATTTCACCCCCCATCAATTCGACCAGGCGCTTGGTGATCGCCAGGCCCAGACCGGTCCCCTCGAAGGCGCGGTCGCGCTCTTCCTCGACCTGGTTGAAGACGCCGAAGATATGCTCTGTCTTGGCGGGCGGAATGCCGATGCCGGTATCCTCCACCGTGATGTTGAGGGTGATGCGCCCGTCGTCCTCGCCCAGCCCGATGATGCGGATCAGGATCTGGCCATTGTCGGTGAACTTGATCGCGTTGCCGATCAGGTTGGTGAACACCTGCCGCAGGCGGTTGGCGTCGCCGGAAAACCGACTGGGCAGGAAAATGTCGTAGTCCACCAGCAGCGACAGCCCCTTTTCGCGGGCCGATCCCTGCACCAGCGTCACCAGATCGTGCACCAGGCATTCCAGATCGAATGGTTCGTCCGCGATCACGACGCGATCCGCCTCGATCTTCGAGAAGTCCAGCAGATCGTTGATGACCACCAGAAGCGCCTCGCCGGAATTCTGGATGGTTTCGGCGTAGAGTCGCTGTTCGTCGTCCAGCCCGGTCGTCATCAGCAGTTCGCTCATGCTGACCACACCGTTCATCGGCGTGCGGATCTCGTGGCTCATGTTGGCAAGGAATGCGGATTTCGCGCGGTTCGCGGCCTCGGCGCGCTGGATCGCGGTTTCAAGGTTGGCCTGCGTGTTCTTCAGATCGGTGATGTCGACCCGCAGACCCACCCGCGACCCGTCAGAGATACGCCGCTCGAAGATGCGCAACCAGCGGCCATCGTCGAGCGGTTGCTCGAGCACGATCTCGGCCTTGCGGTGGTTGGCCATCCGCTCTGCCAGCCATTCCTCTTCGCGGCCGACCGCATCCAGGTACTGCCGGTTGCGCAGCCCGTAACGCAGGATTTCCTCGAACGTGGCACCGGGCACCATTGCCGCCGCGGACTTGGCGTAGATGCTGCGATACTTGTCATTGCACATCACCATCCGGTCTTCGGGATCGTACAGCACGAACCCGTCGGGCAATTCCTGCACCGCCGACCACATGCGCATCAATTCCGTCATGTCCACCACGAGGCTGACGATGCCGTCGTCGCTGGTGCGCCGGTTCTGGACCTGGATGAACCGGCCATCCCATAGCCGCAGCATCTGCGGCTTCGAGGTCTGCGCGGTGAAACTCGCCTCCATCCGCCGCGTCCAGTCGGCAATGGGTTCGTCGCCGATATCGACAAGCCCCTCTTCGGCGGCGACGGTGATCAGGTCGCGGTAATGCGTGCCCGGGCCGACATCGTTCAGCCCGTCATAGACCGACAGATAGGCCGAGTTGGCGATCTCGAGCGCGCCTTCGGGATTGAACAGCGCAAAGCCGTCGCGGATCGCCTCGAGCGCCTGCCAGAGGTGCGATTCGACCACTTCGATCTTCTGCACCGCGTGGTCCAGTTCGGTCGCGACGCGCGCATGTTCGCTGCGCATCGAGGCCACCTGCGCGCGCGCCTCGTACACTTCCTGCGCCAGTTCGCGCGTGTGCAGGCCAAGCTTTCGATTGGCCGCCATCAGCTCCTTGTGCTTCTGCGCGAGCAACTTTTCAGCCGCCAGGCGCGCCCGCCGTTCTGCAGTGAGCGCATGGCTCAGCGTCATGTCAGCTCCTTCCCCTCGTGCCGCTATCTGGGCGGCAAGCTCTGAAAAAGTGCTTAACATTGGCAGGTTGTGATCGAATCCGTGGCGGATTCGGCTGCGGCATGTCACAATCGGGCCATTCCGGATAGAGGAGCGATGCCATGCGTGCCATTCTTGCTGCGGGACTTGCGGCCCTGCTTTTCATGCCCACGCTCGCTGTCTCGGAGGTGCCCCAGCGGCGCAGCATCGTCATCAATGACGTCGATTTCCCCGGCGGCGATCTGCAAAGCCTGTTCGACACCACGCTGGAGGCCTGCGAACGGGTCTGCCTGAACGATCCGGCCTGCAATGCCTTCACCTTCAACGCCCGGTCCCGCGCCTGTTTTCCCAAAACCGGAGAGACCGCGCGCGTCGCCTACGAGGGCGCGATCTCTGGCCTGGTGGTCAACACACCGACAAGCGTGTTGGACCGTGCAGCGACCCGCGCCGCCGATCTTGCGTTTCTGCGATCCGGCGACCTCGGGGCCGCCGCCGATCAGGCGCGCGCTCTGGGCCTGCGGTATCGGGGCGGGCAATGGAGCGTCGCTGCGCTGTTGCAGGCCGCCGAAGACGCGGAGGCCCGGGGCAACCTTGAAGCCGCGATCAACTGGACCGCTGCCGCCGTGGCGCAGGATGACGATGCCGCGCTCTGGCTGGATCTGGCCGAGCTTGCCGACGCTGCCGCACGACGCAGCAATACCGGCGCTGCGCGGCGGTTTCACAACGAGGCGCGAAACGCGGCGATCAACGCCTATCTGCGCGCCGGGCCCGATCCGTTGCGTGCCGCAAGCCTGCTGAGCCTCGCGCGCAGCCTCGAGGAAACCGGCGACGGACGCCTTGCCATCCCTGCCCTGCGCCTTGCCGAAACGCTGTCGCCGCGCGACGACATCGTCGCGCTTCTGGACGAGATGATCGGGAAATACGGCTTCCGGGTTGCCGATTCCCGCGTCGAAAGCGACAGCACCGCCCCGCGAATCTGCGCCGAGTTCACCGAACCGCTGGTGCAGGCGGGGCAGGATTACACCCCTTTCGTGCAGTTGCCTGATGCGCGCCTCGCGGTCGAGGCGTCCGAGCGCAGCCTGTGCATTTCGGGCGTCACGCACGGCGAACGGTATCGCGTGGTCTTCCGTGAAGGCCTGCCCGCCGCGTCGGGCGAGGCACTGGTGCGCGATACGGCGGTGACGCTGTACGTGCGCGACCGCGCGCCAAGCGTCCGGTTTCCGGGGCGGGCCTATGTGCTGCCGCGCACCGAGGGTGCGGGTCTGCCGGTCGAGACGGTCAATACCGACATAGTCGACCTGACCCTGCGCCAGGTCAGCGACCGCTCGATCCTGCGCAGCCTGCAACAGAACCTCTTTGCCCGGCCCCTCTCAGCCTGGGAAGAGGAAGACCTGACCGCCACCCTGGCCGAGACCATCTGGCAAGGCCAGGTCGAGATCGCATCGACGCTGAATACCGATGTGCTGACGCGGATTCCGCTGGCAGAGGCGCTGGGCGACCGCGCCCCGGGAATCTATGCGCTGGCCGCCCGCGTACCCGGGTCGGACCCATATGACGACCCCACCGCGATGCAGTGGTTCGTACTCTCCGATATCGGCCTGACGACGCTATGGGGGTCGGACGGGCTGACCGTGGTGGCGCGCCGCCTGTCGGATGCGACGCCGCTGGACGGGCTCGACCTGTCGCTGGTGGCCACGTCGAACCGCGAACTGGACCAGATGACGACCGACGCGCGCGGCATCGCGACGTTCCCTGCCGGTCTGACCCGGGGCGCCGGAGCCAGCGCCCCGGCGCTTCTGGTGGCCCAGACCGGCGACGACATGGCGTTCCTGTCGCTTGACGGTCCGGCCTTCGATCTGTCGGACCGGGGCGTTGCCGGGCGCGAAGCCCCGGGGCCGATGGACGTCTTTCTGACCACGGAGCGCGGCGCCTACCGCGCCGGAGAGGTCATTCACGTGACCGCCCTTCTGCGCGACGCCCGCGCCGCCGCCATTGACGGCGTTCCCCTGACCGCGACCCTGACCCGGCCCGACGGGGTCGAACACGCGCGCCAGATCTCGACCGATGGGCAGGCGGGCGGTCATGTGCTGGCCTTTCCGCTGGCCCCCGCAGTGCCGCGCGGGACCTGGCAGGTGGCGGTCCATGCGGACCCTGACGCGCCCGCACTGGCCACGACCCCGGTGCTGGTCGAGGATTTCGTGCCCGAGCGGGTCGATATGGCGCTTACGCTGCCGGAAGGGCCGATCGACCCGGCGGCACCGCCACAGCTGTCGGTTCAGGTCGATTACCTGTTCGGCGCACCCGGGGCCGATCTGGCGCTGGAAGGCGAGGTGCGGCTCAGCGCGCAGACCACCATCGACAGCGCGCCGGGCTACCGTTTCGGTCGTCACGACGCCGATACCGCGACAACCACCGAAATCCTGCCCGAAGGCCTGCGCACCGATGCCCAAGGCCGTGCGCAAATCGTCCTGCCACTGCCCGCGCCGGAATTATCGGACCGCCCGCACCGGGCAGAGGCGATTCTGCGCGTCCTCGACGGGGCCGCGCGCCCCGTCGAACGGCGCATCACCCGTGCGGTGACACCCGCGAATGACGTCATCGGCATCCGCCCGCTGTTCGAGGGCACCGTGCCCGAGGGCACAGAGGCGGAATTCCTCGTGCAGGGCTTTGCGCCCGATCTGGCACCTACCGCGATGCAGGTCGAATGGACCCTCAACCGGGTCGAAACCCGCTACCAGTGGTATGCGCTCTACGGCAACTGGAACTGGGAGCCGATCACCACCCGCAGCCGCATCGCCGGGGGCGCGCTGACCCTCGGGGAGGACCTCGCGCGGATCACCGCCCCGCTGGACTGGGGCCGCTACGAACTGGTGGTCGAACGCACCGACGGCAGCTACGTGACCTCGTCGGTCACGATGAACGCGGGCTGGTACGCGCCCGCCGGGGCAGTCGAGACGCCCGACATGCTGGAACTGTCGCTCGACCGGGACAGCTATGCGCCCGGCGACACCGCGCAACTGCGTCTTGTGCCACGCGCCGGGGGCCGGGTTCTGGTGTCGGTCCTGACCGACCGGGTGATCGCGATGTCGGCCCATGAGGTCGGCGCGGCTGCGTCGGTCATCGACCTGCCCGTCACCGACGACTGGGGCACCGGGGCCTATGTCACCGCCGAACTGCTGACCCCGCTCGACACCGCCGAAGGTCGCAACCCGACGCGGTCGCTGGGCCTGGCCCATGCCGCTATCGACCCCGGAACACGGGTGCTGGACGTGACCATCGAGGCCGCGCCCGAGGCCATGCCGCGCGGCCCGCTCGACGTTGCCATCACAGTGCCCGATGTCGGCGCTGGCCCGGCCTATGTCACCCTGGCCGCGGTCGATCAGGGCATTCTGAACCTGACCGCCTTTGCCACCCCGGACCCCGCGGCGCATTACTTCGGACAGCGCCGCCTGGGTGTCGAGATGCGCGATCTTTACGGTCGGCTCATCGATGGCCAGAACGGTGCCATGGGGCGGGTCCGCTCGGGCGGGGATGCGATGGGCCGGATGGACATGCAAAGCCCGCCACCGACAGAGGCGCTGCTGGCCTTTTTCGAGGGGCCGCTGACGCTGGACGAGACGGGCCGCGCAGAGGTCACCCTCGATCTGCCCGCCTTCAACGGCGAAGTGCGGCTGATGGCGCTGGTCTGGACCGCGACCGCCGTTGGTTCCGCCGAAGATACCGTGCTGATCCGCGATCCCGTGGTGATGCAGGCGGCGATGCCGCGCTTTCTGGCACCCGGCGATACCTCGCGGCTGTCGCTGGAGCTGACCCACGCGACCGGACCTGTCGGCGACGTGACGCTCGAGATTTCGTCGCGGGGCGTGACGGTTGGGCTGGAGTCCCTGCCCGCTGCGATCACGCTGGGACAGAACGAAACCGCTCGGGTGCGCCTGCCGCTGACTGCAAGGGATGTCGGCGATCACGACCTTTCCATCACGCTGACCACCCCGGATGGCACGCGCCTGACCAAAACGCTGGCCCTGGGCGTGCGCCGGAACGATCCCGTCACTTCCGAAACCCGGCGCATCACGCTGGGCGCGGGCGATACCTTCACCCTCGATGATGCGCTGTTCGCGGGCTACACGGGCGCGCCCGAGGTTCTGGTCTCTGCCGGGCCCTTCGCGCGGTTCGACGTGCCGGGGCTTCTGCGCAGTCTCGATCGGTATCCTTACGGCTGCACCGAGCAGGTGGCCTCGCAGGTCATGCCGCTTTTGTCGCTGGGGCCGGTGGCCGAAAGCCTGGGGCTTGTCCCGCCCGCCGGGTTGCCTGCCAAGATCGACGCGGGCATTGCCACGATCCTTGCCCGGCAAGCGCCGAACGGGGCCTTCGGCCTGTGGCGCGCGGGCTCGGGCGATGGCTGGCTCGATGCCTATGCCACCGACGTGCTGTCCCGGGCGCGCCGCGATGGGCATGCGGTCCCCGACCGGGCCTTCGCATCGGCGCTCGACAACCTTGCGAACCGGGTTTCCTATGCGCCCGACTTCGACACCGGTGGCGGCGACATCGCCTATGCGCTTTACGTGCTGGCGCAGGAAGGCCGCGCGGCCATGGGCGATCTGCGCTATTACGCCGACGAAAAGGGCACCGCCTTCTCGACCGCGACGGCGCAGGCACAGCTGGGCGCGGCGCTGGCGGCTTATGGCGATCAGCGGCGGGCCGACCGGATGTTCGGGCTGGCGGCGGACAGGCTGGCCGCTGCCGACATGTCGCGCGGATACCGGTCGGACTACGGCTCGACCCTGCGCGATGCCGCAGCCCTGGTGACGCTGGCGCAGGCCTCGGGCAGCACGGCGCTGGACATGGCCCCGCTGGCATCACGGCTCGGCACCCCCGGTCGCGCGCTGTCGACGCAGGAAAGCGCCTGGACACTGGCGGCGGCAATGGCGCTGGTCGCCGATCCCGCCGCGTCGGGTCTGCGTGTCGATGGCGCGCCGGTCACCGGGCCCTATGTCCGTCGACTGTCGCCCGGCCTGCCGCCCCAGCGGATCGAGACCGAGCGCGAGACCCTGCTGACGCTGACCACCCTGGGCGTGCCCGAAACGCCCCCTGCGGCAGGTGGCTACGGCTATGCGCTGGACCGCGCCTATTTCAGGCTCGACGGCACGCCGCATTCCGGCACCGTCGCACAGGGCGACAGGCTGGTGACTGTGCTGACGGTGCGGCCCGCCGAGGCGACCGCCGCGCGGCTCATCCTTGACGATCCGTTGCCCGCCGGGTTCGAGATCGACAACCCGTCACTGTTGCGTGCGGGCGATATTTCGGCGCTCGACTGGCTCGAGACCGCCGAGACCGAAACCGCCGAGTTCCGCACCGACCGCTTCATCGCCGCCGTCGACTGGGAGGGCACAGAAACCTTCCGCCTTGCCTATATCGTGCGCGCGGTGTCACCCGGCACGTACCACCACCCCGCCGCCCTGGTCGAGGACATGTACCGCCCGGAATATCGCGCGGCGACCGCAACGGGCCGCATGGCCGTGACAGAGTAGAGCCATGCGCGGCATCGTCCTTCTGGTCGCGACGTTGTGGTCTCTGGCCTTCGCGCGCGACCGGTTCGACGACTGGATCGCGGCGACCGCGCTGCCGACGACGGTGATCGAAACCGGGGTCGAGATCCGCGACCGTACCGGCGCCTTGCTGCGCGTCTTTACCGTGGCCGACGGGCGCTGGCGACTGGGCACCACGGCTGCATCGGTCGATCCGCGCTTTGCCGAGATGCTGATCGCCTACGAGGATCGCCGCTTTCTTGCGCATTCCGGCGTCGATGCCCTGGCGCTCTTGCGGGCAGGGGCGCAGGCCCTGCGGCACGGGCGCATCGTCTCTGGCGGCTCGACGCTGACGATGCAGGTGGCGCGCCTGCTCGAAGAGGGTGGCACCGGGGCCTGGTCGGGCAAGCTGCGCCAGATGCGCGTCGCCTTGGCGCTTGAGCGGCGGCTGTCGAAAGACGCCATCCTGACACTCTACCTGCATCTCGCCCCCTATGGCGGCAATATCGAAGGCATCCGCGCGGCGTCGCTGGCCTGGCTCGGACATACGCCGCAGCGGTTGACCCCGGCCGAGGCGGCCTTTCTGGTGGCCCTGCCGCAATCGCCCGAAACGCGCCGCCCGGACCGCGCCCCGGACGCGGCCCGCCGCGCCCGCGACCGCGTGATCCAGCGCATGCAGGGGGCTGGCATCCTGACCGCAGAGGCCGCCCGGGCCGCCCTGCGCGATCCCGCCCCGGCAATACGCCACGCCATGCCCGCGCTGGCCCCGCATCTGACCGCCGGTCTGGCCGATGGCCCGGTGCGCCAGACCCTGACGCTTGACGCCGCCTTGCAACGCCGCCTCGAGGCGCTGGTGGCCCGCTACATGGCCCCGCGCGATCCGCGCCTCTCGGCGGCACTTCTGGTCGCCGACCACCGCAGCGGCGAGATCCTGGGCTATGTCGGCGCGCCGGGCTATCGCGCCGGGCCGGGGCGGCATTTCGTCGACATGACGCAGGCCTTGCGCTCGCCCGGCTCGACGCTGAAACCGCTGATCTACGGGCTGGCCTTCGATGCGGGCCTCGCGCATCCCGAAACGATCCTGTCCGACCGCCCGGTGCGCTTCGGCACCTATGCGCCGCAGAATTTCGACGGGCTCTTCCGCGGCGATGTCACCGCGCGCGAGGCGCTGCAACTGTCGCTGAACATACCGGTGTTGCACCTGACCGACGCGCTGGGCCCGGCGCACCTGATGGCGGCGCTCCGCGGCGCGGGCGCCTCCCCTGCCGTTGACGCGGCGCCGGGCCTTGCCACGGCACTGGGCGGGCTCGGGCTGACGCTGCAGGACCTGACCCAGCTATACGCGACGCTGGCCCAGGGCGGCCAGGCCCGCCCGCTTTCGATCACGCCCGGCGCCGTGTCGTCCGGTGCAAAGGTCCTGTCGCCGCGCGCCGCATGGCAGGTCGGACACATTCTGTCCGGCATTCCGCCGCCAACCGCATCGGGGCGCACCGGTGCTGTCGCCTACAAGACTGGCACCTCCTACGGACACCGGGACGCCTGGGCGCTGGGCTATGACGGCGCTTTCGTCGCGGGCGTCTGGATCGGGCGCGCCGACGGCACCCCGGTGCCCGGCGCCTTCGGAGGAGAGACCGCCGCACCCCTGCTGTTCGAGGCGCTGGCCCATGTACGTGCCGCGCCGGTGCCGCTGCCACCGCCGCCCGCCGATACGCTCCTGGTCTCCAACGCCGAACTGCCGGTACCGCTGCGCCGCTTCGCGGATCGCGGGCGACAGCCGTCTGCGCTGCGCATCACCTTTCCGCCGGATGGTGCGGTGCTCGCGGCCACTGACGCCTTGCCCGTCAAGCTGAGCGGCGCGGTCCCGCCCTATACGATCCTGATGAACGGTGCCCCCGTGGCAACCGGGCAGCGCGGGCCCCTGGTTTTGCTGAACGGCACCGGGCGCGGCTTTGCCACACTGTCGGTGATCGACGCCGCCGGAAAAAGCGCGCGGGCTGCAATCACCTTGCAGGAGTGACCCCGCCAGCTTTACAGACAGCCGGCCCAGGCCTTCGCGCGGCACCTGAAAGGAACCGGACGGGTTTGCGCGCCGCTGTCAGAGAGCAACCCTTGGTTCAAAGCCGCTCGATCGCCAGCGCGATGCCCTGACCGCCGCCGATACACATGGTGATCAGCGCCCGCTTGCCCTTGATCCGTTCCAATTCGTAAAGCGCCTTGACGGTCAGAATCGCGCCAGTCGCACCCACCGGATGCCCCAGAGCGATCGCACCGCCATTGGGGTTCACCTTCGCCGGGTCGAGGTCCAACGCCTGGCTGACCGCCAGAGCCTGCGCAGCGAAGGCCTCGTTCGATTCGATCACGTCGAAATCACCCGCCGCCAGACCGGTGCGGGCAAACAGTGCTTCGACCGCCGGCACTGGCCCGATCCCCATCACTTCGGGTCGCACGCCCGCATGGGCATAGCCCAGGATCCGCGCCCAGGGCCTGACCCCCTTGGCCTGCGCGGTCCCCGCGGTGACCAGGACCAGGGCCGCCGCCCCGTCATTGATGCCCGACGCATTGCCCGCAGTGACACTGCCACCCGTCTTGAACACCGGCTCCAGCCCGGCCAGTTTCTCAAGCGTCGTCGGCCTTGGGTGTTCATCGACCTCGAAGGCCATGATCGCACGCTTCACCCGGACCTCGACCGGCGTGATCTGCGCGGTGAACCTGCCGTCGGCAATGGCGCGGGCAGCGCGGTCCTGGCTTGCCATCGCGAAAGCGTCCTGCGCACCCCGACCGATGTCATGCTCGACCGCGATGTTCTCGGCGGTGATACCCATATGCCCGCTGCCGAACGGGCAATGCAACGTCCCCAGCATCATGTCGAGGGCGCGCACATCACCCATCTTCGCGCCCCATCGCAGCTTCGGGAGGATGTGGGGCGCGCGCGACATGCACTCCGCCCCTCCTGCCAGCGCCACATCGCAATCGCCCATCGCCAGCGCCTGCATGCCGGACACGATGGCCTGAATACCCGAGCCGCAAAGCCGGTTGACGTTCATTGCGGGCACGGTTTCGGGAATCCCCGCCTGCAGCGCGGCCACACGGCTGAGATACATGTCGCGGGGTTCCGTGTTGATGACCTGGCCGAACACCACATGGCCGACATCGCGGCCGTCGAGACCCGCGCGCGCCAGAGCGGCTTTCGCCACCGCGGTGCCCAGATCTGTCGGCGGTGTGCCCGCAAGGCTGCCACCAAACGTTCCGATTGCCGTTCGCGCGCCCGACAGAATGACGATGTCCCTGTCCATGATGCTCTCGCTTGCTGTTGTCCGTGATACCTGTTGCCGGCATTTCTGCGGGCGGTGTCATTCCCGTATCGATCAGGGCGGTGCCCCATACCTGACAGGGCACATGCGGATCGGTCCTGCCATGCGTATTTGGAAAATGGAAAGACAAAGATTGCGAGGCGCGACCGCCCCTGCCTTTCCATTTCCGAAATACGCACTCCCCACGCCGACACCCGCGCGCGGTTTACCGTTGCGGAAGCCGCACGGCCGCATCAAGCCGGATCGTTTCGCCGTTGAGGTAGGCATTCTCGACGATCTGCGTGGCCAGAAGCGCATATTCCGCCGGATCCCCCAGACGCGCCGGAAAGGGAATGTTCCGGGCGATCGCCTCCGACACCTCGTCGGGGAGCCCTTCCATCATCGGCGTGCGGAAGAGCCCCGGAGCGATTGCCATCACCCGGATACCCAGCTTGGCCAGATCGCGCGCGGCTGGCAGGCACAGGGCCGCGACGCCGCCCTTGGACGCGGCATAGGCGGTCTGACCCATCTGGCCGTCCTGATAGGCAATGGAGGCGGTGTTGATGACCACACCGCGCTCGCCGGTGGGGAGGGGATCCAGTTCGGCCATGCCTTGCGCCGCGTGGCTCATCACGTTGAAACTGCCGATGAGGTTGACCCGGATTACTGTCTCGAAAAGCTCGGTCGACAGCCTGCCGTCGCGCCCGACGACCTTCGCCGCAGGGGCGATGCCCGCGCAATTGACCACGATCCGCGGGGCTCGACCCAAAGCATCTGCTGCCTGTGCCACCGCCTTGCCGACCGCCGCGCTGTCGGACACGTCGACCGCGAACCCGTGCCCGCCGATCTCGTCCGCGACGGTCTGCGCGGCCTCCGCGTTCAGGTCGAAGATCGCGACCGTCGCTCCTTTCGCCGAAAGCGCCCGCGCGGTCGCGGCACCAAGCCCGCTGCCGCCCCCGGAAACGATCGCCGCTTCGCCGGAAATCTGCATAACCCACCT
The DNA here is from genome assembly GCF_054482575.1 of Roseivivax sp. CAU 1753. NCBI lineage: Bacteria > Pseudomonadati > Pseudomonadota > Alphaproteobacteria > Rhodobacterales > Roseobacteraceae > Roseivivax > Roseivivax sp. CAU 1753. The sequence goes on along the minus strand of NZ_JBTLRF010000002.1, from coordinate 115,530 downwards.
CCTGACAGGAACATCGTGATCGCCGGAACCATCCCCCGGACCTGCCGGAATGAGACCGTCCCCATGGCCGCGTTGCAAGACCAAACCTGGGAAATCGCGCGTTTGCCCCAAAGGCCAGCCGCACTGGCCCGATGTCAGATCGCCGCAGGCCTGTCAGACTGGTGCGGCCGACCCCCGGGGTTTCAGAACCGCTCAAGCAGCCGTTCGAGGTAATCGCGTTCCTCCTCGGGGCGGGTTCCTTCGCCCGAGCGCCGCCGGATCTCGTCGAGCAATTCGCGCGCGCGGCGATAGACGTCTTCGCCGTTCAGCATCTGCTCGTCCGATCCGATCTGCCCCTGGCTGCCGGCAGAACGCCCGAGCGGATCGCGTTGTTGCCCGGGATCCGTGCCCTCGGCCTGGCCCTGTTCGCCCTGCTGTCCCGGTTGGCCCTGTTGTTCGGCCAAAGCCTCGCCCAGATTGCGCATGCCTTCGCGCAGGGCTTCCATCGCCTCGGACTGGCGGTCGATGGCCCCGGCAAGGTCGTTTTCGCGCAGCGCATCTTCCGCGCCCTGCATCGCCCCTTCCGCCCGGTCGAGCGCGTCTTCCGCCGCGCGGCCGCCTTCGGTTCCCTGGCCCGGCAGATTGCCGCGCTGACGGTTCAATTCGTCGCGCAGCGCGCGTTGCCGTTCAGCCAGACTGTCCTCGAGCGATGGCTGGTCGCCGCCCTGGCCCTGCTGACCCTGCCCCTGCTCCTGCCCGTCGCCCTGACCCTGCCCCGGCTGACCGTCACCGCGCCCGTCCTGCTGCTGGCCCTGACCCTGCTGGCCCTGTTGTTGACCTTGCTGACCCTGCTGGCCCTGGCGGTTCTGGCCGGGGTTGAACTGGTCCTGCAGGTCCCGGAATGCCTGGTCGGACAGTTCCTGCTGTTCGCGCAGGGTCTCGCCCAGACCTTCCATCGCCTGTTGGCCGGGGCTTGGCGGACCCTGTCCCTGGCCTTCGGTGATGCGCATGTTTTCCATCAGGCGCTGCAGTTCCTCGAGCGCCTGCATGGCCTCGGCCATGCGCCCTTCCTCCATCAGCTCCTGGATTCGATCCATCATCTCCTGCAGGTCGTTCTGCGTCATCTGCATGCCGTCCTGCGGGCCGTTTTCGGCGTTCTGCTGGCCGTTCTGTTCGTTCTGGCGACGCTGTTCCTGTGCCAGCTGCCGCATGAAATCATCCGTCGCGCGGCGCAATTCCTGCATCAACTCGGCGATTTCGTCCTCGGAGGCACCGTTGCGCATGGCCTCGGTCAGTCGTTCCTGCGCCCGGCGCAGCCGTTCGCGCGCGTCGTCCAGATCGCCCTCTTCCAGCACCAGCGCCAGGTCCCACATCGCTTGGGCAAGCGCGTCCCGGGCCTCGGCGTCCAGTCCGGTGTCAAGCTGCGCCTCCAGCCGCCGCAGGATCGTGCGAAACCGCAGGTAATGCGACGATTGCCGGAACAGCCCATCGGGCTGATGGCTGATCGCGCGCAGGATCAACGCGACGTCGCGGGCGTTCTCCCGGTTCCAGAGCAAGGCCTGACGCTCTTCGATCAGCGCCGCGGCCATCGGTTCGAAAAAGCGCCGTCCGGGAAGGGTCAGCACCTCGGGCGCGCTGGTGCCGCGCTGTGCCGCCGCATCGGTCACCGCGAGCGTGATCTCGACCGGCAGGTTGGCCCAGGCATGAGTCGAGAAATTGCCAATCAGCGCCTCTTCGAAATCCGACCGGTCGCCCGCCACCGGCAAGGGCAGCTGCATTTCGATCGCCGGGCGCGGCTCCGGGTCGAGCCGTCGTCCAAAACGGCGGTCGACCGCGTCCAGCGCCAGCGTGATCGTCGCGGTGCCACCGGTGACGGCATAGTCGTCGACTGCGGTGAAGGGCAGCGCCGCGGCCCCGTCATACTTGACGTCGAAGGGTCCGGCGCGCGCCACGCGGGGCGCGGCATCCGGCTTGACGGCAAAATCCCAGGCGCGCCCGTTCGGCCCGTCGATGGCCACCCGCCCCGCCTTGGTGACGACGAAATCCTGCGCCGTCTCGCGGGCGGCATCCTGCGCCGCGGCGCTGTCCGGGTCGAGCGGATTGCCGGAAACGGTCTCGGCGACCGACAGCGCGCCCGGCACGCCGTAAAGCCGCACCGTCACCGTCGCACCGACGGGCACGGACAGCGATGGCGCGGTAATATCGTTCAGATAAATCGCCGGCAGCCGCGTATAGGCGGGCGGTTCGACCCAGCCTTCCCAGCTTGGCCCCGTCGCCAGTTCGGCGCCGCCGCCCGGCCCCATGCCGGTGACCGACGACACCTTCATGACCGACCCGAAGAGCAGCGCCACGGACAGCGCCAGCAACGCCGCGTAGCGCAAGGCAAAAGGATCCTGCTCCGAGACGCGCAGATCAGGCTCGACCGCCCGCGCCTCGGCCAGGCGTGCCCGCATCCGCGCCTGGTGCGCCAGCCAGACCGCCTCGCTGGCACCGTCGCCCGCGCCGATGGCCTGATGATCGAGCGCGGCAGCAATCGGCCGCCCCGGCATCGTCGCATCGAGCCGCATCAACGCGGCCTCGCGCGTCGGCCAGCGAAATCGCGACAGCCCCCGCCAGATCGCCCAGAGCGCCGCCACCGCCGCCACCGCACCGACCGCCCAGACCACTTCGACCGACACCAGATCCTGCAGCCCCAGCATCAGCACCGCCAGCACCGCGATCGACACCGACCAGAGCGGCCAGAACGCCCGCACCGCGCGTTCAGCCACAAGGCCCATGCGGGTCAGGAAGGCCGGGCGCCTGATTCGCGCCAGGACGTCGTAGGGGTTGGAGTTCAGATCGGCCATTGCGGCTCCGCCATCAGGGGGGCCAGAAGACGGATCGCCTCAAAGCCATTCGGGAATGCTATCGCGCGAAATGATTTCGTCAAAGTTCGGCCGCGCCCGGATGACAGCATGTTGATCGCCCTTCACCAGCACTTCGGGGATGAGCGGCCTGGTATTGTATTCGCTCGCCATCACCGCACCGTAGGCCCCCGCCGACCGGAACGCGACCAGATCGCCCGCCTGCAACTCGGGCATGACCCGTGCCCTGGCAAAGGTATCACCCGATTCGCAGACCGGGCCGACGATGTCGTAGGTGGTGGGCTCAAGCCCCGGCGCGGGCTCGACCACCGGCACGATGTCGTGCCACGCGTCATACATGGCCGGACGGATCAGGTCGTTCATCGCCGCATCGAGGATCATGAAGCGCCGCCCCTCGCCTTCCTTCACATAGATCACCCGGGTCAGCAGGATGCCCGCATTGCCCGCGATCAACCGCCCCGGTTCGATCTCGATCTCGCAGCCAAGATGGCCCACCGTCTGCTTGATCAGCGCCCCGTATTCCGTCGGCAGGGGCGGCGCGGCGTTCGACCGCGCGTAGGGAATGCCCAGACCGCCACCAAGATCGAGCCGCCGGATGTCGTGCCCGTCCGCCCGCAGCACCTCGGTCAGCTCGGCGACCTTGCGATAGGCCGCCTCGAACGGCGCAAGCTCGGTCAGTTGCGATCCGATATGCACGTCGATGCCCACGACCGTGATGCCCGGCAGCGCCGCCGCTTCGGCATAGACCGCGCGGGCCCTGGCGATGGGAATGCCGAACTTGTTCTCGGACTTGCCGGTGGCGATCTTGGCATGGGTCCTGGCATCCACATCCGGATTGACGCGGATGGTTATCGGCGCCGACACGCCCATCCCGGTCGCCACCTGCGAAATGGCCCGCAGTTCGGGCTCGCTCTCGACGTTGAACTGCCGCAGGCCGCCCTGCAGCGCCTGGCGGATCTCGGCCTCGGTCTTGCCGACACCGGCAAAGACGATCTTGTCCGGGTCCACCCCCGCGGCGATCGCGCGCGCGTACTCCCCGCCCGAGACGACATCCATGCCCGCCCCGAGGGCCGCCAGCGTTCTCAGGATCGCCTGGTTCGACGCCGCCTTCATGGCGTAGCACACAAGATGGGGCATGCCCTCAAGCGCCTCGTCGAACAGCCGGAAATGCCGCTCGAGCGTGGCGGTCGAGTAGACATAGGCCGGGGTGCCGACCTCGGCCGCGATCTCCGACAGCGGCACCTCCTCGGCGCACAGCTGACCGTCGCGATACAGGAAATGATCCATGCAAGACCTCCGGGGCACAATCACGCCCGCCCTCTACCCGAGACGGCAGGATGACAGAACCCCCCTAATCGTCTTCATCTTTCCGAAAAATCGCCCGGGGTCCGGGGCAGCGCCCCGACCTGCCCGATGATCCGGGGGATCAATCGGGCCAGACATGCGCGCGCCCCCCGGGCGCGCTCAACTCAGCTTACGGGTCGCGACCGCAGGTACAGATACAGCGGCAGGCCACAGCTGACCCCGATGCAGAACGTCGCCGGTATGGCCAGCAGCCCCGCCCAGTTGCGCCGCACCGCCACCTCCGCCAGCACCCACAGCGTCAGCGTGATCGCCGCGATGGTCAGATCCCAGGTCAGCCCGGTGGTCGAGGCGTTGACGTACCAGGCGTCGACCAGCTTTCCCAGCGACCAGCCATTCTGGCTCATGTAGGTGACGAACCAGTACATCGGATGCACCGCCCCCCACAGCGCCAGCACCAGCCAGAGAATGCGCAGCCCGCCCATCAGAAGCCGATCCCGTAGGTAAGATTGCCGCGTGTCCGGCTGATCGATCCGCCCACATCGACGCCACCGCTGCCCGCCGATATGCTGACCGATGTGGTCGTCTGCGTCGGTCCCGGCGGCGGTCCGAGCTCGCGCTCGAAGGCATTCTCCGGCTCCGGCCCGCAGGCGGCGGCCAGCACCGGCAGAACCAGTGCCCAGCGTCTCATCGCGACACGACACCGACCGACGCGCTGCCGGTCACACTGAACCCAAGCGGCGGGTCTTCTTTCGGGCCGGGGCGTTCGGGCGCGCCGTCGGCACCGCAGGCCACCAGCGCCAGACAGGACAGGACGGCGACAGCGATCACTTTCATGTCAGGATCTCCTTCCAGCGCGCCACCTGCGCGCGCACCTGATCGGGGGCGGTGCCGCCATAGCTGGTGCGGCTCGCCACCGAATTATGCACGCCCAGCACGTCAAAGACAGCCTCTGTGATGCCATCGTGAACCGATGTCATGTCCGCCAGGGTCAGCTCCGGCAGATCACACCCCGCCTTCTCGGCCAGCGCGACCAGCGCCCCGGTGACGTGATGCGCATCTCGGAACGGCAGGTTCAACTCGCGCACCAGCCAGTCGGCCAGATCCGTCGCGGTCGAAAAGCCGCTCGACGCCGCCGCCTCGAGCGCGGCGCGGTTGGACGACATGTCGCGCACCATGCCCTCCATCGCGGCCAGCGCCAGAAGCCAGTGGTCGGCGGCGTCGAAGACCTGTTCCTTGTCCTCCTGCATGTCCTTGGAATAGGCCAGCGGCAGCCCCTTCATCACCAGCGTCAGCGCCACGTTGGCGCCGAAGATGCGTCCGATCTTGGCGCGGATCAGCTCGGCCGCATCGGGGTTCTTCTTCTGCGGCATGATCGACGACCCGGTGGAAAACCGGTCCGACAGGGTGACGAAACGAAACTGCGCCGACGACCAGATGACCAGCTCTTCGGCCATGCGCGACAGATGCACCGCAGAAATCGACGCCACCGACAGGAATTCCAGCGCGAAGTCGCGGTCCGACACCGCGTCCAGCGAATTGGCCGCGGGCCGGTCAAACCCCAGCGCCTCCGCGGTCATGTGGCGGTCGATGGGAAAGCTGGTGCCTGCCAGCGCCGCCGCGCCAAGCGGGCATTCGTTCATCCGCGCGCGGGCGTCCCGCACCCGGCCCAGGTCGCGCCCGAACATTTCGACATAGGCCATCATGTGATGACCCCAGGTCACCGGCTGGGCGGTCTGCAGATGGGTGAAGCCCGGCATCACCCAATCCGCGCCCGCCTCGGCCTGGGCGAGGAGCGCGCGCAAGAGCGCGAGGAGCTGCGCTTCCGCCGCATCGAGCTGGTCCCGCACCCACAGCTTGAAATCCGTCGCCACCTGGTCGTTGCGCGACCGACCCGTATGCAGCCGCCCCGCAGGTTCGCCGATGATCTCCTTCAGGCGCGCCTCCACGTTCATGTGGATGTCTTCCAAAGCCGTCGAAAAGGCGAAGGATCCGCCCTCGATCTCTGACAAGACGGTGAGCAGGCCTTCCCTCATCGCCTCCGCGTCTCTAGGTTCGACGATGCCAGTAGCCGCCAGCATGGCGGCATGGGCCCTCGACCCGGCGATATCCTGCGCCGCCAGCCGCTTGTCGAACCCGATCGAGGCATTGATTGCCTCCATGATCGCGTCGGGACCAGCGGCGAAGCGGCCACCCCACATCTGGTTCGAGGCTTTATCGGACATTTCCTGGCCTTCCCTGGAGGATACATGATCAAAGCTCTTGGCGCGCTCGTCTATACCGCCGCTCTCGTGCTTGCAATTCCGGCCGGCGCCGACATCACCGCCCTGGCGGACATGCGCGACGGTCACATGAAGAAACTCAACATTCATGCCGAGGCCAAGCCCGCCGGCAGCGCCGATTTCCAGAGTTTCGAGGGCGCGCCCCTGAACCTGTCGGACTATTCCGGAAAATGGGTGCTGGTGAATTTCTGGGCCACCTGGTGCGCGCCCTGCCGCAAGGAAATGCCGCAGCTCGCCGAATTGCAGACCGAACTTGGCGGCGAGGATTTCGAGGTCGTCACCATCGCCACAGGGCGCAATCCGCCCCCCGCGATGGAGGCCTTCTTCGACGAGATCGGTGTCGACAACCTGCCGCTGCACCGCGATCCCGGGTCCACGCTGGCGCGTCAGATGGCGGTTCTGGGCCTGCCCATCACCGTCCTTCTGAACCCCGCGGGACAGGAAGTCGCGCGGCTGACGGGCGATGCGGACTGGGCGTCGGACGATGCCAAGGCACTCATTCGGGCAGTCATCGCCGAGTGACCGGCGGCAGACCCCGCCTTCGCGGCAATTTTCGACGGTCGGCGGTTGAGGTGTCGTCGCGCGGCGGGCGACAATCCGCGCGCCCTACGGATCCTGTGCGGAATTCTTGACGCCGGGTCAGGGTGGTGGCATCGTTTCCGGACAACAAAAACAATAAACAAAACCCTAGAGCAGTTCCGGAGACAGATATGTCCAATCTCTTTACAAAAGCGGCTCTCGCCGCCGCATTGGTCGTGGGCGCGACAATGGCCGCCTCGGCAGATGGCCAATGGATTGCCATCGACAGCGAAGAAAAATTCCTTGTCGCGATTGCCGGCAAGGACCTTGAGGACCGGCGCGGCAACAAGCTGCGCATCCGCAACAACGGTGAATATGTCGCCATCATCGGCGGCAAGGAAGCAACCGGGACCTGGACCTGGGAAGGCAACATGCTGTGCCGCGAAAGCGCGAACGACGAGCGCAGCGGCTGTCAGGTCTGGGAGGTCGCGGGTGACTGGGTGCGGCTCAACCCGCGCTCCGGCAACGCCAAGCACGTGCACCGCTACCGCTACAAGTGACGCAACGCGCCCTTTGACAAGACCCGTCTCCTCCCGCCAGTTTTCCGGTGGGAGGAGCGACCGATGCCACTGGAAATCCTGATCGCACTGGTCGTCGCCGGTATCCTCGGCATCGCGGCCCTGACGCATCTGCTTGGCCTTTCCACGCCGCGCCGCTTTGACGACGCCACCGCACGCACCGCTTTCCTGCGCGAATACCCGGAAATTCCGATCCGGCAAGTCACCCTGGCCGAAAACCGTCACGCCGCGCTGTTGGCGACCGATGCGGGTCCGGCGCTGGTCTGGGCCATGGGCGCCGACAGCTGCGCCCGCATGCTGTCCGACGTGCGTACCGAAGAGACGCCGCACGGCCTTTTGTTGCACCTGCCGGACATCACCGCGCCACGCATCCGCCTGACCCTCGACCCGTCCGAACGCGCGCATTGGCAACACCTGACAGGAGCCGCCGCATGATCGACGCGCCCAGCTATCCCGACGTCGTGCAACTGGCCGTCCCCGCCTTCATCGCGCTGATCCTGATCGAGCTTCTGTGGATCGTGCTGACCAAGCGCGGTGGCCGATACGAGACCCGCGACGCCGTCACATCGCTGGTCATGGGGGCGGGCAACGTCGCCTCGGGCATCGCACTGGGCTTTGTCGCCTGGGGGTTCTTCATGGCGCTGTGGCAGATCACGCCGCTTGATCTGGGCACCTCGGTCTGGGTGGTGGCGCTGTGCTTCGTGCTGGACGATCTGCGGTATTACTGGGTGCATCGCTTCGGGCATCGCATCCGCTGGGTCTGGGCCAGCCACGTCAACCACCATTCGTCGCAGCACTACAACCTGACCACAGCGCTCAGGCAGACCTGGACCGGCACCTTCACATTCATGATGATCGTGCGCGCGCCGCTGATCCTCTTGGGCTTTCACCCGGCGATGGTGCTGTTCTGCGGCGGGCTCAACCTGATCTACCAGTTCTGGATCCACACCGAGGCCATCGGCCGCATGCCGCGCTGGATCGAGGCGGTGATGAACACGCCGTCGCATCACCGCGTGCATCACGGGCGCAACCCGCGCTATCTCGATGCCAACTACGCCGGTGTCTTCATCGTCTGGGACCGGATCTTCGGCACCTACGTTCCCGAACAGGAGGACGAGCGCGTCGATTACGGCCTCGTGCACAACCTCGGCACGTTCAACCCGCTGCGCGTGGCGTTCCACGAATGGATCGGCATCTGGCATGATGTGCGGCAGCCGGGGCTGACCCTGCGCCAGCGTCTGGCCTATGCCTTCGCCGCCCCGGGCTGGAGCCATGACGGCAGCCGCGATACCTCGGCGGCGATCAAGCAAAAGCACCTCGCCCGGCACCCCAAAGATCGCGGCACGCCAGGCTTTTCCTGATCGGCCCGTGACAGCACCGCACGCCACCCGCTAGCATCGTCCCCGAACAGGGAGGTGCGCATGACACTCAAGGGCCCGATCGGAATCATCGGCGCGGGCGCGCTGGGTGCCGCCATCGCTGAGGCGCTGCTGACCCGGGGCGGGCTGCCGCCGCGGGATCTGACGCTGGTGACCCGAAGCGGTCGGGCGGATGCCCTGGCGGCGCGTGGATGCCGGGTGACATCCGACCCGGTCGTCGCGGCGCGCGACTGCCCGACCATCCTGCTCTGCGTGCCCCCCGCCGCGATGGCCGATCTGCGCCTTCAGGCACGCCAAGCGCTGGTCCTGTCGGTGGTGGCCGGCTTGACGCTGAACGCCATCCGCGAAGCCACCGGCTGCCGCGCTGCCATCCGCGCGATGTCGAGCCCCGCCGCCGCGCGGGGATTGGCCTACTCGCCCTATGTCGCCGGTCCCGACGCCACCGCTGCGGATCGCGGCACGGCGCAGGCCTTCTTTGACAACTGCGGCGAAACCGACGAGATCGCGGACGAGACCCAGATCGACCTTTTCACCGCGCTCACGGGTCCGGTGCCGGGCTTCGTGGCCTATTGGGCGGAATGTCTGACGGGCTGGGCCACCGCGCGCGGCGTTGCGGACGACGTGGCGCTCAGGGCGGTGCGGCAATTGTTCAGGGCGTCCGGCGTGATCCTTGCCGAGGATGCCGAAACGCCCGAAGCGCAGGTTCAGGCGATGATCGACTATGCGGGCACCACCGCGGCGGGTCTGAACGTTCTGCGCGCATCGCCGGTGCCCGAGCATGTCGCAGCCGCGCTTGATGCGGCAACGGCGCGGGCGCGCAGCATCGCGTCATGACCCCTGCCGCACCGACGCCTCAGCGGCAGTAGGCGCCGCTGCGATATTTCGCGGTGTCGAAGTGGAAGTGGTCCTGATGGAACCGGTCGGCATCGGGACCGAGGGTGGTGCCGAAGATGCCGCAGGCCGCGCTGTACATGCGCCGCAGCATCGGCCCCTGCCCGGACGACCGGTAGCCGCCAAGCACCGTCAGCTCGGTCCCGTCGCGCAGGCGAATCGCCGAGATGTCGATGGCCCGTCCCTTGCCATGTTCCGAGATCTTGGCGCCGCGCTGATTGTTCCGCGTGCGGCAGGCGTAATGCGCCGCGACCCGCAGCTCGGCGATGCCGCCGCCCGCGTTGCCGACCGCGGGCTTCGCGCCGCGCTTGACCCAGGTCTTGAGCGCGCGTGCGGCCGAGCAATGCAGCACCGACCGCTGCGACAGGGCCACGCCCGCGACCGAACGCACCTCGACCGCGTCCTCGATGCCGCAGCCGCCGATGCGCCCGGGCACATAACCCACGAACTCGCCCTGTATCTCGGGATCGCCACAAAGCGCGCCGCGGTCCTTTTCGCGTTGCCGGGCCATCGCCTTCCGCACGAGGCTTTTGGTGCGCCGGGCCGGACGTGACGTCCGGATGACCGCAAGCGGGCTGGCGGTGGCAAAGGCGCGAATGTTGGTCCCCTCGTAGCCCGGAAACTCGGCCAGCGGCTGGTTGCGGGGCACCGGCTCGTAGCGGGCAAAGCGCTTGACCAGTTGGGCCGCCAGCGCCGCCTCGGTCAGGTCGGGCCGCAGCGCCGGGCGGATCGTCGGTGTCAGGCGGTCGGTGATCGACGCAGGGGCCTTGACCGTTCGGGCCACGGGCCGGACCGAGCCATCGGGCCCGGCAATCGCCTGCGTCGCCAGAACTGCCGTCAGCAGCATCGCCAGGAAATATCTCATCGTTCCACCTTCACACGCCCGAAATCCGGCGCCTCCGTATCCTGTCCCGCCTCGATGATACCGCGGCGGATGGCGCGCGTATGGGTGAAATAGTCGTGAAGATGTGCGCCATCGCCCTTGCGGATCGCCCTTTGCAGCGCGAACAGCTCTTCGGTAAAGCGCCCCAGGATCTCGAGGGTCGCCTCCTTGTTGGTCAGGAACACGTCGCGCCACATGGTCGGATCGGAGGCCGCGATGCGGGTGAAATCCCGGAACCCCGCCGCCGAGTACTTGATCACCTCGCTGTCGGTCACGCGGCGCAGATCGTCGGCGACGCCCACCATCGTGTAGGCGATCAGGTGCGGCGTGTGACTGGTCACGGCAAGGACGAGGTCGTGATGATCTGCGTCCATCTCGTCGACCAGCGCGCCCAGCCCCTGCCAGAAGTCGCGCAGCCGCGCCACCGCAGCGGGATCGGTCCCCTCGGGCGGGACAAGAAGGCACCAGCGATTGTCGAAAAGCGTGGCAAAGCCCGATTCCGGGCCGGAATGCTCGGTCCCGGCAACCGGGTGGCCGGGCACCAGGTGCACGCCCTCGGGAATGTGCGGCGCGACCGACTCGATCACGTATTTCTTGACCGAGCCGACATCGGTGACCGTGGCGCCGGGCTTGAGATGCGGCGCGATGGCCTCGGCGATCTGGCCCATCACCCCGACCGGCACCGCCAGCACCACCAGATCGGCATCGGTCACCGCTTCTTCGACGCTGTCGCAGACCGTGTCGCACAGACCGATCTGCCGCGCGGTCTGCCGCGTCTCGGAGGAGCGCGCATAGCCGGTCACATGACCCGCGAGCCCGCGCCGCTTCATCGCCCAGAACATCGACGAGGCGATCAGGCCCAGCCCGATCAGCGCGACGCGCGGGTAGATGGGCGCGGCAACCGGCGGCGCGGCACTCATCTTTCGCCCGCTTTGAAACGTCCGATGCAATGCGCAACGCGACGGCACGCGGCCTCGTCGCCAACGGTGATGCGCAGGGCAGAGGGCAAGCCGTAGCCCGTGACCCGGCGCACGATCAGGCCCTGCTTCTGCAGGTAGAGATCGCAGGCCTCGGCCTCTTCGGGCGATGACAGCCGCGCCAGAACAAAATTCGCGGTCGAGGTATCGGAGGGCACCCCATGCTCCATCAGCGCCTCGGCAAGCCAGGTGCGCAGGCGCGTGTTCTCGGCGCGGGATTTCAGCACATAGTCGCCATCGCGGATCGCGGCCTCGGCGGCGGCAAGCGCCACGTTCGACAGGTTGAACGGACCGCGCACCCGGTTCAGCACGTCGATGATCGGTTTTGGCCCATAGCCCCAGCCGACCCGCAGACCGCCAAGGCCGTGGATCTTCGAAAAGGTGCGCGTCATCACCACGTTGTCACGGCTGTCGACCAGTTTCGCACCGCCGTCATAGCCCTCGACGTATTCGGCATAGGCCCCGTCCAGCACCAGAATCGTTTGCGGCGGCAGCCCTTCGGCCAGACGCTCGATCTCGGCCAGACCGACCATGGTGCCGGTGGGGTTGTTGGGATTGGCCAGAAAGACCAGCTTGGTCTTCTTGGTGCAGGCCGCGAGGATCGCGTCGACATCTGTCACGCGCTCTTTCTCGGGCACCTCGACGGGCTTGGCCCCGGCCACCTTGGCGCTGATGCGGTACATCGCAAAGCCGTGTTCGGTATGGATGACCTCGTCACCCTTCTGGGTATAGGCCTGACAGAGGAAATGGATGATCTCGTCCGAGCCGACACCACAGATGATCCGGTCCGCATCGAGCCCGTGGGCCTCGGCGATGGCCACGCGCAGGCCAAGGTGATCCGAGGACGGATAGCGGTGCAGTTCATGGGTGGCGCGCCGGATCGCTTCGCGGACGACCTCGGGCGGACCCGACGGGTTCTCGTTGGAGCTGAGCTTGACCACATTGGTCACACCTTCGACGGCGGACTTGCCGCCTTCGTATAATGCAATGTCCATGATGCCGGGTTTCGGCGCGATCTTTGTCATGACAATGGCTCCCCTTGGCCCCGCCTATAGCGGCCCCTCGGCCCGGTGAAAAGCATCAAGGCCGCGCCGGGTCGACGCAGCCCCCGCGTCATGCCCGCGATACCTCAGCCCGGCGCATCCGCGCGGTGGGACCGGGCATCGCGCGCCAGTTGTCGGCGGTCGGATCATCGGGGCCGTCATTTCGCCCGCCCGCTCAGACGACGACATCCCTACGGGTCTGCGCGCCGACCCCGAAAACCCGCTTGTAGCGCGCGATCTCGTCGGCCGGGCCCATCGCCTTGTTGGGATTGTCCGACAACTTCACCGTCGGTCGCCCTTCGGCCCGCACCGCCTTGCAGACAAGGCTGAACGGGGCCAGTCGGTCATCCGGTGTCAGCCCGCGAAAATCGTTGGTCAACAAGGTGCCCCAACCGAACGAGACCCGGACCCGCCCGGTAAACTGGCGATACAGCTTCTCGATCTGGTCGACATCGAGCCCGTCGGAAAAGATGATCAGCTTGCTGCGCGGATCCTCGCCCCGATCCAGCCACCAGCGGATCGCGGTTTCAGCGCCGGTGGCGGGATCGCCCGAATCGATCCGGATGCCGGTCCAGCCTGCCAGCCAGTCCGGCGCGCGATCCAGAAAGCCCTGCGTGCCGTAGGTGTCGGGCAGGATGATGCGCAGGTTGCCCTCGTGCTCTTCCTGCCAGTCGTGCAACACGTCATAGGGCGCGCGCGCCAGTTCCGCGTCGTCCCCGGCCAGCGCGGCGTAGACCATCGGCAACTCGTGGGCATTGGTCCCGATCGCCTCGAGGTCGCGGCTTTTCGCAATGGCACAGTTCGACGTGCCGGTGAAACGATTGCCGAGACCCTCGTACATCGCCTGCACGCACCAGTCCTGCCACAGGTAGGAATGCCGCCGCCGGGTGCCGAAATCGGCGATGCGCAGATCCTCGATCTTGCGCAGCCTCTCGATCTTCTCCCAGATCTTGGTCATGGCGCGGGCGTAGAGCACCTGAAGCTCGAACCGACCCATCCCGTCCAGGACCGCGCGACCGCGCAGCTCCATCAGCACCGCGAGCGCCGGAATTTCCCACAACATCACCTCGGGCCAGGACCCCTCGAACGCCAGTTCATACTGATCGCCCACCCGTTCAAGATGGTAGGGCGGCAGGCGCAGGTTCTCGAACCAGTCCATGAAATCGGGGCGAAACATCTGCCGCTTGCCGTAGAAGGTGTTGCCCCGCATCCAGGTCGACTCACCGCGCCGCAGCGACAGCGACCGGATGTGATCCAGCTGTTCGCGCAACTCGCCCTCGTCGATCAGCTTGGCCAGCGGCACATGGTCCGACCGGTTGATCAGGCTGAAGGTCACCTGTGTATCGCGATGATTGCGGAACACCGACTGACACATCAGAAGCTTGTAGAAATCCGTATCGATGAGCGACCGGACAATCGGGTCGATCTTCCATTTGTGGTTCCAGACGCGGGTTGCGATGTCGACCAAGACGGCTCTCCTCAGGATATGGGCACCGCTTTAGCGGTCGCAGGGCGCGCTGTGCAAGGTTACTGGCGCAGGGTGATTCCGGCAGCCTTCATCTCGTCCATCGCCGCCGCCAGCGACCCGTCAAGATCGATGCCCCGGCACAGGTCGGCCCGCAGCGTCACGTCAAAACCCAGCTTTCGCGCATCGAGGGCGGAGTATTTCACGCAGAAATCCGTGGCCAGCCCGACCAGGGTCAGCGCGCTGATGCCGCGTGTGCGCAGGTATCCCTCAAGCCCGGTGGGGGTGGCGTGGTCGTTCTCGAAGAAGGCGGAATAGCTGTCGATGGCGCGGCGAAACCCCTTGCGGATGATCAGATCGGCGCGGTCGCTGTGCAGCGCCGGGTGAAACGCCGCGCCGTTGGACCCGATCACGCAATGATCCGTCCAAAGCACCTGCGGGCCATATGGCATCTCCACCGTCTCGAGCGGGGCCTTGCCGGGATGCTGCGACGCGAAGGACGAATGTCCCTCCGGGTGCCAGTCCTGGGTCAGGATCACCGCCTCGAACCCCGCCATCGCGGCGTTGATCGGATCCACGATCCTGTCGCCACCCGCCACCGCCAACGCGCCACCGGGGCAGAAATCGTTCTGAACGTCGATCACCAGAAGTGCGTGCATCGGCCCCTCCTTTCCGGATTGCCGCCCGAGCCTGACCTGCCGACGCGCCAGAGACAAGCCCCGCCTCTTGCCTAGACCGGGCCCGCTGCAGTATCTGCCGCCCATGTACAAGGTCGCGGCCCTCTACTACTTCACGCCCTTCCCGGATCCCGCCGCCCTGCGCCCGGGCCTGATCGCGCTGGCCGAGGCCGGGCGCGTCACCGGCACTCTGCTGCTGGCCCCCGAGGGCATCAACGGCACCGTGGCGGGGCCCGCCGACGGGGTCGACGCGCTGGTCGCGCATGTCCGCGCATTGCCGGGATGCGAAACACTCGAGGTCAAGACTTCCAGCGCCGCCAGGCGCCCCTTCCCCCGCCTCAAGGTGCGCCTGAAGAAAGAGATCGTCACCATGGGCCAGCCCGGCGTCGATCCCCGCGCCCGGACCGGGCACTATGTCGATCCCGCCGACTGGAACGCCCTGATCCAAAGTCCGGACGTGGCGGTGATCGACACCCGCAACGCTTACGAAGTGGCCATCGGCACGTTCGACGGCGCGGTGAACCCCGAAACCCAAAGCTTTCGCGACTTTCCGGCGTGGTGGGCGGCCAACCGGGACCGGTTTCACAACAAGCGCATCGCGATGTTCTGCACCGGCGGCATCCGCTGTGAAAAATCGACCAACTGGCTGCTGGAACAGGGCGTGCCCGAGGTGTTTCACCTCAGGGGCGGCATCCTGAAATACCTCGAAGAGGTGCCCGAGGCCGACAGCACCTGGACCGGCGACTGCTTCGTCTTCGATGGCCGCGTCTCGGTCGGGCACGGGTTGCGCGAAGGCCCGCACGAGCTGTGCCACGCCTGCCGCCGCCCGATCCTGCCCGCGGACCGCGCCCGCGCCGAATACGAGGAAGGCGTGTCCTGCCATCTCTGCGCGCAAGAGACATCGGTGGATGACAAGGCGCGCTTCCGCGAACGCCAGAAACAGATCGGCCTGGCCAAAGCGCGCGGCGAACGTCACCTCGCGGGCGACGACGACTAGGCCGCGCCCCTGCCCTTTCAGGCCGCGCCCCCCCTTTCCATTTTCAAAATACGCCGGAGGTTTGGAGGCAGGGCCTCCAACGTCCTGCCTCTGGCCTCGAAGGCCAGTGGCAGGGCGCGTGCGACGTTACCGCGGCGAGCGCTTGGCGAGAATGCGCTGCAGGGTCCGGCGGTGCATGCTCAGACGGCGCGCGGTCTCGGATACGTTGCGGTCGCACAGCTCGTAGACCCGCTGGATATGCTCCCAGCGCACGCGATCGGCAGACATCGGGTTCTCGGGCGGCGGCGGCAACTGTTCCTTGGTTGCCAAGAGCGCGTTGACGATGTCGTTGGCATCCGCGGGCTTCGACAGGTAGTCGGTGGCACCGATCTTGACCGCCGCCACGGCGGTGGCAATCGCACCATAGCCCGTCAATACGACGATCCGAGCGTCCGGGCGCTTGGCGCGCAGGGTCTCGACCACGTCCAGCCCGTTACCATCCTCCAGCCGCAGGTCGACCACCGCATAGGCCGGGGGGCGTGCCGTTGCGATGGCGGACCCGGCGGCGACGCTCTCGGCAGTCTCCACGTCGAATCCGCGCTTTTCCATCGCCTTGGCCAGCCGCTTCAGAAACGGCTCGTCGTCGTCCACAAGCAACAGCGACGTGTCTTCGCCCAGATCCTGCATCCCGTTTTCCTCGTCCAAGTGGCATCCCGCCCGATGATCAGGAAGCTTAGCCCGCACCGCGCTGCCGTCAATTGACGCGCACCCGGCAACAGCGCTCGTCAAGAACCGGTGTCAGGCGGCGTCGGCAAAACAGGCAACCCGGTCGGCCATCTCCTCGGAGGACGTCTCGCGCCGGAAATACTCGACAAAACCGTGCCCCGGCATCAGCAGATAGGTGAAGGTGGTGTGATCGACGAGGTAGAATTCGTCCTCGGGGTCCTCGGGTACGCGGTAGAAAACGCGGAACTGATCGGCGGCGGCCTTGATCTGCTCGGGCGTGCCGGTCAGGCCGATCATGTCGGGATGCATGGCCTCTGCATAGGCGCCGACCTGCTCGGGCGTGTCGCGGGCCGGGTCGACCGAAACAAAGACCGGTGTGGCCGCGGTGCCGCGCTCCGCCAGCATGTCGACCGCCTCGGCGTTGCGGGCCACGTCGAACGGGCAGACGTCCGGGCAGAACGAATAGCCGAAATAGAGCAGCACCGGTTCGGTCACGATATCTTCATCGGTCACCGTCTGGCCTGCGCTGTTGATCAGCGTGAACGGCCCGCCGATGGTGCCCGCGACGGCTCCGGACCGACATTCGGCAAAGACATCCGCATCGCCCCGCAGCATCGACCAGAAGGCCGTCACGCCGATCAGGGCTGCCAGAACCAGACCTGCCACGATTACCATTGCCCAGCGCATGTTCCGCTCCTTCTCGCGATTGCCAGTGTGTGCACCGGGTCCTATCACTTGCCCCCGGACCCGCAAGAGACAGGTTGGCGCAGATGACGGACGCGGATATCGGCATTTTCGACGAACGACGCCGCTCCAACTGGATCAGGCTGCGCACCATGATCCTGTTGCGGTGGTTCGCGATCACCGGTCAGTTGACCGCAATCCTGGTGGCGGTCAGCATCTACAACCTCGACATGCAGACCGGGCTTTGCTTCATGGCGGTGGGGGTGTCGGTGATCGGCAATCTGGTCGCGATGTTCATCTTTCCCGAGAACAAGCGCCTGTCCGAGACCGAAAACCTGCTGATGTTCGTGTTCGACTTGCTGCAACTGGCCTTCCTGCTGTTTTTGACGGGCGGGCTGCACAATCCCTTCTCGCTGTTGCTGCTGGGGCCGGTCACGGTCTCGGCGGCGGTGCTGCCTCTGGGACGCACGGTGTTCCTGAACGCCCTGGCGGTGTTGCTGGTGACCGGGCTGGTGTTCTTCCATCTGCCCTTGCGGACCGGCGACGGGCAGGTGCTGCGCATTCCCGATCTGTTCATCTTCGGGCAATGGGCGGCGATCACCATCGCGATCCTCTTCATCTCGGTCTATTCGCGCCGCATCACCCGCGAGATGCACAATATGGGCGATGCGCTGGCGGCGACGCAGATGGCGCTGGCGCGGGCGCAGAAACTGAACGATCTGGGCGGGGTGGTGGCGGCCACGGCGCATGAACTTGGCACTCCGCTGGCCACGATCAAGCTGACCGCAGCCGAACTGATCGACGAGTTGGACGACCGCCCCGCCCAGCGCGACGACGCCGTCCTGATCGCGGAGCAGGCCGACCGCTGCCGCGATATCCTGCGGTCGATGGGACGCGCGGGCAAGGATGACCTGCACATGCGCCACGCGCCGCTGACCGAGGTCATCCGCGAAGCGTCGGAGCCGCACGAGAACCGCGGCAAGGCGATCCTGATCGAGGTTGAAAACCGCCGCGGCGACGGGTCGCTTCCGCCCCTGGTCATGCGCCGCCCCGAGATCATCCACGGCCTGCGCAACCTGGTGCAGAACGCCGTCGACTTCGCCCGGTCGACGGTCTGGATCGAGGTCAACTGGAGCGATGCCGTGGTCTCGGTGCGGATCGTCGACGACGGGCGCGGTTTTCCGCCGCACCTGATCGGGCGGATCGGCGATCCGTTCATGCGTCAGCGCCGCAATGACAAGCCGCGCAAGGAACGTCCAGGCTATGAAGGCATGGGCCTTGGCCTGTTCATCGCCAAGACGCTGCTTGAAGGCAGCGGCGCGGAGTTGAGCTTTGCCAACGGATCGCCGCCGTCGCGGCCCAATCCCGACGCCGGCCTGCATCGCGGCGCCATCGTCGAGGTCGTCTGGCCGCTTTCAGCCATCGCCGTCCCCGAAGCCGAGGCGCATGCACCGCTGGGAGAAAACGCGCTGATCGACGGCTGAACGCGTCCGGTCAGCGTCGGTGTTAATGATTTGTTAACGTTGCCGGTGCGACAGTCAGGTCATATTTTGAACATCGGTTCGGAAGGAACACCATGGCGCTTGAGACATGGCTTGCCATCCTCATCGGCACCGGGGTCGGACTTGTACTGGTTTACGCATTTTTGCTGATCTTTTCAGCGACCCGGACGAAACGGCAGGAAACGACAACGTCAGAGCTGGACGAGCCATTGTTCCTGCTGCGTGACGGCAAGGTGGTGGATGCCACACCCGCCGGAAGCACGCTGATCGGCGATGCACTCTTCGGTGACTGGGCGCATGTGCGCGACGCGCTGAGCCCGGTCTTCTCCGACATCCCCCGGTCGCCACCCACAACCCGCCTTCGGCTGGCCTCTGACACGGCGCCGGATCTGCATCTCGATCTGGTGCCGGAACGGGATCGCTTGCGTGTGGGGCTGTCCGGGCCGTCCCCGTCGCTCAGCTCGGGGCTTTCGGTGCTTGGCTCCGCCACCCATCTGGCCCGGTTGCGTCGCGCCACCGGCCTGGCCCCCTATCCGATGTGGCAAAGCGCCGCGAACGGCGAGGTGGTCTGGTCGAACGAACGCTTCGGCAAGCTCGCGGCACTGGCCGACAGCGCACAGCTGTTCACGGCGACCCAGCCCCGGACCGGTCCGGTCACCCGCGAACGGCTGCATATCGCGTCCACCCATCCCGACCTGCCGGAATGGTTCGAGGTCACCACCATCCGCGCGGGCGACAGCTGGTTTCACTATGCTGTCGACGTGGACGCCGTGGTCGAGGCCGAAACCGCGCAGCGCAATTTCGTGCAGACGCTGGCCAAGACCTTTGCGCATCTGCCCATCGGGCTGGCCATATTCGACCGCAACCGGCAGCTTGTGCTGTTCAATCCGGCGCTTCTGGACCTGACGCAACTGTCGGTCGAGTTTCTGTCCGGGCGACCCAACCTGATGACCTTCTTCGACCAGCTTCGCGAAAACCGGATCATGCCGGAGCCGAAATCCTATGACGGCTGGCGTCAGCAGCTTGCCGAACTTGTCGCCGCCGCCACCGATGACCGTTACAGCGAAACCTGGAGCCTGCCCAACGGGCTGACCTACCGGATCGCCGGACGTCCGCATCCCGACGGGGCCGTCGCCTTTCTGCTTGAGGACATCAGCTCCGAGATCGCGCTGACCCGCCGCTTCCGCGCCGAACTGGAACTGTGCCAGTCGGTGATCGACACCATGGGAGAGGCCGTCGCGGCGTTCAATCCGACCGGCGTGCTGACCTTTTGCAACGCGGGCTATCGCAAGCTCTGGCAGTCCGATCCGGACAGCACCTTTGCCGACGTGACCATCGTGGATGCCACCCGCCTCTGGCAGCAACATGCGCAACCCAGCGACGTCTGGAGCGATATCCGGGCCTTCGTCGCCTCTTACGGGCAGCGCGAAGGCTGGGACAACGACGTGCGCCTTGTCGACGGGCGGCGCCTGAAACTGCGCTGCGATCCGCTGCCCGGCGGCGCGACGCTGGTGCGCTTTTCCGAAGGCGCGACGGGTGCGCTTGGACCGGTCGCGGAAACGGCAGCACTGGCAGGCTGACCGCGCCGGACCCGGACCTTCCGGGTGGCACCGCGAACGACGGCAATTTCTGCCCGGCTGCGGTATCGGCCCCCCTTGCAGGTGGCGACCGGGCGGATACTCTCGCGCCATGCCTGAACGCACCGCCCACCTGACCCTGCAAGGCCCCGATGCCACCGTGGCCCTGGCCCGCAAGATCGCGCCCGCGCTGGGGCCGGGCGACGTGATCCTGCTGGCGGGCGGCATCGGTGCGGGCAAGACCCATTTCGCCCGGGCGCTGATCCAGTCCCGGCTCGATCGACCCGAGGATGTGCCGTCGCCGACCTTCACCCTCGTGCAGGTCTATGACACCGACCGGGGCGAGATCTGGCATGCGGATCTCTACCGTCTGGACGGGCCCGACAGCGTCATCGAACTTGGCCTGACCGAGGCTTTCGACACAGCCATATGCCTGCTCGAATGGCCCGACCGTCTGGGCGATCTGGCGCCGCCGGGGGCGTTGTCCCTGTCCTTTTCGGACGGCGCCACCGTTGATGCCCGCCGCGTCGATGCCGCGTGGTCCGACCCGCGCTGGGACGCCGTACTGGCGGCGGTGACCGCATGACGCCCGAGGCTTTCCTGCGCGATGCCGGCTGGCAGGACGCCGCCCCTTACCCGATCGCGGGCGATGCCTCGGCACGGGCATATACCCGCCTTGTTCGGTGCGATGGCGAAACCCGGATCCTGATGGCGGACCCGGAGGGCGACGTGTCGGTCTTTGCCCGGCTGGCGCGCTACCTGACCGGTCTCGGCCTCAGCGCGCCGCGCATCTTTGCCGAAGCGCCGGGACTGTTGCTGATCGAGGATCTGGGCGACGGGCTGTTTGCACGGCTGGCGCAGGATGACCCGGCGCAAGAGCCCACCCTCTATCGCGCGGCGATGGATGCGCTGGTGGTTCTGCACGCAGCCGCGCCCCCGCCGGATCTGGTTGCCGCCGACCCTTCACGACTGGCGCAGATGACCGATCTGGCCTTCACCCAGTATCAGCAACGCGCCACCGGCCAGATGGACCGGACCCAGACCGCCGGGATCATCACGGCCCTCGCCGAGGCGCTCGACCGCCACGCATCAGAGACACACGTCACCATCCTGCGCGACTACCATGCGGAAAACCTGCTCTGGCTGCCCGATCGCGACGGGCCGCGCCGCACAGGGTTGCTGGATTTCCAGGACGCGATGGCCGGTCATCCAGCCTATGATGTCGTTTCGCTGCTGGAAGATGCCCGCCGCGATGTCGGTGCGCAGACCCGCGCAGCGGCGATCTGGCACTATCTGGACCGGACCGGCGGCGATGCGGCCCGGTTCGAGGCCGCCCTCGCGGTCCAGGGGGCCGCGCGCAACCTGCGTATCCTCGGGATCTTTGCGCGCCTCGCGGCGACCCGGGGCAAACCGCATTACGTCGACCTCATACCCCGCGTCTGGGACCACCTGATGCGCGATCTGGCAAATCCGGCCTTGTCCGCCGTGGCACCGCGCGTCATCACATGCCTGCCCGCCCCGACGCCCGCCCTCCTCGAACGACTGAAGGTGCCATGCCAGACGCCGTGATGATCTTTGCCGCGGGTTTCGGCACCCGCATGGGCGCGTTGACCGCCCAGCGCCCCAAGCCCCTGATCGAGGTGGCGGGCCGCACCCTGCTGGATCGGGCGCTCGATCTTTCGGCAGAGGTGCCGGTGCGCATCGTCAACACCCACTACCTTGGCCATCAGATCGCGGCGCATCTGGCCGGGCACGGGGTGCAGGTGCTGCATGAAAGCCCTGACATCCTGGACACTGGCGGCGGTCTGAAGAACGCGCTGCCGCATCTGGGCGCGGGCCCGGTCTACACGATGAACGCCGATGCGGTCTTTGCCGGGCCGGACCCGCTTGGCCTGCTGGCAAAGGCGTGGGACCCCGCGCGCATGGATGCGCTTCTGCTTTGTGTGCCGATGGACCGCACGGTCGGGCGCAACGGTCCCGGCGACTTCACGCTTGCCCCGGATGGCCGGATCACGCGCGGTGGCGACTGGGTCTATACCGGCGTGCAGATCATCCGCACCGACGGCCTGGCCGATATCCCCGACCGGGCCTTTTCGCTCAATGTCCTGTGGAACCGGATGGCCGAGGCCGGGCGGCTCATGGGCCTGCCCTACCCGGGGCGCTGGGCGGATGTGGGCCATCCCGGCGGCATCGCGCTGGCCGAGGACATGCTGCGCGCATGATTTTCGACGGCACGCCAACCCCGCGCCTTTTCGCGCTGCCCCCGGGGGCCGATTTTCCCGCAGCACTGGTCGCGGGACTGCGCGCGCGCTTCGCCGAGCACCCGCCCGAGGCCATCGCCCGCACCGAGCTTTTCGTGAACACCGAACGCATGGCCCGCCGCCTGCAGGGGCTGTTCGCCGACGCGGGGCCCGGGTTCCTGCCGCGCATCCAGCTGCTGACCGAACCGGGCGATGCGCGCCTGCGGGCCAGCCTGCCCATCGCGGTGCCGAACCTGCGGCGCAGGCTGGAACTCACGGGCCTTGTGGCGCGGCTTCTGGACCGGACGCCGGATCTTGCGCCGCGCGCGGCCCTGTTCGATCTGGCCGACAGCCTTGCCGCGCTGATGGACGAGATGCAGATCGAAGGTGTCGACCCCGCGGCCATCGCGCGGCTCGACGTGTCGGATCAGTCTGGGCACTGGGACCGGGCGCTGGGCTTTCTGCGCATCGTGCAACACTATTTCGACGCCACCGACCCGGCCCCGGATGCCGCCGCCCTGCAACGGCGCGCGCTCGAGGCGCGGCTGGCGCTGTGGCAGGCCGCGCCACCCGCGCACCCGGTGATCGTGGCAGGCTCGACCGGGTCGCGCGGCACCACCCATGCGCTGATGCAGGCGGTCGCGCGGCTGCCGCAGGGGGCGGTCGTGCTGCCCGGCTTCGATTTCGACATGCCGCGCCACGTCTGGGACCAGCTGACCGACGACCTGCCGCGCGCCGATCACACCCAACCGGGCGAGGATCATCCGCAATTCCGCTTTGCCCGACTGCTGCGCGACCTCGGGGCCAGCCGGACGGATGTGACGGATTGGGGCCACGGTCGCGCGCCCGCGCCGTCCCGCAATGCGCTGGTGTCGCTGGCGCTGCGTCCGGCGCCGGTCACCGACCAATGGCTGACCGAAGGGCCCGGTCTGGCCGATCTGGACGCCGCCATGCGGAACGTCACGCTGCTAGAGGCCGCCGATCCCCGCGCCGAGGCCGTGGCCATTGCCATGCGCCTGCGCGCCGCCGCGGAAGACGGCCAGAGCGCCGCCCTGATCACGCCCGATCGCGGCCTGACCCGGCGGGTGTCCGCGGCGCTGGATCGCTGGGGCATCCTGCCCGACGATTCCGCCGGTCTGCCCGCACAGCTTTCGCCCCCGGGGCGGCTTTTGCGGCAGGTGGCGCAGCTGTTGCACAGGCCGTTGACTGCCGAAACGCTGCTGGCGCTGCTCAAGCATCCGCTTTGCCACGCCGGCAATGATCCGCACGAAGCGCGCAGCGCCCATACCCGCGCGCTGCCCGCTCTCGAGGCGCATATCCGCAAGACCGGCATGCCCTATCCGACCGCCGGGCAGATCGCCGACTGGAAACAGGCCGCCGACCATGGCCCCTGGACCGACTGGATCGCACGGGTCTTCTGCACCGCGCCCGAGGCCGGGCACAGACCGCTTGCCGACTGGGTGGCGCTGCATCTCGCCCGCGTGCAGGACATCGTCGCGGGCAGCGAAGGCACCGACCACGGCGCGCTCTGGGACAAGGCGGCCGGACGCGAGGTCCGCCGGATCGTCGACGAATTGCAGGCCGAGGCGGGGTACGGCGCCGACCTTTCGGCGCGCGACTACGCGGATCTTTTCGGTGCGATTCTTGCCCGCGGAGAGGTGCGGGACCGCGACGCGGCGCATCCCCACATCAAGATCTGGGGCACCATCGAGGCGCGGGTGATGGGGGCCGACCTTCTGATCCTCGGCGGCCTCAACGAAGGCAGCTGGCCCGAGATGCCAAAGGCCGACCCGTGGCTCAACCGCCGGATGCGGGCCGATGCGGGTCTGACCCTGCCCGAGCGGCGCATCGGCCTGTCGGCGCATGACTTCCAGCAGGCCATCGGCGCGCGCGAGGTCTGGCTGACCCGGTCGGTCAAATCGAGCGACGCCGATACGGTCCCGTCGCGCTGGCTCAACCGGATCGTCAACCTGATGAACGGCCTGCCCCGGCAGGGCGGTGAGGCCGCGCTGCAGGCAATGCGGGCGCGGGGGGCGCTGTGGGCGCGGCGGGTGGCGACGCTCGAGGCACCGATCCAGGCACCGCCCGCGCGCCGCCCGTCGCCGAAACCGCCCGCCGGTGCACGACCGCGCGATCTTCGCCTGACCCAGGTCAAGACGCTGATCCGGGATCCCTACGCGATCTATGCACGCAAGGTGCTGCGGCTCGATGGGATGAACCCGCTGATGCAGGCACCGGACGCGCTGTTGCGGGGAATCGTCGTGCATGACGCGCTCAAGTCCTTCGGCGAGGCGATGCGCGACCATGGTCAGGCCCCGGATGCCCGCGCCTTTCTCGACACCATCGCGCGGGAACTGGACGCGCATGTGCCTTTCCCGCTGGCCCGGCAGCTCTGGACCGCGCGGTTCGCCCGCATCGCCGACGGCTTCGCCCGCGACGAAGCGGCCAGACAGACCCGCGCGCGGCTGGCCCGGTTCGAGATCCCGGGCGAGGCGACGATCCCTGCGCTTGGCTTCACGCTGACGACCCGCGCCGACCGCATCGACCTCGATGTACGCGGCGGCGCGCATCTCTACGACTACAAGACCGGCACGCCGCCGTCGAAGGACCAGCAGCTGCACTTCGACAAGCAGTTGCTGTTGACCGCCGCCATGGTGGAACAGGGCGCTTTTGCGGATTTCGCACCGCGCCATATCGCCGATGCACAGTTCATCGGGCTGGGGGCAAAGCCGGGCGAGGTGGCGGCCCCGCTGGACGAGGCCCCGCCTGCGCAGGTCTGGGCCGAACTTGAAGCGCTGATCGCCCGCTATCTCGATGCGGGCCAGGGCTTTACCGCGCGCCGCGCGATGTTCAGCGATCAGGACACGGGCGATTACGATCACCTGTCGCGGCTGGGCGAATGGGACCTTGCGGATATGCCCCTGGCCGAGGTGCTGACATGATGCGCGACGACGCCACCGAGGCGCAGGTCGCCGCCGCCCGGCCCGACGCGTCGACCTGGTTGTCGGCCAATGCGGGGTCGGGCAAGACCCGCGTGCTGACCGACCGCGTGGCGCGGCTTCTTCTGGGTGGCGTCGCGCCGGAAAACATTCTGTGCCTGACCTATACCAAGGCCGCGGCCAGCGAGATGCAGAACCGGCTGTTCCGGCGGCTCGGGGCCTGGGCGATGCTGGAAAACGACGCGCTGCGGGGCGAACTGGCCGAGCTTGGCGTCGAAGGACCCTTCGCGTCGCCCTACCTGCAAAAGGCGCGAACGTTGTTTGCCCGCGCCATCGAGACGCCGGGCGGTCTGCGTATCCAGACGATCCATTCGTTCTGTGCGTCGCTGTTGCGGCGCTTTCCGCTTGAGGCGCAGGTCAGCCCCGATTTCCGCGAGATCGAGGACCGCGCGGCGGAACTGTTGCGCGCCGATATCCTCGACCGCATGTCCGAAGGGCAGGACGGCCATCTGGTCGCCGGTCTGGCGCGGCATTTCACCGACACCGACGACCGTATCGACAAGCTGTTGCAGGCGCTCCTGTCACGCAAGAAGGACTTTCTGCCGCCCCGCGACGCGGCAACGATACGCGCGCTCTACGATCTGCCTGACGGCTATGGGCAGGACGACCTACTGGCGGATGTGTTTCTAGGCGGTGAAGGTGACCTGGTCGCGAAACTGGCCCCGATGCTGCGCCAGAGCGGCGGCAACGATGCCAAGTATACCGCCGGGCTGACCGATTTTGTGCATCCGGACGAGACCGGGCGGCAGATCCTGATGGCCGCTTTCCTGACGCAGACCGGAACGCCGCGCAAGAATTTCCCCAAGAAGGCGCTGCGCGAGGACCCGGCCAATGCCGCACTGATCGCCGGGCTTGACGCTTTGACCGCGCGGCTGGCCGTCGCCAATGACCGCGCGCGCGCGCTGGCCGCCGCCGAACGGGACGTCGCGCTGCACCGGTTCGCGCAGGTTTTCCTGCCCGCCTACGAGGCCGAGAAGCTGGCCCGCGGCTGGCTCGACTTCGACGATCTGATCGAAAAGGCGCACGGGCTTCTGTCGGATGAACGGGTCGCCGAATGGGTGCTCTACCGGCTCGATGGCGGCATCGACCATATCCTTGTCGACGAGGCGCAGGACACCAACCCGCTGCAATGGCAGGTGGTCGAGCTTCTGGCGCGGGAATTTACCGCAGGCCAAGGCGCGCGGGCCGAGGTTGCGCGGACGATCTTCGTGGTCGGCGACAAGAAGCAGTCGATCTACTCGTTCCAGGGGGCCGACCCGGATGCCTTCGACCGCATGCGCGCGCGGTTCGACGACCGGCTGCGGGCCGCTGAAACGCCTCTTCAGGTGCGCAGCCTCGACTATTCGTTCCGCTCGGCCAGCGCGATCCTGGGCGCGGTCGATGCCACGTTTCAGGACGCCGGGTCCTCGGGGTTCGTGGCCGGTGGGCGGCACATCGCGTTTCATTCCGCCATGGCCGGACAGGTCGACCTGTGGCCCTCGGTGCCCAAGCCCGACAAGCAGGAGGATGACCACTGGACTGACCCGGTGGACCGCGTCGGCACCACCCATGCCGAGGTCGTGCTGGCCAACCGGATCGCCGCCTGCATCCGCGATGCGGTGGATCGCGGACAGGCGCTGCAACTTGGCCGCAAGCCGGCACGTGCGATGCGGGCGGGCGACGTGCTGATCCTCGTGCGGCGGCGGGGCAAGCTGTTCCGCGAGGTGATCCGCGCCTGCAAGGCGGCGGGATTGCCCGTTGCGGGGGCCGATCGGCTCAAGGTCATGGCCGAAATGGCGGTCAGGGATATCGGTGCGCTGCTGTCGTTTCTGGCCACCCAGGAAGACAACCTGTCGCTGGCCACCGTGCTGCGCTCGCCGCTGTTCGGGCTGACCGAGCAGGACCTCTTTACCCTTGCCCATGGCCGGACCGGTTCCAGTCTCTGGGAAGCGCTGCGCAAACATGCGGATGCCTATCCGCAGACGCTTGCGATGCTCAACGATCTGCGCGACCGCGCCGACTTCCTGCGCCCCTACGACCTGATCGAACGCATCCTGACGCGCCACAAGGGCCGCGCGCGTCTGATCGGGCGGCTCGGGGTCGAGGCGGAAGACGGCATCGATGCGCTGCTGGCGCAGGCGCTGGCCTATGAGGAAGGCAACGTGCCGAGCCTGACCGGGTTTCTCAGCTGGATGCAGACCGACGACCTCGAGATCAAGCGCAGCCCGGAGGCCGCGGGCGACGCCATCCGGGTGATGACGGTGCATGGCGCGAAGGGGCTGGAAGCGCCCGTGGTCATCTTGCCCGATTGCGGCAAGCTGCCCGACACGGTGAAGGACGCGCTCTTGCCGGTGGACGAGACCGCGGCGGTCTGGAAGGCCCGAAGCGCCGAACAGCCGCCGCTGCAAAGCCGCGCCCTGCAAGACGCCAAGGCCCGCGCCCGCGCCGAGGCGGACCGGCTGCTTTACGTCGCGATGACCCGTGCCGAAGCCTGGCTGGTGGTGGCCGCGGCGGGCGATGTCGGAAAGACGCCCGACGACGCCTGGTACGGCCAGGTCGAACGCGGCTTGCAGCGCGCGGGCGCGCAGGAAATCGACGGGCCGGACGGACCCGGTCTGCGCCTTGGTGCCCTGCCCCACGGCGCCGCCAGTCGCGCCGAAGCAGACAGCCCGATCGCCGAGCCACTGCCCGGGTTCTACGCATCGGAGGCCATAGCCCCGCAGACGGACCCGGTGCGCAGCCCGTCGGACCTTGGCGGAGCGAAGGCCCTGCCCGGGGCGGGCGACGACACCGAAGCCGCCATGGCGCGCGGCACCCAGCTGCATCTGCTGCTGGAGTTGCTGCCGGACATCGACCGCGCCGACTGGCCTGGCACGGCGACACGCCTGCTTGCGGCGCATGGGGCCGATGCCGGGGCGCTGCCCGCCATGGTGACCGAGGCGATCGCCACCCTGTCGGACCCGGCGCTGGCACATGTCTTTGCGCCCGGCGCGCTGGCCGAGGTGGGCCTGACCGGCGAGATCGCGGGCATCGGCCGACTGGCGGGCGTGATCGACCGGTTGATCCTTGACGGACCGAAGGTCACCGCCGTCGACTTCAAGACCAACCGGCAAGTGCCACGCGACCCGGCCCAGGTGCCCGAAGGCGTCCTGCGTCAGATGGGTGCCTACCGCGCCTTGCTGCGGTCGCTCTATCCGGATCGGGAGGTGCGGGTCGCCATCCTCTGGACCGCCACCGCCAGCCTGATGCCGTTGCCGCCAGAAATCACCGATGCGGCACTGGCGCGCGCGACGCGCCTTGATTCTCTGCCAGCGGCTCCATAGGTTCCACCCGAAGACCGCAGATATTCCGCAAATTGTTGGAGAAAGATCATGGCAACCGTTGCCGTTACCGATGCCACTTTCGATCAGGAAGTGAAGAAATCCGATGTTCCCGTCGTGGTGGACTTCTGGGCCGAATGGTGTGGCCCCTGCAAGCAGATCGGTCCCGCGCTCGAAGAGCTGTCGGCCGAGTATGACGGCAAGATCAAGGTCGCCAAGATCGACGTCGACCAGAACCCCAATACCGCCGCTGCCATGGGCGTGCGCGGCATCCCTGCGCTGTTCATCTTCAAGAATGGCGAAGTGATCTCGAACCGCGCCGGTGCCGCCCCCAAGGCCGCGCTGAAGGGCTGGATCGACGACGCGATCTGATCGCACTCTGGCGATGACGGAATGGCCCCGCCCGCGTGCGGGGCTTTTTCGTGTCTGGCGCGGATCAGGGCCCGGTGCCGAACGCCGCTTCGGCCAACCGCACCAGCCCCCGGAAGCGGCGCTGTTCGGCACCGGTCTGCAGCGCCTCGGCGGGCAGCGTCTGCCAGTCGATGAGAACGCGCATGCGGCACAGGAAACCGACCGACGGATCGTCTGGCCCGACAAGGTCGTATCCGCGAAAGAACCCCGACAGGTCGACCCCCGGCAAGGCGCCGGTCGCAGGGTCGGGTGCAGCGTCGGGCGGGGCGATCAGCGCGCCGTAATGCACCGCAAGGCGGGCGATGTCATGGCCCACAGGCACCGCCGTGACGCTGCGCGGGTCAAGCCCGGTGACGCCGGTGTCGGCCACCAGAAGGTTGCGCAGGTTGAGGTCGCCATGCCCCAGCGCCGACACCGTCTCGCGGCGCTCGAAGTCCGGTGCCATGGCGCAAAGGGCCGCGACCGCATCGCACCAGACAACCGACCGTGGCGGCGCGGCACGCGCAGCGCTGCGCACCTCGTCGAACAGGCGGCCCAGATGCCGCACGGAATATTTCGGCTGGAAATTCCGCCGCTCGTCAAACCCCGCCCGATGCAACGCCGCGACCCAGCGCCCCGCCGCTGCCAGAATGGCCCCGTGGTCGGCATCCGGGGCGGCCAGCGCATCGTATAGCGTGGCCCCGTCGGCAAAGGTCATCAGCACCGATTGCGCGGCGCTGTCGACCGCCAAAATTTCCGGGAACCCGGCAAAGCGCCTCGATGCGTCGAGTTGCGCCGCGATATCCGACAGAAACGCCGCCTCGTCGCGGGGCCTGCGCACCTGCTTGAGCGCAAGCACCTCTGCGCCGCGCGTCACGCGCCACACCGCGCGGGCGCGGGCGGGATCGTCGCGCCGCGAGACCGGCGTCGCGTGCCAGCCGTCCGGGGCAAGACCCGCCTCGTCCGCGAGCCGCGCCCAGGTGTCGCCAAAGGCCTCTCGTGCCGAAATCGCCACCGTGTTTCCCCGCCAGTGATCGCCCAGCCCCCATGCCATCCGCTTGCGCCGCCGCTGTCCAGCCCCCATATGGCGGCGAGAGACAAAGGAGAGCGACATGGCCGACAACACGTTTCCCGGCTGGCACGGCACCACGATCATCGGCGTCCGCAAGGGCGGGCAGGTGGTGGTCGCGGGCGACGGACAGGTCAGCCTGGGCCAGACCGTGATCAAGGGCACGGCCCGCAAGGTGCGCCGCCTGTCGCCGGGCGGCTACGACGTGGTCGCGGGCTTTGCCGGATCGACCGCCGATGCCTTTACGCTGCTTGAACGGCTCGAGACCAAGCTCGAGGCCACGCCAGGGCAGTTGCAGCGTGCCAGCGTCGAGCTGGCCAAGGACTGGCGCACCGACAAGTACCTGCAGAAGCTCGAGGCGATGCTGATCGTGACCGACGGCAAGGATCTCTACGTCATCACCGGCGCGGGCGACGTGCTCGAGCCCGAGCATGACATCGCGGCCATCGGATCGGGTGGCAATTACGCGTTGGCCGCCGCGCGCGGGCTGATCGACACCGATCGCACCGCCGAGGACGTGGCGCGCCGCGCGATGCAGATCGCCAGCGAAATCTGCGTCTATACAAATGGCAACCTGACCGTTGAGACCATTGGCGGCTGATGCGCCGGGCGCACAAACTTGGATAAGTTTGTGCGGCACCGCCCCACGGGCGCGAAAGGATAATCCATGACTGACCTCACCCCCCGCGAAATCGTATCGGAGCTGGATCGCTTCATCATCGGCCAGAACGACGCCAAGCGCGCCGTTGCCGTGGCCCTGCGCAACCGCTGGCGGCGCAAGCAGCTGAGCGATGACCTGCGCGATGAAGTGTACCCCAAGAACATCCTGATGATCGGCCCCACCGGCGTCGGCAAGACCGAGATTTCGCGCCGCCTGGCAAAACTGGCCCGCGCGCCCTTCATCAAGGTCGAGGCGACCAAGTTCACCGAAGTGGGCTATGTCGGGCGCGACGTGGAACAGATCGTCCGCGATCTGGTCGATGCCGCCATCGCCCAGACCCGCGAATTCATGCGCGAGGATGTGAAAGCCGCAGCACACACCGCCGCCGAGGACAGGGTGATCGCCGCGATTGCAGGCGAGGACGCCCGCGAAGGCACCCGTGAACGGTTCCGCGAAAAGCTGCGGTCGGGCGAAATGGACGACACCGTGATCGAACTGGACGTCGCCGACACCGCATCGCCTTTCCCGATGATGGAAATCCCCGGCCAGCCCGGGATGGGGGCCATGGGCGGCGGCATGAACCTTGGCGATATCTTCGGCAAGGCCTTCGGTGGCCGCACCACGCGCAAGAAACTCAAGGTGTCGGAAAGCTACGAGCTGCTGATTGGCGAAGAGGCCGACAAGCTGCTCGATGACGAACAGGTCAAGCGCGAGGCGATCCATTCGGTCGAGCAGAACGGCATCGTCTTTCTCGACGAGATCGACAAGGTCTGCGCGCGGGCCGATGCCAAGGGCGGCGACGTGAGCCGCGAAGGCGTGCAGCGCGACCTCTTGCCGCTGATCGAGGGCACCACCGTGTCGACCAAACATGGCGCGGTGAAGACCGACCATATCCTGTTCATCGCATCGGGCGCGTTCCACATCGCCAAGCCGTCGGATCTGTTGCCGGAATTGCAGGGCCGCCTGCCGATCCGGGTCAACCTGCGCCCGCTGACCGAGGCGGATTTCGTCCGCATCCTGACCGAGACCGACAACGCGCTGACGCGGCAGTATACCGGCCTGATGGCAACCGAAGAGGTGACGGTGACCTTCACCGAAGACGGGATCGCCGCGTTGGCGCGGATCGCCGCCGAGGTTAACGAGGCCATCGAGAATATCGGCGCGCGGCGGCTTTACACGGTGATGGAACGGGTCTTCGAAGAGCTGTCGTTCAACGCCCCCGACAAGGCCGGGGAATCCGTCACCGTCGACGATGCCTTCGTCGAAAAGCACCTTGGCGATCTGTCCCGGTCGACGGATCTGAGCCGCTACGTGTTGTAGCGGCCCGGTGTTGGGCCTGAAGCGTTCACCGCATTCGGGTCGCGCGGCACCGTTCGCCAACAGAAAACGCCCCGAGAGCATTCGGGGCGTTTATCGTCTGGCCAACACCTGCGGGTCCGTCGGTCAGGCCGCCCACCAGCGTTCGGCAAAGCGGGCATTGTCCATCTGCCAGAGGTTGCCGATGGTCTCGGGGGTGCCGACCCTGCGCGTCACCGCCTGCAGCCAGTTGGCGAACACCGGAATGATCGCACCGCCATCGTCGCGCAGGATACGCTGCATCTCGGCGTACTGGTCGGCGCGTCGGGCGCTGTCGAGCTCGGCCCGGGCAGCGATCAGCAACGCGTGAAACCGGGCGCTGTCCTTGTCGCTCCAGACGGTCTCGTTCCACGGCACGCCCAGGCCATAGCCGGTCGAGAACATCCAGTCCTCGGTTGCGCGGCCCGCCCAGTAGCTGGCGCGCCACGGCTTGCGGGTCCAGGCGTCCGACCAGTAGCCATCGGCGGATTCGGGCATCACGTTGATCTGGATGCCGCTTGCCGAGGCGGACGACCGGAAGAGTTGCGCCGCCCCCTCCGCGCCCTCGAAGGCGGCGGAGGACACCGACAGGTCGATGCTCAGCGTGTCCAGACCCGCCTGCCGAAGGTAGAATCGCGCCTTGTCGGGGTCGAAGGGGGCCGGTTCGAGATCGGCCATGTACTGGTTGGCCGGACCGATCGGGCTGTCAAAAGCGACCTGGCCATGCCCGCGCAGCAGCTTGTCGACCATGTCCTGCCGGTCGATGCCGTGCTTGAGCGCGCGGCGCAGGCAAGCGTTGTCGAAGGGCGCGGTGTCGGTCCGCATCGGGAAGGCAACGTGCTGGTTGCCTGTGGCCTCCTGAAGCCTGACCTGCGGGTTGGCCTTCAGCCGCGACAAGGACTGCGCGTCGACCCGGTTGATGGCGTCGACCTGACCGGCCATCAGCGCCCGCATCCGCGCGGACGGGTCGTTCATGGCCAACAGCTCGATCCTGTCAAACCAGCCCGACTGGCCGTCCTTGTAGTGGCCATCGACACGGCGACCGACAAAGCGCACCCCGGGCTCGAAACTGGAGACCGCGTAAAGACCGGTGCCGATACCGTCCGCGATGGCCTCTTCGATCTGACCTGCGGGATAGATCAGCAGATGGTAGTCCGACATCAGGTAGGGGAAATCGGCATTGCCGGACTGCAGCGTGAACTGCACCTGATGAGTGCCCAGCTTTTTCATCTCGGTGATCGCCGAGACGATGGGCCGGGCCGCCGACCCCGACCCAGGGGCGACGTGCATCCGAAGCGACGCGATGACGTCATCCGCCCCGAAAGCCTTGCCATTGTGGAAGCGCACGCCGCGCCGCAGGTTGAAGGTCCAGGTCCTGGCGTCGGCGCTGGCCTCCCAGTCGGTGGCCAGTTCGCCCACAAGACTGCCGTTGGCCGACACTTCGGTCAGGCAGTCGAACACCGCGCCCTGCGCCGCCGCCTGCATGAAGATATCCGTGTGGGTCCGCGCGTCCCAGTTGTCAGACGTGTTGGCCCCCGACAGCGCCACGATCAGGCCACCGCCGCGCGTTGCCCCTTGCGCGCGCAGGGGCAGACCGGTGGCGGCCAGGACACCGGCTGCGGCACCGCTGCGCAGAAGTCTGCGTCGTGAGATACGTGTCATCGCCAGCTTCCCTGCCGTCTCGACGGTCGTTTGTGGTCTTCCATCCGGTCGCATGCGCCTGTCCCGCACGTCCCGACGCGCGGCCCGACGGCCAGTCGACCGATCGCGGATCCCACACCATAACTTGAGGCCATCCCGGCGGTTTGCCAAGGGCGCGGGCCGACGTCCGCGACAAGTTGATCGGAGGCAAGGGGTGGAAGACCCCGATTTCGCTAGAGTGACAGGGTGTCCATCGCGCGGACCAACTCGGCGCTGATGCCGGGTTCGGACAGGGCGTGGCCCGCGTTCCGGATCATGCGCAGGTCGGCCCCGCCCCAGCGCCGCGCCAGCTCCCAGGCGCGTGCGGGCGGGCAGATCATGTCATAGCGGCCCTGCACGATGACACCGGGAATGTCCTTGATGCGGTCGATATTGTTCAGGATCCAGCCATCTTCGGACAGAAAGCCGCGATGGGTGAAATAGTGGTTCTCAAGCCGGGCAAAGGCGCGCGCATAGTCGCCCGGTGCCTCGCCGCCCGATCCGTTCGAATGGATCGAGGCCAACGCGTTTTCCCAGGACGACCAGGCGCGGGCATATTGCGTCTCGATGCGCAGATCGCCGGAAAACAGCCGCCGGTGATAGGCCGCGATCATGTCGTCGCGTTCGTCCTGCGGAATGAGATCGCGGAACCGCGCCCAGGTTTCGGGCCAGAACTGCCCGGCACCGCCGCCATAGAACCAGTCCAGTTCGGTCTGGGTCATCAGAAAAACCCCACGCAGCACCAGCTGGCGCACCGCCTCCGGGTGCGAGATCGCGTAGATCAGCGCCAGCGTCGCCCCCCAGGAGCCGCCGAAGACGATGAACCGGTCAATCCCCAGTTCGGTGCGAATCAGTTCGATATCCGCAATCAGATCCCAGGTGGTGTTGTCCGTCACGCTGGCATGCGGGCGCGACCGTCCGCACCCGCGCTGGTCGAACAGGATCACGCGATAGACCTCGGGGTCGAAATAGCGCCGCATCGCCGGGCTGCAGCCGCCACCGGGGCCGCCATGCAGCACGATCACCGGCACGCCGCGGGGGTTGCCGCATTGTTCCACATAGACGGTGTGTCCGCCCGATACCTGAAGCATCCGCTGGTCGAAGGCATCGATCGGCGGGTAGAGATATTGCACGGCGCGCTTTTGACCCAGTTCTTTGTCCATATCTCTCCTATATGAGAGAAAATGTCCGGATGACCATGAGATTTTGCCAATGAATGCCAGCACACAGCCCGCCAGCGTCGACCCCGCCGAGGTCGCGAAATTCGAAGCCATGGCCGCGGAGTGGTGGGATCCCAAGGGCAAGTTCCAGCCCCTGCACGAGATGAACCCCTGCAGGCTGGATTACCTGACCCGCCAGATCGCCGGGGAATTCGACCGCGATCTGAACGCCAGGGCGCCGTTTTCCGGGCTGCGTATCCTCGATATCGGGTGCGGCGGCGGGCTGCTGGCCGAACCCATGGCGCGGCTCGGGGCCGAGGTGACGGGCATCGACGCCGCCGGTGGCAACATTCCCGTCGCGCGCGCGCATGCCGCGCAAGAGGGGCTGGAGATCGACTACCGGCACACCAGCGCCGAGGCGCTTCTGGCCGAAGGGGCGCATTTCGATGTGGTGATGTCGCTCGAGGTGGTCGAACACGTGGCCGACCCCAGGGCCTTCCTGCGCGTCTGTTCGGACCTCGCGCGGCCGGGCGGGCTCTGCCTTGTCTCGACCCTGAACCGGACGGCGAAGTCCTTTGCGGCGGCGATCCTCGGGGCCGAATGGATCATGCGCTGGCTGCCCAAGGGCACCCATGACTGGTCGAAATTCATCACCCCCGACGAATTGGCGGCGATGATCGACACCACCGACCTCGAAGTGGTGGACCGCAAGGGGCTGGTGTTCGATCCCCTGCGCTGGGACTGGCACATCTCGGATCGCGACCTGTCGGTGAATTACGCCATGGCGGCGGTCAAGGCCGGCTAATTCGGCCCCAAGAACGCGCGGTCATGGGTCAGCGATGGCACCTTGCGCCGCGCATCCTGCACCGCCTTCAGGTCAAGATCGACGACGAACACACCGGTCTCCTCGCCCGCGTCGAGCAGCACCTCACCCCAGGGCGAGACCACCATCGAATGCCCGTAGGTCCGACGCTCCTTGCCGCGGCTGGCCCGGTGCGTGCCCACCTGCGCCGCCGCGATCACGAAAGACCCGGTTTCGATGGCGCGTGCGCGCAGCAGCGGCGACCAGTGCATCGGTCCGGTCGCGGTAGAGAAGGCGGAAGGCACGGTCAGGATCTCGGCCCCCGCCTGCGCCAGTGCCCGGTAGAGATAGGCGAAGCGCAAATCATAGCAGATGCTGAGGCCGATCCTGCCGAACGGCGTTTCCGCCAGCACCGCCCGGTCGCCCGGCGCATAGCCCGCGCTTTCACGGTAGGTCTCGGACTCCGACACCGCGACATCGAACATGTGCATCTTGTCGTAGCGCGCCGCGATCCCGCCATCGGGCGTGATCAGGAAGGACCGGTTGACGAACCGCGTCTCGGGCGGCGCGGATTTCAGCGCCAGCGATCCCGCCGACAGCCAGATGCGGTGGTCCGCCGCCGCCGCGCGCAAACCGGCCAGAACCGGGTCTTCGGCTTCGTGGCGCAACACCTCGGTCTGCCGGGTCCGGCTGGCCGAGACGCAATTCGACACCTCGGGCGTGAAGACCATGTCGGCCCCCCGCGCCGCCGCGTCGGCCACCAGACCGCGCAGCAGCACCAGGTTCTCCGCCGGATCGTCCGACGCGGTGATCTGCAGAAGCGCGGCCCTCACTGGGCCAGAAGCGCGTCGAGCTTGCCCGCCCTCTCGAGCGCATAAAGCTCATCGCATCCGCCCACATGGGTGTCGCCGATAAATATTTGCGGCACCGTGCGGCCGCCATGGGCGCGCTGGATCATCTCGGGCTTGCGCTTGGGCTGCGCCATGACGTCGATCTCGGTGAAACTGGCGTTCTTCTGGTTCAGAAGACGCTTGGCGGCGTGGCAAAAGCCACAGAGCGGGGATGTGTAGATGTCGATTTGCGGCATGTGATCTCTCCTGATGCGCGTTTGTCAGGGATCTAGGTATCCTTTGCAACGCGTGCCAGCGCGACAACGCAGACCGAGTGTGCGCCCGCCACATAGGCAGCCTGGGTCGCCGCCGCCATCGTCGCCCCCGATGTCATTACATCGTCGACGATCAGCACCGCCTTGCCCGTCAGGAACGCGCCACGCCCGGGATGGGGCGCGATGGCGTCCTGAAGCGCGCGAAACCGGGCATCGCGGGTCAAACCGTCAAGGTTCGGCGTGCGCCGTCTGCGCCGCAAGGCATCATTGCAGACGGGGCTGCCGGTTTCCCTGCCCAGCGCCGTGGCCAGAAGCGCGGACTGATTGTAGCGCCGCCTGAGCAGGCGAAAAGGATGCAGCGGCACCGGCACGATCACTGTATCCGGGCAAACCAGATCGCGGGCCGCCCGCGCGAGCCACTGGCCCGCCGGACCGGCGATGTCGTGGCGATCCGCGTGTTTCAGCTTCAGCACCAGATCCCGCGCGCGCCCGGAATAGACCAGCGCCGCGCGCCCCTGCCGCCACGGGCGCGCGATGGTCAGACAGTCGTCGCACGACCCCACAGCCTCAACGTCCCCGGGCAGCGGTGTGCCGCACCGGTCGCAGGCCGCCCCGACAATGAACGGCGTTTCGCGCCAGCATGTCCCGCAGAGCGCGCCGCTCGCCTCGGTCAGACCGCCGCAACACAGGCAGGACGGCGGAAACACCGCATCCATCAATGTTTGCATGAGCGTGCCCTGCACCCTATCTCCTCCGCATGGCAAAGACCCCGATCCTGACCGACCGCCGCGCGCTGGATGCGCATCGCGCCCGCATGCGCGCCAATCCCGCCCTGTTCCTGCAGGAAGCTGCGGCGGACGACATCCAGGATCGCCTGCTGATGGTTAACAGGGTGTTTACAGCGCCCGCCGTCGTGACCCCCTTCCCCGGGATCTGGGCCGAGCGAATGCCCGATGCCACATGCGTCGCCGACACCGAGGTGCTGGACCTGCGCGAGGGCGCGCATGACCTGGTGATCCACGCGTTGAGCCTGCACTGGGCGAACGATCCGGTCGGGCAGGTGATCCAGTGCCGCCGCGCGCTGAAGCCGGACGGGCTTTTCCTCGGGGTGGCCTTCGGCGGCCAGACCCTGACGGAACTGCGCGCCGCCCTCGGTCAGGCCGAGATCGAGATCGCGGGAGGCCTCAGCCCACGGGTGGCCCCGATGGCCGATATCCGCGATCTGGGGGCCTTGCTGCAGCGTGCGGGCCTTGCCCTGCCCGTGGCCGACGCGATCCCGCTGCGCACCAGCTACCGGTCGGCGTTGCACCTGATGCAGGATCTGCGCGCCATGGGCGAGACCAATGCGCTGGACGCGCGGCTGCGTCATTTCACTCCCGGGGCCGTCATTCGCCGGGCCGCAGAGCTCTATGACGCGGCCAATCGCACCGACGATGGCCGGGTGACTGCGACCTACGAACTGGTGACACTGACCGGCTGGGCCCCCGACGAAAGCCAGCCCAGGCCGCTGCGCCCCGGGTCCGCCACCGCCAGCCTTGCCGATGCGCTGGGCACGCGGGAAACCAAGCTCAGCGATTGACCCCCGGACAAGAGAGGTTACTTACGGTCCGAACCCGCAAGCATGCCAACAGATAGGGGCAATGAAATGCTCGATGCAACAAACGCCGCGGTGCGCCCGCCGCATGCGCCAGCCGATCATCCCAAGGTGTCGGCGGGCAAGATCGGTATCCTCGTGGCAAATCTCGGCACGCCGGACAATCACGACTACTGGTCGATGCGGCGCTACCTGAACGAATTCCTGTCGGACCGGCGGGTGATCGACTATTCGCCCTGGCTCTGGCAACCGCTGCTGCAACTCATCATCCTGACCAAGCGCCCCTTCACCTCGGGCGCGGCCTACAAGTCGATCTGGAACGAGGCGCAGAACGAGAGTCCGCTGATGACGATCACCAAGGCCCAGACCGCCAAGATCGCGGCCCGGATGCAGGACGCCTATGGCGACCGCGTGATGGTCGATTTCTGCATGCGCTATGGCAACCCGTCGACCAAGTCGAAAGTCCGCGAAATGGTCGCTGCCGGATGCCGACAGATCCTGTTCTTCCCGCTTTATCCGCAATACGCCGGTGCCACCTCGGCCACCGCCAACGACGCGTTTTTCCGCGCCCTGATGGACGAAAAGTGGCAACCGACCGCGCGCACGGTCGATCCCTATTTCGACCATCCGAAATACATCGAGGCGCTGGCCCGGTCGATCGAGACCGCCTACGCCAAGATGGAGACGCGGCCCGACATCCTTGTCTGTTCCTATCACGGCGTGCCGGTACGCTACCTGATGGAGGGCGATCCCTATCACTGCCAGTGCCAGAAGACGACGCGCCTGCTGAAAGAACGGCTGGGCTGGGCCGATACCGAGATCACCACCACCTTCCAGTCGCGATTCGGCCCCGAGGAATGGCTGCAGCCCTACACCGTCGAAGAGGTGGCGCGGCTGGCCCGCGAAGACGGCAAGACGAACATCGCCGTCTGCGCGCCCGCCTTTTCGGCCGATTGCATCGAAACGCTGGAAGAGATCAACGAAGAGATCAAGGAAAGCTTCGAAGAGGCGGGCGGCGAGCATTTCACCTATATTCCCTGCCTCAACGACGATGACGCCCATATCGAAGCGCTGTGCACGGTCATCGATGAAAGCCTGTCGGGATGGTTGACAGATCCGGCCAGCCAGGAAGCCAAGATCAGCATCGGCTGACCGGGCTGGCGGGCGGTGATCTGCGGGTGACGTTGGCGCCGGAATGTTTCGGCGCCATCAAGACTTGGTATGGTCTCTGGCGAGACGCGGCGCTGCCCCTTACGTTTCCAGGGCATTGGAGACCTTGGTAATGGACAGCATCCTTTCCCGGACGGGCCGTGCGATGGCAGGCTGGCTGGCCGAGCGGCAGCCCGGCACCGACTATGCCACCCCGCCGAACTTCGAGACCCTGCACCAGACGTTGCGTCCCGGCGACGTGCTGCTTGTCGAGGGCCAGGCGCATATCTCGACGGCGATCAAGTACCTGACGCAGTCCACCTGGTCGCACGCGGCGCTGTATACCGGGTCGATTCCCGGCCACGAAGCACCCGATGGCACCCCGCACGAACTTGTCGAGGCGGTGGTCGAGGCTGGCTGCATTTCGGTGCCGCTGGCGAAATATGCCCATCACCACACCCGGATCTGTCGCCCCGTGGGGCTGAACAGCGTCGAGCGGCAGCAGGTCGTGGATTTCATGATCGACCGGATCGGTCTGTCCTACGACATGCGCAACATCATCGATCTGCTGCGCTATTTCATCCCGACGCCACCCGTGCCGACGCCGTGGCGGCGGCGCATGCTGTCGCTGGGGTCGGGGGATCCGACGCGGGCGATCTGCTCATCGTTGATCGCGCAGGCGTTCCAGTCGGTGAAGTATCCGATTCTGCCGCGAATCGAGGTGTCGGGTCAGAGCAATGCCGCGCGCGAAATCCTGCATATCCGGCACCACAGCCTGTTCGCGCCGCGGGATTTCGACATTTCGCCCTATTTCGACATCATCAAGCCCAGCATCGCGCGGGGCTTCAACCCGCATGGCGTGGAATGGGCCGCGCGGGACGCCGAAACCGCCTAGCGCAACAAAAAAAGGCGGCGCCGAAGCACCGCCTTTTCCCGTTGGTTCGTGAGAACCGGATCAGTCGGACGCGAGAGCTGCGGCGACGAGCGCGAGCAGGATCAGCGGAACGATGATGGCGGCCGAGGACGACTGCTGACGGGTCTCTTCGACAATCACGACGGGCTCCATAACCACGTCATTTTTTGCGTAGGAACCGGCCATTGCCGACGAGCCAGCTGCTGCGATTGCGGCGGCGAGTGCGAGTTTCTTC
Organism: Roseivivax sp. CAU 1753; assembly: GCF_054482575.1. Lineage (NCBI taxonomy): Bacteria > Pseudomonadati > Pseudomonadota > Alphaproteobacteria > Rhodobacterales > Roseobacteraceae > Roseivivax > Roseivivax sp. CAU 1753. The sequence goes on along the minus strand of NZ_JBTLRF010000002.1, from coordinate 74,595 downwards.
ATAACTATCCTCCAGATAACTGCTTGCGGGGCGCATTTACCCTGCAAGCACCCAAGACTAAACCTCGTGATTTGTTCTAACCAGCTTCCCCGTGCGATTGCAAACGCAACATGAAAAGCGGAAACCGCGGGCCGCCTTGTTGTCGTCAAATTAGCAACACTTGTGTGCCCACGTTGGCCAGCCCGTACAGCTCTTCGATGTGCTGGTTGTAAAGGCCGATGCAGCCATTCGAAGACCGACGCCCGATCTTGCGCGTGTCATGCGTGCCGTGGATGCGGTAATAGGTCCAGCTGAGGTGCAGCGCGCGCGTGCCAAGCGGGTTGTCGGGGCCCGGTGCCACGTAGTCCGGCCATTCGGGGTTGCGCTCTTTCATCGACGGCGTCGGCCGCCAGTCAGGCGCCGGATCCTTCAGGATCACCTTGGTCCGTCCGCGGCGCGTCAGGTCTTCGGTCAGCGGTACGGACGTGGGATAGAGCTTGTAGATCGACTTGTCCTGCGACCAGTAATGCAGCGCCCGGCTCTGGATATCGACAAGGATCGCGCCGTTGTCGGTGTTCGAGAAATAGGGCTGCCAGTCGAGCGTCCGGAAGCTCGAGATGTTGCGACGCACGACACCCGACAGGTCGCGCTCCACCTCGGTGGTGGCGGCGCCGGTCACGCTTTGGGCGAGGGCGGGGGCGGCCAGCACGGTGGCGGTGCTGCCGACAAGGAATGCGCGACGCGTCTGGCGCAGCGGTGCCTTGGATGTCATTGGTACATCTCCTTCATGGAAATACGTGTATCATCGTTTCACATATGGCGCGGAAGCCGCAGTCGCAATTCAAACTCCCGTGCGCAGGCAAGCTCACGCCGATGTGGGTTTGATAAGCAACGACGCATATTCTAAGGCATTTCGGGTCGCATTGATAGAATAGGTAGTCTGCCATGTCCCGCGCCTCGCTTTTGATCGCCTCTGTCGCGCTTGCCGCCCTCGGGGCCTGCACGGGGTCGCCGCCGGCAGAGCAGCAGCTGGGTCCCGATGGCCTGCCGCTGCCGACATTGTACCGCATCAGCGCCCAGAGCCAGAACCGCATCGAGATCCGGATGCTGGACGCGGTGAATGCCCTGCGGACGGAAGCGGGCCAGCCGCAGTTGCAATACAGCGCGGCCCTGAACGCCTCTGCGGCCACCCATTCGCGCGACATGTCGGCGCAGAACAGGCCTTGGCATTTCGGCTCCGACGGCTCTTCTCCGGTCGATCGCGCCCGACGCGTCGGCTATGGCGGCGAGGTCAAGGGTGAAGCGATTTCCGAGACTTACGAGACCGAGCTGCAGACGCTGGCGGCCTGGATGGAAGAGCCCGCGACGCGCAACGTGATCCTGTCGCCCGAGGCGCGCGACATGGGATTCGCCTGGTTCCAGGAAACCAATGGCAAGATCTGGTGGACCCTGGTCACCGGCGGACCCGCCTCGGCGGGAACCGCCGGTCCGGTGCTGTCGTCGTCAGGTACGCTGCCCCTGACGCAACTCTGAGACCGCGCCGCGAAGTCCCGGGTCAGGCCCGGGACACGACCGCCGGTGACACCGGTGCTGCCCCTGTCAGGTCGCCCGAGCCGGACCGCCCGATCAAAGACCCGCCCGATCAAAGACTGCGTCGGATCTAGGGCTGTATCAGAATCGGTGTCCCGTCGCGCACCATCGCGTAGACATTCTCGATCTCGCGATTCTTCACCGCGATGCAGCCCCAGGTCCAGTCAGAGCGCGGATGCGCCTTGTTACCCTTGGGCGGGCCGCCGTGGATGAAAATGTCGCCGCCCGGTGAAAACCCCAGGGCACGGGCCTCTTCGATATCCTGTTCGTTCGGGTACGAAATGCCGATCGACAGGTGGAAGTTCGAGTTCGGGTTGCGTTTGTCGATGGTGTAGAGGCCCTCGGGCGTCTTGCCGTCGCCTTCGATCTTCTTGTCACCGGTCGGTGCGAAGCCAAGGCCGATGGGATACTGCTTGAGCACCTCGTCATGGTGCAGCAGGAACATCCGCCGTTGGCCCTTGTCGACGATGACCTGCGTCACTTCCGGCCCGTTATACGTCTTGAACTTGCTGCTGCAGGCCGTCAGCCCGAAGGCCAGCAGGCAGGCGCAAAGTAGTCTGATGATTGTCACTGTTCCGCTCGCTCTTTTTTGCCGGAACGTAGCGTATTTTCCGACTTTCGCGAAGGCCCTCTTTATCCGCGATCACGCGGCGGTGAGCCCTGCGCGCTCAGACGACGCTCGATCGCCTCGAGCCGGACCAGGACCTGATCGCGATAGCTGTCGGTGGCGGCGTTGGCCTCTTCCGCGTGGGCGTCCTGCATCGAGTTGACGATCAGTCCGACGACCAGGTTCACCACCGCGAAGGTCGTGACCAGGATGAACGGGACGAAGAACACCCAGGCGTAGGGATAGACCTCCATCACCGGGCGCACGATACCCATCGACCAGCTTTCCAGCGTCATGATCTGGAACAGCGAATAGGCCGACCGCCCGAGCGTGCCGAACCAGTCGGGAAAGGCATCGCCGAACAGCTTGGTCGCCATGACCGCGCCGATGTAGAAGATCAGCGCCATCAGCAGGAAGACCGACGCCATGCCCGGCAGTGCGGTCAGGAAGCCTTCGACCACCCGGCGCAGGCGCGGCATGACCGACACCACCCGCAACACCCGCAGGATCCGCAGCGCCCGCAGCACCGACAGCGATTGCGAGCCGGGGATCAGCGACACCGCGACGATGGTGAAGTCGAAGACGTTCCAGCCGTTGCGAAAGAAGCGTCCGCCATGGGCGACAAGCTTGGCCGCGATCTCGATCACGAAGATCGCGAGGCACATGCGGTCCAGCGCAATGATGAACGGGCCCGCAAGGTCCATCGCGCTGTCCGAGGTTTCAAGCCCGAGAATCGCGGCATTGAACAGGATGACCACGGTGATGGCGTTGACGGTCGAGGGCCGTTCCAGAAAGGCGGTCAGACGGGAACGAAAGGTCATCGGGTCCTCATTTGATCGAGAAGGAAGCAACAAGCTCGATATGGGTCGACCAGCGGAACTGGTCCACCACCTGCAGCCAATCGAGCCGGTAGCCCGCAGCCACAAGCGTGGCGGCATCGCGCGCGAAGGTCACCGGGTTGCACGACACATGCGCGATGCGTGGGATACGCGCCGTCGCCAGTTCCGCGATTTGCGCCTCGGCCCCGGCGCGGGGCGGGTCGATCACCGCCGCGTCGATCCTGCGCAGGTCTTCCGCGAGGATCGGGTTGCGGAAGAGATCGCGCGCTTCGGTGGTGATCTTGCGCAGGCCCGTGGCCATACGCCAGCCCTGATCGAGCGCGTCGGTCATCGCCCGGGAGCCTTCGACGGCATGAACCGACGCCCGCGCCGCGACGGGTAGCGCGAAGGTGCCGCAGCCGGAAAAGAGATCGACAACGCGCTTCGCGCCTTGGGTGATTTCGAGCACCGCGGCGCATAGCGCGGCTTCGCCGTCGGGGGTGGCCTGCAGAAACCCGCCCGGTGGTGGCGTGACCGCGGCGGTGCCGAACCGGACAATTGGCGCGCGGCGTTGCAGCGTCTCTTCGGGATCCCAGGTGATGCGGGCGAGATCGTGTTCACGGGCGATGTCGGCGATCCGACCGCGCAGCACGCTGTCGACAGGCTTGCCACCGGAGACGACGACATCGAGCCCGGTATCGGTCCGCGTCACCAGCACCGACAGCGCGCCCTTGCGGGTGCTGCCCAGGATCGCGAGTTCCTCGGCCATCGGCAGGGCGGCGGCGATATCGGGGTGGACCAGCCGGCAGTGCGGCACGGGCACGATCTCGTCCGAGCGTTTCACATGGAAGCCCGCGAGCGCGCCCTTTTTGGTGCGCTTGGCCGAGAAGGTCGCCCGGCGACGGGTCTGCGGCGGCGAGGTCACGGTCGGGCGGAACGGCGCCTCGAGACCCTGCGCCGCCAGCGCGGTTTCCACCACGGCGCGTTTCCAGCGTTCGGTGAAAGCCTCGGTGGCGTGTTGCAACTGGCACCCGCCACACCGTCTGCCATGCGCGCATGGCGGGCGTACGCGATCGGTCGACGGGGTGACGATTCGCGGCGCTGCCATGATGGCGTTGTCGATGTCGCCCTCGACCTCTTCGCCGGGCAGCCCCCCCGGTACATAGACCGGGCCCGGCGCGATGCCGTCGCCGAGATGGCCCAGCCGTTCGATGATCATTCGTTGCATGCGTCGCTCATGCCCGGAAACGGCGCGGGCGTCGAGTGCGGGTTGGCGTATTTGAAAAATGGAAAGGCAGCAGCGCCGCGCCGGTCATTCCGCCGCCGCGCGGGCCTCGAAGCCGCCTGACTGTCTTTCCCAGAAGCGCGCGTAGAGCCCGCCCCGGGCGAGAAGATCCTCGTGGGTGCCTTGCTCGGCGATGCGGCCCGCGTCGAGCACCACGATCCGGTCCATGTCCGAGATCGTCGAGAGGCGGTGGGCGATGGCGATCACGGTCTTGCCGGCCATGACGCGGATCAGCGCATCCTGGATCGAGGCCTCGACCTCGGAATCGAGCGCCGAGGTCGCCTCGTCGAGGATGAAGATCGGGGCGTCCTTGAGGATGGCGCGGGCCAGGGCGATGCGTTGACGCTGGCCGCCCGACAGTTTCACGCCGCGTTCGCCGAGATGCGCATCGTAGCCCTTGCGGCCCTTGTGGTCCTGCATTTCTTCGATGAAGTCATGCGCCTCGGCCTTGCGGGCGGCGGCGATCACCGCGTCGAGGCTGGCATCGGGGCGACCGTAGCGGATGTTGTCGAACGCCGAGCGATTGAACATCGCGGTTTCCTGGGTGACCATGCCGATGCTGCGGCGCAGGCTTTCCTGGGTGACGCCCGCGATGTTCTGGCCATCGATGCGAATCTCGCCGTCTTCGGCATCGTAGAGACGCAGGAGAAGCGCGACGAGCGTCGACTTGCCCGCGCCGGATGCGCCGACGATGCCGAGTTTCTCGCCCGGGGCCACGTCAAGGCAGATGTGATCGATGCCGCCCACGGCACGGCCATAGCGGAAGCTCAGATTGTCGAGGGTGACGCGGCCTTCGGTGACCTTAAGGGCGGTGGCGCCGGGTCGGTCCTGCAAGGTATGGGCCGGGGACAGCGTGCGCATGCCGTCCTCGACCTCGCCCAGGTTGGCATAGAGCGACATCAGGGTGAAGCTGACCCAGCCGGTCATCTGCGCCAGACGCAGCGACACCGCACCGGTGGCGGCGATGTCGCCCGCGGTCACCAGCCCGAGGTTCCAGTACCAAAGCGCACCGCCCACCAGCAGGACCGGCAGAACCCCCGCAAGCGCCATCAGCCAGAACCGGAACACGACCGACACCTGCCCGAATTCGAGCGCGCGCACGCGGTAGGCGCGCATGGCGTTGAGGGCGGCGCGGTCTTCGTGGTCGGAATGGGCGAAGAGCTTGACCGTCTTGATGTTGGTGATCGTGTCGACAACCTGCCCCGTCACTGTGGCCCGGGCCGCCGCGCGCGCCTTGGAATGCTTGCGGATGCGCGGCATGAAGGCGCGGATGAAGACCGCGTAGACCACGATCCAGGCCACCAGCCCCATGGCGATCCGCGCATCGACCGTGCCCAGCAGCAGCACCGCGCCGATCACCGAGGCCAGTGCGAAGAGAATCGTGTGAATGGCTTCGATCACCACTTCGGTCAGCGCGCGCGAGGTCTGCATTTCCTTTTGCGAGATGCGTCCCGCAAAATCGTTGTCGAAGAAGGTGACCGCCTGGCCAAGGGTGTAGCGGTGCAGCCGCGACAGGACGAGGGTGAGGACGTTCGGCTGCACCACGATGGACTGGAAGAAGGTGTTGATCCCGAGGATCACCGGGCGCAACAGCACGAAGAACAACAGCGCCCCGACAAGGATGCCGGTCTGCGCGGTAAAGATACTGCCCGCGCCGGAGGCCAGCGCGGCATCGACCACGTGACCCAGGATCAGCGCCGCCATGACCTCGATCACGCCCGCGACGATGGACAGGATCGCGGCGACCGCCAGCACCGGCCATGCGCCGTCGAGGGCCCAGCCGAAGAAGGCCAGGATCGATCGGGGGGGCGGGCCCGGGGCCGGGCGAAACGGGTCGATCCACCGGCTTGGCGTGGTCCAGGGAAAGGCGCGCCTTGCGCTGTGCGTGTCGCTCATTCTGCCGCCTCGCCTTCATCGGTGTCGAAACTGAGGAATCCGCCCGATTGGCGACTCCAGAACCCGGCATATAGCCCGCCTTGCTGCAAAAGCGCGGCGTGGCTGCCTTGTTCGACGATTCGCCCGTCATCCATCACGAGAATGCGATCCAGATGGGCGATGGTCGACAGCCGGTGCGCGATGGCGATCACGGTCTTGCCCTCCATCATGCCGTAGAGCGTGTCCTGGATCGCGGCTTCGACTTCGGAATCGAGCGCCGATGTCGCCTCGTCGAGCACAAGGATCGGCGCGTCCTTCAGGATGACCCGCGCCAGTGCGATGCGTTGCCGTTGGCCGCCCGACAGCTTCACGCCGCGTTCGCCGACATGGGCATCAAAGCCGCGACGGCCCTCGGAATCCACGAGGTCGAGGATGAACGCGTGCGCCTGCGCCTGCTCTGCCGCGCGGATCATCGCGTCCTCGCCCGCATCTGGGCGTCCGTAAAGGATGTTGTCGCGGATCGAGCGGTGCAACAGCGCCGAATCCTGCTGCACCATGCCGATCTTGGCGCGCAGGCTGGCCTGGGTGACCGCGGCGATGTCCTGACCGTCGATCAGGACCCGGCCGCCCTCGGCGTCGTAGAACCGCAACAGCAGCTTGACGAGGGTGGACTTGCCCGCGCCAGAACGGCCCACGAGACCGACCTTTTCGCCCGGCGCGATGGTCAGGTCGATCGCATCGAGGCCACCCTGCCCGCGACCGTAATGGTGGGTCAGCCGGTCGAGGGTGATCTGGCCCCTGTTCAGCGACAACTGCCCGGCATCGGGTCGATCCAGCAGGGTGATCGGCTGGGCGATGGTTTCCATCCCTTCCTGCACGATGCCGAGCTGCTGGAAGAAATTCGTCAGCGCCCACATGATCCAGCCGGTCATCGCGTTGATCCGCAGGGTCAGCGCCGTCGCCGCCGCCACCGTTCCGACGGTGGCCACGCCAAGCCCCCAGAACCACAGCGCCATACCGGTGACGCCAACGATCAGCACCCCGTTGAGGATCGCCAGCGCCACGTCCATGATGGTGTAGAGGCGCATCTCGGCCTGGAATGTTTCCTGCGTGTGCCTGATCGCCTCGCGGGCGTATTCCAGTTCCCGCTCGTGATGGGCGAACATCTTGATCGCGTGGATATTGGTGTAGCTGTCGACAACCCGCCCGGTCAGTTCGGACCGCGCGTTCGACGCATTGCGCGAGGCGACCCTGATGCGCCTGACCGTCCAGATCATCAGCGCGATGTAGAACCCCAGCCAGATCAGAAGCGGGGCCATGAGCCAGGGATCGGCGATGCCCAAAAGCACCAGCGAGCCCAGCACATAGGCGGTGGAATAGGTCAGCGCATCGAAGATCTGGAATGTCGCCTCGTTCACCGCCGAGGGCGTCTGCATGATGCGATTGGCTATGCGCCCCGCGAAGTCGTTCTCGAACCAGCCGACGGACTGGCGCAGGACATGCCTGTGCGCGCGCCAGCGCACCACGGTGCCGAGCTGCGGCATCATCGCGTTGTTCAGGATTAGCACGTCGATGGCCTGAAACAGCGGGCGCAGGATCAGAATGAAGGCCGCGAGCGCGATCAGCGCATAGCCGTGCCGATCCCAGACCTGCGCCGGGCCTTCGGCCAGGATGTCGACAACCCAGCCCATCGCCCAGATCAGCCCTATTTCGACGGCGGCGACGACAATCGACAGGACCGTCGCAAACGCGAAGATCCGGTGGAAGGGCCGGGTGTATTCCCACATGAACGGCCAGAGCCTCTGCGGCGGGCGGTCGTTCGCGGGGTAGGGCGCGAAGGGGTCGATCAGGTTTTCGAAGAAACGGAACATGGCCGGACATGCCTTTGGTCGCAAATCGAGGGGAAACGCGGGCGGGGCGTCGGCAAGCCGGTGTCCGCGGGTGCAAGATGGATGCCTGTCAGACGTCGTCGCGTCGGGTCGCTTACGGTCGCTCGGTAATGCTGCGACCGTCCGTGTGTGTACCGCGACAGGCGGCGGAAGTCACGCCCGGGGGCCGGGGTCCAGCAGCGCCGCGCGGGTCAGGGTGAAGTCCGACGCGATCCATCTGGCCTCGAGCGATGCCAGGCGCGCGCCCAGCGCCGCGCCCGACAGCCCCGGCATAAGATCCTTCGCGCCGACCGGGAAGGTCTGGTCTGCGCCGAAAGCGGCCCGTTCCAGCGCAGTGACATCGAGCGGTTGTTCCAGCAGGGTGGCGCGAAGCAGCAGCCCGTCGCGCGCCGCCTCTGCGCCATAGATGTATCCCAGCGCCGCGGGACCTTCGGTACTTTCGACGATGGCGCGCAGCATCTCCAGCCTGCGGGCCTGCGCCTTCGACAGGCGCAGGCCCTTGCCGTCGATATCGCCCAGTGACGCCAGCCTGCGCAGCGGGTCGGGTGCGATTGAGGTCTCATCCTCGAGGTCCACCAACCGGGTCAGCGGGCGCGGGTCGGCCCCCGGCAGCAACATCCCGAGCGCGCCCGTCGCCGCCATTGACGACATGGCGGGCGCGGGATCGGGCGCTGCGAGCAGCTTGAGCATCTCGGCTCCGACGCGTTCGCGTGACAGGGTCGCCAAACCGTCAAGATTGTCCGCAATCGCGGCCAGGGCGTCGGCGTCGAACCCCAGCGCCGGATCCCCGTACCAGGCGGCGAACCGGAAGAAGCGCAATGCGCGCAGGTAATCTTCGCGGAGGCGCTGCCCGGCGTCTTCGATGAACCGCACGCGCCGGACCCGAAGATCCGGAAGCGCCCCCAGCGGGTCCAGCACGTGACCGTGCCGATCCGCATATAGCGCGTTCATGGTGAAATCGCGCCGCCGCGCATCTTCGGCGACGTCGCGGGAAAACTGCACGACCGCATGACGCCCGTCGGTGTCGATATCGGCGCGAAAGGTGGTCACTTCGAAACCTTCATGCCCGGAGACCACGGTGATGGTTCCGTGATCCCGACCGGTCGGAACGGCCCTCAGCCCGGCCTCCTGCGCCGCGCGGATGGTTTCATCCGGCGTGGCATCGGTGGCAATATCGAGATCGGCCACCGGTTGCCCAAGCAGCGCATTTCGCACGCATCCGCCCACCGCCAGGGCCCGGTGGCCGCGTTTCTCAAGCGCGTCGAACACCGCTTGCGCATGCGCCGCGCGCAGCCAGTCGCCGGTCACTTCGGTCATGCGGACATCCTGTCGGCCAGGCCATACAGCACCCGGGCCGTCGCACCCCAGATGTAATAGGGACCGAACGGGGCCGCGTAGTAGTGGCGACGTGCGCCGCGCCAGCGCCGGTACTGAACCGTGAACCGCGCCGGATCGACCACGTGCGCCAGCGGCACGGTAAAGATCTCGGCCACCTCGCCGGGTTCGGGCAGCGGTGCGAAAGCCGCCGTCACCAGGCCGACGACCGGCTCCATGATGAAGCCGGTCACCGTTTCGTGCGGTGGCAGGGCGCCCAGGATCGACACGGCTGCCGGTGGCAGGCCGATTTCCTCATGCGCTTCGCGCAGGGCCGCGGCCTTCGCATCGGCATCGCCGGGATCGACCTTGCCGCCCGGAAAAGCGATCTGGCCGGGGTGGTGCTTCAGCCGCGACGACCGTTTCGTCAGAATGAGATGCAGCGCACCGCCGCTTTCGATCACCGGCACCAACACCCCCGCCGAGCGCAGTTTGCGGCCCTCCGGCAAAACCACGTCCGGGTTCAGATCGTAATCCGACGAAGGCCGCGTCGTGACCGCAAGCGCGCGGTGCAACGCGGCCAGCTGGTCATTGGCCTGCATCCTTCGCCTCGAATCCGACGGTCGCGGGATCCAGCTCGTAATGTGCGCTGCAGAACTGACAATCGGCGGTCACGATCCCTTCCTCCGTCGTCATCTTCTCGATGTCGCGGGCCGAATAGATCGACAGCGACCGCCGCACCCGATCTTCCGAACAGGTGCATCCGAAGCGCACCGCCTGGGCGTCGAACACGCGCGGCTGTTCTTCGTGGAACAGCCGTACCAGAAGGTCCGTCGGCGGCAGGCTGGGGCCGATCAGTTCGATCGCTTCCACCGTATCGAGATGGAAATTGGCACGGCGCCAATGCTCTCCCTCGTCCTCCGACAGGATGTCGTCCGCATGCAGCAACCCCCCCTCGCCCGAGCCGCCCTCACCCATCAGGGGCGAGGCTTTGGGCATGTGCTGCAGCATCATGCCACCGGCGCGCCAGTGCTCGGTGCCGCCCTTTTCGGTCGAGCGCCCGAAGAGCAGCTGAAACCGCGTCGGAAGCTGCTCGGACTGGGCAAAATAGGCCTCGGCGGCATCCGACAGTGACGTGCGCGTCAGCGGGGTGATGCCTTTGTAGGGTTGCATGCCCGCGCCCTGGTCGATCAGGACGGCAAAGTAGCCTTCGCCCAGCTGATCCATCGGCGCACCATCGGTGATGCGGTCGGGATCGAAGCTGGCATAGGCGCGGATGCGACCTGCGTCTCCTTCCTTTTCGGGGGCATAGAAATCCGTCGCGATCATGCGCACGGGACCGTTCGTCTGCACCTGCAGCGACAGTTTCCAGCGCAGCTTGATGGTCTGGCCGATCAAGGCGGTCAGCAACGCCATCTCTGCCACCAGCGCCTCGACGGCGGGCGGGTAGTCATGTTGCCGCAGGATGCCCTCGAGCACACCATCCAGTCGCGCCACACGACCGCGGATATCCGAGCGGTCGAGCTGGAACGGAAGCACGGTATCATCCCATGCGATCTTGGGTCCGAATGTCATCGAATTCCCTTCTGGACGTTGTTTGACTTGATCGCTCTATATAAGAGGCCGGTTCGCGCGTCCAAGGGTGTGCGACCTGCGCTGCGTTCAAGGGTGCTATGCATATGATCATGCGTGTCGACAAGCCGCCGCGGCCGGGCCGTCGTTACCGGCTGCGGCGCGGAGCCTATGCAGTCCTGCATCGCGGGCCGGACATCCTGCTGACGCATCAGGACGCGCCGCATCGCGAGTTTCAGCTACCGGGGGGCGGAATCGACCCCGGGGAATCGCCATTGCACGCGTTGCACCGGGAGGTGTTCGAGGAGACCGGATGGCGCATCGGCAAGCCGCGCCGGCTGGGCGCGTTCCGTCGCTTCACCTTCATGCCGGAATACGACATCTGGGCAGAGAAGCTGTGCACGGTTTATGCCGCCCGCGCCGTCCTGCGCCTGGGTGCGCCGACCGAGGCGGGCCATAGTGCTGTCTGGTTGCCCGGATCGGCGGCGGTCGATGCACTGGACAATCCGGGCGACAGGCATTTCCTGAGCAGGCATCTGAGCCTGAACTCAGCCGCGATACTCCAGCAAGGCAGCTGATATGTCGTCCGAAAGGTTCGCCCCGTCCGGCATGGCATGGATCAGACCCGTATAGAGATCGTCCAGGAACTCCGCGCTGACCCGGTTGGAGGGGATCGCGCGCACGAGCCCGGTCAGACCGTCCTCGCCCAGAGCCGCGCCGGATTTGGTATCGGCCTCGATGAAACCATCCGAATATATCAGCAGTCGGTCGCCGGGTTCGAGCGCGACTTCGGTCCGCTCATGCGTCACGCGATCGATCAACCCGATCGGAAGTCCGCCGCTGCCGACAAAGGTCAGTGTGCCGTCGGCGCGAATGATCAGGGGGTTCGGATGGCCCGCCTGCACCATCGTCATGTGCCCGTTCACCAGGTCGAAGGTTCCATAGAGCATGGTAAAATATTCTTCCACGCCGGGGTCGGAGGTCAGGCGATCATTCAGTCTTTGCGCAACACTTTCAGGGGGTTGTGCATCCAGGAACCGGTCAGAACCGATAAGTGCCACGTTCTGCTCCGGGTGCCGGTCGCTGAGATAGCCTGCGACACGGGCAGCCACCATCGACGAGGCGATTCCGTGGCCTGATACGTCGATGCCAAAGATGCCGATGCGGGACGGTCCGGCCTGAAATGCCCCGACCAGATCCCCGCCCACATGGCCGCAGGGCTGCAACAGGAGACTGACCCGCGCCTGGCCGAAATCCCGCACCCGTTCCGGCACGAGAGAGGCCTGGATTCGCCGCGCATGATGCAGGTCGCGGTCGATCGCGGCGTAGGCGGCCTGCAATTTCTCGAGCGTTTCCGAGATCACGGTATTCTTGGCGCGCAGTTCGCGTTGCATCCGGACGAGCCTGTCGGCGGCATGAATGCGCGCCCGCAACTCCTGCGGGTTGACCGGTTTTGACAGGTAGTCGTCGGCCCCCGCATCCAGGCCTTGCGCGATCTCGGACTTTTCGCTGCGCGAACTGAGAAGGATGAAATAGGCGAAATGATCGCCGCAAAGACCGCGGAACTGTCGACAGAACGCGATGCCGTCCATGCCCGGCATGATCCAGTCCGACAGAACCAGGTCCGGAGCGTGCTCTGCGGCGATGCGCAAAGCCTCTGCACCGGACCGTGCCTGCATCACCTCGTAGCCCCAACGCCCGACCAACCGCGCCAGAACCATCAGTTGCGCGGCACTGTCATCGACGATCAGAACGCGTTTGACGCCCTGCGCACCGCCCGGGGACGCATCGGCCCGCACAGCCGTCTGGGGCAGCATCGCTGCCGAAAGGGTCATATTCTGGCTCGCATCATGAACACATACCGGTCGCCGCAACTGTCCAAGGGATACCGGTCGCAGTCTTAACAATCCCTGAAATCTCCCCAAGAAAACGATTCATCATTTGTTATTGTCGCCGCGCGATGGTGGCCCGAGAGAGAGGCCCGAAATGATCGACTGGACACGCGTCAAGGAGTTGGAAACCGAAATCGGCAAGGAGGATTTCGACGAGGTCGCACTGTTGTTCATTGCCGAGATGGACGCGGACCTTGCCGCCCTGCCAGCAGCGCTGGGGGATGCAACCGCGTTGCGCGACCGGTTGCACGCGATGAAGGGCAGTGCACTGAATCTGGGGTTCGAGGCGTTTGCCGAAATTTGTTCGGATGGCGAGGCGCGAGCGCAGGCGGGCGACGCATTTGCGGTCGATGTCGCGACGGTATCGGCGGTTTATGACGCGTCGAAACAGGCGTTCGCGACACAGTGCTCCGCCGGTTCGTTGCCCGATTCGGACGCCGTCAGAAGCGGCGGTGAAGATCCGAGATATCAGACGGCCCATCCGCCATGATCTTCGCACGCAAGCGTTGCATGCCGTCAAGCCAGCGCTCCGGATCGTTGGCCCGTCGTATGAAAAAGTCGCTGGCTTCCTGGTGCGGCAGGATCAGGAAGCGGCCCTCGGAAATGCCTTGCAGGGTGCTTTGCGCCACCTCTTCAGACGACAGGACCCGCGCATTCGCAGGCATGTCGCCTTCCGCATAGCCGAGAAGCGGGGTGGCCACATAGAGCGGGCACACGACCGAAACATGGATGCCCTGATGTCCGTGTTCGATTGCAAGCGATTGCGCCAGGCTGACCGCGGCGTGTTTGGTCGCCGAATAGGCGGCATCTCCGATCTGGGTCAGCAGGCCCGCCGCCGATGCCACGTTGATCAGCGCACCGTCGCCGCGCGCGACCATGCCAGGCAACAGCAAACGCGCCGCGCGCAGATGTGCCATGACATGCAGGTCGAAGCTGCGCTGCCAATGGGCGTCATCTGCCGAGGTCGGCCCATCGGGCTCGCCTTTGGCCATACCCGCGTTCGACACCAGAATGTCGATCCGTCCCTGCCACGCTTGCGCCCGGGCGATCATCTCCGACACCGCGTCGGGGTTGGTCATGTCGCAGCCAATGCCCAGGCCGCCGCATGTCCGGGCAACTTCCGCCGCGCTGGAGGCGTCGATATCGACTGCCACGATACGCGCGCCCGCATCGGCCAGCGCGGTGGCAAGCGCGCGACCGATGCCCTGCCCCGCGCCGGTGACAAGCGCGATTCGTCCCGCGACATCCATCAGATCAGGAATTCCGCGAGTATCTCGTCTTCGGTGATGTCCCGATATGTAAAACCCTTGGCGTCGAGATCGGAAAACAGCCGGTCGAAATTGCGCGCCGCGCTGGTTTCAATCCCGATCAGGACGGAGCCGAAGTTGCGGGCCGATTTTTTCAGGTATTCGAACCGCGCGATATCGTCGTCGGGACCCAGCGTGCCGAGAAAGTCCCTTAATGCGCCGGGACGTTGCGGCAGGCGCAGGATGAAATACTTCTTCACACCCGAGAAACGCTGTGCCCGTTCCTTGACCTCGGGCAATCGTTCGAAGTCGAAATTCCCTCCGGTGGTGACGCACACGACGGTCTTGCCGCGGATCGACTGGCCCAGATCCTTGAGCGCATCGACCGACAGCGCGCCCGCGGGTTCCAGCACGATTCCCTCGACGTTCAGCATCTCGAGGATCGTCGTGCACAGCCTGTCTTCCGGGATCGTGAGCATATTGGCCAGCCCCACACCCTTCAGCCGTGCGAATGTCCGTTCGCCGATCCGGGCCACGGCGGCGCCATCGGCGAAGGTGTTGACCTTGTCCAGGGACACCGGCTCGCCTGCGCGCAGCGCCGCATGCAGGCAGGCCCCGCCGGACGGCTCGACAAAAGTCCAGTTCGGGCCGTTGCCGAAATAACCGAGCATGCCCGCGGAAAGTCCGCCGCCACCCACCGGCACGATGACGTGTTCGGGGATACGCCCCATCTCCTGCTCGATTTCGAACGCGACGGTCGCCTGGCCCTCGATCACATCCTCATCGTCGAAGGGCGACAGGAAATGCCCGCCGGCCTCGGCGCAAAAGGTCTGGGCCGCGCGCAGGCAGTCATCGAAGTAATCCCCCACCATGCGCAGCTCGACCGCATCGCCCCCGAAAATCCGGGTCTTCTGGATCTTTTGCTGCGGCGTGGTGACCGGCATGAAGATCACGCCTTTCTTGCCGAAGTGCCGACACATATAGGCCACACCCTGCGCGTGGTTGCCCGCAGAGGCCGCGACGAACAGGTCCTGTTCGGGCCGCTTGCGCATGGCATTGAAAGCCCCGCGCAACTTGTAGGAACGGACCGGGCTGAGATCTTCCCGCTTCAGCCAGATATCGGCGCCATATTGGTCGGACAGGTGGGAATTGCGCAAAAGCTGCGTGGCGGGAAACACCGCACGCATGGCTTCCGCGGCGGCGCGGACGGTTTGGGCAAAATCATTCATGCAGCGTTGGTGGCCGAAGGACCCGCGCAAGGCAAGGCATCACGCGATCGGGCGGCCCTGCACGTAATGGCCATAGATGGTCGTCAGAACCGAGGCGGACACCAGGGTGACGAACCAGTTGATGACGATGAACATGATGGTGCCAAGCCCGGTCGACAGGCTGGAGACCAACAGCACGGGCACCTGAACCAGCAGCGCCGCAAACACCCCGAGTAGCGCGAGTGCAATGGCCGTCCCGTTGGCCTGGGATGTTGCCTCCCAGGCCTGCCGGAAACCGAAAGTGTCGCCGACAGCAGCGGCAGGCAGCGCTGGCGCCAGTCGAAATCCGAGCACAATGCCAAAAAACAGGCCGAACAAGACCCCGACGCCCGCAAGGACCGGCACCGCGACGGCAACGATGGCCGCAGGCAGTCCGACGGCGAATGCGACACCGAAACCAAGGACGATCGAGCGCCAGAAATACCCCAGCATCGAAGCCCCGTGGAAGGCAGGCAGCCAGCCCGTGGGATATTCCTCGAGCAGCACGAACCTGTGCCACGCCACCGCGATCCAGAGCGTGATGACGATCTGCAAGAGCGCCGCGAAGAAGATGCTGCCCATTTCGCCGGGGTCCATTTCGATCATGTCGCTGTCCATGTCCATCATGGCATCCTGACCGCCAAGCAGGGTCACCTGCACCACCGCGTAGATCGCGTAAAGCGCGCCGGAAATGCGCAAGGCGTCCCAACGGTTGCGCCAGACCAGCAGGACGGAATGCGAAAAGATTGCCCAGGCTTTCATCGGCTCAAGTCCCCGTCGTCGAATATTGCGCAGGGCTAGCATGACGCCTTCGTCTCGACTAGGCGCAAACCTTGCCCGTCCCCGCGAAACCCGGTAAGCGCCGCGCCAGCACATATTTATCGGGGGTTTGTCCATGTCTGCGCCGAAGAAAGTCGTTCTGGCCTATTCCGGGGGCCTCGACACGTCGATCATCCTCAAGTGGTTGCAGACAGAATATGGCTGCGAGGTCGTGACCTTCACCGCCGATCTGGGTCAGGGCGAAGAACTCGATCCCGCCCGTCAGAAGGCCGAGATGCTGGGGATCGACCCTGAAAACATCTACATCGAAGACGTCCGCGAAGAGTTCGTGCGCGACTTCGTTTTCCCGATGTTCCGGGCAAATGCGCTTTACGAAGGGCTTTATCTGCTGGGCACGTCCATCGCGCGCCCGCTGATATCGAAACGGTTGGTGGAAATCGCTGCCAAAACGGGCGCGGATGCGGTGGCGCATGGTGCGACCGGCAAGGGCAACGACCAGGTCCGGTTCGAACTGGCGGCCTACGCTCTCAACCCGGATATCAAGGTGATCGCCCCCTGGCGACTTTGGGATCTGACGTCGCGCACCAAGCTGCTGGACTTCGCGGAAAAAAACCAGATCCCGATCGCCAAGGACAAGCGGGGCGAAGCGCCGTTTTCGGTCGACGCGAATCTCTTGCACACCTCGTCCGAGGGCAAGGTGCTGGAGGACCCCGCCGAGGACGCCCCCGAATATGTCTATCAGCGCACGGTCAGTCCCGAGAATGCGCCCGATACGCCGGAATTCATCGAAGTGACCTTCGAAAAGGGCGATGCGGTGGCGATCAACGGCGAGGCAATGTCGCCCGCGACGGTCCTGACCGCGCTGAATGAATATGGGCGCGTGCATGGCATCGGGCGGCTCGACCTGGTCGAAGGGCGCTTTGTCGGCATGAAATCCCGGGGTATTTATGAAACCCCCGGTGGCACGATCCTGCTCGAGGCACATCGCGGCATTGAACAGATCACGCTGGATCGCGGCGCCGCGCACCTCAAGGATGAGCTGATGCCGCGCTATGCGGAACTGATCTACAACGGCTTCTGGTTCTCGCCCGAGCGCGAGATGCTGCAGGCCGCCATCGATCACAGCCAGGCCCATGTGACGGGCACCGTCAGGCTGAAGCTTTACAAGGGTCTCGCACGCACGGTCGGTCGCTGGTCGGACCATTCGCTTTATTCCGAGGCGCATGTGACCTTCGAGGACGATGCCGGTGCGTATGATCAGAAGGATGCGGCAGGCTTCATCCAACTGAATGCGCTGCGGCTCAAGCTGTTGGCCGCGCGCGACAAGCGCCTGAAAACCTGACTGCGCTGGGCGCGCGGTAGACCGGCGCGGCGCGTCGCTGAAGGCGCGCGCACCGGCAGATCTGGAAGATCGGATTTCATGACCCTGAGCGAGATCGCGGACATGCTGCGCCCCGGACTGGCGCGCAGACCGCTGTCGGAGACCTTGAAATTCGATTGCGGTGAAGCCGGTTCGAACACGCTGGACGGGGCCGAGGCGCGGCTGTCGAACGAGCCCACCGACTGCACCATCCGGATCAGCGAGGCCAATCTCGAACGGCTCTTGACCGGCAAGCTCCATCCGATGACGGCCTTTGCAACCGGCAAGATCAAGGTCTCCGGGGATGTTGGCGTGGCCATGAAGTTGAGCCAGCTGCTGAAATAGGCCGCTGTCTGGTCCGGCGGGCAAAGCCCAGGCAGATCAGGAAGGCGCATCGGCACCGCGCGCCTTGTCAGGTGCGCGGTGCCAGTGCAGTTTCCAAACCGTCGCGCTTACTTGACGGCGATGGTCTGCATGACAAGGTCGCCATCGACGCGGATCGGCCCGTCTTCCTTGGCCCCAAGGGTATATTCGAAGGTACCGGCCTCTGTTCCGCCCGCTTCGGAATGCACCATCAGCATGAGCATGTCGCCCGCGGCCACGTCCTCGGTCAATTCCGCGGATACGTCGATGTTCTCGCCTTCGGTCAGGGCGGCATGTCCGACAACCGGGCCGGGCTTCATCTCTGCGTCGGTGCGGTGCACGACCAACCAGCCGCTTTCCGTGGCCACGACCTTGGACGCGATCACCATGCCATCGGTAACCGCCTGGTCGCTGGCTTCGACCATGGGCGTCATCGCGTGTGCGGCAGCAAATGCCATGCCGGCGGAGAGCGTAAGCGCGGTGGAGAGCAAAAGGGTTTTCATGTTCAGAACTCCGTTTATGGGTCGGTGCCGGACCTCAGTGGTCGGCCCGATCATGGACAGACACGCAACGGACGACCGCGCAGTTTCATCGACGGCAATTTGTTTTCGCGGAGCGATCGCCAATTCCGGGTTTGACCCGCGTTTGCACGCAAGGGCTGCGGGCCGAGTGGCTATCGGGACTCCGGCGTCGTACCCTCCTTGGGCACATCCGCGTGTCGCGCCGCCAAGATTGCGGAAATCGCATAGGCACGCTCCGGTGTCAGCCCGGCCATGATCGCGGCTGCGACCTCCGGTTTCATGCGCCCCATGAACCCTGCCGCGAATTCCGGCGCCATCTCCTGAAACAGGGTCGCCGCGTTCTTGGGCTTCATCCGGGAATAGACCTCGGTCAACCCGGCGACATCCGCCTCTGCGGCACCCCGTGCCAGTGAAATGGTCTGGCGCAATCGCGCTTCAGCGTCGACCAGGGCATCCATCTTCTCGGTGATTTCCAGATCGGCGACCTTGAGCGCCTTTTCCCGCAGCTGCACCGCGCGCTCGCGTTTTTCCAGGCGGGCTTTCTGCTCGCGCAGCGCCGCCAAAAGCGTGTCAGGCGCGGCGTCGCTGAATTCCTGCTGCTCGGTCGATCCGGTCGGGTCCGTCGTCGCCGACGCGGCGGGCTCGCCCGCGGCACGGGCCATGAAGGCGTCCGCGCCAGACAAGACCCGCAGCCCGGCGGACCCGATCATCAGCCCCGCGAGCACTGACAGTGTGCCGATACGCGGCAAGCGGCGAACAGGGTCTTTCGGCTTTGCGTCGCTCATCCGGTGGCCTCGCGTCTGGGGTGGCGCGCGAATACCGGCGTGGGTTGTGTTGGTGGCGGTGCAGCGGTGGGTATGGGATCGGGTTGGGGCGCGGGCGGAGCGGCGTCCTGAAGATCGTGCAGCGACGCGACCAGCAACTCGAGCCTTCTGGCGGCTTCTTCCGCGCGCGCGGTAACCTCGGTGAGCGACGCACTGGACGCACCTGCGCTGGTCTGGGCCACAGACAAGGCCTTGCGCATGTCGTCGACCTGGGCCGACAAAACCGCGACGGCGCTACCCATGCCCCCTTCAAGGTTCTTGAAGGCCTTGAGGCGCCTGGACAGTACGAAGCAGTAGAAAGCGGCGCCCAGCGCACCTGCAGCCAGCAGGATATCGGCGATGAGTTGCATGATGACTCCCGTTAGTTCAGCACAAATTCCATGACCAGAAGGTCGCGCATCCGGTCTTCCCCGAGAACCAGTTGAAGGCGGCGCGTCAGCTGCGCACGGATGACGAACAGCCCGCCCGGTGCCTCGATATCCGCGGGCTCCAGCGCGCGAAGATAACCGTTCATCACATCAAGAATGCGCGGCTCCAGTTTGGCGACATCGGCCTCTGCCCCGGGAACGGTTTCGATCGCGGCGGTAAACAGCAGGTGTTGCGCGCGCGATTCCGGCCCGAGCGATACGACCAAGGGTGACAACTCCACGAATCGGACATCGGCAACGTTTTCGCCGTCATACATTGCCGGCAGTATCGGTGCCTTGTCGGACCCGCCGACCGCATGTTCCGCATCGTCCTTTTGCCCAAGCAAAAGTCCGGTCGATACAGCGTAATAGCCGCCACCGCCGCCCAGAAGCGCCAGAACCAGACCCGCGATAAGCGGCTTCTTTCCGGATTTCTTGGGGACCGCCGCATCGGCACCGTCCGCGTCTACACTTGCATCTGTCATCGACACTCCTTTTCGAGTCGCAGGACCAGATAAACGTGAATGAGCTAACCGCCTGTTAACGGGGATCGGCGAAATCTGGTGTCAGGCCAAAGAAATTGGCCGGGAATCAGGAGGTCGGATTTGGCCCAGCTATTGGCGCTCTGGAATGGATTGTCCCTCGGGCGGAAAGTCGTGGTGGCCCTGTCGACCGCATTGATGTTCGCAGCTGTTCTGGGGTTGGCCCGAATGGCGTCGAAGCCCGACATGACGCTGCTTTACGCGGGGTTGGAGCCGCGTGCCGCCGCCGATGTCATTGCGGCGGTCGAGGCTCGCAATGTGCCCTACGAGGTGCAAGGCGGGGCGATTCTGGTACCACGTGCGGACCGCGATGCGCTGCGGTTGACGCTGGCTGGCGATGGCCTGCCCGCCAATTCCGCGCAGGGCTACGAGATACTTGATTCGCTGACCGGATTTGGCACGACATCGCAGATGTTCGACGCCGCCTATTGGCGTGCCAAGGAGGGCGAATTGGCGCGAACCATTGTCGCCACACCGCTGATTTCCTCGGCGCGCGTTCATATCGCCATGTCGGCTGCCAATCCGTTCCAACGCGATGTGACGCCGTCGGCTTCGGTTTCGGTGACCGGGGCAAACGGTGTGACCGACGCCGATCAGGCCCGCGCGATCCGGTATCTGGTGGCGTCGGCGGTTCCCGGTCTGGTGCCGGATGACGTGTCCGTCATCGACAGTCGCGGCGGGCTTCTTGGCGCGGAAAACGACCAGGGCATGGCCTCTGCCGAAGACCGGGCGGAATCCCTGCGCAACCGCGTCCAGCGAATCGTGGAAGCGCGGGTCGGGTCGGGCAACGCGGTTGTGGCCGTCAGCGTCGATACGGTAACCGAAAGCGAACAGATCCGCGAACGCACCCTAGATCCCGATGGCCGCGTCGCGATTTCGTCCGACACCGAAGAGCGGACCGAGCAGTCCAACAACCAGGACGGCGGTGACGTGACCGTGGCATCGAACCTGCCCGATGGCGATGCGGGTGGCGCCGACAGTTCGAGCGCGCAGCAAAGCGAGACGCGCGAAAGGGTCAACTACGAAGTGTCCGAGACGACCCGTGAAATCCTTCGCGCGCCCGGTGCGATCCGCAGGTTGACCGTGGCCGTTCTGGTCAATGGCCAGCAGGAACAGGGCCCCGACGGCCCGACCTTCGTCCCGCTTCCCGAGGATGAGCAGTCCGCCCTGCGTGACCTCGTGGCCTCGGCGGTCGGCTTCGACGCCGATCGCGGCGACGAGATCACCATCCGGTCGATGCCGTTCAATGCGCCCGAAGGCCTTGGCACCGAAGCGATCAACCCCGGACTTTTCGCCGCGGCCTCGCTCAACCCCATGCGGCTGATACAGATTGCTGTGCTGGCTTTGGTGGCCCTGATCCTGGGGCTCTTCGTGGTGCGACCGATCCTGTCGCGCGGGGCATCCGGTTCTGCGGCACTGCCGCCACCCGCCGCGATGGCCGTCGCGGGGCCCGCGCAAAAAACCGCCGCCCAGACCGGTACCGACACAGCCATCGACACACCGCTGACCGGCGAAATCGATCTGGGCGACGGATTTCATCCGATGGGTGCCGCAGGCACGGGCGGCCAGGACCGGTTCGCCTCGCTTGAGGATCTGTCGACGGAAGACCCGGTGGACCGCCTTCGCGGCCTGATCGGTGAGCGCAAGGAAGAAACGGTCGAAATCCTGCGCAGCTGGCTCGAAGACCGCCCCGAGGAGACAAGCTGATGCGACTGGCAGACCTACTCGCCGACTTCACCACGTCGGGCATAAGCTTCGGGACCGCAGCAGGTGACAACCTGGATGCCAAGGAACAGGAAAAGCACGACCTCGCGACCTTCGATCAGGGCTATCGCGCAGGCTGGGACGATGCCGTCAGCGCGGTCGATCAGGAAGGCAAGCGCCTGCACAGCGACTTCGCCCAGAACCTGCAGGATCTCGCCTTCACCTATCGCGAAGCTTACGGCCACATCCTGGCCGCGATGGAGCCGCTTCTGACCGAAATCGCTGACACGATCCTGCCGGCCGCCTTGCATGACAGCCTTGGGCGGCATCTTACGGACCGTTTGCTGGACCATGCCAGAAGCTGCGGCGAAACCCTGGTCGAGATCGCGGTGTCCCCTGCCGAGCTATCGCTGGTCGAGCCGATGGTCGACGCCGATACCGGCTTTCCGATCAAGGTGGTCGCCGATGGCACCCTGATGCCAGGGCAGGCCGACATCCGCTTCGGCGACGATCACGAGGAACGCATCGATCTGACCGAAATCGCATCCGAGATACGCGAAGCGATCACCGGCTTCAGCACCGAAACACGGAGAACCGCCCATGGATGATACCACCGCCGCGCCGAAGCCGAAGGCCGAGACATCGCTGACCCAGGTTCCGATCGAAATCACGGTGTCGGTCGGACGCGCGCGACCATTGGTGCGCGACCTGTTGAAGCTGGACAAGGGTTCGGTCCTGACCCTCGACAAATCGCTCGACGATCCGGTCGAACTGTTCGTCGGCGACAGGTTGATCGGGATCGGCATTCTCGAGGTTGTCGAAGAAGGTGAAGGCGCCCGGCTGGCCGTCCGGCTGACCGAAGTCGCCGACATCAGCGCCCGCCCGTGATCCCACGTTGTCCAGCCGCGATGCCGTGTCCAAATCGGCACGAGCCGTGCCTCAGCGTGCGCGCCACGACCGGGCTTGGCCCGCATTGCGGCATGTCCAAAACGGTGGCGACCGTGTTCGCGACACTGATCCTGACGCTCGTTCTTGCGTCCCCGGTCGCAGCGCAGGGAATCAGCATCGATCTGGGTGAAGGCGGCGGGTTGACCGCGACCAGCCTGCAACTGATCGCCCTGATCACATTGCTGAGCCTCGCGCCCGGAATTGCGATCATGATCACGTGCTTTCCGTTCATGGTGACCGTCTTCGCGATCCTGCGACAGGCTATCGGATTGCAGCAATCGCCGCCCAACATGCTGATCGTCAGCCTGGCGCTCTTTCTGACCTACTTCGTCATGGAACCCGTCTTCTCGGCCGCCTATTCGGCGGGAATAGAGCCGCTTCTGGCCGAGGAACTGGACATCGTGCCCGCGTTTTCCGCAGCGTTGGAGCCGTTTCGCGACTTCATGGCCGGCCGTGTCGACCCCGACACGTACCGCGCCATGGCCGACCTCAGGCCGGATGCCGCAGGGACCGATCTGTCGCCCGATGCGCCCCTGTCCGTCCTGATCCCCAGCTTTCTGTTGTCGGAAATTGCCCGCGCCTTCCAGATCGGGTTCCTGATCTTCCTGCCGTTTCTGATCATCGACCTCGTGGTGGCCGCCATCCTGATGTCGATGGGCATGATGATGGTGCCGCCGGCGATCGTTTCGCTGCCGTTCAAACTGGCGTTTTTCGTCATTGCGGATGGCTGGTCCCTGCTCGCGGGATCTCTCGTGCGGTCCTACTTCTGAAGCCATATACAAAAGGTTCGCAGGGCGATGCGCCATCGTTCCAGCCCGCGCAAAGCCAAGGCCTGTGTGCCACCAACCCTGGGGCAATACGCCCACGCGCACCACGTCGCCCGCCGGATCAATGTGTCCAATCCAGGGGCGGGGCGGCAGAGAAACCCTGAACGCCCCGCGCGAGGTCAGGTCCGGCCTTCGTGCCCGGCCCTCTGTGCGGACGTCTCAGCCCAGAACCCGGCTGATCGCGCGCGCGGTCTTGTCGGCGACCTCGTCCGCCTCGGCTTCGGTCAGGCAGAACGGCGGCGCGAATCCCAGAATATCGCCCTGCGGCATGGCGCGACCGATCACCCCTTCGTCCAGCAGCGCCGCGGCGACCGCAGCGCTGGTTTTCGCCGAGGGATCAAAGAAGGTCCGGCTTTCGCGATCCTCGACCAGTTCGACCGCACAAAGCATTCCGTCGCCCCGGACATCCCCGACATTGGGGTGACTGCCGACAGCCTCTGACATGACCTTGTTGAGATAGGCCCCGACGCGGCCCGCGTTGCCGACGAGGTTCAGCGCGTCGATCAGCTTGAGGTTCGCAACCCCCGCCGCCGCCCCGATGGGATGCGCCGAATAGGTCCAGCCATGCCCGATCGGGCCGTATTCGTCGGTGCCCTGCTCCAGAACTTTCCACATCTTCTCCGACACGATCGAGCCGGAAAGCGGCGCATAGGCCGAGGTCAGACCCTTGGCGATGGTCATCAGGTCCGGCGTCAGGCCGTAATGCTCGGACCCGAACATGGTGCCCAGGCGTCCGAAGCCAGTGACCACCTCGTCGGCGATCAGCAGGATGTCGTGCTTTTTCAGCACGTCCTGGATTGCGGCCCAATACCCCTCAGGTGGCGGCACAATACCGCCGGTGCCAAGGATCGGCTCACCGATGAAAGCCGCGATCGTATCCGCGCCTTCCCGTTCGATCAGCGCCTCCAGTTCGGCGGCGCAATGCGCGGTGAACTGTGCCTCGTCCATCGATAGGTCGGGGCGGCGATAATAATACGGAGCCTCGGTGTGGACGACCTGCGCCAGCGGCAGATCGAATTTCTTGTGGAAAAGCTCAAGCCCGGTCAGCGACCCGGTCACCAGCCCCGACCCGTGATAACCCCGCCAGCGCGCGATGATCTTCTTCTTCTCCGGCCGCCCGAGAATGTTGTTGTAATACCAGACCAGCTTCACGTTGGTCTCGTTCGCATCCGATCCGGACAGCCCGAAATACACCTTCGACATATGGTCGGGCGCACGATCCAGGATCATCTTGGACAGGGTGATCGCCGCCTCGGTGCCGTGCCCGACATAGGCGTGGTAATAGGCCAGCTCCTTTGCCTGAGTTGCGATGGCATCTGCGATTTCCTGACGCCCGTAGCCGACATTCACGCAGTAAAGCCCGGCGAACGCGTCAAGCATCCGGTTGCCCTCGCGGTCCTCGATGTGGCAGCCGCTGCCGCCGGTCATCACACGGTGCGGCACGTTCCCGCGGGCAAACTCCGCCAGATGGGTCGACGGATGGAAGAAGTTCTCACGGTCCCACTTCTCGAGCATGTCGTTCTTGAGCATCGGGTGTTTCCTTTCTCGTCGCGCTTAGGCCTCGGGCCACGCTTGCGGTTGCTTGATGTCACGCCCAGTCGCGACAGACGTACTTGATCTCGGTGAAGGCTTCCAAGCCCTGTCTTGCACCCTCGCGGCCCAGCCCCGACTGCTTCATGCCGCCAAAAGGGATCGGCGCGCCCGTCACTTTCGTGCGATTGACCGCCACCATGCCGAATTGCAGCTTGCGGCTGACCCGGTAGATCCGGCGCGGATCGTGACTGTGCACATAGGCGACCAGGCCGTATTCGGTGTCATTGGCACGCGCGATCACTTCCTCCTCGGTGTCGAACGGCAGGATCGCCGCGACCGGGCCAAAGGTTTCCTGCCTCAAAATGTCCGCATCCGCTGGCACGTCCGCCAGAACCGTGGCGGCATAGAAAAGCGGGCCGAGGTCGAGACGCCGGGCGCCGCCGCATTTCAGCACCGCCCCCTTGGCCAGCGCATCGGCGACGTGGGCCTCCTGTTTGGCGACGGCGGCCTCGTTCATCAACGGACCGAGATCGGCATTGTCCAGTCCTTTCGCCATACTCAGCGCCTGCGTCGCTGTGGTAAACCGCGCAACAAAATCATCATAGATCGGGCGTTCCACGAAGATGCGGTTGGCGCCAAGGCAATCCTGACCCGTAGTGGCAAACTTTGCCTTGATCGTCTCTGACACAGCCTGATCCATGTCTGCACCCTTGAAGACGATCACCGGGGCATGGCCGCCCAATTCCATGATCAGCGACTTCATCGTGCCCGCGCATTGGCGGTAAAGCAGCCGTCCGACCTCTGTCGAACCGGTAAACGAAAGCACGCGCACGCGATCGTCCTGCGTCCAGGGCTCGACGATGGTCGGGGCATGCCCGGTCACCACGTTGAATACCCCCGCCGGAAAGCCTGCGCGCTCGGCCAGTTCCGCCAGCGCCAGTGCCGAAAACGGCGTTTCCGCCGACGGATGCGCCACAACCGTGCATCCTGCCGCAAGCGCCGCTGCGGCCTTCCGCGTCAACATTGCCGCCGGGAAATTCCAGGGCGTGATCAACGCAGCCACCCCGACCGGCTCGCGCCAAAGCTCCATCTCGGCGTCGGGCAGATGCGAGGTCACGCCCTCGATATTGGGCCGCCGCGTTTCCTCGGCGTAGAACTCCACGAAATCCGCCGCATAGGCGATCTCGCCCAGCGCTTCCGAATAGGGCTTTCCCTGCTCCAGCGTCATCAGAAGCGCCAGGTCTTCCTGGTGCGCCAGCATCAGTGTGTACCAGCGGCGCAGCAGCCGCGCGCGCTCCTGCGGCAGGGTCTCGGCCCAGGTCGCGAAGGCCGCGTGCGCTGAATCCACCGCACCGCGCGCTTCCTCGGCAGAAAGCGACGCCACCTCGCCCAGCCATTCCCCATCCGCAGGGTTTGTCACGGCGACCGCGGCACCGTCCGCGGCCCCCGTCCACTTGCCGTCGATATACGAAAACGATCGCACCAGCCGCCCATCCCTGAGCGCGGCAAGTGGCGATTTGGCAAACATCCGGTGCATGGTCATCGGGCGGATCCTCGAAAACAGGGGCTTCTATTTCCGATCACCCTACCGCTCCCGCACCAGAGGACGGGTCCAAAGATCGCGGTGCCGCCAGAGGAATTGCACCGCTCTCCGCCCGCCAACCAGAGGAATCCTCTGCCCGGCCGTCATGCCTTTCCATTTTGAAAATACGCATGCGACACTGCCACAGGGGCTTGCTCAGGGCGTCTCTCCAAGCAGTCCCAACGGCAGCCCATAGCTCGATTTCACCGGCTTCGTGACGATGTAGGTGTAGTACCGCGCCAGTCCGATCTCGGCGGCCAGCAACCGGTCGATCAGTCTCTGATACGTGTCGATATCCTTGGTAACGACCTGGATGAGGTAGTCGAAACCCCCGCCCAGCGCCCAGGCCCAGGTTATTTCGTCATGGGTCCGCAGGGCGGTCTCGAACAGCTGGAAATCCCGGGCGCGGTGCTTGTCGAGCTCACATGCCACGAACACCGTCACATGCGGGCCGAAGGCTTTGTAGGCGATACGCGCGCCATAGCCTTCGATGACACCGGCCTGCTCCAGTTTCTTCAGCCGTTCCCAGGCGGGCGTCGGCGACAGGCCGACCCGGTCCGCCAATTCGGCCTTGGTGATCCGTCCCTCGGCAGAGAGTACCCGCAAGATCTCGATATCCCGCGAATCGAGCCTGACCATGCCTAAACCCCGATCCAGAAGTCCGCGACGCCAGACCGCGCGGCGCGCAGCACACTGCAAGCGGCCAAAGTCTGACTGAGGGTCGCGGCGTCGTACATCGCCCGACCATGGCGCGGGCGGGCGGGAATGGAAAGCGCAGGTGTCGCCTTCCGACCATCACCGCCAAACCGGGCGAAAAGGATCGCCGCATGGACACACACGCCGATCTCGACAGCCTCCGATCCTGTTGCGTGCGCGCGCCACAGGGTCCGGTCGCGCCGTGCCCGCCTAGAGATCGTAGCGCTGGAGCCGCTTGTCCACGACCGCGCCATTGGCGAGCCTCTGCCCCTCGATCCGACCGTACTCCTCGAACCCACGGCTCTGATAGTAGATCAGGCCACCTTCATTCTCGGCGCGGATAGTCGCGTCGATCCAGGCAAATCCCAGAGCGCGCGCCGCCTTTTTCGACGCCTCGAACAGCGCCGATCCGATACCAAGCCCGGTCTGTCCGGCACGGGTGAAGGTGGCGATGGTGCAGGCCCCGGGCGGCAGGTCCGGGTTCGGCGCGATGTACTGAAAGCCAAGGATCGCGCCGGTCTCGTCCTCGGCCAGGTGCCAGGCGCAGGCGTCGCCATGCCTGTCCATCCAGCCATAAAGCGCTTCCGCCGTTACCTCTCGGGTGATGGCGGTTGTCCCTCCGGCGCGGGTGATCTCGTTCAGAAGCGCGGCCATCTGCCGGAAATCGAGCCGCCCTGCCCGGCGGACCGTGATCCTCATGCGCGCTCGAGAAGGGCCGCGTGACGCGCCGTGAACGCTTCGCGGACCGCAACCGGTGGCCGCAGCGTGATCGACAGGCCGTCGATCACCTCGGGCGGCGGTCGCCCGAAGAAGCGATCGGCCTCGGCCTCGGCGAAACCCGCGATCTCGGTCGCTTCCATCCAGGCCGAATGCTTGTCGGCCCTCTTGATCAGCCGCTTGAGCGATATCGGCGTCAGCGCAGGCAACCCGAAGCGAATGTGGATCGCGGCAGACAGCCGGTCATCCAGCGCGCCATATTCCGGGCCCACCGCCGCCTTTACCGGCGAGATCATGTCGCCGATCACGTATTCCGGCGCGTCATGCAGCAACGCCGTCAGCCGGTCCGCGGCACCCGCCTTGGGGCAGAGTCGGGCAAAGATCGTCTCGACCAGCAGCGAATGTTCGGCCACCGAATAGGCATAGTCGCCCCGCGTCTGGCCATTCCAGCGGGCCACAAAGGCCAGCCCATGCGCGATATCCTCGATCTCGATATCGACCGGCGTCGGGTCCAGCAGATCGAGCCTGCGCCCCGACAGCATCCGCTGCCATGCGCGCGTCTGTTTGGGGGGCATCGTCTCTCCTTTTGCGGCAAGGCAAATGGGTAGACCCGCGTGTGTGCCCTGTAAAGATCCGCCCCGTCGCGCCGCCCCGAACATGGCACGCGGCCCGCGACAGATCTCAACGCATGGATCAATTGTCCTGAATGGGTCTTGATGCTATCTGCGCTGCAACGGATTTTGCAGGATGGACCAGATGGCCAAAGACTACATCGTGAAGGACATTGCGCTTGCCGCCTACGGGCGCAAGGAGCTTGATATCGCCGAGACCGAGATGCCGGGGCTGATGGCCTGCCGCGCGGAATACGGCGAGAGCAAGCCTCTCAAGGGCGCGCGCATCGTCGGATCGCTGCACATGACGATCCAGACCGCCGTGCTGATCGAGACACTGACCGCGCTTGGCGCGGATGTGCGCTGGGCGTCGTGCAACATCTTCTCGACCCAGGATCACGCGGCGGCGGCCATCGCCGAAGGCGGCACTCCGGTCTTCGCCATCAAGGGCCAGACGCTGGAAGAGCATTGGGATTACCTCGACCGGTCCTTCATGTTCGAAGACGGCCCGAACATGATCCTCGACGATGGCGGCGATGCAACGCTTTACGTGCTGCTGGGCGCGCGCGCCGAGGCGGGCGAAGACATCATCCCGGTGCCGTCCTCGGAAGAGGAAGAGGTGATCAAGGCGCAGATCAAGAAACGCATGGCGGCAAGTCCCGGCTGGTTCACCAAGGTCCGCGATCAGATCAAGGGCGTGTCGGAAGAGACGACGACGGGCGTGCACCGGCTTTACGACCTGCACAAGAAGGGCCAGCTGCCCTTCCCGGCGATCAACGTCAACGACAGCGTCACCAAGTCGAAATTCGACAACAAGTATGGCTGCAAGGAAAGCCTGGTCGATGGTATCCGCCGCGCCACGGACACGATGATGGCCGGCAAGGTCGCGGTCGTGCTGGGCTATGGCGACGTCGGCAAGGGATCGGCGGCCAGCCTGAGCGGCGCTGGCGCCCGCGTGAAGGTGACCGAGGTCGATCCGATCTGCGCGCTTCAGGCTGCGATGGACGGCTTCGAGGTGGTGCGGCTGGAAGACGTGGTCGACAGCGCCGACATCTTTATCACCACCACCGGCAACAAGGACGTGATCCGCATCGAGCATATGCGCGAGATGAAGGACATGGCGATCGTCGGCAATATCGGCCATTTCGACAATGAAATTCAGGTCGCCAATCTGAAGAACCACAAGTGGACCAACATCAAGGAACAGGTCGACATGATCGAACTGCCCTCGGGCAATCGCATCATCCTGCTGTCCGAGGGGCGTCTGCTGAACCTCGGCAACGCCACCGGGCATCCGTCCTTCGTCATGTCGGCGTCCTTCACCAACCAGGTGCTCGCTCAGATCGAGCTTTGGAAGAACGGCGGTGAATATGAAAATCAGGTCTACATCCTGCCCAAACACCTCGATGAAAAGGTTGCGCGGCTGCATCTGGACCGGATCGGCGTCAAGCTGACGGCGCTCGCCCCCGAGCAGGCCGCCTATATCGGCGTTTCCCCGGACGGCCCGTTCAAGCCCGAGCACTATCGCTACTGACGTCACGTCATGTTGCCTGTTGCCGCCCCGGTGCCCCTTGCCCCGGGGCGCCGTCATGCCCCGCAAAGGACGGTTTTCGGGGCTTGAAAGGCACGAATGAGGCTCTGATACGGCCTGAAACCGCGTCAGGGTGTTTTTCGCTTGAGCGGTCACCACCCATTTGCGTAGTTTTCGGCCAAGGTGCCCACACGACACAGAAGGGGACCGGAACAAAACAGGGAAGATGGACATGGGAAAACGCGATGATCTGATCGTGAAATATGCAGACGACCTGCGCAGCAAATGCGGGATGGAACCCGACATGGACCTGCTGACGAAGGTCACGATCGGCTGCGGCCCGGCAATCTACAACGACGACGCATCCACGGTGGCAGGCTCTGACAAGGCCGAACTCGAGACGATCAAGAAGAATTTTCTGATGAAGAAGCTGGGCCTGTCGGACAATGGCGACCTGATGGCCGGCATCGATGCGGTGATCGAGACCTATGGCCGCTCGGAGCGCAGCAAATACCGCGCTGTGGTCTATTACATGCTGACCAAGCACTTCAACAAAGAGAGCGCCTATCGCTGATCGGCCTTTCGACTGCATGACAGCGCCCTGTCGGATGGTCCGCGGGGCGTTTTCATATCATCTGTCACGATCCGGGCGGATCAAGCGCTAAGGGTCCACGCCGCCCAGCGCGCAGATGATGCGCCACTCCGCGGCTGTGACCGGCTGCACCGACAGGCGCGCCTGCTTGACCAGCGCCATGTCCGACAACCGCGCGTCCGCCTTGATCTGATCGAGCGTTACGGGGGTCGGGAAGGGGGCGACGGCCTTGATGTCGACACACTCCCAGCGGTCGTCATCGGTGGTGCTGTCGGGATGCGCGGCAGCGATAACCTCGACCACACCCACCACGGACCGCTCTTTCTGGGAATGGTAGAAGAAGCCGCGATCGCCGACGGCCATCTCGCGCATGACGTTGCGCGCCTGATAGTTGCGCACGCCGTCCCATTCCTCGCCCGCGTCACCCTTGGCGACCTGATCGTCCCAGGACCAGGCCGAAGGTTCGGATTTGAAAAGCCAGTACCGCATCAGCCGATGACCCGCTTCCATTCAATCAGATCGACCTCGACGAAAAGCCCGGCCCTGGCGTAGGGATCGTTTTCGGCCCAGGCCTCTGCCGCTGCCATGTCCGAGACATCGAGGATCACCAGAGAACCGGCCATCTCTCCGGATTGTAACAGCGGTCCGGCCTGCGCGACGACACCGGTGGCGTCGATATATGCCAGATGCGCATCCCGGTTGGCTTTGCGGATCTCCAGCGCGCCGGGTTTGTCCCGGGCGATCAGTGCGACAAGCATGAGGGTCTCTCCTTCGGATGTGGGGTCAGGCTTTGGCCCCTTTTTTTCCCGCACCGACAAGCGGCGCGGCATCGGTATCGAGCGGCCAGCGCGGGCGCGCCGCAAGGGTCATGTCGGATCGAAAACCGGTGGCGAACAACTCGGCTCCCGCATAGGCGATCATCGCTGCGTTGTCGGTGCACAAATTCAGCGGTGGGGCGGTGAAGGTGACCCCGTGTTGGTTGCAAAGCGGCTCTAACTCACCACGAATAGAGCTATTCGCCGCCACGCCACCGGCGATGGCGAATGCCGGGCTTGCGGGCGTCTCGTTCAGGTAAATTGCCAGTGCGCGGCGCGTCTTTTCGGCCAGAACATCCCGCACGGCCGCCTGGAACCCGGCGCAAAGATCGTGCCGATCCGTCTCGGACAGGCCGCCTTGCGCCGTGACCAGCGTGTCGCGTTGTCGCAAGAGCGCGGTCTTGAGACCGGAAAAGCTCAGATCGCAACCCGGGCGGTCCAGAAGCGGCCGTGGAAACCGGAAGCGCATCTCATCGCCCGCTTGCGCGGCCTTTTCGACCGAGGGCCCGCCCGGCTGCGCGAGACCCAGCAGACGCGCGGTCTTGTCGAAGGCCTCGCCCGGGGCGTCGTCGATGGAGCCCCCCAGACGCGTGAAATCATCCGGCCCGCGCACGATCAGGAACTGGCAGTGACCGCCCGAGATCAGCAGCATCAGGTAGGGATAGGCCAGATCGTCGGTCAGACGCGGCGTCAGCGCGTGCCCGGCCAGGTGGTTCACGCCGACAAGCGGCTTGCCGGACCCGGCCGCCAGCCCCTTGGCGCACATGACGCCGGACAGGACCCCGCCGATCAGCCCGGGGCCGGCGGTCACGGCGATGGCATCGACCTGCGCCAGAGTGAGACCCGATTGCGACAGGGCCGCCGCCACCGCCAGATCGAGCTTTTCCGCATGCGCGCGCGCCGCAATTTCGGGCACGACACCGCCAAAGGACGCATGCAGCGCCTCTTGCCCCATGACCACGTTGGACAGCACGGCGCGGCCGCGCACCACCGCCGCGGCGGTGTCGTCACAACTGCTTTCCAGTCCCAATACGGTCAGCGGGGCGTCCATCATTCATATCCGTTGCGCCAGAGCGGCCCTCGGGGTAGCACCAAAGCTGGCCGGGCCACAATATCGGCGGTGTATATGCCTGCTCCGATCCTACTTCTGACGCGGCCCAGAGCTGCCTCCGAGCGGTTGCTCTCGGACATCATGGCCGAGGGGATTCGGCCCGAGTCAGCGCTCATCAGCCCGTTGATTGACATTGTCATCGACGGTCGCCTGCCAAAAATGTCGCAATATCGAGGGCTTGTCTTTACCTCCGCCGCCGGGGTCGAGGCGTATGACGCCTTGCACGGACCGCACCGCGATGTCTGCTTTACCGTTGGGCATGCCACCGCCGAAGCGGCCCGTGCGATCGGTCTGAACCCGGTATCCGCGGACGGCAATGCAGACGCGCTGGTGGCGCTGGTGCTGGCGGCGGATCCGGTCGGCCCGTTGCTGCACCTGCGGGGCAAGCACAGCTGCGGAGAGGTGGCGGCGCGGCTTACTTCGGCGGGAATAGAGACGCATTCGGCCGTGCTTTACGATCAGGTGCAGCGACCGTTGAATGCCCTTGCGGCACAGGCCATGTCCCGCAACCGGCCCATCGTGGCCCCGGTCTTTTCCACCAGAACCGCAGAAGCACTTGTTGGGGATGGTCCTTTCCGTGCGCCGCTATATCTTGCTGCGATAAGCCGCGCGGTGGCGCGGCCATTGCAAGCACTGTCCCCCGTCGCAATGGTCACGGCAGATCAGCCGAATGGCGCGGCGATGCGAAAGTGCATTTTGCAATTGTGGTCACGGGCGCAATCGCTTGAGGGCAGGGAAGCAGGCCAGTAAGGTCGGCACAACACCGGCGCATCAGCCGCTGGAGACAGATTCGAAAGGGAAGGACCGTTGGCGAAATCGAGGAAGCCCGAAAGCCCGGCAAAAGCGGACGCCCAGACCAAGGGCCAGGATACGTCCGAGACCGCCGAGACCGAGGATACCACAGGCGCGGACAGCATCTCGGCTGCAAGCGACACGCCTGTTACCGACGCGACGAATTCCGAAACCTCTTTGTCGGATGCAGACATCAAGACCGATGCAGGCCCGAACACCGCGGCCGACGACAAGGACCTGACGGAAGACAAGCCGGATGTCAGCGAAGCCGAGGCCCTGAGCGTCGCCGATCCGGAGCCCGTGCTTGATACCGCGTCGGAGCCCGGGTCCGCGACGGATGACGATGGCACGAAAGACGCAGGCAAGACCGATGAACCGCTGGATGGGGAGTCCGGAATGGCTGCGTCCGGTGCCGACCCGGAAGGAACCGGGGATGCGCCGGACAGCCCTGACATCGATGCCCCATCGGCTGTGACTGTCGTTCAGGAAAAGGTCATTGAGCACAAGGCGGGCTTCGTGCCGACGCTGCTGGGTGGCGTCCTTGCAGCCGCCATCGGCTTTGGGTTGTCGCAATATCTTGGCGGCGACCTTTTCGGCGACAACGATGCATTCGCCAACGAAACCCGTGCGGCCCTGACCGAACAGACCGACAGCCTCGATGCACTGAATGGCCGCATCGACGGTCTGCAAGAGTCCATGCCGGTGATCGACCTGACCTCGGTTGAAACCGCCATCGCCGGATTGAGCGCGCGCAGCGAAGAACTGGGCACTGCGCTTGGTGACCTGACGGGTCGGATGACCGCGTTGGAAGAGGGCGGCGCGGCATTGGGCAATCGCGTGACGGAACTGGAAAAGGCCCCTGTGGAAGACGCCGTTTCGCCCGCAGCGATCGCCGCCTATGAACAGGAAATCGCGCGTTTGCGCGAAGAGGTTCAGGCCACATTGGCCGATGTCGAAGTCCAGCGGCAGGAAATCTCGGCCATCGCCGAAGAAGCCGTTGCCGCCGAACGCAATGCCAACCTGCGTGCATCGCGGGCAGAGTTGCGCGGCGCGTTGGCGGAATTGACGACCGAAGTCGATGCCGGTCGGCCCTTCGCCGATGCGCTGGCCCCCCTCGAGGCCTCGGATATGGTCGACGTGCCGGAGGTGCTGAGCGCGAATGCGACCGAAGGCGTCGCAACGCAGGCCGAATTGATCGACACCTATCCAGACGCGGCCCGCGCAGCCCTTGGTGCTGCCCGCAGCGCCACGGCAGACGAAGGCGGCGGCAATCGACTTGGCAGCTTCTTCGCCGAACAGCTGGGCGCACGCTCGGTCACGCCGCGCGACGGCACCAGTGCCGACGCGATCCTGTCACGCGCCGAAGCGGCGGTGAAAGGCGGCGATCTCGACACGGCTATCAACGAAATCTCCACCCTGCCAGAAGCGTCTCGAACGGCGCTTCAAGAATGGGTCACTCGCGCCGAGACGCGGGCCGCGGCGATTGCCGCGACCGATGCGCTCTCTGCCGAACTGGATACGGAATAAGGGTCGGTTCATGCTCTGGTCACTCATCAAGATCATTCTTTTCGTCGCGATCATCGCGATCCTGACCCTTGGCGCCAGTTACCTCATGGAGGCGCAGGGCGGTGTGCAGATCACCGTCGCGGGAATGGAGTTTACCTTCGGGCCGCTGCAATCGGTCATCGCCGCGGTGATACTGTTCGTGGCCGTCTGGCTTCTGCTCAAGATCGTATCGTTGCTGGTGGCGGTGCTGAAGTTCATCAACGGCGACGAGACCGCCATTACCCGCCACTTCGATCGCAACCGCGAACGCAAGGGCTATGCCGCGCTTGGCGATGGGCTGACGGCGCTGGCGTCGGGCGAAGGACGGGTCGCACTGGCCAAGGCGCAGAAGGCGGAACGCTACCTGCACAAGCCTGAATTGACCGACCTGCTGCAGGCGCAGGCCGCCGAGCAGATGGGCGACGGCAAGAAGGCCGAGGAAATCTACAAGCGGCTACTGAAGAACGACGCCACCCGCTTTGTCGGGGTGCGTGGGATCATGAAGCAACGCATGGCCGTGGGCGATACAGACACCGCGCTGCAACTGGCCGAACGTGCCTTCGCGATCAAGCCGAAGCACGAAGAGGTCCAGAATGCGCTGTTGCAGTTGCAGGCCAAGAAATCCGATTGGGCCGGGGCCCGCAAGACGCTGGCGGCCAAGCTGAAATCCGGCAACATGCCGCGCGACCTGCACAAACGGCGCGATGCGGTTCTGGCCTTGTCCGAGGCGAGGGACATCCTGGACGAGGGCAAGGACATCGAAGCCCGCGAAGCCGCGATCAGCGCCAACAAGACGTCGCCCGACCTTGTTCCCGCCGCGGCCATGGCCGCCCGCGGTTTCATCACAGACGGGCGCAAGAAGAACGCCACGCGACTGCTGAAAAAGGCCTGGCAGGCGCAGCCGCATCCCGATCTGGCCGCGGCCTTTGCAGAGATTGAACCGGCCGAAAGCCCGGCCGAACGGCTCAAGCGCTTTCGCACGTTGACCGCGATCCACCCCGATCATCGGGAAACCCGGCTGCTGTCTGCCGAACTGCATCTTGCCGCCGAGGATTTTCCGGGGGCGCGACGCGCGGTCGGCAAGCTTTGGGAAACGGATCCCGACGCCCGCGTCCTGACCGTCATGGCCGCCATCGAACGTGGCGAAGGCGCCGACGACGCCATTGTGCGCGGTTGGCTTGCCAAGGCGCTGACAGCCCCGCGCGGTCCCCAGTGGGTGTGCGAGAACTGCAATAACATCCAGACCCAGTGGTCGCCGATCTGTCACAATTGCGATGCCTTCGACACGCTGAGCTGGAAGACACCGCCAAAAACCGACGAGTCCCTGCCCGTCGGCGCCGAGATGCTGCCGCTTCTGGTCGGACCTTCGGCGATGCCCGAAAACGACAAGGCCGTGCCCGACCCGATTGACGAGGTCGTGACACCGGACCCGGACGTTCCCGAGGCCGAACTGGCCGACGAAACCGCCGAAGGCGACACCGTCGCCGCCGATGGCAAGGATGTGGAACAGCCACAGGCAGAGGTGCAAAAGGCGTCCTGACACCGCGCAAGTCCTCCGCGCGGTGCTTTTTATGGCGCGCGCGGGGGATGTGAGGACGTTCGTCTCGGAACGGTAACGGCGCGGGGGTTTGCGAACGTGCGGCGCAGGTGGGAGATGGCGCTGAACCGGTTCGCATCGACGCGCGTACCATCCGGCCCGCGTGACGGTCATTGACCGGAAAGTTGGTGGTGCCCCAAGACGGACTCGAACCGCCGACCTACTATTTACGAAACAGTTGCTCTACCAGCTGAGCTATTGGGGCCGCGCGATGGACCGATTAACCGCTCGGCGCGGCCCGTGCAAGATGGAATTGCGCTCCGCACCGACCCGCCGCCCTTACTGCGTTTGAAAACGCCTATTTGCCGGAATAGTCCCGATACCACGCGACGAACTGCCTGATCCCGTCGCGAAAATCGGTCCGCGGGCGGTATCCCGTCAGGGTGTGTAGAAGCGTCGCGTCGGCCCAGGTGGCGTAGACATCGCCGGGCTGCATTTCCATGAAGTTCTTTTCGGCTTTCATGCCCAGCGCGTCTTCGATGCCTTCGATGAAATCCATCAGCCGCACCTTGTCGGAATTGCCGATATTGACCACGCGAAAGGGGGCGACCGGGCTGAGATTGTCGCCCGCGACCCGGGTCTCTTCGCCGCCCGGCACGGCATCCATCAACAACCGGATGCCGCGCACCAGGTCGTCGATATAGGTAAAATCGCGAAACATGTCGCCGTGGTTGTAGATATCGATGGGTTTGCCATCGAGGATCAGATCGACAAACTTGTAGAACGCCAGATCGGGACGGCCCCAGGGGCCATAGACTGTGAAGAACCGGAACATGGTGATCGGCACGCCGTGGATATGCGCCCAGCTATGTCCCATGCTTTCATTGGCTTTCTTGGTTGCCGCATACATCGTCAGCTGTGTGTCGGCCTTGTCGGTCTCCTTGAAGGGCATCTCTTCATTGGCGCCATAGACCGACGAGGTCGAGGCCATCAAAAGGTGCTGGACGTCATGCCGCCGCGCCGCCTCCATCACGGAAAAGGTGCCCATGACATTCGACGTCAGGTAGGCCTTGGGGTTCTCCAGCGAATACCGCACCCCTGCCTGCGCCGCGAGATGCACGATAATCTCGGGCCGGAACGAATCGGCCACGGCATCGAACGCCTCCTGATCCTCAAGCAGTGCCTCGGTCGCGGTGAATCCGGGTTTCTGATGCAGGGTCGCGTGGCGGCGCTGTTTCAGGCGCACGTCGTAATAATCGTTCATTCCGTCATAGCCGTGAACGATGTGACCCTCGTCCAGTAGAAGCCGGGCCAGGTGGAAGCCGATGAAGCCGGCCGAACCGGTGATGAGGACGCGCGCCATGTGAGCCTTCCTGCAATGCGTCCGCATCATTAGAAGCCAGCGACCGGCTTGAAAACCCAAAAGGCGGCGAAGGGACCTGACGCAGGTGGCGTTCATCTTGTCGTGAAAACGCGCATCGGGCTTTGCCACCAAGCGCTTTCTGCGAAAGGTTGTGCCCTGCACCAGGGAGGAAGCCCATGTTCCAGATGTTCCGAAATGCGCTTGTCGCCGTGGCGATAGCGTTCCCCGTTCAGGCGCTCCATGCGGCAGAGATTATCGTGGCGGGGGGCTGTTTCTGGTGCGTAGAGGCTGATTTCGAGAAAGTCGCAGGCGTCTCGGAGGTGGTGTCGGGCTATACCGGCGGCAGCGTCGCGAACCCGACCTACAGCCAGGTGACCGCCGGTGGGACCGGGCATTTCGAGGCGGTGGAGATCATCTACGATGCCTCCCGGATCAGTCGCCCGCAGCTTTACGACCTGTTTCTGCGATCCATCGACCCGTATGACGACGGCGGCCAGTTCTGTGATCGTGGCGATTCCTATCGACCGGCGATTTTCGTGGGCAACCCTAGGGAACGCGCCGATGCCGAGGCGGCCAAGGCCCGCGCCGAGGCCGAACTGGGGCGCAAGGTGCGCGTGCCGATTTTGGACGCGGCGCGCTTCTACAAGGCCGAGGGATATCACCAGAACTACTACAAGAGCAGCGAAAAAACCCTGACCCGCTTTGGTTATGTGGATCGGGCGATCGCCTACAAGCGCTATCGGCAAGCCTGTGGCCGCGACCAGCGCGTGCGGCAGATCTGGGGCGACAACGCGCCGTTCGCCGGCGGCTAGGCGGCGTCGGGTCCGAACCGTTCCTCGATATCCCTGAGATCGGGGATCACGTCTGCGGTGCCGACCCGCGTCACCATGATCGCCCCGGCCTTGGTGGCGAGGTCAAGCGACTGGCGCATCGAAAAGCCCCGATCGAGTCCGGCAATCAGAAAACCGGTGAACGTGTCTCCTGCCCCGGTCGTATCGACCGCCTCGGATTTGATCGCCGGTATTTCGGTTGCGGTGCCGGTGTCGGTTTCGTACCACACAGCACCTTGCGCGCCTCTGGTGACGACCACATCGCGCACCGGCAATGCATCCGCGCCGAGCCCGGTGGCATCCAGCAATTGCCGGGCCTCGACCGCGTTCAAAACCAACAGATCGAGAAGCGGCAGAACCGCCATGACAGCCGCAACCTCGAACGGAGCCGCCGCATAGGCAACGCGCATGCCCTGCGCCGACGCCAGTGTCGCACCCTTCAGCTGCGCGTTGGTCTCGTTCTGGAACACGAAGATGTCGGTGACCGCCGCCACCGCCAGCCGTTCCGCCAGGCGTTTCTCGGAAATCGCGTGATTTGCGCCGGGATAGAGAATGATCTGGTTCTCGCCCGCATCGTCCACCGCGATGATCGCGTGCCCCGACGCGTCGTTCATCCGGTCAACCGCGCGGGTATCGACACCGTATTCCATCAACCGTTCGATCATCCAGCCGCCGTCATCGCCAACAGCCCCCAGATGCGCCACTCGCGCACCGGCCCGGGCTGCGGCGACCGACATGTTCGCGCCCTTGCCGCCAAGACCGCGCGAATACGCCGTCGAGGCCAGCGTCTCTCCGGCTTGGGGCAGGTGCGGGACGCGATAGACGTGGTCCGCATTGATCGAGCCGAGGTTCCAGATCGTCATTTGCGCCCCTCTTGGTGTATGAACCGTCTCTGTTTCAGCCGACTTCGCAGGCGGCAAGAACGGCCATGTTGGTAATATCGTTGGCCGTCGCCGTCGATGAGCAGATCTGGATCGAATGATCGACACCTGCCAGGATCGGCCCGACCACCGTCGCACCGGCCATTTCCTGCATCAGCTTGGTCGAGATCGACGCTGAGTGCCGCGCCGGAACAACAAGGATATTCGCAGGCCCGGTCAGCCGCTGGAACGGATAGGCTTTCTGAGCCCTGGTGTTCAACGCCACATCGACGGTCATCTCGCCTTCGTATTCGAAACCGACGCCCCGTTTGTCCAGCACCATGGGGGCAAGCCGCATCTTCTCGGCGCGTTCCGAGTTCGGATAGCCGAAGGTCGAGAAAGAGACGAAGGCGACGCGCGGCTCGAGCCCCAGATGCCGCGCGACACCGGCAGCGCGTTCGGCAATGTCGGCAAGGTCGTGTTCGTCGGGCCATTCATGCACAAGCGTGTCGCCGATCAACACGATCCGGCCCTTGTGAATCAACGCGGTGACCCCGGCAGCGCCCTGCTTGGCGTCCGCATCGAAGACGAGGTTCAGCCGCTCCATCACATGCGAGGACTTCCGCGTCGCACCGGTGACCAGACCGTCACCGTGATCATGCGCCAGCATCAGGGCGGCAAAGACGTGCCGGTCGCGCGCGGCCTGCCGATGCACATCCTGCCGATCCATGCCCTTGCGCTGGTTCCGTGCGTAAAGAAAATCCTTGTAGGTTTCGAGATGCCGGGTGTTCGCCGCATTCACCACCTCGATCTCGCGGATGGCATCGCCCATGCCCGCGGCCTCGAGCTTGGCGCGCACGTCCGGTTCGCGCCCGACCACGATCGCCTTGCCAAAACCCGAGCGCTGGTAGCTGACAGCGGCCCGCAGGACCCGTGGGTCGTCGCCTTCGGCAAAGATCATGCGGGCCTGCGCCGCACGCGCCCGGGCGCTGATGCCTTGCAGGATCGACGCGGTCGGATCGAGCCGCGTCTTGAGCGAAACCTCGTAGGCGTCCATGTCGACGATGGGCCGCCTCGCAGCCCCGGAATTCATCCCTGCCCGCGCGACAGCCGGTGGAATACGGTAGATCAGACGCGGATCGAACGGCGTCGGAATGATATATTCGCGTCCGAAGGCAAGCGTTTTTCCAT
The DNA here is from genome assembly GCF_054482575.1 of Roseivivax sp. CAU 1753. Lineage (NCBI taxonomy): Bacteria > Pseudomonadati > Pseudomonadota > Alphaproteobacteria > Rhodobacterales > Roseobacteraceae > Roseivivax > Roseivivax sp. CAU 1753. Next base: position 33,698 of record NZ_JBTLRF010000002.1, on the reverse strand, counting down.
AGGCCACCGCGACCTCGTCCGGCACATCTTCGCGGGCCAGTTCGGCGAGCGCCTCGGCGCAGGCGATCTTCATCTCGTCGTTGATTGCCCGCGCATTGATATCGAGCGCACCGCGAAAGAGGTAGGGAAAGCCCAGAACATTGTTCACCTGGTTTGGATAATCCGAGCGCCCCGTGGCCACGATGGCATCCGGGCGCACGTCATGGGCCTCTTCGGGCGTAATCTCGGGGTCGGGATTGGCCATCGCGAAGATCACCGGGTTTTCGGCCATCGCGGCCACCATGTCCTGGGTCACCGCGCCTTTGGCCGACACGCCAAGGAACACGTCGGCCCCGATCATCGCCTCTTCCAGCGTGCGCGCCTCGGTTGCGATTGCATGGGCGGATTTCCATTGGTTCAGCCCATCGGTCCTGCCCTGGTAGATCACGCCCTTGGTGTCGCATACGATGCAATTGTCGTGCCTAGCCCCCATGGATTTCAGCAACTCGATACAGGCGATCCCCGCAGCGCCCGCGCCGTTGAGCACGATCTTCACATCTTCGATCTTCTTGCCCGAAATGTGCAGCGCGTTGATCAGGCCAGCGGCGCAGATCACGGCGGTACCGTGCTGGTCATCGTGGAAGACCGGGATGTTCATTTCTTCCTTCAGACGCTGCTCGATGATGAAACACTCGGGCGCCTTGATATCCTCGAGGTTGATGCCGCCGAAGGTCGGTTCCATCAGCTTGACGGCCTTGCAGAACGCGTCCGGATCTTCGGTATCAAGCTCGATATCGATGGAGTTCACATCGGCGAAGCGCTTGAACAGAACCGATTTGCCCTCCATCACCGGCTTCGATCCAAGCGCACCGAGGTTGCCCAGCCCGAGCACCGCCGTGCCGTTCGAGATGACAGCGACGAGGTTGCCCTTGTTCGTGTAGTCATAGGCAAGTTCGGGATTGGCGGCGATTTCCTCGCAGGGCACCGCGACGCCCGGCGAATAGGCCAACGACAGGTCGCGCTGCGTGGTCATCGGCACGGTGGCCTGTACTTCCCACTTTCCGGGCGTCGGCTCCAGGTGGAAGGCCAATGCTTCTTCGCGGGTGTATTTCTGCCGTACCATGCGTTCCTCCCAGACATGCCGATCCGGCTTAGCCGAGCGGTGCGTCACCCTCAACTGATATAGCGCTAACGGTCCGGGCGCGATTTCCGGCTTTCACCCCGTTGCGGGCGTTTGTAGGGTCGCGCGAAGCAACAGCGATGGGGGTCGCATGAACGCCGTGACGCCGATGATGGCGCAATATCTCGAGATCAAGGCCGGGCATCCCGAAGCGCTTCTGTTCTATCGGATGGGGGATTTCTACGAACTGTTTTTCGATGATGCGGCGGCGGCGGCAGAGGCGCTCGATATCGCGTTGACCAAGCGCGGCAAGCATGACGGCGAAGACATCCCGATGTGCGGTGTCCCGGTGCATGCCGCCGAGGGGTATCTTCTGACGCTGATCCGAAAGGGTTTTCGCGTTGCGGTCTGCGAGCAGATGGAAAGCCCGGCCGAGGCGAAAAAGCGCGGCTCCAAATCCGTCGTCCGGCGAGAAGTGGTGCGGCTTGTGACCCCCGGCACGCTGACCGAAGAAAGCCTGCTTGAAGCGCGCAGGCACAACTTTCTGGCCGCTTTGGGCCATATCAGAGACGAATATGCACTGGCCTGGGCGGATATTTCGACCGGCGCGTTCCACGTGATGAAGCTGGGCGCGGCGCGGATCGGATCGGAGCTTGCGCGCCTCGCCCCGGCGGAGCTGTTGCTATCCGAGGCCAGCGAAGAGACCATGCGCGAGGTTCTGGGCGACCTCGGGATCGAGCCGAGCGTGCTTTCGCGCGCGTCTTTCGACTCGCGGTCTGCGGAAAACCGGCTGTCGGCGCTTTTTGGCGTTGCCTCGCTGGAACCGTTCGGAGATTTCAACCGCGTCGAGATGTCGGCAATGGGGGCGCTTGTCGACTACCTCGATATCACCCAGAAGGGAAAGCTGCCGCTTCTGCGCCCGCCCCGCCAGGACCAGGTGTCCCGACTGCTTCAGATCGACGCCGCGACCCGTGTAAACCTTGAATTGACGCGCGGCGCCGGGGGGGCACGGGCCGGATCGCTGCTGTCGGTGATCGACCGCACGGTCACCGCCGGTGGTGCCCGCCTGCTCGAGAGGCGGCTGTCGTCACCTTCGCGCGAACTCGATGTCATTCACGCCCGACAAGACGCCGTGACCTGGGCCATCGAGACGCCGAAACAGGCTCTGACCTTGCGGGAATCGCTTCGTCGCGTGCCTGACATGGATCGCGCCCTATCACGGCTTTCGCTTGATCGCGGCGGCCCCAGAGATCTTGCGGCGATGCGCAATGCCCTGACGCAGGCCGAAGCTATTGCCGGATCGCTGGACGACATGAGCTTGCCCACCATTCTGAGCGAGGCGCGCGCGGCCCTTGTGGGTCACGCGAAACTCCTTGACCATCTCGACCGAGCATTGGTGGCAGAGCCGCCGCTGTTGGCGCGGGATGGTGGTTTTATCGCCGATGGATACTGCGACACGCTTGATGAAGCTCGTGGGTTGCGCGATGCGGGTCGCGGAGTCATTGCCAGATTGCAGGCCGAGTATTCCGAACGGACAGGCATCGGGTCGCTGAAGATCAAGCACAACAACGTTCTGGGCTACTTCATCGAGACGACCGCAACGCATGCCGCCAGGATGATGGCCCCGCCCCTGTCCGAAACCTTCATTCACCGACAGACCACGGCTAACCAGGTACGGTTCACGACGGTCGACTTATCGGAGATGGAGACCAAGATACTGAATGCCGGCGGGCGGGCGCTTGAGCTTGAAAAGCGTCTCTATGACAGCCTGAAAGCAGAAATTCTGGCGCATGCGCCCGCGCTTTCGGCGTTGGCCTTTGGACTGGCGGAACTCGACGTTGCTGTGGCCATGGCCGACCTTGCCCGGGCGAAGGACTGGAGCCGGCCCATCGTCGACGGAAGCAGAACGTTCCACGTGGAACAGGGACGGCATCCGGTGGTCGAGCAGGCATTGCGGGCGCAGGGCGGCGCACCTTTCATTGCCAATGACTGCAACCTGTCGCCTGAAGGGGAAGGACCGGCGCTGGAATTGCTGACCGGCCCCAACATGGCGGGCAAGTCCACCTATCTGCGGCAAAACGCATTGATCGCGATCCTTGCACAGATGGGGGCCTATGTACCGGCGCGCGCCGCGCATATCGGCTGTGTCAGCCAGATCTTCAGCCGCGTTGGAGCATCGGACGATCTCGCCCGCGGGCGGTCCACCTTCATGGTCGAGATGGTGGAAACCGCTGCCATTCTCAATCAAGCCGATGCGCATGCGTTGGTGATTCTGGACGAAATCGGGCGAGGCACCGCCACCTATGACGGCCTGTCGATCGCCTGGGCCACGCTGGAGCACCTGGCAGAGATCAATCGTGTACGCGGCCTGTTTGCCACGCATTATCACGAAATGACGACGCTCGCCGGGAAGCTGGAGGGTGTGTCGAACGCGACCGTTGCCGTGAAGGAATGGAACGGCGAGGTCATCTTCCTGCACGAGGTGCGTCCCGGTGCTGCGGATCGGTCCTACGGCGTTCAGGTGGCGCAGCTTGCCGGGTTGCCCGCGGCGGTCATCCGCCGGGCGAAATCGGTTCTCGAGACATTGGAGAAGGGAGAGCGTGAGATAACCTCGCCAAAAGCGTTCATCGACGATTTGCCGCTTTTCTCTGCCGCAGCCCATGCCCCTGCCCCGCCCGTCAAGGCGGTGTCATCGGAAGTTGAGGAACGTCTTCGCGAGATCGTGCCTGATGACCTCAGCCCGCGCGAAGCGCTAGAGGCGCTGTATGAACTGCGCGGGCTGCTGTCGTGATGCAACTGGTCATCCGGGTGTCGAGCTGACGCCCACCTGGGCGGGTCGCAAAAGCCGATCGTGCAGCATGAACCCCTCGGTCGATACCTGAATGATGTCGCCCGCCTTGGTATTGGGTACCGGTGCCTCGAACATCGCCTCGTGGACCTGGGGGTCGAACCGGTCACCTGCTTCGGGCTTGATGACCTCGATTCCGTGTTTCTTGAACACCGATTGCAGCTCGCGCAGCGTCAGTTGAACACCTTCGAGCAATGCCACCGAGATCTGCTTTTGTTCGTCATTTGCCGCCGTCAGCGCCCGTTGAAGGTTGTCGTAAACCGGCAGCAGATCGCGTGCGAGCCGCGTTGATCCATAATTCTCGGCCTCGCGACGGTCGCGATCGGCGCGCTTGCGGGCGTTTTCGGCATCGGCAAGCGCCCGCATGAAGCGGTCCTTGTATTGGTCGCGCTCGGCCTCAAGCTCGGCGATGCGGTCGGCATCGCTGGGTTCAGCCACTTCGTCCGCCTCTTCCTGCGCGTCAGCCTCCGCTTCAAGCGCATCGAGATCGTCGAGGAAATCGTTGTTCTTTGGATCAGCCATGTCTTGCCTCTATTTCCGGTCGGACAGTAACTTTCCAACCAGCTGTGCGGTGTAATCCACGATCGGAACAATCCGACCATAGTTGAGACGCGTGGGTCCGATGACACCCACGGCGCCGATAATCTTTCGGTCCGAGTTCATATATGGAGAGACCACCAGAGAGGAACCCGAAAGCGAGAAAAGTTTGTTTTCCGAACCGATGAAAATGCGCACGCCCTCGCCATCTTCGGTCAGTTCGAGGAATTCAGCGATATCGCGCTTGCGTTCAAGGTCATCGAAGAGCGTCCGAATGCGTTCGATGTCCTCGGCACGGGAATCGTCGCCAAGCAGGTTCGCGCGGCCCCGCACGATCAGCCGTTCGGCACGGTCGCCTTCTTCGGCCCAGACGGCGAGGCCCGACTGCACCAGGTCATGGGCGAGCGAATCAATTTCGCGGCGGCGGGCTTCGATATCCTTTCCCATATCGCGGCGCAGTTCCGACAGGGTGCGGCCCTCGACCAGCGCATTGAGAAAGTTGGCTGCTTCCCGCAAGGACGATGGGGTGAGACCCGGCGGCGGCGTGAAGACACGGTTTTCCACATGTCCATCGCCAAACACCAGAACCACCAGGGCGCGGTTCTGTGCCAGAGAGACGAATTCGATATGACGGATTGGTGCCTCGTGCTTGGGGGTCAGAACAAGCGACGCACCATGGGTCACGCCTGAAAGCGCGGAACCGATCCGGTCGAGAAGATTGCCCACATCGTCAGTATTGCTTCCCAGAGTGGCGTCGATCTTCGTTCGGTCCTCTGAATCGAGATCGCGCACCTCGAGAAGTCCGTCGACGAACAGGCGCAATCCGATCTCGGTAGGAACGCGACCGGCGCTGACATGGGGGGAATCGAGCAGTCCCAGAAATTCGAGATCCTGCATCACGTTGCGGACCGTGGCCGCCGATACCTTTTCCGACAAGGTTCGGGTGAGGGTGCGGGACCCCATCGGCTCGCCGCTTTCAAGATAACCCTCGACCACCCTGCGGAAAACCTCGCGCGACCGGTCGTTCAGCTGATCGAAAAGTTTGGTGCCGTCCTGCATGTTCGAAGATACCCCTATCGGGATCACTAAAAAAGGCGTGTGCGCCCGGGTCAATCGGGGTTGCTCGTACCGGGTTGGCCTCTGTATGCCATGGCCAAACCAAGGAGTACCACAATGCGACCATCCGGACGTGATTTAAGCGAAATGCGCGCAGTTTCAATCGAGACCGACGTAACAAAGCACGCGGAAGGTTCGTGTCTGATCAAGATCGGTGACACCCATGTGTTGTGCACCGCCAGCATCGAGGATCGCGTGCCGCCCTTCATCAAGGGTTCGGGACTGGGCTGGGTAACTGCCGAGTACGGAATGCTGCCGCGGTCGACCTCGTCGCGCATGCGTCGCGAAGCAACCAGTGGCAAGCAGGGCGGGCGCACGGTCGAAATTCAGCGCCTGATCGGGCGATCCCTGCGCGCCGGCGTTGACCGTGTGGCCATGGGCGAGCGGCAGATCACCGTCGATTGCGACGTCATTCAGGCCGATGGTGGAACGCGTTGTGCGTCAATCACCGGGGGATGGGTCGCTCTCAAGCTTGCGGTGAACCAACTTATGAAGATCGGTGACATCATTTCCGATCCGCTAATCTCGCCTGTGGCTGCGGTGAGCTGCGGTATCTATGCCGGGCAGCCGGTGCTTGATCTGGACTATCCCGAGGACAGCGAAGCAGGGGTCGATGGAAACTTCATCCTTCGGGGTGACGGACAGCTGATTGAAATCCAGATGTCAGCGGAAGGCTCGGTGTTTTCGCGCGATCAGATGGGACAGTTGATGGACCTGGCGGAAGCGGGCGTGTCGTCGCTGGTCGACGCCCAGCTGCGAGCGGTCGCGTGACACGGCGTCTGGAGGCGGACAAGCTGCTGGTTGCGACTCATAACAAGGGGAAACTGGAAGAGATTTCCGCGTTGTTAGAGCCGCATCGCGTCGCCTGCACCGGTGCGGCAGAGCTGGGCCTGCCCGAGCCTGAAGAGAGCGGCACAAGTTTCGTCGAAAACGCACGGATCAAGGCCCATGCCGCTGCTACAGAAACGGGGCTCCCTGCCCTCGCGGACGATTCGGGTATAGAGATCGATGCGCTTTCCGGCGCGCCGGGCGTCTACACCGCAGACTGGGCAGAGACCGACGCCGGTCGCGATTTCCGTATGGCGATGACGCGGGCCCATGACCGGCTGCTGGAGACAGGCGCACCGAAACCCTGGACCGCTCGCTTTTGCTGTACCCTGGTTCTTGCATGGCCTGACGGGCACGATGAAGTATTTGAAGGCGTCATGCCCGGCCAGATCGTATGGCCCATGCGTGGCGACCAAGGGCATGGCTACGATCCGATCTTCCAACCTGACGGGTATGATGTGACGTTTGGTGAAATGGACCGCTGGAAGAAGAACGAAATCAGTCATCGTGCCGACGCGATGAACAAGTTCCTGAAAGGCTGTTTTGGCTGAAAACTGGCAGACAGGCGGGTTTGGTCTCTATGTGCATTGGCCGTTCTGCGAAGCCAAGTGCCCCTATTGCGACTTCAATTCCCATATAACCCGTCAAGTCGACCATATGCGATGGAAACGTGCATTCCTGAGTGAGATCGCCCGTGTTTCCGAAGAAACCGGCCCTCGCATCCTGTCGTCGATCTTCTTTGGCGGTGGGACCCCCAGCCTTATGCCTCCTGACCTGGTTGCCGACATCGTGGCGGCTGCGACATCGGTCTGGACGCCTGCCAATGACATCGAGATCACTCTTGAGGCCAATCCAAGGTCGGTAGAAGCGGAACGATTTCGCGGGTTCAAGGATGGTGGCGTAAATCGCATTTCCATGGGCCTGCAGGCCCTAAATGATGCGGACCTCAAGCGGCTTGGACGCTTGCATTCCGTTTCCGAGGCAAAAGCGGCCTTCGAGGTCGCGCGTGATGTATTTGACCGTATCAGCTTTGATCTGATCTATGCCCGACAAGACCAGACGCTCGACGACTGGCGCAAAGAGCTATCTCAGGCCCTGACCATGGCGGCGGATCATCTGTCGCTTTATCAGTTGACGATCGAACGCGGGACCGCTTTCTGGGAGCGTCAGACCCGCGGCGCCCTGAAAGGATTGCCGGACGAGGACCGCGCGGCTGACTTGTTCCTGCTCACGCAAGATCTCTGCACGGACGCCGGTCTGCCAGCATATGAAGTCTCTAACCATGCCAAAAGCGGTGCTGAGTCCCGACATAACCTGGTATACTGGCGGTATGGCGACTATGCGGGCATCGGGCCCGGGGCCCATGGGCGGCTGACAGTGTCAGACAAGAAATCCGGCACAGAAGCTTGGCGGAACCCCGGCGCATGGCTGGATGCGGCAGAGAAGGGTGATGGTACCCGCTTTTCCGTTGAGATCCCGGCGCAGGAACAGGCGACGGAATATCTGATGCTTGGGTTGCGTATATCGGAAGGCATCGATCTTGCGCGGCTTCATCGGATGAATCCTGCCGCCGCATCGGTCGAACACAGACGGGACCTTATCGAAAACAGATTGCTTTGGGAAAGAGATGGGCGGATTGGTGTCACAGATGCGGGACGGTTACTGCTGAATTCGATTATTTCAGAGCTTTTAGCTGACTAATTCAGCCCGAAGCGCTGAGCATCCCGCACAGCGCATCCAGCTGTTCAAGAGTATCGTATGAGACAGTCAACTGACCTGCTTCCGCGCCGGGTTTGTGATTGATGGTCACCTTCATGCCCAACGCCGCAGAGAGGTCGCTTTCAAGTGCACGCGTATCGGCATCCTTCTCGATCCCCATACCATCTTTTCGGACTGTACGCCTTTCAGTACGCGTCGCTTCGGATTTCGCCAATTTTTCGGTGTCTCGTACCGAAAGGTTTCGTGATAACACCCTTTTGGCAAGTTCGGACGGATCTGTCGCAGTGATCAGAGCACGCGCGTGACCTGCGCTGAGCTTTCCCTCGGTGACATACGACTGGACGTCATCCGGGAGGTTCAACAGGCGCATCAGGTTGGCGATATGCGAGCGACTTTTCCCCAAAGCTTCGGCCAGTTTTTCCTGCGTATGTCCGAACTTGAACATCAACTGGCGGTAACCGGCGGCTTCCTCGATGGCGTTCAAATCAGCGCGTTGGATATTCTCGATGATCGCAACTTCCAGAACTTCCGTGTCCGTGAAGGTTCGGACGAGCACGGGCATCTCGTGAAGCTGGGCCATCTGCGCCGCGCGCCACCGGCGCTCTCCTGCGACAATCTCGAAACGCCCGTCGCTTTCAGGCTTTTCCCGAACGATAATCGGTTGAATAACACCCTTGGCTCTAATTGAATCGGCAAGTTCCGCCAGCTGGTCTTCTGTGAAGGATCGCCGCGGCTGGTCCGGATTTGGCACGATCCTGTCTATCGGGATCATCCGGTCGGGGCTGCGCGAATTTCCTGTCGAAGGGTCCGTGGCGACCTGAGGCTCTACGTCCGCCATAAGAGCTGACAGTCCCCGGCCCAATCCCCGTCTTTCACGTTTCTCCGCCATCGGTCTGCCCCTCCTATCAAGCCGCTGTTCTGGTGTTTGTCGAAAGAATTTCCTGAGCGAGGGCGCGATAAGCCGCGGCCCCCTTGGATGCAGTGTCGTAGGATAAAACCGGCATGGCGTAAGACGGAGCTTCGCTGACCCGAACGTTTCTCGGGATCACCGTTCGGTAAACCAGTTCGCCCAGGTTTGAGCGCGCGTCATCTTCGACCTGCTGTGAAAGATTGTTTCTGGCATCGTACATGGTCAGGACAACGCCTTCGATGCGCAAATCCGGGTTGGCCGTCTGCCGGACCTCCCGGATCGTCATCATCAATTGCGACAATCCTTCAAGCGCAAAAAATTCGCTTTGGAGCGGCACCAAGACAGAGTGCGCGGCAACCATGGCGTTGACGGTCAGGAGGTTGAGGGACGGCGGACAATCGATGAGAATCAAGTCGTAAGCATACGCGTCGATGGCTGTTTGACGAAGTGCGTCATGCAGAAGAAAGCTGCGCTTTTCATTGGCAATCAATTCGATATCTGCCGAACTGAGATCGACCGTCGCTGGGATTAGCGAAAGATTGTCAATCGCGGTGGGTTTTATCACCTCTTCCAGGGCGACATCGTCCAATAAAAGTTCATAGGTCGTGTATTCGCGATCCGTTGGCTCAATACCGAGACCGGTGGATGCATTGCCTTGCGGATCAAGATCGACGATCAGAACGTTCAGCCCTTGTTCAGCAAGTGCAGCACCTAAATTTATCGTTGTGGTCGTTTTTCCGACGCCGCCCTTCTGGTTTGCGACAGCGATGATTTTGGGTCCCGCAGGACGGCTCGGATCAGACATTCGCAATGTTTCCGATGCTGAGAATAACGGCGTTGGGATCTGTGGTACTCTTAACCACCTCGTATTCGAAAGACCATTCTCTCCGTGCGGCTTCGAGTTCTTTTTTCCATGTCGCGCCCTTCAGGAACAATGCCCGCGACGTTGGTGCCATGTGCGGTTTCGCATAGGCCAATAGCTGAGTAAGGTCAGCCAAGGCGCGGGCACTCACGATGTCAACTTTCTGAGGGCCCAACTTTTCAATCCGTTGCGTCAAAACTTTGGCATTCAATCCGAACTCGCGGATGGCGGTTCTGAGAAAGACGGCCTTTCGACCGTCGCTTTCAACAAGGGTAAACGTCAGGTCTGGATTATGACGTTTTGCGAAGATTGCCGCCACGATACCCGGAAAGCCGCCACCAGATCCAAGGTCCAGCCATTGCGATTTTCCTGCGGGCGTAAATTGTTTGAGTTGAAGTGAGTCCGCGATGTGGCGGTTCGCTATGTCCGCTAAAGACTGCCGCGAAATCAGGTTAATCTTCGCAGACCAAAGTTCGACCAGTGCCACAAAGCGACTTAAGTCGACCAGTGTTTCACGTGAAACATCCCACTCTTCACCAAGATCGATCATGCCGAACGTCGACGCTTATCCTGCCGCAGCTTGGCAAGGATCAAAGACAAGGCCGCTGGGGTCATCCCTTCAACGCGGGAAGCCTGGCCCAGGTTATCGGGGCAAGCTTCGGACAATTTTGCCCTGAGTTCATTCGACAATCCTTGTAGAGAGGAATAATCAAAATTTGACGGTATGACCGCCCCTTCGTCCTTGATCAGCGCTTCAACATCCTGCTGTTGGCGCGAAATATAATGTGCGTACAGAGCTTCTTTTCCCAATTGTCGCGCGATAGCGGTCGATATCGTTGACAGTTCAGGCTCCAGCGTCGTGAGGCTCTCGAACGACACATGCGGAATCGCCAACAATTCATATGCGGACTTTTTCTGGCCGTCCCGACCGGATTTTTGGCCCAGCGCCTGTATCTGTTGCGAAGTGAATCTAGTCGCTCTCAACTGTCGCGCGCCTTCTTTGAGATCAGCCTTCTTCTGTTCAAAAATGGTTTGTCGACGCTCTGCAACACATCCGATCTCTATCCCAATGTCCGTCAACCTCTGGTCGGCATTGTCCGCCCTCAAAGACAGCCGGAACTCCGCACGTGACGTAAACATACGGTAAGGTTCGGTCACGCCTCGGGTCGTGAGATCGTCAATCATCACACCGATGTAAGAATTTGAGCGGCTAAAGCGAACCGGATCCCGGCCAAGAACAGAGCGTGCCGCATTCAAACCTGCGACAAGACCTTGCGCTGCGGCTTCCTCATAACCAGTCGTCCCGTTTATCTGCCCCGCCAAGTAAAGACCTGGTGCGTCTCTCACCGCCAACGTCAGATCCAAGGAACGCGGATCGACATAATCATATTCAATTGCATAGCCCGGCTGCAGGATCTCCGCATTTTCCAACCCCGGTATCGAGTGGACGTATTGCAGCTGTACGTCCTCTGGAAGCGACGTGGAGATACCGTTTGGATAGATAACGTCGGTATCAATGCCCTCTGGCTCCAGGAAAATCTGATGCGATGACTTGTCGGCAAATCGTACGACCTTGTCCTCGATGGATGGGCAGTAGCGAGGACCGATGCCATCGACGTGACCACCATACATTGCCGATCGGTCGAGGTTTTTTCGGATAATGGCGTGCGTTTGCGAACTTGTGTGTGTGATATGGCAGCTAACCTGAGTTGCAACCGGTGCGTCTGACAAGAACGAAAACATCGTCGGCGCGTCGTCACCTGGTTGCTCCGCCAATCCGGCGTAATCGATCGTCGTTCCATCCAGCCGCGGAGGCGTTCCGGTCTTCAACCGACCCAAAGGCAAAGCCAATGCGTCGATACGTTTGGCCAGATCGTTACTCGGACGATCCCCCATGCGACCTCCCTCGTAAGAGACGTCGCCGATATGGATCTTGCCACGAAGGAACGTTCCAGACGTGAGTATCACACACTTGGCCCGCAGCTTTTGACCGGCCGCCAAATGCACACCAGTGACATGGCCGTTTTCCATCAGCAGATCGATAACCTCGCCTTCCAAAATATGAAGCTTGGACTGCTTAGTTGTTACGGAAAGCATCTCACGCCGGTATATCTGGCGGTCGACCTGAGCACGCGGACCCTGGACAGCCGGGCCCTTGCTTTTGTTCAACAGTCGGAACTGGATACCGGCCAGATCTGCAACCCGGCCCTGGACTCCGTCCATGGCATCGATTTCCCGTACCAGGTGTCCTTTTCCAAGTCCTCCGATAGCCGGGTTACAAGAAAGCGTTCCGATGTCCGTCTCTCGCATGGTGACAAGCACGGTTTCCACACCCATGCGAGCGGCAGCATGAGCAGCTTCCGTGCCCGCGTGGCCACCGCCGATCACAACGACGTCTGCGTCAAGATGTTTCACGTGAAACACTCCTCACTTTCCCAGGCAAAAGTTCGAAAAGACTTCATCCAACACCGACTCAACACCGATATGACCGACGAGGGACTCCAGACGCCGAATGGCTGTCCTGACCTCCTCCGCCGCAAGATCATAGGTTTCACTACCCGCCAAACACACGTCGATCGCAACTCCAAGCTGAACAACCGCTTCCTTCATCGCAATCCGGTGCCGCTCACGGGTGGCTAATCCTGCTCTACCGGCACGTGCTTTCAGCTGCTCGGTGACCTCGGCTATTACACGACTCAGACCAGCACCGCTCTTCGCCGAGATCGACCCGTCGCGCATGGAAATATCGCCCTTGGTCCAGTATATCAGATCGCCTTCGCTCGGTTGAAGATCAAGCTTTTCGTCCTGGTACCGAAGAAATACACGCAGGTCAGCCGCTTCCGCACGCTCAACTGCCCGCTTGACACCCAGCGCCTCAATCGAATCCTCGGTTTCTCGCAACCCGGCAGTATCAATCAAGGTCACCGGCAAACCCGCGAGATCCATGCGAACCTCGATGACGTCGCGTGTTGTGCCGGCAATTTCCGACGTGATCGCCGCATCTCGCCCGGCCAGTGCGTTCAGAAGGGTTGATTTCCCGACATTGGGAGCTCCGACAATCGCAACCTCGAATCCAAGGCGAACACGCTCGGCAAAGGAAAATCCCTGCAACTCGTGCGAGATATCGGCGCGGACCTCGCGTAGCAACTCGATCACTTCCGCAGACACATCTTCCGGAACCTCTTCATCCGCGAAGTCGATCACCGCCTCAAGAAGCGACGCGGCCCGGATCAGCGATTGCCGCCAACGCGCGACTTTCTGCCCCAGCGCGCCCGAGAAAACGCGCAGCGCCTGCTGGCGTTGCCCTTCGGTTTCCGCATCAATGAGGTCCGACAATGCCTCGACCTGCGCCAGGTCCAAGCGTCCATTTTCAAGCGCTCGTCGTGTAAACTCACCAGGATGGGCCAGTCGCAAACCCGGCATGTGACCTAGTTCATCAAGCACCGCTCGCACAATTGCAATCGAGCCGTGCAGATGAAGTTCGACAATGTCTTCGCCGGTAAAGCTCTGCCCGCGTGAAAAGCACAGCACCAGGCCCTCATCAAGATACCCGCCATCCCGCCCGGTCAAACGACGAACTGCGGAATGCCGGGGTTCCGGCAACGACCCCGCAAGGACTTCGCCCGCGACAAACGCCGACGGGCCGGATATTCGAACTATCGCAACGCCAGCTTTTCCCTCCGCAGTCGCGAGGGCGAAAATCGTGTCCATTGCCGATCTCCTGACACGCCGCTCAGGTGTTCATCGAATCGAAAAACTCGGCGTTCGACTTCGTCTGTTTCAGCTTCGATATCAGGAATTCGACAGCATCGGTGGTACCCATCGGGTTCAGGATCCGGCGCAGAACGAAGGTCTTCTGAAGATCTCCCTTGTCCACCAGCAACTCTTCCTTACGCGTGCCCGACTTGAGGATATCCATTGCCGGGAACACCCGCTTGTCCGCAACCTTGCGATCCAGCACGATCTCGGAATTGCCCGTACCCTTGAACTCTTCGAAGATCACCTCGTCCATCCGGCTACCCGTATCGATAAGCGCGGTCGAGATGATTGTCAGCGAACCGCCCTCTTCGATGTTCCGTGCCGCACCGAAAAACCGCTTGGGACGCTGAAGCGCATTCGCATCGACCCCGCCGGTCAGCACCTTGCCCGAAGACGGCACCACGGTGTTGAATGCCCTACCAAGTCTGGTGATCGAATCGAGCAGAATAACGACATCTCGTTTGTGCTCGACCAGGCGTTTGGCCTTTTCGATCACCATCTCGCTGACAGCCACGTGCCGCGTCGCAGGTTCGTCGAAGGTCGAGGAGATCACCTCACCCTTCACGGATCGCTGCATGTCCGTCACTTCTTCGGGTCGCTCATCAATCAGCAACACGATCAGATAACACTCCGGATGGTTCTGCTCGATCGAGGCCGCGATGTTCTGCAAAAGAACCGTCTTGCCCGTGCGCGGCGGTGCCACGATCAGACCTCGCTGGCCCTTTCCGATCGGCGCGACAAGATCGATGATCCGGGCAGACCGATCCTTGATCGTCGGATCCTCGATTTCCATCTTCAGCCGTTCATCCGGATAAAGCGGTGTCAGGTTGTCGAACGCAATCTTGTGCCGGGTCTTCTCGGGCTCTTCGAAATTGATCTCCGTGACGTCCATCAAGGCAAAATACCGCTCCGAGTCCTCGGGTGCCTTGATCTGCCCATCGATCGTATCGCCCGTGCGCAACGAAAACTTCCGGATCATGTCCGGCGAGACATAGATGTCATCCGGACCCGGCAAATAATTGGCCTCCGGCGACCGCAGGAACCCAAACCCGTCCTGAAGCACTTCCAGCACCCCATCGCCATAGATGTCCCATCCTTCATCCGCGCGCTCGCGCAGGATCTGGAACATCATCTCGCCTTTCCGCATGGTCGAGGCGTTCTCGATCTCCAGCTCTTCCGCAAGCGCCAGAAGATCCTTCGGAGATTGCGCCTTCAGGTCGGCAAGGTTCAGCTTTTCAAGGTTCATGGATCGCCCTCAATGCCACGCAACGCGGGCATGTCTCTCATGTCTATCAATGGGAAAGTCGTGCTCCCGGACGGGATTGCGATCTGGCTAAGACCTCTTGGCGTCAAAGTCAAACACTCAAGGGGCACGCTGTCGGGCCCTCCGGTTGACCTGTCATTCTTAATTAAATGATAAGTAAATATAAGATTGATGTAAGCTTTAGGCGATCGCGGATCCTGTGGATTATCGCGGTGTCCAAGACCTGTCCACAGCACCTCAACTTGGGGACAAATCTGTGCATCAGCGATGATAGCATCCAGATATCCAGAAAATTACTGTTTTAGATCATATATTTGACTGAAAACTCGGACGTCAGAGGTTCCGCGAATATCTTTTTGGACAAAGGCTTCTTTCGACAGGGTCACGCGTCACGCCAGTTGTCCCATCCCCACCTTCAACAACTCGTTCCGCGGCGGGGAAGAACCGTGGCATTGATCCCCACCTTGCAACCAGCGGCGATTTTCAACAGAAGCATCACTACAGGTGTACCGAAGTTTTCCGTCGGGTTTTCCACATGGTAAAAAACCTCATTCTCGCCTCGGCGTCATCCATACGCGCCCAGATGCTGACCCAGGCAGGGCTCGAATTCCGAATCGTTCCGGCGCGGATCGATGAAGAGGCCATTCGCCACAGCCTGTCCGCCGAAGATGCCCGGCCCCGCGACGTCGCTGACACACTCGCAGAAATGAAGGCCCGCAAGATCGCGGAAAAACATCCCGACGCGCTGGTGCTGGGTTGTGATCAGGTCCTGTCCCTCGGGCGCGACATTCTTGCCAAACCTGACACCATGGAAGACGCCCGATTGCAACTGCAGCGTCTTCGCGGGCAGACTCACATGCTGTTATCTGCCGCGGTACTCTATCAGGACGCCGCGCCCATTTGGCGTCATGTGGGACAGGCGCGGATGACCATGCGGGCCTTCACCGACACATATCTCGATGACTACCTGGACCGCAATTGGGACAGCGCCCGCCAGTCCGTCGGCGCATACAAGATCGAGGAAGAGGGCGTGCGCCTGTTTTCCCAGGTGCATGGCGATCACTTCGCGATCCTTGGACTGCCACTGTTGGATCTCTTGAATTTCCTGACGATCAGAGGAGATTTGCCTGCATGACCCCTGCCCGTATCCCCCTCGCCGGCGTGATCGGCGCGCCCATTGCGCATTCTCGTTCGCCGCGCCTGCATGGCTACTGGTTGAAGAAATACGGCATAGCCGGACACTATATTCCCATGGAAGTCCCCGAGCATCGGCTCGAGGAAAGCCTGCGTCTGTTGCCGGATCTGGGCTTTGTCGGCCTGAATGTCACCATCCCCTACAAGGAGAAGGTGCTTGAAATCGCCGATCTGGTCACCGACCGCGCCACGCTTATCGGTGCGGCGAACACGTTGATTTTCCGCAAGGATGGGAAGATCCATGCCGACAATACCGATGGATACGGATTTCTGGAGAACCTGCGTCAAGGTGCTCCGGACTGGGATCCCGAAGCGGGTCCCGCGGTTGTCTTCGGCGCAGGTGGGGCTGCCCGCGCGGTCCTGGCAACCCTGCTGGAAATCGGTGTGCCAGAGATCATCCTGACCAACCGCACCCGGCATCGGGCAGATCTGCTGGCGCGCGATCTGGGAACGCGGGTGTCCGTCGTCGATTGGGTGCAGGCTGGAAACGTGCTCGAGGCCGCGACCACCGTGGCAAATACCACGTCGCTTGGCATGGTCGGCAAACCGGAATTCCGGGTACCGCTTGACGGGCTGCGCGCTGGCACATTGGTGACCGATCTTGTCTATACGCCACTTGAAACAAGGCTCCTGCGCCAAGCAGCCGAACAAGGCTGCGTTGTGGTGGACGGTCTTGGCATGTTGCTTCACCAGGCCGTGCCCGGTTTTGAGCGTTGGTTCGGGACCCGCCCCGAGGTCGATGCCGCCACCCGTGCCGCGGTGCTGCGATGACCTTCAAGCTCGGCCTGACCGGCTCGATCGGCATGGGAAAGTCCACCACGGCGCAGATGTTCGCTGACGCCGGGGCCGCGGTCTGGGATGCCGACGCCGCCGTGCATCGTCTGTATGACAAAGGTGGTGCAGCGGTCGCGCCCATCGCGGCGCTCTTTCCGGATGCCATCGAACATGGTGCGGTGTCCCGCCCCGATCTGCGTCGGATTATCGCTGAGGACCCTCACGCACTGAAGAAGATCGAAGCGATCGTTCATCCCCTCGTCCGCAGTGACAGAGACGATTTTTCCAAAACAACCACTGCCGAGATCGCGGTTTTCGATATTCCACTGCTCTTCGAGACTGGCGCGCAGTCCGAAATGGATGCAACCGCGTGTGTCTATGTCTCCCACGACGAACAGAAACGGCGCGTCCTGGAGCGCGGGACCATGACCGAGGCAGCATTCGACACTATTCTTGCCAAACAGATGCCTGTTCAGGACAAACTCGATCGCGCCGACTTCGCCATTCGCACGCATGACCTTGAGACCGCCCGCGAGGATGTGCAAACTGTCCTTTTAGAGATCAGAAAGCGGCTCTAACCATGCGCGAAATCGTTCTTGATACCGAAACCACCGGCTTCGATCCACAAAGCGGCGACCGCATTGTCGAGATCGGGGCGGTCGAGCTCTGGAACCACATCGCGACCGGGCGGACCTATCACCAATACATCAACCCGGAACGCGGAATGCCCAAGGAGGCATTCGAGGTTCATGGCCTTGGCGACGACTTTCTGCGCGACAAGCCGGTTTTTGCAAAGATCGCGGATGATTTCCTGGCCTTCGTCGGCGATGCGAAAATGATCATCCACAACGCCGCCTTCGACATGAAGTTTCTCAACGCGGAGCTGGGCTGGGTCAAGCGTCCGGCGCTGCCATGGGATCAGGCGGTCGACACCCTGGACATCGCCCGCCGCAGGTTTCCAGGCTCGCCCGCTTCGCTGGACGCGCTTTGCCGCAGGTTCGGCATCGACAATTCGTCTCGAACCTTGCACGGGGCGCTGCTCGACAGCGAAATTTTGGCCGAAGTCTATCTTGAACTGATTGGCGGCAAGCAGCCCGATTTTGCGCTGAGCGCCGGTCAGTCCGCAGCGACATCGGCGGCGATCGATACCGATTGGCGACCGACGCGCCGACCGGACCCCCTGCCCGCGCGGATCACGGATAGCGAAAAGGCGGCACATGCCGCCTTCGTCGCAACGCTTGGAGAAGATGCGCTCTGGCGCAAGTTCTGAGTCAGGCCTGGCCCTGCGGGGTCGCTTCGGCCTGCGCCTGCTGACGACGCTGCAACTCGGCGCGATAAAGCGCGATGAAGTCGATCGTCTCGAGGTTGAGCGGCGGGAAGCCGCCATCGCGGGTTACGTCTGCAACAATCCGGCGCGCGAACGGGAACAGCATGCGCGGGCATTCGATCAGCAGAAACGGGTGCAACTGGTCGTCGGGGATGTTCTCGACCTGGAAGATGCCTGCATAATCCAACTCGAGCAGGAACAGCGTATCGCCGGACTCCTGTGACTTGTTGGTGATCTGCAGCTTCATCGCCACCTCGAACTGCCCCTCGGTCTGGCGCTTGCGCGCATCGAGGTTGACCTGCACCTGGATGTCGGGCTGGGTTTCGCCCTTGGCACCTTTCTGGGCCAGCACGTTCTCGAACGACATGTCGCGGATAAACTGGGCCAGCACGTTCATTTTCGGCTGGACCGGGGTCTGTGTGGCACCGTTTCCGGCACCGGCATTATTCGAAGCATCGCTCATTGGCGCTGTCCTTTCACGGATGGATCAAATTCTTCCCAATTCGCTTAGCAACTGCGGCGGGCCACCTCAATGCTTGGTCCAGCCGGAACTGCCGGGATGGGTCTGTCGCTTGTCGGGATCGACCTCGATATACTCGCCATCGATCACATCCGCGTCAGATCGCCGTTGCGGCGGTCGCGGCGTCGGTCCGGGGCGCCCGTGGGTCCGCGGATCGCGACCCATCTCGAACCGCGCGACCGTCACATGCTTGCGCGCATAGGCCAGTGCCGCGCGCCGTATCGGCGGTGTCAGCAGCGCAAACCCGAGAGCGTCGGTAAAAAACCCGGGCGTCAGCAAAAGCGCGCCAGCGAACAGAATCATGGCGCCATGCGCCAGCGGTTCGGTCGGATCGCGCAGGTCGTTGAACGAGGCACGCAGCTCTGACAGGGCCAGCGATCCTTGCGATCTGACCAGGTAAGTGCCCAGCATGGCCGTCAGCACGACGATCGCCAAGGTTGGCCAGAGACCGATCCAGCCCCCCACCTGTATGAACAACGCAATCTCGATCAGCGGCACGCCGATGAACGCCAAAAGTAGCCACATGACACATTCCTTTCCCGGGTTACCCCGCATTGGTGGACTTGGGTCCGCCCCATCCCTACATAAGAAGTGAACTTGTAAGGTTCTACAGGCACAGCCGAGAGGTCCCATGAATTCGCCCATTCTTCAGCTTCTTGTCCTTGCGGGCATTGCCGTTTTTTTGATTCTGCGGCTGAAAAACGTGCTTGGCAGCCGGGACGGTTTTGAAAAGCCGCCCGAACAACTAAGGCCATCCGCCGCGCCGGATCGCCGCGACTTCGCGGTGATCGAGGGCGGACCGGATCCCGATATTGTCGATCACGTCGACGAAGGGTCCGACAGTGCCAAGGCGCTGGCCGAGATGAAAAAGATCGAACCGGGGTTTTCGGTCGGCGAGTTTCTGGGCGGTGCGCGCGGCGCCTACGAGATGATCCTGATGGGGTACGAGAAGGGCGAGATCGAAAGCCTCAAACCGTTCCTGTCCGACGATGTCTACGAAAGCTTCGCCGCCGGTGTGGCCCAGCGCGAAGAACAGGGCCTGACCGTCGAGGCGGAGTTTATCGGCGTTCGCGAAACCGCGCTCGAAGAGGCGACGTTCCATCCCGAAACCAAGCTGGCGGAGCTAACCGTCCGCTACATGGGCGAGCTGACTTTCGCGGTTTACGATCAGGAAGGCACGCTTATCGAAGGCAGCGCGTCGAAAATCAAGCGCCAGCGCGATGTCTGGACCTATGCACGCCGCATGGGCAGCGATGATCCGAACTGGCAGCTTGTCGCAACGAGCGAATAATGTTTCCGCGCCTCCTGGCGATATTCCTGGCGGTGATGTTGATGGCACCCGAATCCTCCACCGCTCAGGATGACGACCCCGTCTACGAGATCCTCGATTTCGACGTGCTCGAAGGCTGGGAAGAGGACGACCATGGCGCGGCCCTGAAGGCGTTTCTGGAAACCTGCGGCGATCTTGACGATCCCGATTGGCGCGCATTGTGCCGGGCCGCGCGGGACGATCCGGACCCCAAGGCCTTTTTCGAGCTGTTCTTTCGTCCGGTCCGTATCACCCATGGGGACCCGGACGCCCTGTTCACCGGCTATTTCGAACCGGAGCTGGATGGCGCGACCCGCCCCGGCGGTCGGTATCGCTGGCCGGTCTACAAGATGCCGCCTGAGGCGCGAGACGCGTCTCAGTGGTTGCCGCGCCGCGATCTTCTACAGTCGGATGTCATGTCGAACCGTGGGCTTGAGATAGCCTGGGTCGATGACCCGGTTGAGTTGTTTTTTCTGCAAATCCAGGGCTCTGGCCGGATCAGGTTGCCGGATGGCGGCGTCATCCGCGTCGGCTACGGGGGCTCGAACGGGCAGGAATACCGCTCGATCGGTGTCGAACTCATCCGTCGCGGAACCTTGCCCGCACACCGCGTTTCGGCGGATGTCATCAAGAAATGGGTGCGCCAGAACCCGGTCGAGGGTGAAGAGCTGCTGTTTCACAACCCGTCTTATGTGTTTTTCCGCGAAGTCAGCGAAGTACCGGCTGAGAAGGGCCCGCTCGGGGCGATGAACCGGTCGATCACGCCGATGCGCTCGATTGCTGTCGATCCGAAATACACGCCGCTTGGCGCGCCGGTCTGGGTTGAGAAAAACGGGCGGGACAGGCTGCGCCGCCTGATGATCGCACAGGATACCGGATCGGCGATCAAGGGTGCCCAACGTGCCGACATCTTTGCGGGCACGGGTGCCAAGGCCGGCAAATGGGCCGGAACCCTGCGCGATCCCGGGCGCATGTACGTTCTGTTGCCGATACAGCGGGCCTTTGCGCTTCTGCCCGACCCGACTTTATGAGCCGCCGCAAGCTGCGTCCCGACGAGCTAGAGCTATGGGGCAGGGTGGCTGACAAGACCCGCAAGCTTGCGACGCAGGGGCGTCTGGTCAAACCGGAAACGCCGCATCATGGGCTCGGTGCAAAAACCCAGCCTGCCGCTTCGCGCACGCCCGAGCCGATGCAGCGTTTCAGCCTCGGGCAGGCGTCAGGGTCCCAATCCGAGACATGGTCCCCACCCGAGACGACCTCGGCGCGACTGGCGCGCGACCGGGTGCAGATGGATGCCAAGGCCTTCACCCGCATGAAGCGCGGCAAGCTTGTGCCCGAGGCCCGCATCGATCTGCACGGCATGACCCTTGATCGCGCCCATCCCGCGCTGACGGGTTTCATAATGTCGGCGCAGGCCCGGGGGTGTCGGCTGGTTCTGGTGATCACCGGAAAGGGCCAACGCGAAGACCCGTACGACTCCGCCCCGCGTCGGCGCGGCGTGTTGAAATCGCAGGTACCGCAATGGCTGAAGATGCCACCTCTGGCCGCGTCGGTGCTTCAGGTTACCGAAGCGCATGTGCGCCATGGCGGCAAGGGTGCGTATTACGTCTACCTACGCCGCTTCCGCTGACACTGTCAGCGTGCCTCGAAACCGCGCGAGGCCCATGGTCATCAGCGCAGTCGCAACGGCGAAATAGACCGCGATCGCCAGATATTGCGTCTCGATGCCCAGTCCCGCGTCAATCAGAAGGCCGGTAATCCCTGGGCCAAGCGCCGTTCCGAACACCATGACCGCCGCCCCCATGGCCTTGATCGCGCCGATGTAGCGGGTGCCGTAGAACTCGGCCCAGAAGGCCGAGGGCAGGGTGGACTGACCGCCTTGGGTCAACGCCAGAAGCGCCATTCCGATGGCGGCCTGTCCGGGCGTCGCGGCCAATGCGAAGACCACGAAGGCACCCGCCGCGGGCATCAGCGCCAACGGAAAGACACGTGCCACGCCAAAGCGGTCGATGGCCCAGCCGGATACCAGCATCGACCCGACGGCCACCAGTGTGAAAAGCGGTAGCCACGCGACAAGCGCGATCAACTCCCAGCCCTTCACCTCGACAAAATGGACCTGCTGGAAGAAGAAGACCGTGCCCCATGCAGGCGGTCCAAGAAGCGTTGGAACCATCATCCAGAACAGTGGATGCCGCAACGCTTCGAGGCGCGCCCAGTGCCGTCCGTCCATACCCGGCGCGGCAGCGCTTTCCGCGACGATCGCCTGCGGAGAGCGCTCTTTGCGCAGTAACAGGGTCAAAAACGGGATACCGGCCAAGGCGATGACCGCCGCCAGGATCCACAGGCTGCGCCAGCCGGAAAACCCCATGAGAAAGACAAATGCCAAGGGCAAGAGCGCATTGCCAAACGTCACACCAAGGCTTGCGATGCTCAGCGCGCGGCCCCGGGTTGCCACGAACCAGCGCGCCATGGAGGCCAGCGCGATATGGCTGGTCATGCCCTGGCCCGCAAAGCGCAGAAGGAAGATCGAAATCGGCAACAGCGCCGCCATGGTGTTGACCGCCATCAACAGGCAGGCTGCGGCCAGCGCGACCAGAACCCCGGCGCCCAGCGCGCGGCTGCGGAAACGGTCGGTCAGCGCACCCGCCCAGATCATCGCGATCGCCGACGCGGTCGTGCCCAGCGCATAGATCGCGCCCCATTCGCCGTGCCCAAGCGAAAACGCATCACGGATGTCGCCCGCGAAGATCGAGATGAAAAAGGTCTGCCCGAAGCTCGACAGGAACGTCAGCATGGCCCCGGCGGCAAGCCAGGGCGCGTTCTGGCGCAGGAAAATGAAACTGGACATTGCGCCACCTACGGCCAGGCGGGGCCGACCTACAAGCCACCATGTGGCTCTCTGCGAACATCCGGGGCCGGTTCGGGCGGACGAATTACGTCCGCCTGCGTCGGTCAGAGTGGCATCATACCGTCAAAGCATGCCCGGGATGACCTGATCGGGGGGGCGGTGCCCGTCCTGGAAGGTCTTGATGTTGAGGATGACCTTCTGACCCATCTCGATGCGTCCCTCGACGGTGGCAGACCCCATGTGCGGCAACAGGACGACATTGCTGAGCGATTTGAGCGCGTCGCCCACCTCGGTTCCGCGCTCGAACACATCGAGTCCGGCACCGGCGATCTGGTTCTTGCGCAACATCCGTGTCAGCGCATTTTCGTCGATCACCTCACCGCGCGAGGTGTTCACGATCACCGCGTCCGGTTTCATCATCTGCAGCCGCTTGGCGTTCATCAGGTGGAACGTGTCGGGTGTCGACGGGCAGTTCACGCTGATCACATCCATGCGCGAAACCATGTCATCGAGGTTTTCCCAATAGGTCGCCTGCACGGCGTCTTCGGTCACCGGGCGCAGCCGCGTCCGGTTATGGTAATGGATCTGCATGCCAAAGGCCCGGGCGCGGCGCGCAACCGCCTGTCCGATATGGCCCATTCCGATGATCCCCAGCCGCCGCCCGGTAATTCGGCCCCCCAGCAGGGCCGTCGGCGACCAGCCCGGCCAGTCACCCGATTTCATCAGCGCCAGACCTTCGGTCATGCGTCGCGTCACAGCCAGGATCAGCGCCATGGTGATCTCGGCTGTGTCTTCGTCCAGCACTCCGCGCGTGTTCGAGACGAGAATACCGTTCTGGCGGGCGGTGTGTACGTCGATGTGATCAACCCCGGCGCCGTAATTGGCGATCAACCGCAGATCGTCCCCGGCTTGCCCGATCAGCCCGGAATCAATGCGGTCCGTCAGGGTGGGCACCAGAACGTCGAAATTCTTGACCGCCTCGATCAATTCCTGTCGGGTCATCGGCGCGTCCGTGTCGCGCAAGGTTACGTCAAAGAACTCTTTCATCCGGCTTTCAACAGGCTCGGGCAGGCGGCGCGTCACAGCGACACGCAGGCGTTTGGCTGGCATCAATTCTCTCTCTCGTTATCTTTCGCCCGTGGCGATTCACGTCGGTTGGCGATGACCGGGTTCGGGAAAATCCGATCACGGCGCTGTCCCTGTCCGGTCAAGACGCCGCCTGTCATCGCAAATTGGGGGTTCCTGAATATAATAGCCGCGACGCCCGTGCTATGCCCACTCGACCGGCATCGCAAATACGTAGCCGACGCCATAGACGGTTCGAATGATGTCCGGGGACTTGGAATCGTCGCCAAGCTTCTTGCGCAGCCGACTGATCCGCGCGTCCATGCTTCGATCGAACGGTTCGGACAACCGCCCCGATGTCGAATCGAGCAATTGGCCACGCGTCAGGACACGACCGGCGGAGCTGACGAACGCCAAAAGCAGGCTGGCCTCGGACGAGCTGAGATCGACACTCTTTCCGGTGGCATTGGCCAGCGTACAGGCACTGAAGTTGGCGGTCCACTCGCCAAACCGGGCGATCTTGTTGTCAGCCTCGGCGTGCCGAATTGCCCCGCTTCGGCGCAGTACCGCCCGGACGCGGGCAACCAGCTCTCTGGGTTCGAAGGGTTTGACGATGTAGTCATCCGCGCCGATTTCCAGACCCACGATCCGGTCGGTCAGGCTGCCACGCCCCGTCACGATGACTTTCGGCATGGTTTCGGGAAGGATCGAACTTTTGATCAACGACAGCCCGTCGCCGTCCGGAAGGCTCAGGTCGATCAGGCAGAGGTCGGGCAATTGACGGTGGATCTCACGTTCGAAGTCGGACCGGCGCGTGAAGGATCGCACGCTGAAACCGTGTTGGGACAGCGCCCGCACGATCAGTTTCGAGATGTCGACATCGTCCTCGAGAAGGTAAACCACATGCATCATGTCGTTGCCTCGTCTATCTCAGGGGCGTCCGGACTTACAAGCCGCAGCGCATGGGACAAGTCCGACACGTCGAACGGTTTTCTGAGGAACGGAATGCTCTGGTCGTCAGAGCCGCTGTGGTTGGTCTGACCACTCATCAGGACTATTCCGATCTTGGGAAAGTCCGCCCTGACGCAGGCGGCAAGCGTATTGCCATCCATGCCTCCGGCCATGCCGATATCCGAAAGCAGGATCCCGATCTCATCGATACGGCCCAGCAGCCGCAGCGCCTCTTCGGCGCTTTCCGCTTCGACGAGGGGGTATCCAATTCCGGCAAGCTTGCGCCGGATGATCCGCCGCACATCGTGATCGTCCTCGACCAGCAGGATCATTGGCAGGTATGGTTCGGGCCGGGGTGACGCTGGCTGCGCGCTGGTGTCCGCGAACAGGCGGTCGGTTTCGTATTCGGACCTGATCAACCGGACGCTGGGCAGCAGAACCGAGAAGGTCGTGCCGGTGTCGGGGGTGCTGTCCACCCGAATGGATCCGTTGGATTGCTGGATGAACCCGTACACCATCGACAAGCCGAGCCCGGACCCTGTGCCCGCGGCCTTGGAGGTGAAGAACGGTTCGAATATCTGATCCGCCTGTTCTGTCGTCATGCCGCAGCCATCGTCGGCGAATGCGATCTTCACGTATTCCCCGGCAGCCAGATGAAGCAATTCGGCTTCCTGTATGGGCAGATTGTAGTTCGACACCGTGATCGTGATATTGCCGGTCCCATCGGTCGCATCCCTTGAATTCATGGCGAAATTCAAAAGCGCCATCTCCAGCTGCGCCCGATCGACCGAGGCTTCTGGCACGGGTTCGTTGTGGATGTGGTTGATCGAAAGGGTCTTGGGCAAGGACGATTTGAGCAAGGTGGAGATTTCCGCCACCGCCTGATTGATGTCTGTCGGCTGAGGATCGAATTGCTCGCGCCGCGCCAGCGTCAGCAGGCGCTGGGTCAGGGACGACCCCCGGCGGGCGGCCGAGATCGCGGGTGCCAGGTATTCGTCGATAAGCGTGGCGCTCGGCAGTCTTTCGGACAGGGGCACGAGATTGCCCAGAATGATCGTCAGCAGATTGTTGAAATCATGCGATATGCCGCTGGCCATTCGACCAAGCGCGTCCATCTTCTGCGATCGCATCAAGGCCGACATCGTCGCCTTGTGTCGCGTCACGTCGAACGACACGAAATAGAACCCGATCACATCGCCCTTCGATGGCGTATCCGGGCGCAGCAGGGTGCGAATGTCCTTGGTCCGGTTGCCGGGCAGTTCGATCCGCATGTCGAAGTCCACCCGCGCGCCGCGTCGGGACTGTTCGAAGAAATGGGCGGTTTCATCGAGTGTCCTGGCGGTCAGAACCTGGTGGATGTTCAGTCCCAGTATTTCGTCCGGTGTCCTGAGATAGGCACTGGCAAACCGCTTGTTCGCGTAGAGAATCGTCATGTCCTTGTCGAGGTGGACAATCCCGGCGGGAACCTCGTCCGCGACCAGTTTCAGCCGCTGTTCGGTCAGGGTCAACTCGCGGGTGCGCGTGTGCACCAGGTCCTGAAGCCGTTTCTGCATGCATTTGGAATCGGTGACGTCGGTATAGGTCGTCACGAAGCCACCGGTCGGCAGCGGGTTGCCCGCGACCTCGATGACCATGCCGTTCGGGCGTTCCCTTTCGAACCGATGCTTGGTGACATTGCGGGCCTGCAGGACCCGCTCGGCCACCTGGTCCTCCACATCGCCCGCGCCATATTCACCCCGGATGGCATTGTACCGGATGAACGAGGCGAAGTCGGCACCAAGAAAGGCAAGCGACCGCGGATAGTCGTAAATGTCCAGAAACTGGTCGTTCCAGGCCACGAGCTTCAGCTCACGATCAAAGATCGTCAGACCCTGATCGAGGTGTCCCAGACCTTCGAGAATGAGCCGTGTCGCTTCACTATTGGCCGCTTCGACCGACATTCCCTGGCTCCGTGTGCTTGGGCGATGCGGCCGAGGATGCGTCAATGCGCTGATTCACCATAGGTGTTTCACCGGGGCGTCACAATTGAATACATTTCCCGCATATTTGCGCAACATCAGCATGTGTTCTGTCTAGGATCAGCGAGGAGGCCGATGCGTATCGGTGCTGATAAGTGGAGGACACATGTCAAACGAAACATCCATTTACGATAGTGGGTTAGAGCCTAACGCCGCCAATTACGTGGCATTGTCGCCGCTGAGCTTCGCGGAAAGGGCGGCGCAGGTGTACCCTGACCTGCTGGCAGTTGTGCATGGGGATATCCGCCGGAACTGGGGCGAAACGTATGAACGCATGGTCCGCCTGGGAAGTGCTCTCAGCAAACGCGGGATTGCAAAAGGGCACACCGTTTCGGTCATCGCGGCCAACATCCCCGAGATGTTCGAAGCCCACTTCGGCATTCCAATCGCGGGCGCTGTCCTGAACGCGATCAACACGCGGCTGGATGCGGAAGCGATTGCCTTCATCCTAACCCACGCCGAGTCCAGGGCGGTGCTGGTCGACCCTGAATTCAGCGATATCGTCGACACGGCCATCAAGATGACAGGTCGCACGGATCTGCTTGTGGTCGACATCGAGGACGCGTCTTTCGACGGCGGTCGGAAGATCGGCCAGATGACCTATGCGGAGTTGCTGGAAGAGGGCGATCCCGACTTCGACTACAAGCTGCCCGACGACGAATGGGATGCGATCAGCCTGAACTACACATCCGGCACGACGGGCGATCCCAAGGGCGTCGTCTATCATCACCGGGGTGCAACGCTGAATGCCCTGTCGAACATCGTCACCTGGGGGATGGCGCACCATTCGCGCTACCTCTGGACGCTGCCGATGTTCCATTGCAACGGCTGGTGCTTCCCCTGGACCATCGCGGCCAATGCCGGTGTCTGCGTTTGCCTGCGCACGGTCCGGGCAGAGCCGATCTATCAGTTGATCAGAGACGAAAAGGTCACCCATTTCTGCGGTGCGCCCATCGTGCTGAACATGCTTGCCAACGCACCGGACGAGCTCAAGGACTTCAGCCACGAGGTGAAGGTCATGACCGCCGGGGCGTCACCGCCCGCCGCGGTGATCGCGAACATGGAATCCATGGGGATCGACGTGACCCACGTCTACGGATTGACCGAGACCTACGGGCCCTCGGTGGTCTGTGCATGGAAGTCGGAATGGGACGATCTGGACAGCGAACGGAAGTCGAAACTCAAGGCGCGTCAGGGGGTCAAGAACGTTGCCCTGTCCGGCCTGATGGTGGCCGATCCCGATACGCTTGAACCCAGGCCGCATGACGGCACGACGATCGGCGAGATCTTCATGCGCGGCAACAACGTCATGAAAGGGTATCTCAAGAATCCGTCCACCACGGAGAAATCCTTCAAGGGCGGTTGGTTCGCCTCGGGCGACCTCGGGGTGATGCATCCGGACGGCTATATCGAGCTGAAGGACCGGTCCAAGGACATCATCATTTCCGGCGGCGAGAACATCAGCTCTGTCGAGGTCGAGGACGTGCTCTATACGCATCCTTCGGTGCTGGAAGCCGCCGTCGTTGCGAAGCCTGACGAGAAATGGGGCGAGACGCCCTGCGCCTTTGTCGAGTTGAAGCCCGGCAGGGATGTCTCGCAGGCCGACCTGATCGCCTACTGCCGCGAGAGAATGGCGAATTTCAAGGCTCCGAAGACCGTGGTCTTCGGCGAGTTGCCGAAGACGTCCACCGGCAAGGTGCAGAAATTCGTTCTCAGGGACCGCGCGCGGGATCTGGCCGGAACGACATAAAGAATCCCTGAACCCATGGGGGAAGGCGGCCACATCCGTCTTCCCCCGATCTCTAGGAAAGAATTCATGAGCGAATCTGCAGACATCATTCTTGAAACGCAGGGCCTGACGAAGGAATTCAAGGGGTTCACTGCGGTCGACAACGTCGACCTCAAGGTGCGGCGGCACGAAATCCACGCCCTGATCGGTCCCAACGGGGCAGGCAAGACCACGGTCTTCAACCTGTTGACCAAATTCCTGATCCCGACCCGGGGCAAGATCACCTTCAACGGGCGCGATATCACCAAGGCGAAATCGGCGGAAATCTCGCGCAAGGGTGTGGTTCGGTCGTTCCAGATTTCGGCGGTGTTCCCGCAGATGACCGCCCGCGAGAACGTGCGCGTGGCCTTGCAGCGCAAGCTGGGCACGTCGTTCCACTTCTGGAGACCGCTCAGCAGCCTGAACAAGCTCAACGACCGGGCGGACGAATTGCTCGACATGGTGGGGCTGAGCCGGTTCGCCGACGCGGTTGTGGGTGACATGCCATACGGGCGCAAACGGGCGCTGGAGATCGCGACCACGCTGGCGATGGA
Source organism: Roseivivax sp. CAU 1753 (assembly GCF_054482575.1). NCBI lineage: Bacteria > Pseudomonadati > Pseudomonadota > Alphaproteobacteria > Rhodobacterales > Roseobacteraceae > Roseivivax > Roseivivax sp. CAU 1753. The sequence continues at coordinate 4,428 of NZ_JBTLRF010000002.1, read as the reverse complement.
GCCGGAGATGATGCTGCTGGACGAACCGACCCAGGGCATGGGCCGCGAAGACGTGGACCTGATCACGCAACTGATCCGGAAAGTGTCGGCCAATCGCACAATCCTGATGGTCGAGCACAACCTCGGGGTCGTCGCGACCCTGTGCGACACCGTCACCGTCCTGCAGCGCGGCGCGGTTCTGACCGAGGGCGACTACGATACCGTCTCGTCCGACCCGCGCGTCAAGGAAGCATACATGGGGAAAGCCGCATGAGCGCGACCATCGCAAACCACGAGCTGGGCGGGCAGCACCTGGCAGACCATACCGAGGAACTGCGTATCCAGGATCTGCACGCCTTCTACGGCGAAGGCCATGCCCTGCACGGCATCGACATGACGGTCTATCGCGGCGAACTGGTGACGCTGCTGGGTCGCAACGGCTCTGGCCGGACCACGACGCTGCGCTCGATCGTGGGTCTGATCGGGCGTCGCACCGGGTCGATCGTGCTCAAGGGTCAAGAGATCATCAAGACGGCTCCGCATGTCATCGCGCATATGGGCGTCGGCTATTGCCCCGAAGAGCGGGGCATCTTTGCCAGCCTAAACGTCGAGGAAAACCTGATGTTGCCGCCGACGGTGGCGTCGGGCGGCATGTCGGTCGAGGAACTCTACGAGATGTTCCCAAACCTCGCCGAGCGGCGGAAAAGCCCCGGCATGCGGCTTTCGGGCGGCGAGCAGCAGATGCTGGCCATGGCGCGGATCCTGCGCACCGGTGCCAATGTCCTGCTGCTCGATGAGATCACCGAAGGCCTCGCGCCGGTGATCGTCGACAAGCTGGCCGAGGTTCTGATCGAACTGAAGACGCGCGGTTACACCGTTGTGCTGGTGGAACAGAACTTCCGTTTCGCGGCACCCCTGGCAGACCGCCATTTCATCATGGATCACGGGCACGTGGCCGCAGTCATTCAGAAGGATGAGCTCGAATCCAAGAAGCACGTCTTTGATGAGTACCTGAGCGTTTAACCAACAACTCCCGGAGGAGGATCAATGAATACTCTCAAGAAACTTGCCATCGGCGCTTCGGCCCTGGCGATGGTGGCCTCGGCTGCCGCTGCGGAAATCAGCGACGGTGTGGTCAAGATCGGCATCCTGACCGACATGTCCGGCACTTATTCGGACCTGTCCGGCGAAGGCGCCGTGGTAGCCACGCAAATGGCCATCGACGAATTCGGTGGCACGGTCGCCGGCGCGCCGATCGAGGTCGTCTCTGCCGACCACCAGAACAAGGCGGACATCGCGGCCAACAAGGCGCGCGAATGGGGGGACACCCAGCAGGTCGACGCATTTGCCGAACTGGTGACAACCTCGGTCGCCCTTGGTGTCTTTGAAGTGGCCAAGCAGCAGAACAAGATCGCGCTGGTTTCCGGTGCGGCATCGTCGCCGCTGACCAGCGACGCCTGCATCCCGACCGGTCTGCACTGGACCTATAACACCCGTGCCCTTGCTGTCGGCACCGGCTCTGCCGTGGTCAAGGAGGGAGGCGACACCTGGTACTTCCTGACCGCAGACTACGCCTTTGGCGAAGCGCTGCAGGCAGACGTGACAAAGGTCGTCGAGGCCGAGGGCGGCAAGGTTCTGGGCGCGGCAAAGCACCCGTTCCCGGCGTCTGATTTCTCGTCCTTCGTGCTTCAGGCGCAGGCTTCCGGCGCCAAGATCATCGGTCTGGCCAATGCCGGTGCCGACACGATCAACGCGATCAAGGCCGCCAACGAATTTGGCCTGATCGCCGCGGGCCAGAAGGTTGCCGGTCTGCTGGTCTTTCTGACCGACGTGCACGCGCTGGGCCTGAACACGGCGCAGGGTCTGCAGATGACCGTCAGCTTCTACTGGGATCTCAACGACGAGACCCGCGCCTGGTCCGAAAAGTTCTACGAGAAGACCGGCAAGATGCCGACGGGCGTCCAGGCGGGCACCTATTCGGCGGTTCGGCATTACCTGAAAGCCATCGAGGCCACCGGTTCGGACGATACCGACACGGTCCTGGCAAAGATGCGCGAAACCCCGATCAACGACATGTTCGCCCAGAACGGCGTTTTGCGGACCGACGGACGCATGGTGCACGACATGTACCTTGCCGAAGTGAAGACGCCGGCCGAGTCCACGAAGCCCTGGGACTACCTCAAGATCGTGCGCACCATTCCCGGTGAGGAAGCTTACGGGCCGCTGTCCGAAAGCAATTGCCCGACCAAGTAAGTCCCGACGGCCCGCCAGTACGCGTCGCGCGTCGCGCGTCTGGCGGGTTCCGTCCGCACAATCACTTTAGGACAATGTTGACATGCTGACAGATCTCCTGGGTATCCCGCCCCAAGTCCTTTTCGGCCAACTCATGCTTGGCCTGATCAACGGGGCGTTCTATGCCGTTCTTTCGCTCGGCCTCGCGGTCATCTTCGGCTTGCTGAATATTGTGAATTTCGCGCATGGCGCGTTCTACATGCTGGGTGCCTTCACGACTGTCGCGGTGACGCAGTATCTGGGTATCGGCTATTGGGGGGCCCTGATCGTCGCGCCTTTGGTGGTTGGTGCCCTCGGTGTCCTGATCGAGTTTACCTTGTTGCGTCGACTGACCGGCGTGGACCACCTGTACGGCCTGCTGCTGACCTTTGGTCTGGCGCTGGTGATCGAGGGCGTGTTCGTGAAGCTGTTCGGGGCCTCGGGCCTGCCCTATCCGGTGCCCGCACAACTTTCCGGCGGTGTGAACCTCGGGTTCATGTTCCTGCCGTGGTATCGCGCCTGGGTCGTCGTCGCCTCGCTGGCGATCTGCATCGCCACCTGGTTCCTGTTCGAGCGTACCAAGATCGGCGCCTATTTGCGGGCTGGCACCGAGAACCCGAAGCTGCTGCAGGCCTTCGGCGTCAACGTGCCGCTGCTGACGACGCTGGCCTATGGCTACGGTGTCGCACTGGCGGCCTTTGCCGGTGTGCTGGTTGCACCGATTACCCAGGTCAGCCCGCTGATGGGGTCGAACCTGATCATCGTGGTGTTCGCAGTTGTGGTCATCGGCGGCATGGGCTCGATCATGGGCGCTGTGGTGACCGGTCTCGCCATGGGCGTGATCGAGGGTTTGACCCGCGTGTTCTGGCCCGAAGCATCCGCCACCGTCATCTTTGTCGTCATGGCGATCGTCCTGGTCCTTCGACCCGCCGGTCTATTCGGCAAGACAGCGTGAGGAGCTGAAAACATGAACTCCAAAATCGGATATATGGTCGCGGTCGCGCTGCTTCTGGTCCTGCCGTTCGCAGTCTATCCCGTGTTCCTGATGAAGCTGCTCTGCTTTGCCCTGTTTGCCAGCGCGTTCAACCTGATCCTCGGCTTCGGCGGCTTGCTCAGCTTCGGTCACGCCGCGTTCTTCGGCGGTGCCGGATACCTTACCGGGCATGCCTTGAAGGTCTGGGGTCTTCCGACCGAACTGGGCATCCTGTTCGGGGCCCTGTGTGCCGGGATCCTGGGGTTCCTGATCGGGACTCTGGCGATCCGGCGGCAGGGGATCTACTTCGCGATGATCACGCTCGCGATGGCGCAGATGGTCTATTTCATCTTCGTCAGCGCGGACTTCACCGGCGGCGAGAACGGGCTGCAAGGTGTGCCGCGTGGCCATGCGCTGGGCTTCATCGACCTGCAAAACGATCTGGCGATGTACTACTTCGTGCTGGCGATCTTCCTGGCGGGGTTCTTCATCATCTCGCGGACCGTCAATTCGCCCTTCGGTCAGGTTCTCAGCGCCATCCGCGACAATGAAGACCGTGCCACGTCGCTTGGCTATGACGTCGATCGCTACAAGCTTCTGGCCTTCGTGCTGTCGGCGACCTTTGCCGGGCTGGCGGGTGGCACCAAGACCGTGGTCTTCCAGCTTGCCTCGCTGACGGATTCGCACTGGCACATGTCCGGCGAGGTCGTCCTGATGACGCTGCTTGGCGGGCTCGGCACGATTGTCGGCCCCTCGGTCGGCGCCAGTATCATCATCACGCTGCAGAACTACCTCGCATCCGGGCCGCTTGGCGCGTGGGTGCCGGTGGTTCTCGGGGTGATCTTCGTGGTCTGCGTCCTCGCCTTCCGCCGCGGTGTGGTCGGAGAGCTTAGCGCCATGATCAAGAAATCGTTCTGAGACCCTTGCCCGATCGAGAATAGGAGACTGCTGCCATGAAGGTACTCGTGCCTGTCAAACGGGTGATCGACTACAACGTGAAAGTCCGCGTCAAGGCGGATGGCAGCGGTGTCGATCTGGCCAATGTCAAGATGTCCATGAACCCGTTCGACGAGATCGCGGTTGAGGAGGCCATTCGCCTCAAGGAAGCCGGCAAGGCGGACGAGGTCATCGTCGTCTCGATCGGCGTCAAGCAGGCGCAGGAAACGCTGCGCACCGGTCTTGCCATGGGGGCCGACCGGGCGATC